>JAIXVU010000005.1 GCA_027482685.1 bacterium
AGCGTCACGGGATTCTAGAGTTACTTTACCAGCCTCTATATCCTTATCTCCAATTACTAACCAGTACGGAGTTTTTAATTCTTTTACTTTGCGAACTTTTTTACCTAACCCATCTTTTTCCTGTAGTAGTTCTGTACGTATGCCTGCGTCATGCAATTGTTTTTGTACACCTTGTGCATATGTATGATGAGCTTCAGCGATTGGAATGATAGCTACATGTGTAGGGGATAGCCAAAGAGGGAAGTTACCAGCGGTATGCTCAATGTACACCGACATGAATCTCTCAAGAGAGCCTGCGATTGCACAGTGGATCATCACTGGCATATCACGCAAGCCTTCCTCATTTACATATTCGAGTTCAAGATTGGTTGGTTGTACGAAGTCTACTTGTATCGTACCAACTTGATGTTCACGCCCTATGGCATCTTTTGCCATGAAGTCTACCTTTGGTCCATAAAATGCAGCCTCACCTTCTCCGTCTATCCACGCACCTGAGGCACGCTTCTCGAGGAGGTTCTTGATAGCGTTCTCTGCCTTTTCCCAGACTTCAATATTACCTTTGAACTTCGGATCATCGTTACGACGAGAGAAACGTGGAACGAGTTTTGTAAATCCAAATGTTGTGTAGAATGTTTCAATTAGATTCCAGATGTTATTAATTTCTTCTTCGAGCTGACTTTCACGGCAAAAGACATGAGCATCATCTTGTGTAATAGAGAGTACGCGTGATAGGCCATTTAGCTCACCTGACTGTTCATCGCGATAGACCATTGTTGTTTCGCTATACCGAATAGGGAGCTCTTTATAAGAACGTAGCTCACTTGCATATATCTGTGCATGGTGCGGGCAGTTCATCGGCTTCATGCACAGAGTATGTCCATCACGAGTTTCTATTTTGAAGAGATCTTCTGCATACTTTTCCCAGTGACCAGATTTTTTGTAGAGATCGTTTTTTGTAACATGGGGGATTGTGACTGCTCCATAATTGTATACACTACGGAGTTCTTGGACATAGTCATTTACTTTGTTTCGTATGAATGTTCCACGAGGTGTCCAGAGCGGTAATCCAGACCCTACAAGATCAGAAAATATGAAAAGCTTGAGCTCTCGACCGAGTATACGATGATCACGTTTCTTAGCCTCTTCTCGTTGTATTGTGTATGCATCAAGTTCTTCTTTTGTTGTAAATGCAAGGCCATAGATACGAGTGAGCATTTGGTTCTTTTCATCTCCTCTCCAGTACGCACCAGCAACACGTTCTAGACGGAAACTATCTGGCGCAATTTCAGTTGCTGGATGGTCGTTGTGACCACCTTTACAGAGGTCCCAATACGTACCATTTTTATAAAATGATAATTCTTCACCGTTCGGAGAGAATTCATTGATGAGTTCAGCTTTGTAAGGGTTGTTCGGGTATTCATTTAGAGCTCTCTCTTTCGAAAGCATTTCTTTTGTTGTGTCTATCCATGTTGGGAGTATCTCACGCATCTTTGCTTCAATTTTAGGAAGGTCAGCTTCTGATATTTTTGTATTACCAAAGTCAAAGTCAAAATAAAATCCATTATCTACTGCAGGGCCGATGGTACGCTTCGCATCAGGGTAGAGTTCTAAGACCGCAGCCGCAAGCAGATGCGCGAGAGAGTGTCTCATATTGCTTAGTTGTTCTTTTGGATTAGGTGTTTGCATACAGTGATATCTTTGTGATGAATGATTACTCTATAATATCAGAAAAAAAGGTTTCTGAGGAGATTTTCTAGGGGGTTACTATAGCGCTATAAAATATGTTGATACCATGAAGAAAAAGCTTGACAATAGATTAGGTTTTTGTACTATGGATAGTACTGCCACTAGAACAGCATACGAAATACCACGAAAGTTCTAGCTGGCAAGTACTTATACTTTAATTTAGATTATGTCACCACTATATATTGTTATTGGAATTATTGCAGTTCTTGTTATCGTAGCTATTGTTATCTATAACGGTCTTGTGTCATCACGAGTTCGTGTAGAGGAGGCGCTTTCTGATATTGATGTGCAGTTCAAGAGACGTTTTGATCTTATTCCTAACCTCATTAACACGGTTAAAGGATCAGCAAACTTCGAGACTTCAACACTTGAGAAGGTCGTAGCAGCTCGTGCTCAGGCACAAGCAGGTCCAGTGAGTGCTAAGCAATTAGGGGATGTTGATGCACAGGTAAAGGGAGCTCTTACAGGGTTCTTCGCTCTTGCTGAGAATTACCCAGACCTTAAGTCAAATGCTAACTTCTTGTCACTTCAGAGTGAGCTTGCTGATACAGAAAATAAGATACAAGCTGCGCGTCGTTTCTACAACGGTGTTGTAAAAGAATACAACACTAAATTACAAACAGTGCCAACTAATATCTTTGCTGGAATGTTTTCTTTCAAAGAGGCGGAGTTCTTCGAGCTTGATGCACAAGATGCCGAAGCAAAGAATCCAGTTAAAGTTTCGTTCTAATCTTAGTTATATATTATTAGTTACATGAATACTGTATTGTATTTTCTATTGACTATTAACCATTAACTATTGACTATTCCACATGGCAACACTATATACACAACAAGCATCAAATGTACGAAAGACATGGTTCATGATGACAGGATTTCTCCTTCTCATCATTGCGCTTGGTTTTACTCTTTCGTTCATGTATGGCAACCCTAACCTTCTCTATGGAGCAGTAGCTATCTCTATTTTGCTCAATATAGGAGCGTACTGGTTCTCAGACAAGATTGTACTTTCGATGGCAAATGCTACTCGCATAGAATCTCGCGAGCAATATCCAGATTTATGGAATACACTTGAGAATCTCTCTATAACAGCGGGGCTACCAATGCCTACGTTGTATGTCATCGATGACCCTGCGCCGAATGCGTTTGCAACAGGGCGTAACAAAGATCATGCAGTTGTTGCGGTAACTACAGGGTTACTCCCGTTACTTAATAAGTCTGAGCTAGAAGGTGTGCTTGCTCATGAGCTTGCCCACATCGGTAACCGCGATATGTTGCTACAGACTGCGGTTGTAGTATTTGCGGGTATCATTTCATTTGTTGCAGATTTTGCACTTCGTATGTCAGCTTTTGGTGGTGATGGCGAACGAAAGAGTCCGGTATTTCTATTCCTTGGAATAGCAGCAATCATTTTACTTCCTATTGCAGCTACAGTGATACGACTCGCTATCTCTCGAGAGCGTGAGTTCTTGGCAGATGCAACCGGTGCGCTCATCACAAGGTATCCAGAGGGGCTCGCATCAGCGCTTGAGAAGATAAGTAACTTCCATCAACCTATGCGTGTGCAGAATCATGCCATCTCGCATCTCTTCATATCAGATCCTTCTGGGGTCAATGATATGTCAGAAGCCAGAGAAGAAGAGAAGGTGTCATGGTTTGCAAAGATATTCATGACACATCCACCAACCAAGGAACGTGTTGATAGACTACTCAACAAACAAGCGTAAACTAGGAGTAAGAATATGCAGAAAAGAGTGAGGGGCGCCTACGGCACCCCTCACTCTTTTCACACATATCACCAACTACTATAGTGGTATACTATTTCTCATATGTCAGCAACATCTCTACAAGAAACATCGTTTTCGCACTACGCGTTATTTTATATCACAATTATTCTAAGCGCATCATTTATGATCTGGATGCTTGTTGATGCTGCCAAGAATGATAAGTTCTGGTGGCTTGTATTTATTGTCGGGCTGCCTATACTCGGCTCGCTCGTCTACTACTTCGTGGAGAAGAGGGGGGATTATGCAAAGATGAGATAAGTGTATTTTGTAGAGATGGATTCTGCTACATGTTTCATCTCGTCATCACTCATAATTTTGGAAAGGAGATTCGGTCACCAAATATAGTCGCTTTGCTCCTTATTTCGCGACCCCGCTTTACCCTCCCCACTTTGATTACAAAGTGGACTTCGTGTCGGGTTCAGTTCGAATCCCCCACCTCTCAAGCAAAATATAATTGCTCAAAGTTTCACTTTAAGCTCATTATTTTGCAGAGGGTGGGGGATTCGAACCCCCGAAGGCTTTCACCTTGCTGCCTTTCCAAGGCAGTGCACTAGACCGCTATGCGAACCCTCTAGATTAAAAAGAAACACGATAGGTGTGTTTCTTTTTCATTATAGCATACGCTATACAATTTATTTTTTCTATTTATAATACCTTAGATGCTTTGTGAAGAGGATAGTGATGAGAAGAACTGATAGTATTCCAATGAGCCCGCCGATTATTATATCAATATAATAATGCACGTGTAGGTATAATCTCGAGTAACTTATAAGTAAAAACCATCCAACCGAGATGGAATACAAGATAACCCTCACAATAGTATTTCTCACATATTTGCGGGTTGCTAATATTCCAAAAGTCATGACAATCGCTGCCATCGTCGCATGGCCTGAAGGGAAGCGGTAGGTGTCTTCGATAACGAGTGCGTCAAGCGGGCGAGGTATTTTTAGGAGATTTTTTATAAGATATGTAATAGACATTGCGGTTGTACTGGCAAAGACAATGATATAGGACTCTTTTTTCATCCCATGAATATAGAGCATGAGAAGTACAGCAAGAGCGACCCCAAGCATCACTTTTTCATCTCCAAGCGTAGAGATGAGTATTTGAAAATTAAAAAAAGAAATCTTTTCAGTCATTGTAAACTTACAATAAGTATATAGTATATACTTATTGTATATGAAATCATTCAATCAAAAAGTAATAGATATTGTTACTACAATTCCTAGAGGTAAAGTGATGACGTATGGTCAAGTTGCAGCTCGTGCAGGGAATGCACGCGCGTCTCGTGCGGTAGGTACTATCATGGCAAAGAATACTGATATATCTGTCCCATGTCATCGCGTAGTAAGGTCAGATGGTGGTGTCGGTATGTATAACGGTCTACGCGGTACAAGTAAACAAGTGCTGTTAAAAAAAGAAGGAGTGCAATTTACAAAACGTGGTACAGTAGCTCTACAATAGCTATATGCGAGAAATAGAAAAAGAAAGGGGGTACAAGGCGTGCATTGTATGTAAGAGAGATTTTTCAAACCGTAAGTCTCTCTCATCACGTGATGACTGGGAGGCTGTAAAGTATTGCAGTAGCAAGTGTAGAAAGGCACATAAGAGGTAAAGAGACTAGATAAGAGGCGGCACCGTAGGTGCCGCCTCTTATCTAGTGCACGAACTTTTATTAGGGGAGCACTCTTAGTAATCTGTGGTATACTTAGCATACTAACCATTTACTAGTAACCATAAACCACTAACTAAGTATGAATAACTATCAACTCCTACAGTCCGTCTACCTTAAGTTATCAGACACCCTCGTACATCTACTAGAAAAAGCTGATGCGCATGTCAAAGAGCAAGGTATAGATGAAAGTACGCTACTCACTGCAGCGATATATATAGACATGTTTAACTTCACTCGTCAGATACAGATTGCAACTGATGATATGAGACGTAACATCATGTTGCTTGCAGGTAAGGAGCATGTGAAGATGGAGGATACAGAGACTACTATTCTAGAGCTCATTGCTAGAGTGAAGACATCAAAGGACTATATTGCATCTCTTACACTTCAAGATTTTGAAGGTGCAGATGAACGACATATTAGCCTGTTCTGGATGGGGGGCAAGTATGTTCTTGGTAAAGATTTTGTACAAGAGTATGCATTTCAGAACTCACACTTTCACGTAGCGACCGCATACAATATCCTCCGTAAGGAAGGAGTAGCTGTTGGCAAGATGGACTTTATTAGCGGTCTATCACTTCATGAATAACTGGTATATCACTTTTCACTAGCATAATGAATAAATCACATACACCCGCAATCGAAATACTAGATCTCCACAAGACCTATCGAGATGCGAAGAAAGAGACGCTTCATGGGATTAACCTCACCATACCACAAGGGCAATTCATCGGCATACTTGGTCCAAATGGAGCAGGTAAGACATCTACCATCAACTGCATCATCGGAGTTACTTCGCCAACAGAAGGGACTGTCAAAGTATTAGGTAAAGATGTGGTAGTGGATTATCGCGAGGCACGAGTAAATGTAGGAGTATCTCCACAAGAGTTCACTATTGATACATTTCAGACAGTCGATGAGATACTTGATTTTCAGGCAGGCTTCTTCGGCATTATTGGCAAGAAAATGGAAAAGAGGCGAGAAGAGATGCTTGAAGTATTTGACTTGAAAGCTCATCGTGATAAGAAATTTCAATTTCTATCAGGCGGGCTTAAACGTCGTGTAACTCTTGCAAAGGCGATGATGCATAATCCGTCAGTGCTTATCTTAGATGAACCTACTGCAGGAGTAGATGTAGAAACACGACAAGCGCTCTGGAGATTCCTTCGTAAAGTTCATAATGAAGGGAATACCATAGTACTCACATCCCATTATCTAGAAGAGATAGAAGCGCTTTGTGAGCGTGTGGCGATTATCAAAGATGGCAATATCATCATGGATGATACGATGACAAATATAACAAAAGACAAGAAGCTAGAAGATGTATATTTAGAGCTTGTAGGTCATACACAATAAACTATTATGAAAAAATTTTTCGGAAACTGGATAGGACTATATACCCTCATTCGTCGAGAAGTGGGGCGTACTAAACGTGTTCTCGGTCAGGCGATACTTGCACCGTTTGCAACAGCAGTACTCTATATTTTTGTGTTTGGATACGTGGTGGGGAGTAAAATAGAACTTATCGAAGGTATCAAATATATTAGTTTTGTATTTCCAGGAGTATTTACCATGAATCTTGTGATGGCGGTATTTTCTGCAACATCATTTTCTATTTACTTTATGAAGTTTCAGAAGACGATAGAGGATATGCTTACCCTACCTCTTTCATACACTGAGCTTGTGACGTCACTTATCATCGGTGGAGTATTCCGTGCGCTTGCTATTACGCTCTCGCTCTCCGTAGTCGCTGTACTGTTTGGAGTTAACACGCTCGCACACCCATTTGCTCTCCTTGGGTATGTGCTTCTCATTAGTATCTTTTTTGGATTACTTGGAGTAGTTGCTGGTATTTGGGCGGATAATAGTTTTGAAAAGTTTGGGTTAGTTACGAACTTTATTTTAACCCCACTTACATTTCTTGGAGGTGCGTTCTATTCAATAAACATGCTTCCAGAGAAATGGCAGTTCATTGTACATTTCAATCCAATCTTCTATGCAGTTGACGGTATTAGGTATTCTCTAACTGGGTATCATGAGGCGTCACTTCTCCTTGGAGTTACTGTTCTTGGAACTCTTTCGGTGATTACTCTTGCTATCTGTGTATGGATATTTAGAACTGGGTGGAAGTTACGAGCGTAGAGAGAAGTATTACGTTAAAAATATGACAAAGGGCGTCACCTGCGGTGACGCCCTTAAGAACTCGGAAGAGGGTCTTCTCATCATCCGTTTCCATTTGAAATCTGGTTACGAATGATAACACCTCTATCTTCAGTCGGTATCTCACTTCTTGAAGGGTGTGGCCAACACCACATTACTTTCTCTCCTTTGATGAGTGAGATTAAAGTCCAGATGATGTTTGCGACGATGCTCATCGTTAGGTAGAAAACTCCACCTACGAACATACATGCCACAACAACACCTGTAAGTTGCAGAAATAGTCCAAAAATGGGATACAAAGAACTAGTCATGACGTTCTCCTTTCATATATAAATATACAACGTAAATAAATATTAGTCAAGTCTCTGTTATGATTTCACTCGTTGTATCCGCCTTATTATCTTGAGATATGATATAAAGATTAAAAATTGTTATATAGTATAGAATTTAAAAAAGAAGCTTTTCCAAAAAACAAACCGCTTTACTCATAAATTGCTGAGTAAAGCGGTTCCTGCAAGAACCTCTTGGGTTATTTACCGTTAATTCCGCCAGGAGGTGTTTTTGGACCATCAGACGGAGTAATCGGAGGATATTCGAGTTTCGGCGGTTGAGTTGCCTGGCTTCCAGTCGCGCCTCGTCCTTTGAGGAATCTATCAGCAAGACTGATACCGAAGTTTCCCGCGCCAGAGATAAGGTTGTAAAGCGCATTCGTGGTATGGATTTCCCAGTTGGTTCTGCCTTGCTCATCCATACCCTTACCGGTCGCTATGTCGACAAGACCTTTTCTTGCCATTGCAGCTTGTTCTGCAAATGTGACGTTTGGGTTACCACAAACGTTGTAGTCAACACATGGTTGCGTTCGCGTCAGTCCGTCTTTCATGTCGCGAGTGAGTTTCGTAGCATTCGCTTCATTTGAAACAATGCCGGTTCGGAAAAACTCCTTCTGCAAGTCTCGTAACTCTTGGTCGATCGA
>JAIXVU010000004.1 GCA_027482685.1 bacterium
GCTGTCAGCATACTCGCGACCATCGCTGCCGTTGTTGTCTTACCATGAGTACCACATACTGCTATTGTGGTGTATTCTTTTGTCAGTTCACCGAGCGCTTCTGGGTAGGTCATACACGTGATACCGCGTGACCTAGCTTCAACTAGCTCTGGATTACTAGGAGTAATAGCAATAGTATAAATTACAAGATCAACTCCAGATGCAATATGTGCACTATCGTGACCGATATAAACCGCCATGCCTTCTTTTTGTAAATCATCTGTAATTTTAGAATGTGAACCATCTGAGCCTGAGACGGTCGCTCCGTGTGTGTTACAATATCTTGCAATTGCTGAGAGTCCAATACCTCCGATACCGATACAATGTACATAATGATAATCGCGTAGTTGCATACAATGTCAAAAGTCTATACAGTATAGACTTTCAAGCATTTCTCACCAACATTGACTTAAACTATAAAATGTTATATTGTACTATCACCATACGCTAGTAACTACTTTGCGTATGACTAGTTCTTTTTTGAATTTTTAAGGAGAAGTCATGCAGAATCACCCTGCAGAACGAAGTGGCCGTCTTAAATACATGATTTCTATCGGCCAGATGAACGCAAAGGATTTGTATTGGCAGATCGAACGAATTTTGGGGCAACCTATTATCTATTCAACCTCTGGGAAAGTGATCAGCGCCCAAGAGCAACAAGAAAGAATTACCGAATACGAGAAGACTGGTAATCCTGAGATACTCCAGATGATCACACGTATGTACTGTCTTCGCTTCATCGCAAAGAAGCTGCGAGAAAAACGCGGCAGAAAATGAACTGAGTGATCAAAGTGCCAGGCGCGCAAGCGTCTGGCACTTTTATTTGGGATTGATTATGAAAGATTTAGTTATTACTTACAAATATTGCTTTACCTCTAAAATATTCAAGGAACGTTTCTTGTGTACACTCTCTATACTGTCCGCGATCCTTATCAGTTGATTCTGATTCATGATAGTAGAGATAGGTACTAGGGACTAGAGACTGGGGGTTAGTTTTTGTTTCATAACCAACTAATGTTATAAGATGGAAACGCTTTTGTTCAAGCACTCTTTTCTCAACTGATACTATTACTGGATTGCCTGCATCAAGGGATGCGAGGATTTCTTCGAGATGTTCTATCCCCTCTTTTCTATAGGCGTGTAGACCAAGCTCTATCAACTTAGTTACAATATAGTCATGCATCCAGCCATTAGTCATATGATACCCACCACGATCACGTGCCTCATTACACAGCGTTACAAGATCTGCCACAGTCTTCTTGTGATACTCTGCAACCATCTTAAGACACGCACCACCACACGCACGAATCATCCAAAATTGATCATCAATATCTACAAACTGAGAATAATATGGAACAGATAGTTTCATAACTGTCAGTGTAATACAAAAAATAACTAAAACAAAAAGCCTCATTCATGAGGCTTCAAGAAATTCTATAGTTTGTGAGCGCTAGATATTATGTGCAAGTCAACTTGAGGTATTAACACCCGCAAGTACTGACTTAAAGTAGAGATGTGCGGTCATGCTAAATAACCCGAAAGAATACCACAAGTAGAATAGTGCATCACTCTCAAAATACAAAATGAGTAAGAATACAGCTAACACGGTCATCGTGAAGCGCATTCGTTGCATTTTTTGGATATCTTGATCTTCAGTACGAAGGCTGGCGAGTAATCTTTTTTTAATGGTTACGGTGTATACAAGCAGCACAAGCCCGATAAGTCCGCCACAGGCAAGTACAGTTAAAACTGTAGAGAAGAATAGATATTCTTTGTTATAGAGGTACGCAGCCCACGAACCATGCCCGAGTACAATAAACAGTACTGTGAAAAATAAGCTGATTGTCCGACCTGAGTCTTTGCTCCAGCCCCATTTCAGTTCAGCGTAGCGTGAGAGCTTAACGAATTCTCTCAGTACATATACATCTATTACGGCTAACTTTCTAGTAAAATTCATCAAATTTCTCCTAGGTGTTGAAGAACAATATAAAAAGCATACTACAATATTTTGATACTTTTGTCTAGCGTATCTCGTACCCTTTTGTTTTGAATAGCTCGTAGTATGGTTCCATCATCAGATTAACCTCATCATCAGTTAAGGTTTTCTCAAAACTCTGGAATACGAGACGGAATGCATACGATGTCTTCTCTACACCTTCAATTGTCTTAGTGAAAGTATCGAAACAATCAATACGAGTAACGAGAGGATTAGATACTTCCCCGCAAAGAGCATAGATACTCTCCCATGTCGTACCACTAGGTACCCACATAGCAATATCACGGGTAATACACGGATAAGGCGAGACTGGTTGGTAAGTAACAGCAGGTAGAGACGCGAATGTAGGTGCTTCATACGTGGTTGGTTCAGGAAGTGTTGTTATAAGTGTATCAAAATCAAGTGAGATACAATATGGCTTAGCTGACACTGTTTCATAATCAAGCACATCTACATTAAGTGTCCTCTTAATTTCTGCGAGTAACAAATCTACCTCTTCAGTAAAAGTAGACTTCTTCCCTCCATCATCAAGAGCAAGTGCGAAATGCCTACGCTCCTCTCCTCCCACAAATACACTTCCAAATTCAAAAATCTTAATAACCTTCTGCCCGATGAGTGGCGCGTTATAGAGATTAAGTGAAAGAGATTGTAGTATCCCCTTCCTGAGACTTGTACGCAACTTTTCTTTATCATCTGCAAGACCCTTCACGAGCTCTACCTCACCCTCATCACCGAACGTATACGTCATTACTTCAGAGAACCCATTCGCAAGGAGTATCTCACGAACCTTATTCTCATAATATGTTCGCTTAGGCAGTAGCCCTGTACGAGTAAGCGATGGAAGTGTCGGAGTAAGAGTGTCGTACCCTATGATACGCCCTATCTCTTCAGCGAGATCCTCCTTGATACGAATATCTAAACGCTCTGATGGTAGGGTAACAACATAACGCTTTTCGTCTAGGGTATCAGTAATACGTCCATAACCAACAACTGTGCGAGACTTTACGAACTCATCAAATGTTTGTACGACAACTTTACCCTCTACTTTTGTTGCATGAAGTATTGCATCATTACCAATATACATACCAACGTGATCGACACCTTCTGGTACTTTTGTTCCTCTTAGAAATTCTATTGATTCATATCGTATAAGACCTTCACCAGAATTAGCAAAGACAAGATCACCAAATTGTAACTGTTCTTTTGTAACTCTCTGTGTAAAGACATATTTATCAATTGACACACTTGGCATCCATATACCTTTATACAAATAACTTATAAGAGATGAGCAACTAAACGCGTGTGGTGCATCCTCTCGCATGCTAGATGGATTTTTGTAATGCACTCCAATAAGTGTTGGATACACTTTTTCAATATACTCACGTGGAATAATTTTTTCAAAACAAAATGAAAGCTCTGTAAGCGTCTTTTCTATTACCTCCTCTGTGTAGTTTGTTCCTAAAATACTATTAACTTCAGAAAGAGAAATGCCAACATAGTACGGAGTATCTACTTTTGGATATGCATCAGCAACGAGACTGATAATAGCATCTGGGAAAAGTTCTTTGATGATATTAGCCGTCATATAGAGCCCTTCTTCTATGAGAGAGTTTGCTATACCATTCTCAAATCTCTTAGATGCATCGGTCTTTAAGCTGTACTTCTGTGCGGTCTTACGGATGAGCGATGCGCTAAAGTTCGCACTCTCTAGTATCACGCTCGTTGTATCATCCTTCACACCACTAAACTTCCCACCTTTTATACCAGCAAGCCCAAGCACCTTCTCATCATCAGCTATCACAAGCGTCTTCTCATCAAGTGTTAACTGTTTGTCATCAAGTGTCACAAGCTGTTCAGACGCGCGCGCGAAGCGCGCGCGGAGTGTCCCTACGATAGACCGTGCGTCATATGCATGCATTGGCTTATTGATCGCAAACTGCACGTAGTTGGTAACATCAACGATGTTGTTGATACTTCTCTGACCGATTGCTTCTAATTTTTCTTTTAACCACTGCGGACTCTCTTGTACTTTTACCTTATCGATTCTCACACTCATGAAACGTGTGCATGATTTCGTATCATCAATTGCAACAAGTGGAGATGGAACTATCGCGTTATAAAAATCTATACTCTTCTCTGTTCTAATATCATCTTTATAGGTATACCCAAAATCCGCGCATAGCTCACGTGCCATACCTCTATGACCGAGAGCGTCATGTGCTCGATTAGGTAAGACTTTAATATCAAAGATGCTATCTCCATGCAAAAATAAAACCTCTTCAACTTCAAATGCTTTTTTGTTAAGAGTGCTAGCAATAACCTCTGAAGAAGGTAAAGTTTCTTCTATATATTCTTGCAGCCATGATTTTGAAAATTTCATATACTAAAATTGATTCACGACACGAAGATCACCGTTATACAAAAGTCGCACATCATCCACTCCGTACTTAAGCATCACCATACGATCTATTCCACAACCAAATGCAAACCCTCTATACTCGCGAGGGTTGATACCACCTGCCTCTAACACTTTTGGATGTACCATCCCTGCTCCACCTATTTCTATCCAGCCTGTTTGCTTGCACACATTACACCCTAGACCAACCAAAGGCTGGTCGGGCGTCGCGACATTGTCCCCTGTCGCGATTAGCCCCGTACCTTTACATTTGAAGCACTGCATATCTACCTCATTCCCTGGCTCAACGAATGGAAAATAACTAGAACGTAACCGCACTACAAGGTTACTTCCGAAGAACTCTGAGAAAAACTTTTCTATCATACCTATCATCATTGAAAGTGACGCATCCTTACCAACATATAACATCTCTATCTGATGAAACTGCGCCTCGTGTGTAGCATCAGTTGCTTCGTTACGGAATACCTTACCAGGACAGCAGATTGCAAGTGGTAGCGCGCGCCCTTCACGGACATACTGCTCCATGGTACGTATCTGCATATTACTCGTATGTGTACGTAGTACATACCCAACATCTTCACCATGCTTGTTCTGACCCTTCGCACCTTGTATCCAAAACGTATCTTGCATGTCTCGTGCTGGGTGATCGCCTGGTACATTTAATGCATCGAAATTATGCCACTCATCCTCAAGCTCAGGACCGTCCACGGTATCAAATCCCATAGAAGAAAAAATCTGCGATATACGAGCAATAGCAAGGGTTATAGGGTGAGCATGTCCGTTCATAGGTTTCATTTTACCATAAAATGAAATAGGGACTAGGATTTAGAGTTTAGGGATTAGTAATGCAATGCCGTAGGCGTCACATTCTATAATTCTTGTATCACTAAACACTATACCCTAACCCCTAGTCCCTACTTCTTCGTATCCTGTAGCACCCACTCATTCTTTCGCTTGGTGAGTGTATCAAATACAGCGCGCCCTAAAAATAACGGAACAAAAAATGGATAGATGAAAAAGTACACCGGAAAGTTGCGATATAGTTCTTGTTTATCATCAGAAAGAATAGTGCCTATATAAATAACAAGCAAAAAAAGTGTAAGCATTACCATCACTACAAAAGAAAACACTGTAGTGTTAACATAAAACAAATCAAAGTCAGGAATTCTAGGATGTATGCCGATTGTCATCCATCGTGTTAATACATCAACATAATGACTTAGGACAGAATAGACCGCAAAGATGATTGCAAACAAACCATAAAAAACAAACAAGAATGCAACAGGCAGTGTAAACATTCCGAAGTTACCATACTCTTTCTTAAAAAACATGTCTCTATAATCTAAAGAATTCTCAAGAAATCCCCTCGCCCAACGCAACCGTTGATAGAAGTATCCTTTTGCTGTAGCAGGTCCAACTGTATACACAAGAGCCTTGTGAGAGTTCATGACCTTCAAATGCGCTTTATGCATGCGAAGAGTAATTTCATAATCTTCTGTATTATGAGCTTTTCTGTATGAACCGATGACATCAAATACTTCACGCTTAAAAATAGAAAAAGGTCCAGGAGTTACTTGTATCGCATCTAATTGACCAAATGCTTTACGCATGAATACTCCCATCAGATACTCTATCGCTTGCATACGCTGGATGAGAGTGCGCGGGTTACGAATATGAATACACGGAGTAACAGCCTTAGCATCTGGATGATGTTCAAAATATGACACAATGGTAAGAAGAGCATTCGTATCAACAAATGAATCAGCATCAAGACATCCGAAAAGCTCAGAAGTAGACTTGCTAAGCGCTAGGTTAACTGCGGTGTGCTTACCACCATTTTCTTTTGTGATTGCATGGATGGTATCTGGATACTTCTTTTCATATTCTTCTGCAATACTATACGTCTTGTCCTTGCTGCCATCATCAACAATGATAATAGAGAGTTTATCCTTAGGGTAATTAAGGTTAAGTAAAGAGTCTAATGTACCAGCAAGGGTTGCTTCTTCATTCCAACATGGTACTGCAATAGTAACAGTTGGATATTGTGTAACCTGACGCCCCTCTTCGTCTTTTATCTTCTTCTGATTCTCAAAATATGAATACAGCAAAAATATCTGAAAATACATAGACATGAAAAGAAACGGATACATTAACGCTTGGAGAATTTGTTCTATTATCATAGTAACAGAATTATTTTAGCTTCTTCGTAGACGTTGCTTTAGTTGAGGTTGCAACAGTTGTGGTTGCTGTGCGAAGTGTATCTGGTAATAGTGCGTCTAGCTCTTCAATGGACTTGAATCCACTGTATGTCTTATCCTCTATAACAAGGGCAGGTAATGGTGCTTTAATACGATAGATAGTCTTCATAGAGTTAACTGCTGCAAAATCCATATTATAATCAAAAGAATACACACGAAGATCCGGATAAAGTTCTTTGAGCCTTGTTAGAATGTACCCTGTCTTTTCACATTCTGGACAATTGCCAGTGTTGGAATAGAAGTAGATAATTGATACAGGTTTCTTCGTTGCACCACACTTCTCTACAAGCTTCCTAGAGAGAATGTAATCCTTAATCTGAAGTAGCGCGTAGTATTTTTTAAGATAAATTATTTCGTCATCAGTTGCACCACGTTCTGTCTCAGTGTGTGATAACTTATCACCTAATTTTGAAAGCTCGCCTGATAAAGTATCATCTCCTAGGTTGGCACATGGGACTTCTTTGAGTAAATCAAACTGTGTCTCGCTCGAAAGAATGTCAATAGCAATTGTGTCTTGGATAGACTTAACGTTCTCAACACGCTTATTAGAAAAAAACGTGGAGGCAAAGAATGCTGTCGTGAATATAGCAGCAGTTATGAAAAACGTGAAAATGTATTTTTTTGTATCTAACATGGGGAATCAGGGGCTATAGTGTCGTTTGTTTGCGGGGCCCAGTTGCAAACAAAGGGCACTCGCCCGAACATTTGCAAAGCAAATGTTTTAGGGAGCCACTTCTCAGATTCGAACTGAGGACCTACGGTTTACAAAACCGTTGCTCTAACCAACTGAGCTAAAGTGGCATAGCGTATTTTTCATTTTTCTATATAACAAACTAATGTCACTATATAGCTAGCGTGCATATCATACTAGCATATTCTGATATCTTTGTAAAAAAGACTTTTACACAGTTTATTTATAGAAAATAGTTGTCCGCCATGTACAATCGTACAGTAAAATTACTTATCACTTTCTGCTGATTTTTCTTTATCTATTTCTTGTTTATATACTTTTAAATGCTCCCAGAAGTGGGGTACAGTGCCTTTATTTTGTACTGCATTCTTAACGAACCAATTACGAGATCTTGCGTAGAGGTACGATGAAAAAATATCCATATACTTCATCACACGTACCATAATATGTAAGACATACTGCATACAGAACTTACGAAAATGTATACTACGCTTTAGACTATAGCGTACGATGGCATTTACCATTTGACTTACATGTTCTGGGCCATTGTAATCCTCATCCACCACAATTTTACCCTTCTTGATGGCATATCCTTGTGCTACCACTATAGTAACCGCAGCGAGTGCGGCTAGTATTCCACTTATTACTAAAAGGAGTACTAGCATGATGGGTAGTTAGTTACACAATACTGTAACGAGTAAATCTCGTTACTTTGGTATTCTCTCCGAACTTCTGTATTGCCGCTTGGATAACTTGCTCAACAGTTAGTTCAGGATTTTTAACAAATGATTGTTTAAGTAATGCTGTCTCATCCCCTAGCCCATCTTCATTATTAACAGATGTTGGTGCCATAGCACACACATGAAGCGCGAGATCATGGGCAAGAGTCTTAAACTCTTCATTATTTGCCACAAAGTCAGTCTCGCATCCAAGCTCAAGTAACACTCCGATAGTGCCAGTACCATGAACATATGATGAAACAACTCCAGCGGTTATTTCACGGTCAGATTTTTTCTCTGCTTGAGATGCTGAATATGCAGATAATATCTCACGAGCCTTTGCCTTGTCCCCTTGTGCCTCATCGAGAGCTTTCTTGATTTGAGCAAATGAGAGACCTGTTTCCTCACGAAGTTCTTTTAGTGTGTCCATAGATAGTTAATGGTTAATAGTCAATGGTTAATAGTTAGAATACGAATACGAAATACAATGCTTATACTTGTGCTTGGAGAGCAGACTTGATAGCTTCGAGTACGAAACGAACTGATGTTACAGATCCATCATTTCCAACGATCGGATACTCTATACCTTCCAGTGTACAATCCGTGTTAGAAAGTGCAACCACAGGAATGTGGAGACGAGCTGCTTCCTTTACACACATATCTTCATGACGAGAGTCAACGATAACAATAGCTGCTGGTAAGTTAGTTAGAGTAGATATTCCACCGAAGTCGCGATCCAATCTATCAATATCACGCTGGATAAGGAGCTGTTCCTTCTTTGTATACACAGAAAGTTCTCCAGTCTCTTTCTTTTTAAGAAGATCGTGTAGCTTCTCTATACGCTTCTTTATCTGTGGGAAGTTAGTAAGTGTCCCGCCGATGAATCTCTCTGCAACATATGGCGCGTTAAGTGATAGTGCTACTTCTTTTATGACTGATCGTATCTCAGGTTTTACTCCAACGAAAAGAACAACCTTTCCAGCTCCGTGTACAGCTTTTAGAAAAGTAATAGCGTCGTCTAACTGCTTTGCAGTTGATTCGAGGTTGATGAAGTCTACTCCATTGTGATTCCCTTCAATGAAAGGCTTTACTGATGGATGACGACGTGTACGTGAATAACCGTACTGAAGGCCAGCTGCTTTAAGAGCGTCTTTTGTAATTGATGACATAGTAATTTGTTATTAGTAATTAGTAATTAGCTACATACGAATTGGTACCCTATGTGCCAATTACTAATAACTAATTACTAATTACGCGAATTAATAAAACATTTGCCTCGTGCCACAACATTCTTTCATCTGTAATACCAGTTTGGTAAGCGTCTATAGTGCGCGAAAGATGTGCTCAGGTGTCCAAATCCTGATTTGCCCGATTGGATGTAACCCCTATACTATATCACATATTTATCTTTTTGGGAACCCTGTTTTTAAATAAAAATTAGTGGGTCGAAACGTAGAAAATTACGTGAAATATTTTAATCTTTCTTTCTTTTTTAGCTTTCTCATTTGAAAAGCCGTGTCATTTCTTTGCTAAGAAATGCACTCTATCTCGGCTGCCCGCCTCCGATGCGCTTTTCAAAAGAAAAAGCTTGGTTGTGTTGTGGGTAGAATTCTTAACATGTCTATAATGCTTATGATAAATCAAGTACACCTTTTTCGTTAATTTTATAAAAACGAAAACTATCCAACACTCCTTCTTCTAATGGAGTCCTTGCTAGCGGATTATGTACTAAAATAATATCTTCACCAAGTTTATGCGGATGGTTTAAAACATCATTTTTGGAATACATGACTGCACATATCCCCATATTCTCTTTTTCAATAAAAAAAGTCATCGGAACCTTTCTTCCATTTTTCTTAAAAATATAAGGAACTGTGCTTATGCTTTGCACAACTGGCCCTTGTTCTACTGGTATAGATAATGTTGGATAACCGACCGCAAAAACACATTTTAAAATTAAAGGCCAATAGTCCATAGAATGGCCCAACCCTCCAGCATTCACTGCAATAATAAATTGGTCTTCTTCTTTAACTATTCCAGATTTAATATATTCATCATACTTCTCTTTTTTTGCTTTTAGCGCTCCGGCAATTCGAATAAGTATTTCGTCTACAGGAACTATCTGAGGAATACCATAAATCATGTCTGGCACTCTATCTGGACTCTCTACAGCGCCCTTCTCACAAGCAATGCACTCAATCCAAATCTTTTTTCCGTTATCTTCTATTAGAAAATCTGGTCCTATATTTTTAGAAGAAAATATAATATTTCTATCGAGTAAAGCACAACCCAAATACATTTCCCAAGTCCTTTGATGAAATTTTTTCTTTACTTCAGTCAAGAAATGAGTATCGGCATATGGGTAATATTTACTATAGAGATTATCAAACTTTGTGCGGCGATCTATAGTACACCCACTAACAATATAATACCTATCGTACTCAAAATATTTTTTTACTAATTCTTCTAATTCTAGATTATTATCAATTATAGGGAAGTCATCGGTAAAAATTGATTGCATTTTGTATTTTATTATTCCTCCCCTGCATCACCAAATTCGCCGGTGAAGTTTTGAAGGGAGGTGACGATTGGGTCGATGTTGCCGAGCATGATCTTAGGTAGTCCATGCCAGCTCTCGCGGATGCGGTGGTCTGTCACGCGGTCTTGTGGAAAGTTATATGTACGAATCTTTTCACTTCTGTCTCCTGTCCCTACTTGAGATTTCTTTTCTGAAGCATGCTTCTTGTCGTCTTCTTCTTGGGCTATTTGATCTAACTTTGCCTGTAACATTTCTAGTGCGCGTTCTTTATTCTTCAGCTGACTACGTTCAATCGTACAACGAATAGCGATACCCGTAGGCTTGTGTATCACACGCACTGCAGTCTCTACCTTGTTAACATTTTGCCCTCCTGCTCCACCTGAGCGAGAGGTTTCAAATTCTAGATCACTCATCGGGATAGTGACGTTAGTCTTTGCTCGTATCGGCATCACTGATACCGTAACAGTTGAAGTGTGCACACGGCCATTCTTCTCTGTCTCTGGGATACGCTGTACACGGTGCACTCCAGTCTCAAACTTGAGTGCCTCATAACATCCTTTTCCCTTTACTTCAAATGATACGTCTTTGTACCCACCAACATCTGAGAGTGACTCATCTAATTTACTCCAACCCCAGTTACGTTGTTCTGCATAATTCTGATACATAAGTGCAAGCTCTGCTGCAAAGAGGGATGATTCGTCCCCTCCTGCGCCACCTTGTATCTCTAGTATCATTGCCTTTGGTGCTTCTTCTTCTTGCTTCGCAACTTCGGCTGTCTCGGTCATCTGGGTCCATAATGCCTCAAGCTGTGGGGCAAGCGTTGCGATCTCACTTTCTGCGAGCTCTCTCATATCAGCATCTGCAAGCATTGCCTCTGCCTCATTTTTTGCATTCAAAAGTCGCTCATACTCTTGAGCTAGATATGTTGTACGAGGATTTGATTTGAATGATTCGAGATCCATAGTGTATTAATTATATACCATTACCGAATTATAGAAGTCAGAAACGAGGTTAGATACGCGAAGAGCGCATGTTTTTGGAGGGAGGTGTACGTAAATGTACAACGACCAACAAAAACATGCGCTCGACAAAGTAGATAACTCGTTTATGACTTCTTGACCGCCGCCATTCTTTTCTTGAACTTGTCTACACGTCCGGTAGTGTCAAGAACCTTCTCGAGTCCTGTGTAAAATGGATGGCAATTCTGGCAAATTTCAACAGAAATAGCCTCCTGTGTTGAACCTACAGAATACACAGCTCCGCACGCACATGTTGCTGTCGCTGCTTCAAAATATGTTGGGTGAATATCTGCTTTCATAGAATTTATATAGTGATTTAAGAATTATACCACAGATTATCACGAGCTGCAAATTGAAATCCTGTGTGGGCTTGTGGGTAGTTACTTCTGAAGTTTGTCGATATCTAGCTGCATTGCGTAAAGCTTTTTCATAACAGAATTACCATAGCCGGCACCAGCGGAAGACGCAGAACATGAACGACCAGAGTAATACCTACACGCAGCATTACGTTCAGCAGCTTCGTTGCCTGCAACTGCCCCCAAGTCTTCTAGATAGAGAGCCATTGCGGTTATTGCATGATACGCATTCCAAGGATCAGCAACAGATGCACCAGCAATACTACGAATACGTGACTCAAACAATACCCATGTAGAAGGTATAAACTGTGAAGGCCCCATAGCCCCTCCCCATCCGCTAGGCTGGCCACCGCTATATGCTGGTATCCAGCATGACACTGGAGTCTTTTGAGGGTCGCGTCCTAATTTAGCAGTGATATCTCTAAACGGGGGGACGTCTCTTGTAGGGTGCATTGTACGAGGACGCGAACTGCCATTTTTGATACTCACACCCTCACCAGTCGTATAATCTCTAAGATTACAAGCTCCTACATTTGTACCAAGTGATGACTCTTGCATTAGAATAGCAAGAATAAGGGCTGGGCGAACGTTTGTAGACTTTGACGCAGCAAGCGCATAATCATACGCTAGTCCGAATGAAATAGATGCTGAATCACGAAGTTCAAAGAGACGCGCTCGTATCTGGGCGGCTTCTTTTTCTCGAGCGGCTAATACTTTCTTATACTCTGTCTCTTGGTTTTTGGTAATAGTTAATAATGAATTTTTTTGTACCTGATTAGTTTCTACTTTTTTCTTTTCTGACTCTTGGGCAATTTTTTTCTGAGTCTCTTCATCCTTTGCATCCAGAAGTTCTGATTTTACTTCTTCTAAGTCACTGCGAGTTGTACGAATATCCTCGAAGCTTTGGTTAAGCGCACGATTAACAACAGAAAAAGAGTCAACGTCAGAGAAGAAAGTCGAGAGACTTTTTGATTGTAGGCCGAAATCAAGTAATGAATACTGCTCTTGGTATCGCATCTTTCTAACTATTTGTGCCATAGAATCTTTTTGACGCTCAACCTTGTCATCAAGAACCGCTATAGTTTTATTCTTCTCAGAGATACTCTGTGAGAGGCGCGTAATTGAGGCATTATGGGCTTTTATCTTTAGCTTGCTTTGTTCAATTTTTTTTGTAAGAACTGCAATGTCATTCTTGAGCGATGTACCCTGTTTCTTTGTCTGGTCAATATTTTGAGTAAGGGCAGCAATCTGAGCCTCAAGATCTTTGAGGTTCTGTTCTAGTTCAGCTTTTGATTGAGCAAACGCCGATGATGCTCCAAAAATACAAGTGAGCGTAAGAAAAATAGTGGCGAATAATCGTCTCATGTACTTAGTATAACAGGAAGGTAAAGATTATGTGACAAAAAAGAGTGGGGAAGTATGGAGTTATGGGAAATACAAAGAAACGACGCCGTAAGGCGTCGTTTCTTTGTATTCCTTCTAATATAACGTCAGCCGAGTTAGAAATCAGATGAGATGCGACGTTGATTTTTAAAAAAAGTTTGGAGGTGTACTCACTTGTACATTGAGAAACTTTTTTTAAAATCAACAAGCAGGTCGCTCATTTATAGCTCGGTGCTATTCTGCAGGCACAACCTCGTCTTCTTTCTTACCCTTCTTCTCTACCTCGATAGCGCTTAGATCTACCTCAACTGGAGCGTCAGTCTCTTCAACTGCAAGTGATACAGACGCCACTACATCTTCGGGTGTAACATGATAAAGTTCAACGCCAACAGGAAGTTTAATGTCACCAATAGTTATAACATCATCATTAGTAACAAGTGATGAAATATCAACTGTAAAGTCATGAGGTACTTTTGTAGGATCACCTTCAATTGAGACTTCATGCAATACTTTTGCAAGAACACTACCTGCCTTTACCGCAGGAGATTCTCCAACGAAAATAATAGGAACTTTAACATGAACCTTCTGTCCTTTTTCAATTATATAAAAATCAACATGCACTGGCATGCTCTTCACTGGATGGCGCTGGACTTCTTGGATAAGAGCATTTTCAGTGCCGTGTTCTGTTACTAGAGTAATAGCATTTGAAACCCCCTCTGTGGAAAAAACTTTCGAAAACTGTTTAGCGTCAATAAAAATAGGGGTAGATTTTGCATGCGCACCGTAGTAAACAGCAGGAATATATCCTTCCTTTATGGTTTCTTTTGGAGCACGAGGGGTTGTAGTTATCGTAAGCATAGTCGCACTATTATACACTATTTCTTAGCTTCAATCAAGCCGTACACTTTTGCCGTTTCAACTATCATCTTGGTGTAGGAAAAATTCTGTACTACATGAGAATGCAAATTTTGTCCTAATTTTTTAGCATATTTTCTGTCATCTATAAGACGCTTTAATGATATAGCTAACAAATCAACATCTTTGGGCTGGACAAGTAGCCCTGTCTCCTCGTGCCGAATAATCTCTGGAATACCTCCTGTTATGGTAGCAACTACTGGCATCATCGCTTTTCCAGCCTCAAGTAAAACAAAAGGCAACCCCTCTTTCGTAGAAGAAAGCAGGAATAAATCATACTGAGGTAAAACATCTCGCGCGTCTTGATATCCTAACAACTTTACATGATTATGCAGTTGCTTCAAGGCAATAAACTCTTCTATTTTTTTTCTATCTTCTCCTTCTCCAATAATTGTGTATGAAAAAAGGACTCCAGTTTCTTTTAAAATATCAATAGCTTGTAACGCATACATATACCCCTTATTGCGAGTAAGTTCTCCGACGGTCACTATTCTAACTTCGCGACTTTTTTTTGCTTTAGGTATGTCTGTGGGATCATACGTCAACCCAAGATAAATAGTTTTTACTTTACTTTTAATAAAAAACATTGCACCTATATCGCTCTCATCCTGCTTGCTAACAGTGATAACGTGATGTGACAAAAGGCATGTAATCCATGTTAAAAAATACACTATTTTTTTTGTTATTGGGCGAGTATCTTCGCGAAAAGGAGCCCCGTGAACTGTAAAAACAATATTAGGGACGCTAAGGATTCGAGCGACCAAAGCGCCTAATCCTGCGGCCTTAGAACTATTAAGATGAATAACTTGAGGACGCTCTCTTCGTATGAGTTTCCATGTTTCTCTAAGCACAGCTAGTTCGCTACTAAGAGAAATGTCACGCGCAAGATGCAAGAAACTATAGGTTCTAACGCCAGCTTTTTGTAAATTCTCTAATAAAACCCCGTTTCCTCCAGAAGCAACTATAACATCGACGCCTTTTGCTTTAAAAGAAGTTGCTAGATCATACACATACCTCTGAGCTCCGCCCCAATTTGATTTTGTTATAAGGTATAGTATTTTCATGGCAAGAATACTATACTATATAGTATCATCAATATGATAATACGACATACCCCTGGACGACTTATCCTTTTGTTTTCTGATTGTGCTGTTTTGTTCGGATCGTTATATTTAGCGCTATCTCTTAGATTAAAAAATGCCTTAACCCTGCCAGAATTTCTATCTTTTGTGGGGCCTTTTAGCTTTATTATTATAATTAGTATTGCTATTTTTTATAGCTATGGTCTTTATGATAAACCCACTCTTAGATTAATTCGTGAGCTCAATAAACGAATCTTAACAAGCCAGATTTTAGTTGTTATTAGTTCAACGCTTTTATTTTATACATTACCTGTACTAGGTGTTGCACCTAAAACGATTCTTCTTATTTATATTATTATCTCAACCCTACTAATGAGCCTTTGGCGAAGGTATGCTTTTTCTTTAGTACTTCATTACAAAAAACAAAAGGCAGTAATAATAGGTACCGGAGATGCTTTTAACGCTCTCGTTGATGAGCTCAGTCGTAATCCTCATATTGGAATTACTCTCCTATCAGTAATTGATATACATTCATATGATATGGATAATCTAGGAAAAGCTTTAAATTCAATTAAGCCTAATTCTCTAATAGTAGATATACGTAATGATAAAGTTAAGCCATATTTCAATCTAATTTATAAGGAGCTTTTTAGTGGTTGTGCCGTGCTTGATATTGTGGATGTGTACGAAGATGTTTTTGATATGGTACCATTTGAACTCATCAATCAAGATTGGGTATTTCATTCCATCAATGTTTCTAAGCGTTATGATGGACTTAAGAGATGTCTTGATGTTATCCTCACGACTCCTGTTTTTATACTTGTTTCTGTATTTATTTATCCTTTTGTATATCTTGCCATAAAGCTAGAAGACAGTGGCCCTGTTCTCTATAAACAAACTCGTATTGGCCGATATGGACGACCCTTTATCGTCTATAAATTTAGATCTATGGAAAATAAGACTACCAATGAAGTAAACGAGACCAAGCGAGTAACTAGAGTAGGTGGTTTTATGAGAAAAACTAGAATCGATGAGTTACCTCAGCTGTGGAATGTGCTTAAAGGTGATGTATCTCTGGTTGGACCTCGTCCTGAGACTGTGCGTCTTGTCTCAGAATATATAGAAACTGTTCCATATTATAACGTGCGTCACATTGTACGCCCTGGGCTATCTGGATGGGCACAAATTCAACAGCATGAAGTACCAAAATTCGGCATCGATATCAAACAAACAACAACGAAGCTTGCGTATGATCTTTACTACCTTGAACATAATAACCTCATGACAGATATTGCAATCATTATCAAGACGTTTAAAGTACTTGTGAGTAAGAGTGGTATCTAAAGCTAGAGATTCGAGATTAGAAAATACTGAATGCGGCGCCGTAGGCGCCGCATTCTCAGTGCTTATCACTACATAGTTAAGTACAAGTATCTTAATAGACCAGCGACAATTATCGTATATTATAGAGTATGGTTATTTTCACAAGCTTTTGAGTCAGCTGCTTGAAACAATCCTTGAGAAGAAATACTATTAATTTATTCAAGACCCAAAAACTCGTTTTTCATTTGATACTTATGCCCCGAGCGTGCATACTTATACATCGCAATACACATACCTAGCGCGATAGATTCAGCGAGCAGATGAGATCCTCCATAACTCATAAAAGGTAGCGGTATCCCTGTTACTGGCATAATGCCAATATTCATTCCAACATTTATAGTAATATGAGTGAAGAACCAAATTAAAACCCCATAGGTAAATAGTGATTCGAAGGTAGAATTACCTAAAAACGCATATGTCCCCAACATATACAGAATCACTCCAAAAAAAAGAAATAAGAGCACAGCACCAACAAACCCCCACTCCTCTGCATAGGCAGCGAAGATAAAGTCTGTCTTATACTCAGGTAAGAAATTAAGTCGCGACTGCGTACCGTAGCCAACCCCCTTTCCAAATAATCCACCTGATCCAACAGCGATAGTTGACTGGTAGGCATTATATCCTGAGCCACGAATATCTTGCAGTGGGTAAATAAAATTCATCAAACGTGCTTTTTGGTAGGGCTTAAAAACAAATGTCCATGCTAGAGAAAATGAAATAACTGCGATAGCAATTACAGCAAAGAGATGCTTCTTTGATATTCCTGATATTAGCACCATACCAAGCCATATCGCACCAAGAACAAGTGCAGAACCAAGATCAGGCTGAAGTAAAATAAGAACAAAAGGTATAAGAGTATATAATGCAGAAACAATAACGTGACGTATATTTGCTATCTCAACATGCCTGCGTGAAAAATATTTTGCTAAAACTATAACAAGCACTAGCTTCATGATATCGCTAGGTTGAAATGAAAACCCTCCAAAACTAAACCATGACTGTGCACCTTTTGATACTTTTCCTAAAATAAAAAGTAATGTAAGCACTCCAAGAGCTAATCCGTAGAGTGCAACAACTACTCGAGTTTCTTTAAGAAATCGATACTCAAAACGTGACGCAACGACCAGTGCGACTAAAGAAACTATAATCCACAGACCTTGTTTAAGAAAATAAGTGTCATACATTTGAAATGAGCTCATGGTAAAGAGCCCTGCCATCATGATAAAAAGAACAGAAAAGATTAATATACCGTCTGTTCGTGTAACTGAAAGGTTGCGCATCTTTCTATACTACGGGTATTGTATGAATGGGTCAAGCAAAGGATAGATACGTATCTTAGTCGGAGATTCTTTGAGCTCATATGGCCATGAAAAGGTTATCTGCCTCTCTTCTTCTTTGCCTAAATATGGAATTAGTGTTTCACCTACTGCGTATGCTGTGTCCTTAGAATCATAGAGTATCGCTTTTACGGGGATATTACGAAATATTGTTTGGCGCATGTTAGTAATACTTGCAGTTGTTCTTTTTACATCTCCATCACCATCATATTTTATTTTCGAAATCTTAAATGGAGAGACGGTTGTTTGAAGGGGAACTTTATAGTGACTAGTATCTGTAATACCACTTGTTACGTTTATAATAGTACCACTAACAAGGATATTTTGTTTAATAATCGGAAAATCACCATCTCGTGGTGCTGTAGTTGTT
The DNA here is from genome assembly GCA_027482685.1 of bacterium. Taxonomy (GTDB): domain Bacteria; phylum Patescibacteriota; class Minisyncoccia; order Phycocordibacterales; family UBA5272; genus UBA11704. The sequence goes on from JAIXVU010000004.1 coordinate 18,504, forward strand.
CCTTTAATGACCGCTAAACTATTTCCCTCTCTATCGTAACCAGTAAAAGTATACGTAAGATACCTGGAAGCAGTATCAATATTTTTATTAGAGATCATTGCTACAAAATCGTATGTACTTGTCCCTGTTTGAATAGCCTGTGACCATAAAACAGTAAGCGGAATAACATCTTGTTTACAGATAAGGGCACATGTCCCTCCACAGTCAATACCAGACTCATACCCATTTTTCTTACCATCAATACAAGAGGGTTGAATAAAAATATGATCACGGAATATATAAATACTAGACACAACACATAAAAAAATAACTCCAAGTGCATAGAATAATTTTCTTTTTGCAGACCAGTCCATAAGTACTAAAAGTATACACTACCTAGTATAAAAATAATATAAAACACAACCTAGATAACTAGGTTGTGTTTTATATTATTTTATTTGCGTTGTAAAGTAACAAAGAAAATAGATGTACTTGTAAACACTGTAAAACTCAAATACTACCGAATTACGGTATCAATCACATGCACAGCACCGTTCTTTGCGATAATATCCTTAGTGGCAATGGTAGCTACACCGTTAATCATTACACCGCTTGACGTAACAGTGAAGGTGAGAGTTTTACCATTAAGAGTCTTTAGTGTAGTTCCGTTTTGGATAGCAGAAGAGAATATTCTTCCGGAAACAATGTGTCCTTGTAGCAGTTCTGCTAGCTGTGCTTTGTTCTCAGGTTTTAGGAGATTTTGTAGTGTTGCTTGGTCTATCTTGGCAAATGCAGCATCAGTTGGAGCAAATACAGTAAATGGTCCCCCGTCTTTAAGGGTATCTGCTAGTCCAGCTGCGGTAGCTGCAGCAAGTAGTGTAGTGAAGTTCTTTGCATTTGCTGCAGTTTCTACAATTGAGCCGTATGTTGCTGTTTGCGCTTGAGGAGAGTGGTTCGAATGCTGTGAAAACGAATGAATAGTTTTCATACCTTGATTAACTGCAATTCTTGTCCTTGGTCCCACCATACCAGTTTGTGGAATACCAAATTCCTTCTGAAGCTTAATAACTGCAGTGCGCGTTGCAGGCCCGTAATTTCCTTTTTTAAGAGAAGCATCAAAATGACCTCTGCTTATAAGGTACTCCTGAAGCATAACTACGTCCGCTCCTCGTGATCCTACTTGAAGATTTCTTGTTATCTCCATGCCATCTGCGTGCGTCATCCCCTCCATTGCAGAAACTGAATATACTCCAATCATTGTTACTAACAAGCTCATTATTATTGTTGTTTTTTTCATAAATATTTTTAATTTAACTACGGTTATTATTCTGACACCGGAATCAGTCTCTGGCCATTCCCCATATCATCGGTACCGCAGTCAGCGAGAGCATGATTACAATTACGCAACCATGTATCTGCAACAGCTGGATCCCATCCGTTGAACCAGTCAGCGTGGAGAGAGTATCCACCTGGCTGAGTTACTGAGTAGTTATCCGATGATAACCTCCATCCAGCGGTACCGTTTGGATCTGTAATCCAGTAATGTGTGTTAAGAGTAATTGTAGGAATAGGAACCGGGTGAGAAGAAGGACATCCTGAGGCACCCTGACCATATGCCATATGACTTTGATGATCTGGAGAGTCTAAGTCGCGACCGTTCCAACAGTTTGGAAATGTTATAGAAGCTATCATTTCATCCCCAGGTCTACAATTTGGTATCGACTTTGAACCTGAACTAGAGCCACAAGAGTAGTTAACAATATCTTGTGGGCCGGTAGCGCTTCCTCTTCCGGCTATCATGCGAAGTCCTGGAGGCATGACCTGTCGCCTTACTTCATCATCACGCAAGGAATATCCAGTCTTGTAGTAAAGAATCATATCGTCATGGTACTGACGAGCTCTACCAGGATTAGGCACAACTGGATTACCGCGAGAGTCAATGAATGCTGGCATCCAATATGACGAGCAGTTAGCTGTTCCCCCTGCAGCAGCTGAGGAACAGTTGCTTCTGATATTTTCTGCAGTGGTAAATGCGTTTACGCGACTATTCCCAAAGAAAATATGAAGATGTGATGCTCCTGGTCGTCCCGGGAATACAATAGGATCGTCATTAAGGAAATGCGTGAAGTCCATGCGTGTACGGAAGGTATCACGAGTTGAAAATGCACGCGGCATACTACCAGAACCAATTCTTGGTACTGTTACTCCTTGATTACCACGTGGTAAGTTAGCAACGTTAGCTGGTACCGGCTGAGGTGCTGGGGCTGGGTTAGGTTGAGTGGTAGGCGTAGGGTTAGACGGGGTTGGTGCAGGGCTAGTTGGCGGAGGGGTTTGAGCTATTGGAGCAGTTGCGTTAACTGGGAGCGTTGTTGTAACACTCTCATACCAACAGGTCTTCCCTTGTCCTACGGCTGGATCTCCAAAGATGTCATTTGAGCATGATACCGAGCCTTGCGCTACACGGATAGGGTTATTCATATCTGTATTTGACATTCCGTACATGACTCGTCGCTTACCTGAGAAGGTACACATACTATACTCTGGTGAACAGTATATCCATGATGCTTGAGTTGAGGACTGTGGTGGTGTAGTAGGAGTAGGTGGAGTAGTAGGAGTGCTTGGTTGTGATGGAGCAGGTGATACAGTTCCTTGAGATGCAGGTATCCTGAGTAATGCTCGCAACGAATCAATCGTACTCTGCATCTTAGCTGTATTCCCATACGGTATAGTGTGGTGTGAGAACCAGGTTGGATTTTCTATGAGACCAATGACTCGAGCTCGTGAGATACCCATGTCTGAGTTATTTGAATA
>JAIXVU010000009.1 GCA_027482685.1 bacterium
GCCCTACAACTGCTTCATACAACTACACTTCACCTACAACCGTTTCTTACGATTACACATCACCAACAACAGCATCATACAACTATACAAGCCCTACAACTGCTTCATACAACTACACCTCTCCAGTAACAGCAAGTTATAACTACACTTCACCTACAACCGTTTCTTACGATTACACATCACCAACATACAGCGTTCCTTCAACAAGTTGGACAGGGTACACTACACCGTCGTATACCACGCCATCATACACAGTACCGTCATATACAACACCGTCATACACTACTCCTGCGTATACAACAACACCTTCATTTACTGGATTTACCTCAGGTGTTTCATATACAGGATTTACAACTCCGACCCAAACAGTAACAACCATCCCTACAGTAACAACAACTCGTTGTTCAGATGGAAGCCTTCCTGTGAATGGATCATGTAATTCATTTGTCACCATTCCTGTTGTCACTAATACTCGTTGTTCAGATGGGTCACAACCTGTGAATGGAAATTGTCAGTACACCGTTACAATACCAGTAAGTACTGTTACACGTTGTTCAGATGGACGTGCTCCAGTTAATGGAAACTGTACAAATATCGTTACCATCCCAGTTACTAATACAACTCGTTGTTCAGACGGATCACAGCCTGTTAATGGAACATGTAGTTATGTAGTCACCATCCCAGTAACCACATCTACTCTTTGTTCAGATGGCTCAACTCCAGTGAATAATTCTTGCCAGCGTACTGTAACTATCCCGGTTACGACATCAACAGTATGTTCTGACGGCTCAGCTCCGGTGAATGGCACATGTAACCGTGTAAACACTATCCCAGTTACTAACACCACACGTTGTTCTGACGGCACACTTCCAGTTAACGGATCATGTTCTCGCACTATTACAATACCTGTTAACAACAACACTATTTGTTCTGACGGCTCAGCTCCAATAAACGGTGTATGTACAAGAACAAATGTGATACCTGTTAATAACAATACTATTTGTTCAGACGGTACACTACCGGTCAACGGAACATGTGTGCGTACAAATGTATTACCGGTTGTTACAGAGACAGTGTGTCCTTCTAACTCAACTCTTGTTAACGGATATTGCCGTCAGGTGATTAACCCACAAGTTGTTGTCTACCAAACATGTTGGGACGGATCAGTTATTCCTACAACATCAGTATGTCCTACACAGTACAAGACATGCCCTAATGGATCAGTTGTATTTGTAAATCAGTCATGCCCTATCATCGTTACTCCAACACCAGTTATTCCAGCTCCAGTAGTTAAGTTCAACAATGTTGTAACATCAGTTGCAACAGAGATTACAAAGAATAGTGGTCGTTGTCGTGGTATCGGACTTATCGCTAACGGTGCACCATCTACCGGATGGTTCGAGTACGGAGAGACAGCATCTCTTGGTCGTACTACAGCACAAGCTAACATAGGATCAGCAGAGACTGCACCATTTAGTAACCTGCTTACCAACCTCAAGCAAAATACAACATACTACTGTCGCGCTGTTATGCAGAACCAGTACGGAATTGTAAAAGGTGAAATAGTTAGCTTCAAGACCAAAGCAACAGCAACAGTGTATGTTCAGCCAGTTAAGCCTGCGAAGAAGCCTGTAGCTACTAAGCCAACCAATCAGATTACTTGTTCAGATGGTTCAGTTATAACAGTTGGTAACAAGACATCGGCTAACCTCATTAATAGTGGAAAGAAGCTCGCAACCCTCTCGATTGAAAAATCACAAGGAACGCTTGCATCAGAAAACACCGTAACCTATAAAGTAAGTTACAAGAATCTAAGTGAAACAAAACTTGCAAATGTGCTTATTCAGGTTACGATCCCACAAGATATTACTTTTGTAACATCATCTGTTGGGTCATACGATACAGCAACTAAGATTCTAACTATTAACAAAGGTGATATTGACCCATACGAAGAGAGTGCTATTACCTTCGTTGGAAAGGTCAACAAGGATGTAACACTCGGTAAGACTGTAGCATTCACTGCGTATATGTCATACACAGTACCAGGGACTTCTGTTTCAGACGAAGTTACTGCGTATACCACAGGAACAATCACAGATAAGGGTGATACAGTAGGAAGTTCAACTCAGGTACAAACTACCAAGAGTCAAGGGTTTCTTCCTAACACACTTATTGAATGGTTAGCTCTTATTGCTATACTCTTCATTATTGCAATTCTTGGTCGCAGTATCTATGCTGCGTACCATGAGAAGAATGAAAAGCCAGCACACTAGCCCTCTCACCAAGTTAATGCCTTATGTGAGACGCACAGAAGAAGTAGTCTAAAAATAACAAAAGCCGTACAGAAATGTACGGCTTTTGTATGGTATTATTAGCATATGATAGAGACATTTGTGGTGCGTATTGAGGATATGGAAGATCTTGCGAAAAAAGTAGTTGCGATACTAAAAGACGAGAGCACACCGGATGCTAAAGTGCTTTTTTTGGAAGGAGATCTAGGTACTGGTAAGACTACATTCACAAAAGAACTAGCTCATGTGCTTGGAATAGATAAAGAAGAGGTTCACAGTCCAACGTTTATTCTAAAAAAAGAATACAAAGGTAATCATGTGCACTTCAGGAAGCTCATCCATGTTGACGCGTATCGTTTTGATGACAAAGAAGAAGGGAACGTATTACGATTGGAAGACGACATCAAAGATAGACAGTCAATCATAGCAATAGAGTGGCCTTCTAAAATGCATACACCTAATCCAGATATGTCGCTCCGGTTCTCTGTTGTGAATGACGACACCCGTGAGGTAACACTACTCTATTAAAATATGAAAAAATCACCCCTCAAAAAAGTAGTACTCCTTGATGCTCACGCGATACTACATCGTGGTTATCACGCGATGCAGGGATTCGCTACAAAAGATGGCAGACCAACAGGAGCTCTCTATGGGTTCATCACAATGGTGCTACGTATTTACACAGAGATACAGCCTGATTATATTGCAGCGTGTTTTGATTTGCCTAAGCCTACATTTCGTCATACAAGTTATGACGGGTACAAGGCAGGACGTGCAAAGACTGATGATGCGCTTATTAGTCAGATACAAGAAGCGTACAAGTTGTGCGAGGCGTTGTCGATACCAGTATATACATGCGAGGGGTTCGAGGCAGATGACTTACTTGGAACAATAGCTGAACAATTAAAAAAAGATAAAGATATACAAGTGATCATCGCAAGTGGAGACATGGATACTTTACAGTTAGTAGAGGGAGAGCAGGTTGTTGTGTACACACTTAAACGTGGAAATGATGCAGCACTCTACACAACCGCATCAGTCACCGAGAGGTTCGGATTCGGTCCAGAGCATATCCCTGACTACAAGGGTCTTGCAGGTGACCCGTCAGATAACATTATCGGCATCACTGGTATTGGAGACAAGACCGCAACAGAGCTTATCAAACACTACGGCACAATAGAAGAGATGTATAAGGTGCTTAGGAAGAACAGACAGACACTTCTTGATGATGGCTTCAAGGAGCGTGTTGTGAAGTTACTAGAAGAAGGCGAGGACGATGCGCTATTTTCTAAAACTCTTGCAACCATCAGACGAGATGCACCATGTGTGTATAATCCACTTGAGCATACATGGCTTAATACTATTAATGTTGATGCGTATAAAGAGTTGTGTGACTTGTATGAGTTTCGGTCGCTTCGCAATAAATTAGATACGCTAAAAGGAGTCGAGAAAGTCCTGCAAGCAGAAGGAGAGACGGCGATTGATTTTCTTAAACTAGAAGAATTACGTGTGATGACGCATCTGCTTCATAGCGAGAACACCAACCCATCATTTGAAGATATACAAGTTATTACAGGAAAAGATACAGCAGATGAAATAGAAAAATATTTAACGGAAGAACTCAAGAATGAAAAGTTGTATCATCTTTTTGAAAGTATTGAGAAGCCTCTAATTCCACTCGTGCAAGAGATGGGGCATAATGGTGTTACCCTTGATGTTGATGTACTCAAAAGAATGAGCGAGACCCTTCATGCAAAAGTGCGTGAGCTTGAGAAGAACATTCACAGTCTCACGGGGGTGGAGTTCAATATCGCATCTCCTAAACAACTAGGTGAAGTTATGTATGAGACCTTAGGATTAGGTATAAAGATTAAGAAGACCAAGACCGGCGCAAAGAGCACCAACATCACAGAGCTTGAGAAGATAAAAGACGAGCATCCAAGCATCCCGCTCATCATTGAGTACCGCGAACTTACGAAACTTCTCTCCACCTACATCGACCTTTTACCCACATATGTGAAGGATGACGGTAAGATACACGCACACTTTATTCAGACTGGTGCTGGAACAGGACGATTTGCTTGTGAAGATCCTAACCTACAGAACTTACCAGTTAAGAGTGAGCTAGGGCAACAGGTACGAGCTGCGTTTATTGCAAGTAGAGGCAAGGTATTACTATCGTGTGATTACGCGCAGATTGACCTCCGTGCGGCTGCGATACTATCAGGTGACAAGCACCTCGTTGAGATTTTCGAAAACAACATTGATGTTCATACAGGTACTGCTGCGCGAGTGTTCGGTGTTCTAGAGAGTGATGTTACACCAGATATGAGAAGAAAGGCAAAGGCTATCAACTTCGGCATCCTTTATGGTATGGGGGTCACCGCGCTTAAGGAGGGGATGGGGGTAGAGAGGAAAGAAGCGCAAGAGTTCTATGACCAATATAAGAGTACATTTGTGAGGTTGATGGAATACCTTGAAGAGGTAAAAGCATATGCATGGAAACATGGCTACACTGAGACACTTCTCGGGCGCCGTCGCCAAGTGCCATTACTCAAGAGTCCACTACCATTTCTCCGTGCTCAAGGGGAGCGTATTGCTATTAATGCGCCGATACAAGGAACGAGTGCGGATATCTTGAAGCTCGCGATACTAGATGCTGATGTGTACATCAATGAGAAGAAGCTACAAGATAACGTGAAGCTCGTGATGCAGATACACGATGAGCTTGTATTTGAAATTGACGAGGATATTGCAGAAAAGGTTGCAGATGGATTAGCTTCGGTACTAGAGAATGTGCTTGCAAAGAGGAATCTTACCAAGCTACCACTTGTTGTCTCAAAATCTCTTGGGGCTAACCTCCATGCGTTATAACTACAACTATGATATATACCATTGTTGGAACAGATAAAAATATAAGAGAAAAAGCGTATAAGGAATTAGCAACGCTAGGTACTGTTACTGCATCAATATACAATGAGCAGATTTCTACACTTGAGCCTCTCATAGAAGCGACGAGCTTATTCGGAGAGAAAATAATTGTTAATGTTCAACAAGTTATGGAGGACACGAGTGTGAGAGAGAGGTTCATTGCATTATTGCCTGCTATGAAAACCTCGATAAATATTTTTATTGTTGATGAACCATTTGCTGATGCTAGTAGGATAAAGTTATTAACAAAGTTCTCAGAGAAAGTTTTCAATGGGAAAGTTGAGAAGGAGAAGCTTAATCCATTTACTCTTGCGACATATCTAGGAGCGAGAAAAAAGAAGGAGCTTTGGGTAGAGTGGATGAGATTACGAGACTTGGATCAAGCTGAGTCATTGCACGGGGTGCTCTGGTGGAAGTGGAAGACGATATGGGCAGATGTGATAGAAGGTAAACCGTCGAAGTATACACTTCGAGAGTGTGAGGATATCGGAAGGGAGCTTATACTCGCACCAGTGCGGGCACATAATGGCGAGCGGGGGTTACGAGAGGAGCTTGAGAGGGTGGTGCTTTCGATTTAACTAATTAAGAATAGTATAATTATTTTATGAAAAAATTAATTATTATTTTAGTTTCTCTAGTCCTTTTGTATGGTGTATATAACTATTTCAGTAAGCAGTGGCAGTTAAGTTTTTATGGGGATGGAGTAACTCTTATGAGGATTAACTATGATTTGAAAGAAAGCTGTTTATCTGCGGGGAGTTCCTATTACAGAAATGGCTCAACACAATATAAGAGATTTGATTGTGGATATAAATGTAATTATGGAGGAGATAAAAATGATTTAACTAACAGTCCAACATGTTCAACAATTTGTGATAATTATGGATGTAAGTAAACCCCAGAAGGGTGATCTTCCTCAGTAAAGTTTTTTCGTCAAAAAACTTTCTTCGGACGGGCTCGTGGTTTTTCTTGCTAGAAAAACATCACTCCGCCATTCGATCCCTTACGCAAATGAAGCAGTTCATTTGCTCTGGGGGCACCACATGTAAAATCACGAAGTCGCAGGACTTCGTGATTTTACATGTGGTGCCCCCAGAAGGGATCGAACCTTCGACCGTCTGCTTAAAAGGCAGCTGCTCTACCGACTGAGCTATAGGGACTGATATTTAACAAACTTTATTTTATAAATCTCTCAAAAATAAAGCCGTATGTTGTGACATACTACCATAAAGTACAACGATTTGGAAGTGATGGGAAGGGGTTACTTTCTTTACTGCTGTATCTCTCCTGCTTTTGGGTTATATTTTGGAGTACTTGTTCCAAGTGGCACAAGTTGCCCCTGCTTATCAAACCCGATAAAAGGTTTTGTCTTGTCATCACGAAGAGGGCCACCTGTGAGATACCACAGTATCCAAATAATCCAGAATCCGACAAAGAATTTAATGAAGTAACCAATCATGGTATTTAGTATACAATTAAACCCTATACAGAAGCTATATTATTTTTGACAACGTGTACAAAAGTGAGCACTCCGTCCACCAATTGTTTGTTTCTCTATTACACCGCTACAAGCTTTTATTAGACATTTCTGTTTCGTACGCAGGTACACGTTATGGTTGTGATGAAATTCTCCTCGTGCGCCAGAGATGTTGCGGTAATCACTCGTACTATCACCACCAAAGTCTATGCCTTGTAGGAGAACTTTTTTCATTGATGTAAATAAAAGAGTAAGCTCTTTCTCACTTAAACTTTTTGACGTTCGTGTTGGTAGGATATGCGCAAGGTGTAGCATTTCATCGGAGTAGATATTACCAATACCGGATACGATGGTCTGATCCATAAGTACTGTTTTTATAGCTCGTGACGGAGAACGCATAAGGCGTTCCTTGAAGTCTTTTTTTGTAAAAGATTCCTCCAGTGGCTCAGGGCCTAGATGTGCCAAGCGCCCTAGATGAAGGGTGACTGTTTTTTCTACAACGATTGTACCGAACTTGCGCGAATCACAGAATACGAGTTGTGTCTCAACTCCTTTTGTATCCTTCAAAGTAAACACAACATGGATATGACGATTATATGGATCAGATAGTGGGGTGTCAGGTTCTACCGGTAACCACGCCCATTCGCGACCATTATACTTTTTATTCTCTTTATACTTTCCAAACATGAGATGTCCTGTCATCTTCATATGAATGATCATCGTGAAGCCATTCTCTAGGTCTATAAGAATATGTTTCGCACGTCTTTTGACCCCAGTTACTTTTTGATTAAGAGTATATTTTTTAAAATACGGAAAGTAACTTCTATCTTTAATAGTGTTTTTTGTAATCTTTGCAGTACTCCACATATCCGACCACACTGATGTGATGGTTAGACCAGGGAGGACTCTCTGTAATCCCGTAACAGTTGTATGAACTTCTGGTAGTTCTGGCATGTTATTTAGTTAGTAGTTTTTCTAGTTCTTCGCGTGCAATCGTGGCGTCGTCCCAAGGCTTCTTCGTGCCATTTGGTCCCATGATATATGGATCCGTTCCTTTACCTGTTATAAGTATTGTATCTCCAGTGCGAGCAAGTGATAGTGCGTGTGCTATCGCTCCACGACGGTCTAGGATAATAGTAGGGGCATGGAGTGTAACACCGGATGCGACCTCGTTAATAATCTTCATCGGGTCTTCATCATACGGGTCTTCGTTGGTAATTATAATCTCATCGCAGTGTTCATCAGCAATCTTACCGAGCACCGGTCGCTTCCAACTGTCACGTCCACCACCGGTGGAGCCGAGCACTGTAATCTTCCTAGACGATGTGAATGTCTCGTAGAGCTTACGCAAACTATCATCGGTATGTGCGTAGTCAACAATCACCGCAAAGTCTTGTTTGTCATAAAGAGGGTGATTAGTCGGTAGTGTTACTTTTTCTACACGACCTCGGATGAGTGAGAGGGATTCTATACCACGTTTTGCGTCATCAAGTGATATGCCTACCTCATGTGCAAGAGTTAGTGCTGCTAGTGTATTTGAGATATTAAATTTTCCCGGGAGGGGAATAGTGATTTCTTTACCTTGCCAGACGATAGTACTTGCATGTTCATCTTCATGCAGTATATGTACATTGTTTAATGAGTAGCCGATGTTTTTTTCTACTGGGTACGATAAGAAGGATTTACCATGCTCGTTGTCTAGGTTTGCTATTGAGAGACGAAGAGGCTTGGTGCTATGTGCGAGGTTAGTTGCTAGACGGAGTTTAGCGTGTTTGTAGTTCTCAAATGAGCCATGACTCTCTATATGCTCAGGAGAAAGGTTGGTAAAAATAAGAGCATCCATATCAACCCCAACATGACGGAAGAACTTCGCACCCTCGGAAGTCATCTCGATAACTGCATACTGGCATTTAGCATCCACTGCTTGTCTTAAGAACTGTTGCACGAAGAACCTGCCCGGCATTGTCATCTTGTATTTGTTTGGTTCTGAGTGATCTCCAATTTTGAAACGAATGGTAGAGAGTACTGCAGTCTTCTTACCTCCTGCAACGAGCACGGCATTTACAAACTCTGTGGTAGAGGATTTGCCTTTGGTGCCTGTGATACCTATTACATAGATATGGCGTGATGGTTTGCGATAGATGTGTGTGCCGGTAACAGCGAGGAGAAAATGATACGCAGGCTGGAAGAAGCGGTAGATTCTGCGCGGGATTAGTTTTTCTATATGACGGAGAATTTTTTCCATACTTTTTTAATGCAATTGAGCAAGAGCTTCTTTTATAAGAGTGCTTGTAGATTTGTCTTTTGATACGATGCCGTCTAAGGCTTGATGTATTTCTTTTGATGAATACCCGAGCGCTTCAAGCGCAAGTCTGACTTCAAGAGTTGTATCGTTTTCATCTGTTCCTGTTAGATGTGAGAGTTTTCCTTTTAATTCAATAATTATTTTCTCTGATGTTTTCTTGCCAACACCTGGAGTATGAGAAAGTGTTTCAGCGTCACCTCGCTCTACTGCATCTGCGATAGAGCGTGGTGAGTGTACAGAGAGCATCGCAAGTGCGCTCTTTGGGCCTATTCCGGATACGTTAAGTAGTTTTGTGAAGAGAAATAGATCAAGCTCATCTTTAAACCCAAATAATGTTATCTGGTCTTCGCGAACATGGGTATGTATGTAAAGTGACACAGTCTCACCTATGCCAGTACCAACTAGAACAGGGAGTGGGGCTAGTACTTTATAGCCAACCCCACCAATATCAATAATCAGAGAAGATTCATTAGTGCGTATAATATTTCCTGTGAGATGGCCTATCATTGGAGTATTTTAGCATATCTATTTTCTATAATAGAGATTCATCTTGAAAAATATCGCCGAGCGTGGTATAGTGTGTGCACTAAATAAAAGTTATGGCAATTACAAAAAACGCAAAAAAGGGTATTCGTGTGAGTGAAAGAAAGCGAGTTGTTAACGACAAGCTTCGTCGTACAATGAAAGATGCAGTAAAGACTGTACGTAAAGATGTTCTTGCAAAAGACACAAAGGCAACTAAAACTGATCTATCTCTTGCATTTAAGGCTCTTGATAAGGCTGCAAAGCGTGGCACTATCAAGAAGGGGACAGCTGACCGTAAGAAGTCACGCCTTGCTAAGGCAGTAAGTAAACTCACTAAGTAGTTCCACAAGAACACTTCGTGTAACTGCTCTCGTAGTTCAATGGATAGAATTCAAGTTTGCGGTACTTGCGATGCAGGTTCGATTCCTGCCGAGAGCACAAAATAATTAAAGCCCATCGTAATGATGGGCTTTAATTATTTTGTGCTCTCGGAGTGACTGACCTGCGTCAGTCACGTCAGGAATCGAATAGGGCTCGCGAATCTGCTTCGAGCAAAGTGAGGCAGATTTGTGACCGAACTTCCTGCCGGTATGTATTTCTCCCCATTTCAAAAAACAGTAAATATGTGCTATAGTATCGCAACAGTCAGGAGATTGTAATGGGCTAATACGTTTGCATAGTTTATGGCAAACGTACACCCGAACATTTGGTTACAAATGTTTTAAAGGCTAAACCATCAGCAGGGTTTATGGCTGATGGCCGCCTGAAATTGCATAGCAATTTTTAAGGAGGAGTGGCAGAGTGGTCGAATGCACCTGTCTTGAAAACAGGAGTCTGGGCAACCGGACCGTGAGTTCGAATCTCACCTCCTCCGCACAAGTTAAAAACACACCAGTTACTCTGGTGTGTTTTTAACTTGCTTGTCGGAGGGTTGGAGATTCGAACGGGGAAGAGGGTCGGGGAAACGGGTGTAGTTTCCCCGTAGCGGAAGAATGGAAACCGCAGCGGTCTTCCAAACCGTAATGAGTGAAGCAAACGAAGGCTGTTAGATTCTCACCTCCTCAGTTAAGTTATGTGTGGTTAATTAGTTTTATTGAGGTTTTTAGTGTGTAGTGATTTTAAAGGAGTATACTTAACCACATGTCCCGTAAACTGTGGTTCAAACAAAAAGAATATGGGTATGGATGGGTGCCGTCCTCATGGGAGGGGTGGTTAGTTATTGTGGTATATGTAGCCGTGCTCGTATGGATAACAAATAGTATCGATGATATATCATCTTCATGGCTGTACTTGTTGTTGAAAGTAGTAGTCCTCACACTTACACTCCTTGCGATATGTTACACAAAGGGTGAGAAGCCTGCATGGAGATGGGGAAAGACAGACTAGGTTGTAGCTTTTAGTTTTAAGTTTATAGAAAATAAACTAACGATAGTCAGGGTGTATTTCTAATTCACTGGAAACTTGTAACTAAAAACTGTAAACTATGCTGTATGAAATATCTTGGAATAGATTATGGAACAAAGAAAGTAGGTTTCGCACAGTCAGATGATGATGGTTGTTTGGCATTTCCTCTTATGATTGCGCCGAATGACGCCACTTTGTTAAAAGATATCCTCGAGCTCATTCGTGAGATGAAGTTCACAACAGTAGTAATAGGTGAGAGTGTGGATGGTAATGGTAAACCTAATGCAATAGCAAAAGAAGCTCGTGCTCTTGGAGCAAAAATAGAAAATACGATAGATGTGCGAGTAGTGTTTGAAAAAGAGTGGTACTCAACAGTAGAAGCTCGCAAGCAACCTGGAAAAGAGGGTAATCATGAGGTTGATGATCAGGCTGCAGCTATCGTTCTTCAGAGGCATCTAGATAAAATTAACGGTCCTGGTGTTGCAGATGATGAGGTGTTTGGTGAAGATGATGACAATGACAATGACACACGTACGAATGATTCGTGGTAGAAGATTAGTTGATAGGGTGTAGGGACTAGGGTATAGTGTAGATGTACCCATTACACATCATGCAAGAAAACACTAACCCAATAAAAGAAGAAACAACACAAGCAGATGCCGTGTTGCAAAAAGAGGAAGAAAAAACTCCAGAAAAAAGTTATGCCACAATCGATGACTTTGCAAAGATAGAGATACGTGCAGGTACTGTGCTCTCCGTGTCTGTCGTAGAAGGGGCTGATAAACTCTATATACTATCTGTTGATTTAGGCGAAGAGAAACCTCGTCAGATATTATCTGGCATACGAGAGTTTGTATCTCCAGATGAACTACTCAACAAGCAGTTTCCGTTTGTTACTAACCTCGCACCTCGAATGCTTCGCGGGCACGAATCTAACGGCATGATATTAGCTGGAAGTGATGAGAACGGTCTAGCATTATTTAACCCTTCTAAACCTTTAACCAATGGAACACGACTCCGCTAACCTTAGTGTAAAGAAAATAGATAGAGCGATTAATTATGTTGTTCGTCATGCGTATATCCGCTCGGCAATTTTTGTCGTGGCATTACTTGAGGCAACTATCTCACCGCTTCTCCCTGAGCTTGTTGTTGCTGCGGTACTAAGTTACCGTAAAGATATTTCGTGGAAAGTGTTATCAGTAATATCTGCGCTTGGGTCGACAGCAGGAGTGGCGATACTTTATACAGCTGGTAAGTTTTTATACAAGACATACCAAGTGACATTTGACGGATGGTTTGCTTCGGGTGGTATTGCAACGTACGGAGCAAAAGCTCTAGAGGGGAATACATTTATTACAATGTTCTTCGCATCATTTACCCCGCTACCAGATAGAGTGTTTGCATTTTTGTCTGGAGTGTATACGCTTCCATTTTTTATAGTACTACTCGCCTTTTTCTCTGGTAGGTTACTTCGTGTTTCTATCGTTGCATACTTTTCATTTCATTTTGGAGATGAGGCCAGAAGATACATCATTAAGCATACACGCACAGCAACTATTATCATTGTGGCAGTCGTCCTGCTCTACCTTCTCCTTCGTCTAAGCGGTATACTGTAGCGATATGATTCATCATATTTGTATATACGACGATTATATGACCTTTGATGGAATGGTTATTCCTTTTGGTAAAGACGCGATAGAAACACATGTGACAAAAGCTATTAGTGAGATTCTCGATACCATTGTTCACAAAATAGGAGATGATGATATCTATGTGTGCGGTGAAGGAGATGCACGGAGGATGCTTGGAAGGAAATTAGAGGACAGATTGAAGCGAAGGGTTATCTACGAATAGTATGTTTACAGAATTGTTTGCGGAGATAACACTACACACGATTATTAAAAGTGTGTTTTTGCTGCTTGCGTTTATCGGATTTGATGTACCGCATGATATTGTTCGCAACGTGGAAACAGTCGCACAAACCATAGACAGCAGTAGACAGCAAGTTGAAACTACAACACAATCAAATACAAGACCACCAGCTGCAAAGATATCAACGAAAGATTCTGTACAGACTGCGTTTATTTCTTCATCATCTAATGATTCGGGCGAAATAGCTTCATTGCCACCTGAAACAACAACTGATGAGAATCCAGATCAAGGAGGGGTTGCACAAGCGGTGGTGTTTCAAGTGACTGATGTTATTGACGGGGATACAATAAAAGTTACTGATGGTAAGATGGTTGAGACGATACGTATCATAGGTATTAATACTCCAGAGACAGTTGCGCCTAACCGTAGAGTGGAATGTTTTGGTAAAGAGGCATCCAAGAAAGCAAAAGAGCTATTGCTTGGTACGTATGTAGAATTACAAAATGATACAACACAAGATAATCGGGATAAATATAGTCGCCTGCTTAGATATGTGTCTATAGATGGGGTAGATTATGGACTAGAGATGATCAGAAGTGGGTATGCATATGAGTATACATATCAATTGCCGTATGTGTACCAGAAAGAATACAAAGAAGCCCAAGTATACGCGAGAAATAATAGTGAAGGTTTGTGGAGTGTAAGTGCTTGTAATGGTAAAAAGTAGTACGCTAGACATATCTAATGTTACATAGTAGTGTTATTGTTGGAAATGTTTTTTGCTAGTATACACATGGAGGCATGAATGAAAGTAAGACACTTTGCGCCGATTCTCTTTTTCGTCTTTCACGTGCAAGTATATGCGCACTGCTACGCAGCTCTCACAGCTAACCAGATCTCTGTGAAGAACATTTCGACACGCACTGAGGATACGCTTCTTGTAAGCGAGTATGCACAAGGTGTCATAGAAAAAGATAAGACATCGCTTAGTCAGGGGGTTGCGGTTGGTTGTTTTGTAACAGATGCTATCGCTCTTGAAGTTGCATATGCCGGTGACGTTGTTGTTGGTACTCGCACAGATGCAATCGTGAGCGGGTACGGAGTGAGCACTCCTATTACTCTAAGGAGGGATGTTCGCGGTGCGTTGCTTGAGTATGCGTTAACTGCGTACACAGGCAATCCAGAAGATACTGTTCGTGGATACATGAAGCTCATGTATCTCAAAGCATACGCAAAAGGGGTTGCAACGCTTTCACTAGATGGCTACTTCATTGGAATGACTGAAGAGCGTCGTGCTGAAGGACCAACGGTCGGTGTTGGGTTATCGGTAAAGGCGACTAGCACTACGCGGGTTATCGGTGAGTACATCTATGTGAGCGGGAGAGCAGAGTATTACAAGCTTGGGGTGCAGTTCTCTTTCTAAGGAAGATTTTCAAGAAGTAACATCCAAGCAAAAAGCGTAGTTTATTACTACGCTTTTTCATATGTGTGGAGAATCGAGGGTTCAGTTGCCATATATATATATCTTTTTACTTAAATTTTAGTATCTGTGAGTAGAGGATTCGGCTACAAGTTTTCTTTCGTCGTCGCTCAAGAAACTCGCAGCCCGCCGCTTACGATTCGGCGTGCCTAGTCAACAGTCGAGGATTCGGTCACAAAGTCTAGTTTTGTGAGTACCCAAAACAGAAGACCTCGCGACCCCTATTCGAATTCTCACGCAAGCCAAGCAGTTGGCTTGCTTATTGTCCACATAATAAAAATGGACCACTTCAAAGTGGTCTCATTTTTATACATGTGGGCAATAGAGGATTCGAACCTCTGACCTTCGCAGTGTAAATGCGCTGCTCTACCAACTGAGCTAATCGCCCGACTATAAACTATTTACGAACGTTAACACTGTTTGCAATTGTACATGTTGCGCATTAATGCGCTGTCTGATTCTTTTTGCCAACTTAGCTAACGCTCGACTATAAACTTATTTGTAAACATAATACTACCTTATTTTAATAATTTTTGCTAGTATACAGTTCATCCCATGCCCTTGTAGTTAAATGGATATAACTGCGGACTTCTAAGCCGTTATTCGTGGTTCGATTCCACGCGAGGGCACCAATTACCACACAATGAAGAAATCATTCCCCATTATTTTTGAAAATACTCACGCGCTTGCCATTGATAAGCCTGCGGGTATTATGGTGCACCCTGATGACAGACAGGATGAATATACGATAGCGGACTGGATGCGCGAGACTTACGAAGTGAGGGGGATAGGCGATGATGGTCGTGAAGGAATAGTACATAGACTAGACCGTAATACAACAGGTGTGCTTATCCTTGCAAAAGATAACATTGCATATACATCCTTTAAGAAACAGTTTCGTGATCACACAACACGCAAGGTATATCGTGCAATAGTGGAGGGTCATATTAGAAATGAGACTGGAATGATATCGCTACCCATTGCACGAGCTAAGAGTGATTTTCGTAAGCGTACGGTTGTAGACATGTTTTCAAAAGATGCAAGAGGTGAAGAACGTGAAGCAGTCACACGGTACAAGGTATTGGAAAAGGTAACCTCACCTGACGGGCGTAATTATTCATATGTTGAGTGTTATCCATTAACTGGACGTACTCACCAGATACGTGCACATTTCCGCGGTATTAGGCATCCGATTATTGGGGACGATTTGTACGGATCAACAAACGGGAAAGATGTGGCTCCACGGTCTATGCTCCATGCATATAGTCTAACTCTTGATATTCCAGAGGATGTTGAAGGGAAGAAAGAGCGAACGATTATGTCTCCAGTTCCAAAAGACATGAAGGAAACACTTAAAAAACTCGGGTTTACAAGCGAATAAGTATACAGTGTGCCTCTTGCGAGGGATCTCTTTTTGTGATAGTATTTGCCTACTTAGATACATTTTCTGGAATATTTCAATTTTTATGGAAACAACAATAAAGCTAACACCGGTAGACATTGATGCTCGAAAAGCACTTGATTTTTCATCAGGAGATGTTGTTCGTGTGTGGAATAAAATTAAAGAAGCTGACGGCAAGACTCGTTTACAGGCATTTGAAGGTATGGTGCTTGCTCGTAAGCATGGTACAGAGATCGGGGCTACGTTTACCGTTCGTAAGGTAGCATCAGGTGTAGGAGTTGAACGTGTATTCCCACTTTTCTCAGTAACAATTGATAAAGTTGAGATTGTACGCCGTGCACGCACTCGTCGTAGTAAGCTCTATTATGTTCGCGATAAGGCGCTCCGCGATGTACGTCGTAAGCTAAAGAAAGATACTCGTGTTGTGAAGAAGGGAAGCACAACAACAGTAGAGGCAGCTGCTGAAGAAGTTGTCGAAGAAGTAACAGCATAGAGAAATTAAAGAGCGACGCCGTAGGCATCGCTCTTTAATTATTCGTTACTTTATGGTAGTATTTCAATACCTCAAGAGTTTCTTTAAAGCTTTTTGCTAATAGGAAATGCCCGGGTGGCGAAATTGGTAGACGCACTACCTTGAGGTGGTAGCGCTGGCAACGGCGTGCTGGTTCAAGTCCAGTCTCGGGCACCAAATATAAAAAGATGAATGTCGTAGACATTCATCTTTTTATATTAATCTTTAATTACAACATATTCCTAAAATTATAAAAATGTGGTAGAGTAAAAGCCTTATTCACCACGAATAAGATATTGTTTACATTAATAAGCAGTATAGAGATGGTGGCTATAGTGTAATGGTTAGCACTAGGGTTTGTGGAACCCTCAGTTCGGGTTCAAATCCCGATAGCCACACCATATGTAAAATGACTGATATCTTTTGATATCAGTCATTTTACATATGGTGCGGCTAAGCAACTGACCTGCGTCAGTTGCGTTGGGATTTGAAGGCCGCAGCTATGTTTTTCTAGCAAGAAAAACGAGCGAGGGGCGGGCTGCGAGTCCGACGAGTGGCGACGAGGAGGAACTTATAGCCAAATCCCGATAGCCACTGGTGGAAAAGTAAAATAGGAGTAGAATAGAATTATGAAAATTAAAAAATTGTAGGACTTATTTCCATATCTGTAGTGAGTACAGCCTCACTTGTTTTTGCAGGAACGGCTTACACAGATATTATTGGAGTCACCACCTACAATGATGGTGTAACCTCTAATACAGATGCTTTCGGGTATACACGTTTTAGTAATGGTTTAACTGCGAAAACAGATGTTCTTGGTGTTACTCAGTACACTAACAGTTCAGGTGTAAATATTGGAAGTTCTTATGTTGATGCAATAGGTGTTAGACACTTCAAATTTTCTGATGGAACCACAATAACAGCAAAAAAAGATGGTTTAGGTAATGTTATTTACAGTGACGGTAAAGGGAATTCAGGGACATCTTATACAGACAGTTTTGGGTATACGCATTACAGCGGTAATATCTTTAATGAGAATAAATGTGAGTATAATCAAACTTATAATAGTCAGAGCGGTAAGTGTGATTGTGTGAATGGGTTCACTTTTGATTCCTACATAAATAAATGTACCATTGTAGTACCAAAAAATGCCCTATCTGATTCGTGTACAACAGAAACATTAAATGTGGTTAAATCTAAGTACGGCATCTCAGAACAAGAAACTAACTTACAGTCCCTCAAAACAAAAATATCTGAGCTTCAATATCAGAAATCTTTAGTCCCGTCTCAGGTTCAGAAAGAGTCTGTTGGTACAGGGCGTACAGACTCAGGAATTGATCCAATAATTAATGCAAGAGTTAGGGGTTTAGAGAATCAAATCAGTTTACTTAATTACAACTAGAAGAGAGTTACTCAAAATATAATTCTGATTTAAATTTAGTTACAAACGAATGTAACGCTCTCGGTGAAAAGGTTAAACTAAAACAGCAAGCAGAGATACTTTACGGAAAACAAAACAGTGTACAACAAGTTGTGGTGCCAACAATTATTGAAGGGGGTTATTTTCGGGGAACAGAGTTATTTTGTGATAACGGGTATATTAAAGATTTAAATATTTTAAAATGCACAAAAGATACCTCTGTTGCTATATGCTCTGAAACTCGAGATCAAAACGGAATCATTGCTATGACTTGTCGCTGCTCTCTTGGTTATAAATGGTTAGGTGGTACTAAGTGTCAAAAATATAATATTCAAACTGGGGAATTGATTGAAGAAAAACCTGTAATCGCTCAATCTATGTTAATGGCGACTTCAGTTACAAATAACATTAACCAAAATATAGCGAAATCTCCTTCTGCATCGATTAAAGTTTTTACCAGAACTCTTAAGAGGGGTATGTCTGGAAATGATGTAAAACAATTACAAATATTTCTGCAAAAACTAAACTACTTACCAAGTACGCAAGTACCATCAACATACTTTGGAACAATAACAAGCAATGCTCTTATAAGGTTTCAAAAGGATAACAAGATACAACCCGCAGCTGGATTATTCGGACCAGCAACTCAAGCAAAACTACTTTCTTTAGTTAATGGAATATAGTGTGGAAAGGAGTAGGGTAAAGCAAATAACAGGAGTAAACTATATGAATATGAATAAAATTAAATCTATTCTAGGAAATAAAAAATTGTATATCTTGCTGTTTCTTGTCTCTTTTGCAGGAAATCTATTTTTATTATCTGTGTTAGATAAACCACAACTACCTATTAGCAAGAGATTAATAATTGGGAATTACGCACCAACCGATACAAACGGAACACTTTATTTAGCTCATGGCGTTATTGCTTTCCGAAATAAAAGTGATCAGCCTAAAAATGCTCTTCAGATAGTAACTTTTTATGCAGACAAAGAAACAGGTAAGTTTTACCAAGACCAAAATATTTTAATTGGAGATTCTATGACCTCTTTAGGTAGAGAAGAAATGGAGCTGGTGTCTTATGATAAAAATACGAATATGATAACTCTTTCTGGTGCTGGCTGGTCAAAAGTAATAATTAACGCACCAGAGAAAAAGGTCATTGAAGCTACTGATACTACTGGTGATGTTGTCTATTTAAAAAGCACCTGGGAAATAAATAATTAAAATATGTGAAAAAACTTATACTGCTGTCCTCCTTAAATAGAATCTATGTTTATACCAAAAAGTATATGAGAATAATAATCTTATTTTTACTTTTAACTAATCTTGTTTCAGTTACACCAACCCCATCTTTTGCTTATGGAGAATGTTCTGATTATGGACCTATGGCGATGTTGGATATTCTTACAGACAAATGTAAATGTATGTCAGGGTATGTATTTGGTACTGGAATGCTAGGAAAACCATATTGTGTATCTGGTGATTCAGTGTGTAGTGAAAAATATGGTTATCATTCAAATTACGATAGTATAAGCGGTTCGTGTGAGTGTTCTTATGGATATATCTTTGGTAAAGACTCGATAGGTAGAACACAGTGTGTTTCTCCAGACTCTATCTGCACCGATAAATTGGGCTACAATGCTCGGTACAACACCCTTTCAGATTCATGTGAATGTAGTTCTGGTTATATTATTAGTGGAGGCGAGTGTAAGAATGGTAATTCTGTTTGTAGAACTAAACATGGTTCGTACTCAAGCTATTCAAGTTATGATAAAACTTGTGAGTGTGATAGTGGGTATACCTTTGATGACAGTAATCAATGCGTAGAAAAACAAAATAATGTCTATTTTATATTGAAAGAGTTGGATGTAGATAATAAAAAGGCAATAATTAGAAGTGAATATGATAGCGGTTACTACTTAATTACATATGGTAGTGGGTGTTACAACTCTTCATTTACCAAATACTTAAGAAAACAGATAGTCGTTAATTTAGGAACTGACTACGATTTAGATACTTGGGACAAAATCGTGCTGCAAAATGATAACGAAACGTGCGACATTAGAAGTAGAGAAAGAGCAGATTCAAGCACAACTTTAGTTGAAGAGACAGATGATTACTATTCAGCCCAAGCTGTAAACTACAACTATAAACCAGCAGCTAATCCCGTACCTATCAAACCTCAAGGTCAAAGCGTTGAACCTAAAGCAGTTCAGAAAGAAGCTGTAATAAATAATAAGAAAAATTCGATCATAACTGCAACAACTACGACAATACAAGCAACCACAACACCAATAATATTTAGAATACAAGCAACCACAACACAGACTGCGTTAATTAAAGAAATGTCTTTTAATGAAAAAATGAAAAAATTCTTAAGAGAGTTATGGTTTTTTAATTAAAGCTATGAATAGTTTTTTTAAAGCAATTCTTTATACGCTTCTAATTATAATTAGTATTTATCTCTTAATTGCATTTTGGTTTGTTGTATTACCGTTGATACTTTTTTTATATATTTGGATTATAGTCTCAGCAAACTCAAATCACAAAAAAATCATGGAAGAGTATAAAAATGAAGAAATCATCCCTTTAGAAAATGATATACTTCATAGTATGAACAAATCATTACTAGACATTGAAGACGTAAAACTAGAAGATTTAGACCCTAAAAACTTTGAAAGCATAAAAGTGTATTCTGAAGATGACCACTTTATGAGAAGATTAATAAAATATAAGCCAACGGAAGAGTTGTTCTTTTATGAGTTTAATGAGGAAGTTGATTATGTAAATGGTAATGATCCGCAATATAGAACCTATATACTAGTAAAAGATGAACAAGAGGCAGATGAGATAAATAAATTAGATTTTCTCCAAATACTCAAAATTACTCCTAGGTTAATTGACGACTGGAGAGCAGACGATACAAGAACAACTAAATGGATAAGGTAAAATCTTATCCAAGAAATACATAATCTATTTATTATGAAAAAAGAAGTTTCTGATATTGAAGGGGCTAAGCTTATAGGTAAGCATTCGGCGTCGTTACTTGTTCAACTTTTTCCAGTACTTCTTGGAGTTAGTCCAACTTGGCAGTTATTATTTTTAACGGCTGGTGGAATGATTAATGCTTGGGGTGATTTCGGGCAAAGTAGAGTTAATGAGTTAATTAGTTTTATTTCACAACATAAAGATGAATTTATATTAGAGGTTGTGGAATCTGAAAAGTTTAAAGCGGTGTTTTTGGTGGTTCTTGAGCTCCATATGAAAGAGACTAGCGAGAGAAGAAGGAACCTTCTTAAAAATTACCTACTGAATGTCGGTAGAGACGTTCATCCTGAATTTGATGAACATACAAAAATTATTTCAACAATGAATATAATATCTTTTCAAGAAATAGAAGTCTTACAAATTTTCAATAGTGGAGGGGTTATAGAAAATTATAAAAGAAGTCACCAAGGGACCGAAAATATGGCCTTTTCTTATGGTGGGATTGCCAGTGCTGTCTGGGACGTGACACCAAATGACCATCCATTGCGTATCCTTTTTCCAATGCAAGGACCAAGAGATAAAATGAACCAAATATTACTCTCTTTGGGTAATAAAGACTTATTATATACAATGAATGCTGATAATTTTGGTTCTGGTGAGGAAGTTAAGGTTAGAAACATTACTGAATTCGGAAAGAAATTTCTTGACTTTATTTCTGCATAAGTATGAATCCTCAAGGCACTTGCCCCATCTGTGGAGATAACTATAGAAATGAAGATAAAAAGGTTGAATACCATGTAACGTATAAACCTGAAGTTACTACATACACCTGTAGTGGATGCAATTATGCAGAACACTTGGTTCAACACCCAGAAATAAAAACAACGTACTTTATGGAGAAAAGAAAAAAGCTTGTAAGAGATTGGACCCTAAAAAATAGACCACTCATTACATAAGGTCTTACTTATTAAATTTGATTAAATTATATGAAAATTAACACTACACTCTACAAAGTTTCTTCGATTCTTTTATTCGCAATAGTTATTAGCGGTGCTACATTAGCTTATTCAAAAGCAGAAGGTAACCAAATTCAAGTTTGTGTTAAAAAAAGCGGGCTCATCTACGTGATTGGAGACGAGTATAAAAGAAGTGATTGTAAAAAGAATGATTCATTCTTAAGCTGGAACACAGCTGGTATCCAAGGCCCCAAAGGCGAGAAAGGGGATAAAGGTAAAGACGGTTCAAGCTTAAGAATTAAAGGTCCAAATGGTGAAGATTACGGTGTGTTAATTGGGACCAGTTTTTCATCAGATGGTAGTCTAAGGTATATGTCATACCTTGAAAGTCAGGAGGCTTTGCTTACAATTGATGCTACTTACAGCGATAATGAGTTGTATATAAACCAGTACGATCTACCAAGTGGGTATATAAATTTTGATTGTCTAAACAGACCTACGACCTCTGGTTACTACACTGGTTTCGGAAATCTTAATCGTTTTAATAACCAAGTTGTCTTTTCAGGCGTTGTTAATAACGGAACTGAATTTGTAAAAGACGGTAAGACATATGTTATGACCAAAGAGCTAAAGAAAGTTGGTGAAGAGTGCCCTGGGTTTGTTGGGTATCTTGTAAGAGAGGTGAATCTACCACAGATGAATGCCCCAGTTTTTATTAAAAGTAACTAATATATGCAAATATATGAAAGAGTAAAAAATTCTATTTAATTATTTCTGTGTAATCTGAGTTCTAATACTGTCTACAACAGTACACAGAAACTAACAAAACCCCGAAAGGGGTTTTGTTGTGCAGCTACCGGTAACAACTAGGTGATTATTGCGTGGGTTTTAAAAAAGCTTTCTAAAAGGAAGCGTAGTGGCCATCAAACCCTATTATAACTATAATAATAAAAACATCTCTTAAAATAAAAGTATTTTTTATTTAATTGTTTTTCTGTAACCTGCTTTGTAAAAACCCCTCATACGTATATAATTACACAATATTCTCTAGATATTTAATCACTGATTTTATAATAAATATGAAAACTGAAAAAACATTTCGCAACAAATTAAGTATCGCAAAGCAGTACTTCATCAATAAAATTTACGCTGCTATTAATAATCAAAAATTAAAATCTGTTCATTTTGATTTTGATTCAAATTACAAAGACGGCATTCTAAAACTTAATAATTTTTCTCTGTGTTGTCGTAGAGAAGATTTTCATATAATTATGGAGACGTGTATATGCGATGATTACCAAAAAATTAAAGAAATGAAAATTAAAGAAGGTGATATCGTCTTTGATTTAGGTGCTCAAATAGGAAGTTTTGCAGTTATGGCAGCCAAACTCGGAGCGAAGGTCTACTCGTTTGAACCGAACAAGACTAATTACGGATTTTTAGAAAAAAATATTAAGATAAATAATCTTGAAGGTAAGATAATTCCTTTTAATATCGGAATTTATAGTTTTGATGGTAAGGTTGGATTAAATACCGAGACATCAAATACTGGAGGTTATTCAATCGAGAAGGATAATGAAAGCAATGGTGAAGAAATAGAGGTTAAAAAAATGTCTACAGTTATGAGTGAGAATAATATCAAGAAAATTAATCTACTTAAGATAGATGTAGAAGGGTCAGAGTTTGAAATATTTAAGGGAGATTTTAATTCGTTGCATATAGAGAAGATTGTTGGCGAATACCACCAAAGTTGGCAAAAGCCAAACGGATACCGAGATGTCAAAAAACTACTGACAACTTATAATGTCAGTAGATATTTTCCGACTTATTTTTACGCAATAAAAAATAAGTTTACTGTGAAACAAAATACTAAAAAACAATACCAGTATCCCGGCGCAATGCTGTAACAGAAGAATAACCAACATGTACTCTTTATACCCTATCGAGAATAGCAGAGTAGGTTGGAACCGGTATACTATAAACGTATATGAAATTTAATGAAATACCAAAAAAGCCATAGAAGCTATAGGAAGATTTACTCAAGAGCAATTAGCAAATAGAGAAGCTAGACTCCTAGCCCGGCACTACAAAGACAACTAGAACAGATGAAGATTCTTCTTAAAGATGATATTAAAAATGCTTGCGCTCATGGATTCGATGCATTGTGTAAAGTTTTTCTAGCAGCACCACTTAGTTCACTTTGGGAAGGAACAAAAGAATTGGGAGGCGTTGTTGCTCATAACCTTTCGACAAAGAACCCCAAGAAGAAGAAAAGTTATAGTAATGTCCCTGCTGCTATGGTGACAGAATTTTTAGCTCAGTGGGGCAAAGGAACAGTGAGTGCTGCGAAGATGGCAGGAAACTTAAGTCTTGCTCTTGGTGGGGCGACGGTACTTGGTGGACGATATACTATAGGAAAATAATCAAATATCTATGACACAACTAACCCAAGAAGAAGTTCGGGACGAAGTACTCTCACTCTATGAAGAAAAAAAAGAGGCTTTGCAAAAGTTCTCTTCAGAAATAGAGAAGATTGAAAATGAAGGAATTGATTTTTTTGAAAAGAAAGTCATTGCTATAAAAAATAAATTAGCACAAGACGCAAGTATTACGGATGATGATCTTGAGTCTAGGTATTTGGAAGAAGTTGAGACAGCCAGAAAGGAAGCTCTACAGCAAGTCGAAGAAAATATTTATGCTCTTGTCCAAGGAGCGGAGCAAGGTAACACATAAAGTGTAAAGCGGAAGAGGGAGTTTATTTTTGTATTATCTCAGCTCTAATCCCGTCTACGATAGTACACCAAATGAAAAATCTCTTTACAAGGGATTTTTCATTTGGTGTGGTTATCAAGTAATAGCGTTAAAGTATTGTTAGGTGGGATAGTGTGTACAATCATCACACTATTGCATCGGTGTATATTTTTTGGTACAACACGTATATATGATTCGTAAGTACCTCATAAAAAAAGTTTTGAGTATTCTGGGTACTGCCATTGTTCAAAAGGATACCAAGATACTCTCTGTCTACCTAAAGAGAGCTATTGCAGTACTAATACTCGGAGGTATTACTATTATTGCGCTAGTTGTTGTCGCTGCTGTTACTCTTGTACAGCTCGGCGCATCTCTCTTAACTCATGTGGTATAGACCATCTATCTATGGATTTTTTTCGAGATAAGAAAATAGTAATAGCGACGATGCATGGAAAAGAGAAGGTGATTGCACGGTTGTTTAAAGAAGCATTTACAGGAGAGGTATTTGTGCCGGACATGTTTGACACCGATGAATTTGGCACATTTACTCGTGATAAGAAAAGGCGAGGTAACCAAATCGAAGCAGCTCGTGCAAAAGCAAGCGCAGCGCTTCTGCTCACAGATGCGGATATTGCTATAGCAAGCGAAGGGTCATTTACTCCACATCCAGATATTCCGTTTCTTTCTATTGATAGAGAGCTTGTCCTGCTTATAGATAAAGAAAAGAGATTAGAGGTAGAGGGGTATGCTGTATCTGTCGAAACTAACTTTGCTCAAATAAAGGTAACAACACTTGCAGATGCTGTAGCATTTGCGAAGCGTGTTGGCTTCCCAGAGCATGGGGTGATTGTGCGAAGATCAAGTAGCTCTCGTACAATTTACAAAGATATCGCTACATGGGATGCATTTGAAAGCGCTATAACAAGCATGCTCGGAGGGTGGCTATCGTATATTCATCCACGAGCTGTTTTTCTAGAGACTGATATGAGGGCGCACAAGAACCCAACGCGTATGAAGGTTATAGAGAATGCAACTAAAAATCTTATTGATAATCTTAAAAAACTATATTGAACAAGGATTTGAATAGTTAGACTGGCCTAGTTTGAAATAATATAGTTATATTGCCTGTAATACTATCTGTAGAGTATACTTAGTATTATCATGACAAAAGAACAAAAACTACTTCTCCTATTCGTCCTCATAATTGCTGGATCTGGAGCGGGGCTCTATATCTCAAAGCAGATGAAACAAAATCCAACTGATGTATCAATCTCCGTTATTAATACAACAAGCACCACACAGGTACCTCAAGCAACCACAACCAAACTAGCGCCAAATACTGAAGTTCGTGGAACTGTTTCAGCAGCCCCAATCAAACCTGCGCCAAAACCAGCACCGAAACCTGCATCATCAGGAACTTCTAACGTTGCGCCAGTAAAAGATCCTACTCCTAAACCTGCGGTGACCCAACCTACACCAGAACCTGTGGTAACAAACCCGCAAGTAAAGATAAACACAATTACAGAAAAAACAACATATAGCGTCCCATCAGGCAAAATTGAAACCATTAATGTAACTCTGGTTGTTGATGATACAGGCATTATTACCGATGCATCATTTAGCTATGACCCACCAACAGATAGAGAGTCTGTACAGTATCTCTCTGGATTTCAAAGATCATTTAATAAAAGTGTTCTTGTTGGACAAAAGTTATCTGGAGCGAAAATACCTCGCACTGGAGGGGCGTCACTTACAACAAATGCCTTCAACAAATTTCTCGTGACGGCAAGCACTAAGATAAATGGTTAATAGTTAGTTTTCGTAATGGAAAAACAGAACTATATACTTCATACCTATGAAGCACTGGGAACAGTATGGTATATAGAAGTCTTTGACCATATATCTGATAGTAAAAAAAATGAGCTACAAAAGATTGTTATAGATTATATACAAGAGTTTGAAGCAAAGTATTCACGCTTTAGAAAGGATTCACTTCTTACACTACTTAACACAAAGCGACATATTTCCTATGATACAGGAATGGCAGAAATGCTTAAGTATGGTGAGCATATCAGATCTCTAACAAACGGCGTGTTTAACCTTTTTATTCTAGACAAGATAACAGAGAAAGGGTATGGACAAAATCTCTTAGAAAATTTCTCACCAAGAGTAGATGATGACGCTACCCTGCAATCAAAAGCCATCATTAGAGATACGGAAATTATTTTACAAGGCAGTCTATCAATAGACTTAGGAGGAATAGGTAAAGGATATCTGATTGATAGAGTAAAAGAGTTGCTTGAATCACACGGAATAAAACAATTCCTCATAAATGGTGGAGGGGATATGTATGCGACACATCATAATAACGCGCCCATCATGGTCTATATGCAACACCCGAAAAATCATGATGAGTATATAGGTACACTTATGCTCAAAAATCAATCATTCTGTTCATCGTCATCATATATGCGTACGTGGCATCGTGAGGGAAAGAGGATGAATCATTTTATCACACGCGATGGTAAAGAGATTTGGGCGGCAAGCTATGTTGTTGGGGATACCGGAGTGGTGGCAGATGTTGCGGCAACAGTACTTACTATTTGTGCATACAACGAAAAAAAAGTAGATGTGTATGCGAAAGCTCTTGATGTCCACTTTCTTGTGGTTCAGGATACTAATGAATTATTTGGTGATCTCAGCTACGAACCAGTTCTACAATAAACGTGAGAGTTATCGTAGTACCTCGTTCTACTATGAAAGGTTTAGGGAGGCCATCTGCATCAATAGAGTAACCGATAATAGGTTCTATACATATATACGTATCAGGATCATCACTCCAAATACCGAAAATAGTTAAAGGAGAAGTAAGGGTATTGTTTTCTATAGAAGCGGAGACTTTAATTGTATGCTTGTTAGATATAAGCATTGCAGATTCTGAAGAAGGTGATGATAGAGTGATAAGCTTATCTTTTGTGTACGAGGTGTTAGAAAGCGTACTATTCCCGACAGTGACGCCCCACCCTGAAGTAACTGAAAAGTAAGGATGAAAACCTGGACGAAGCAACGAGCTTTCCTTAAGAGATTGTAGTTTTGTAGTGGTTATTAGTTTTGCCCCAGTCTCTGTTAGCTCCTCCTCCCAAGTGGTCTCAGTTGTTATTGATCCCCAGCTTGGAGACTTTTCACCTTCAAGTATCTTATGATGTGGAAGTGTCTGATCACACGAAGTGATGCGATACTCACCATGTTTAACTTCAAAAATCTCAGGAAGAGACTCAAAGTTCGGCAAGCAAAGGAAAGCCCCGCCACGATTTTGGCCATTACTATTTGTGTGTATCTCTGGTATGACCGCCTCCTCATCAACCTTCCACACGGTAAGAGTTCCAGTGTTTGTAAATTGCATATGGTAAGTGTACCAGGTAAGATATAATACGTGTAGAATAATGAATTAAATAAACGTCTGCTATACTTAAAATATTGTATATGGAGCAAAGTAAAATCATCACTAAGAAAAAATATACACAACTTCTCATAGAAGCAATTATTCTCTTTTGTATTAGTGTGTATGTTACGCACCTTGCAAGCAGGTTCGCTGAGCTAAAGGCCAGTAATCCAGTAGATGACATAATTCTAAGTAACATCCCAGTGTATAATTTTGAATTTTTGTTTGTACAAATGGCTATCGCACTATGTCTCTTTGTTGTGGTATTGTGCATTAAGTTTCCAAAAACTGCACCGTTTGTTCTTAAGAGTGTTGCATTGTTTATCTTTATTCGGGCTATATTTGTTTCTCTTACTCACATCGGGCCGTTTCCAACGAAACTCGAGCTTGAGTCTAATCTTCTGGATTTTATTACGTCAGGAAATGATCTCTTTTTTTCCGGACATACAGGGCTACCTTTTCTTATTGCGCTTATCTATTGGGGGCATCCGTATGTGAGACGTCTTTTTTTAATGGCGTCTGTTGTATTTGGAGTCATTGTTCTTTTATCACATCTGCACTACTCTATTGATGTGTTTGCAGCATTTTTTATAACCTACAGTATTTACCATATCGCGCTTAAGCTTTTCAAGGCAGACTATGTTTATTTTTCTTTAGAACAAAACAAAACGTTGCGGTGACCAGACATGTGCACATGATATACTTTTGAAATGAAAGACGCTGTTCCAGAGATTCATATCCATGTAGATGATCAACCACGCCTTGTACAAGAGGGGGTTTTTGTTTTTGATAATGAGGTATGGAGTACACAGAAACGTATCGCACGCATCTACGGCAGAAGCATCCCAACAGTTAATGATCATTTAAAAAAAATATATAGCGAAAAAGAATTACTTCGTGCAGCTAGTGAGCGTATTGTGTCGGTTACACAAAAAGAAGGTAAGAAGAAAGTGGCTCGTAAGGTGCATGTGTATAACACCGATGTACTAATTGCTATTGGTTTCCGCGTTAAGGGTGAGTGGGGGAAAGAGTTTCGTATCTGGGCACGTGAGATGGTCCGGGAAAGCTACAACCCAGAAGAGCAGGTATCGCATCTTGTAAATAAAAGTAAGAGCTAGACTCTTCGTATATGTGCTTTTAGGAAGGCAGAAGAGAGCTCTGTTTTCTTTGAGGGGTTAAAGATAGAAAGAGGATCCCAGATATTTTTTACTTTTTTGAAAATATCTATAGTTGCTTCGTTGTAAAAGAGGGGGAGATATGGGGTATTAGCATACCCATCGCCACCTAACCCGCCTGTGGTTGCTTTATGTTTTTTTGCAAGTTTATAGATATCGTTGATGTAACGAAATATATCAGTTTCATAAGTTTCACTTTTAGGGTCAGCTAAAATAGTCACTGATAGATGTGAACTCCCCGCATGCCCACAAATAACGTAGAGCTTGTTAATAGAAAAAAGATAACGCTCTACTTCTTTGATAAGTGTTGCATAATTATCTTTTGATGTCAGAAGTCCGTGTATAAGAGGCAGAGCAAGCTCTCGCCCTTGCACATATTCGTGTAAAATATGGGATGCAAATCCAGGAGCTGTGAATAACTTCTGTGCGGGTTCTTGTAGGTGTACTATATTTGACTCTTCTAATCCAAGTTCATGTTTTAGTTTTTTGATATGATCATACATTTTCTTGTCTACTTCAGTTGATGTCATGCCGCAAGTAGTAGCCAGTATTGTATATAAGGGTGTCGTGACGGTATTAGTATTCTGATAAACGATATTTGGATAGGATTTTTTTGCATACATTGCAAAGTGTTCATCGTATATAAATAATGAGTCGACACCAGAAGATTCTAGCGTTGAGAGAGTCTTGTGTATATGTTCCTGAGGAACAATAAAGGCATATGTAAGAGATGATTTTTTATACGTGCGTACTCGAAGCGTGAGTGAGGTGATGATGGCAAGAGTCCCATCACTTCCCGTAAGTTGGTCTAAGAGTTGTCGTGGTCCAATTGATGTTCCCCATATATTATAACCACTCGCGTCATCTTTATTTTGTGGTTTTGCAGCTCGTAACATAGGCTCTTCTCTTGTAAGAAGTGGAAAAAGCTCCTGATAAATGGCAAGCAATCTACCACTTGGGGTAATGCCATCTGTTATGTGATGCTCTTCACCGTTATCTAGGACAACTGTTACCCCTTCTAACCATTCACGGATTGTTCCATGATGAAATGATGATGGGGTTGTGCTCTTCGTTGCAAGTAGTCCAGCTATCGTACCTTGCTCATCATTTGAAGAAAGGATAGGGATCTCCATATTCCACCCACGTAGTTTAGTAACTAGTGTTGCAATTGAAACACCCGCATCAACGGTTATTGTATTGTTGATCATATTTGCTCGTCGTATTTGGTTAAAGTGTCTCGACATATCAAGAATTATTCCTTCTGTTAGCGCCCCGCCTTGCTCCCCACTTTTTCCACCTGCAACACTTATAGGCATGCCGTACTCGCGGGCAAAAATTATCACCTGTTTAATATCCGTGCTTGTTTTTGGGTAAATAACTGCTTGTGGACGGACTGAATATATACCATTGTCATGACTGTACTCACTTAGTGTTCTAAGCGAACAATCAATATCACCTGCAATACTGCTTGCAAGATCAGAGAAAAAGGGGGGAACGCTCGCGAAGAATTTAGAGACCGCTTTCATAGATGCTTTTCCCATTTAAATAAATAAGAAAAAGTACCAAGAAAAGACAAATAAGGAAAGCGAGCGAAAGTAAAAATGTTCTAAAGAAAGAGTAAATATTCGTTTCTTTTACTTCTATGACTTCAATGTGAGAAGTCTCGGTTTTATTGTCAGGGATCTTAGTGAACTCTTCATTCATATAGTTCTTAGTATATCGTACTTCATGTCGTAATCTTATGCACATCTGTCCACATGAAAAGAATAGAGAATGGATATATACTGCATTATATAACTCACTTATTTAATAATTTATTATAAATGCCAATATATGAAATTTTTTGCTAATGCTTCTTCACTCGTGTACCGATACGTTACTGTTTTTATTGTTGTAGCTTCTCCGCTTTTCTTTATACCGAAAACAACATTTGCACCCGAGGTTACGTATCATGTGACAATGGTTGTTGCAACGGCAATAGCACTCCTTGCGTATGTACTTTCTGCGCTCCTTAATCGCTCATGGCAGAGTATCTCTAAGCTAGAGTTTATTGCGTATACGCTTTTTAGTGCGGCAGTTATTCTCTCTGTGCTATTTGCAAAAGACCCGAAAACTGCATTTTTTGGTGAAGCACTTAATCCATTATCTGGAGCGGGACTCCTCACACTTCCTGTAATTGTGTATCTTGTGCGTGCATTACCACAAAACTACAGACGTAAATTGAAATATACTCTTGCAGCTGTTCTTGGATTCTCTGTTCTCATCTATTCAGTTGCTCTTATGCTCAAAGGTTCATTTGCAAATGCGGTAGGGCAGGTATTTAGCAACTTCTCAGCTCCAACATCATTTGCTGTATACATTGGTATTTTTGTCATCGCTCTCTTTTTCTTTGCAAAAAAAGCAAAACTTCCTCTTAAGCAGAGAATAATCGTACTTGTTGCGGGAGTAGTCTTTGCTTCATGGGCGGTTACACTTGCTACACAGCAGATTAGTCGTCCAATGTTTATCGACTCTCTTAGTGTTGGAAAAAGTGTTCTTATGAACAATGGTCCATTTGGAATCGGTGCCGGAGATTATACTCGTGCATGGCAACTTTATAGACCATCTAGTGTAATGCTATCCCCGAATTTTAATATTGATTTCAGTCAAGGGTATAGTACTGTAACTACACTCTTTGCAACAATCGGTATTGTTGGACTACTAGCATTTTTGTTACTTACACTAAACGCACTCTATAGTACGTACAGAAGTTACCGCGAGCTTCGTGAGCCACATGAGCATATGCTTGCTGGATTCTTGGCGATTATTCTACTCTACCTTGCTGTAGTAGCATGGGTGCTTCCTCTTAGTTACGGTATGCTTGTTCTTTGGATGGTTGTTTGTGGACTTGGTCTTGCAAAGGCAACGCTTGGAGAGTTCCATCCGAGTAAGAAGATTGTTTATATCATGCTTCCACTTGCGCTACTTCTTCTTGTGAATGCATATGTCATCATACAGAAAACTAGAGCTATTGTTGTCTTCTCTAAAGCTCAGGAAGCATATGCGCTTTCAGGCCCGACAGCCCAAGTTGGTGCGTATATTGATGGCGCTAATAGTCTGTATGAGTATGATGCTTTTTATCGTGGTAAGGTTGAGTACATTATTGCAGAATTACGTAATCTCGTATCCCAGCCAACAAACGATCAAGAGGCTCTTAAGACTCAGTACCTTAATCGCTCTAAGGTTGCCGTTGATTCTGGTCTTAAAGCTGTAACACTTAATAGTTATAACTATCAAAACTATGTTTCTCTCGGACGAGCATACGAACTCGCTGTGCCGTTTGATAGAGAAAATGCTTTTGCGTATGCTAAGAAATCATACGAAGAAGCAATCAAACTTTATCCAGAGAATCCGTACCTCTATATCATCCTTGCTCGATTGGAAGCACAAGCAGGGACTAAAGAAGGGGTGCGTACACAACTAACAGAAGCTCTTAATAAAAAAGAAAACTTTGCAGACGCTCTTTATCTCATGAGTCAGCTTGAAGCATCAGAAAGTAAAATTGATGAAGCTTTAAACTACGCTATTGAAGCAGTTAAAAATGCTCCTAATGATCCTCTTACCTATATTCAGGCAGGACTTCTTTACTACGGTAAGAAGGACTACCCAAATGCTGTTACTTTGCTTACTGCCGCCCTTCAGCGTGATCAAAACAATGCAACCGTAGCGTACTTCCTAGCACTTGCTCTTCGTGATGGTGGTCGACCTGATCTTGCAAAGCCAATTGGTGATGAGCTACTTCGCCGTAACCCAGGGAACCCAGATCTTGAGGCATTTCTCAAATCTGTTACCCCTGCTCCTCCTGTTGCAACAACAACTCCAAAGACCACCAAAACCCCGCCTAAAAGATAATAATGACGATCAATGAAATAGAATCAATTGTACAGTCTCTCTATAAACGACATGAGAACCTAACTGAGGCGATGTTACTACTTCTGCTTGAGGCAGGAGGGTGGGAGAAAAAAACAATTAAAGAAGCTATTGCGGTATATCGTAATCTTTATAGAAAAGAACACGAAGTAGATCAGATTGCTAAGCATTCACTTCCACCACTAATTGAAGAACCAGTTCTTCCGCTTGAAGTTGATTCACAGCATTTGCTTGATGAAAGAACTATACACAGAATTGCGCACGAGGAACCTCACAATGAAGATCTCCTTGAGCGAGTTGATGGTGGATATCACATGAAGCAGGAGATGCAGGCATCAAATAGTCAAATTTCTTCCATCGTACCTTCATCTTCTGAGCAACAGTCTCTCATCACACATCAAGCACCAGAACGTTCGGAACGTGACGAACTTCCACATAATCTACCACTCAAACCTTTTGAGACGACCCCGCATATCTGGTCATTTGCACGTTACAAAAGTATTTTCTTCGGAGAAGATACAGGTAGTACGTCAGAAAATAAAACACAACCTCCTCAAACTGATGCATCACAACCACGTACAGAACCCGTAGTCCACCAGAAGGAAATACATAGACAGCAAACATCTATACGCGAAGTTTCGAGTGCTTTATCTAATCCAGATATCCACACCATCTATATAGAAAAGACCCCGCTTAGTAAGGATGATGAGAAATTAGCTCTTCTTACAAGCTTTATGCTTCTTGCTATTTTGTTGTTACTGGGGTATATGTATAGTAATGGCAGATTATAAGCATTACGTAGATAAATAAAACACATCATATGGAAACATCAAATTCTAAAAAATATATCTGGAGCGCAGGTACTGTAGCTCTTATCGCTATTTCGTTTGCAGCAGTTGCTTCAGGTTTTGCAGATATGAAGTCTGCAAAGCATCCAGGAGGAACGGTCGCATCTATCACCGTATCAGGGGAGGGTGAAGTAACAGCTATACCTGATATTGCAACAGTAACATTTACTGTACGCGAATCTGCAAAGACGGTCCCAGAAGCTCAAAAATTAACAGAAGCAAAAATCACCAAAGGTATAGAAGGACTTGCTTCGCTTAATGTTGATAAAAAGGATACTAAGACTCTTTCATATACAGTTAACCCAAAGTATGAGAATCAAGCAGATACCCCTCCATGTTTAAGAGCGCCTTGCCCAGTATCATATCCAATCTATAAACAAGTTATTACTGGATATGAGGTTGCGCAAACTGTTCAAGTAAAAGTGAGAAAGGTTGATCAGGCAGGTGAGGTATTCGGATTACTTGGAAAAGCAAACATAACCGAAATCACAGGACCTGACTTTACTGTAGATGATATAGAAAAAAATCAAGCTGATGCAAAGGAGAAAGCTATAACTGATGCAAAAGAAAAAGCTCGCGCGACAGCAAAAGCTCTTGGCGTGTCACTCGGATCTATTACGGCATTTAGTGAAGATAATGGGGGGTACTATCCTCAGCCAATGTATATGATGAAGGCAGAAGCATCTGCTGCAGGCGTATCACGAGATGCGGTAACGCTTCCACAAGGCGAAAGTGTTATAAAGTCTCGTGTAACAATTACCTATACACTTGATTAATTAATAGAGTACGTTGTTTTATAGATTAACGACAGAATCTCGGCAAACCTGCCGAGATTCTGTTTATATTGTTGACTTTTTAGGATAAATCATATATCATTATATCTATCAAATGCCCTCGGGGGCGTTTTTTAGAATAAAGGTTATACGTTATCCTGTGCTTATATATTCGCTATACTTACTATATTATGAACAAGCTTATTGAATACTTCAAAGAATCCCAAGCAGAATTAAAAGAAGTTGTTTTCCCAACCACTAATCAAACTATCACCTACACACTTCTTGTGATTGTTATATCTATCATCATAGCTGTATTGCTAGGTGCTGTTGATCTTGGTCTTCGTGAAGGACTCGTCAAACTTCTCGCAAGATAGCGCATTGTGTTTGTATCAACTAATTACTATTAACTATCAACTAATTAACTACCCTTATGGCTAAACAAGAATTTACAGGAGAGCGTCACTGGTACGCCATCCACACCTACAGTGGTTATGAAAATGCTGTACAACGTAACCTAAAGCAACGTATTGAGTCTCTTGGTATGGAGGATAAGATTTTCAGTGTTGTTGTTCCACTTGAGAAGAAAATTAAAGTAAAAGGAACAAAGCGTGTAGAAGTTGAGGAGAAAATATACCCTGGGTATATTCTCGTGGATATGATAGTAGATGATAATAGTTGGTATGTTGTGCGTAACACTCCGCGCGTAACAGGTTTCGTTGGTGCTGGCACTACTCCTGTACCGCTTAAGCAAGAAGAGATAGATTTTCTCTTTAGTCGTATGAACACAGGAGAGGTTGAACATGATATATCAGTTGAGGTTGGTGAACTTGTTGGTATCATTGATGGTCCGTTTAAGGAGTTTGAAGGCAAGGTGTCAGAGGTTGATAAGGCGCGAGGTAAGCTCAAGGTGCTTGTTAATATGTTTGGGCGTGAGACACCTGTTGAGCTCGACTTTTTGCAAATAAAGAAGATTTAAAAATCGCTTCAGTCTACCCGCGTTAAGAGAGATTTTTATTCCCGCAATGTAGGTCTACTACATCTTGGTCGCAAAAATCTTTCTTGCCTTGCATTTAAAGCAATTTTTGAAATCTTCTTGTACCAAGCTCGTGGGCTCCTTAATAGCAAATTAGCTCTTGAAATATATTAAAAAACGTGATAGAGTACTATAACTTACAAAAACGATTATGGCAGGAAAGAAAATTACAAAATACGTAAAAGTTCAGATAGAAGCGGGTAAAGCTACTCCAGCTCCTCCACTTGGTCCTGCCCTTGGTCAGGCTGGTGTTCAGATTGGAGACTTCGTTAACAAATTCAATGCTGCAACTCAAGGCAAGCAAGGCCGTATGTCAGTAAAGATCTACGTATACGAAGATCGTACATATGACTTTGTGATCAAGACCCCAACCGCGACATCTCTTGTTATGAAAGCAGCAAACGTTGCAAAGGGTAACAGTAAAGGAAATGCAGGGACTATCAGTAAAGATAAGATTCGTGAGATTGCAACCACAAAGCTTGAAGATCTAACAGCTCACACTGTAGAGCAAGGGATGAAGATTATTGAAGGTACTGCTCGCTCTGCCGGCATCAAAGTCGTTTAGCCATAAAATAGCCACCTACTTTGTCGCCGAGATATTTTTCTCGGTCAATGTAGGTCTACTACATCTCTCTCGAAAAATATCTCGGCTTCGCGTAGCTGTCTCATTTTCTGACTAAACATGTTTCGTATCTAAGACCGTTTTTTAATTTTATATATTTACGGTAAAACATAAACAAAACTCCGCATTAGTTGCGGAGTTTTGTTTTGCCGTGTAGGATTATCTCAGCCCCAGAAATGGGATTTCAGTTCGCTTTAAAATCAGAGGTGTACGTCATGACAACTCAAAGTGTTGGTGCATTCAGTAAGGACGATCTGACGGCTTTTGTCGTCGCAGGCCGCATTGAAACCTTGGATGGGTTTGATCAAAAACACATCGGTTCTGCGTCAATTGATATTACCGTTGTAGACGGTGAGGCATACCGCGTTGAGCGCTTAGTGCGCCCGAGTGGAAAACGCGGTGAAAAAGTCCGTGATTTATTTCCTGCTTTGATGCCACGACCAGTTGAGCTTGGCACGGTACTTGTCCCAGGCGAAAAATATATCGCAAAAGCAACGCTCAACACTAACTTTCCTCCGGATGTCTATGCATATGCAAATGCCAAGTCAACAAGTGGGCGAAACATGTGTTTGTGTCGCACTCTTGCAGACGGGGTTGAGGGTTATGACACTCTGGATAGGAGGTGGAGTGGTTGGAGTGGTGAGGTCTGGCTTACAATTGAACCTCTCGTCTTCCCAATTATTCTCACAGACAAGGAATGTTATGCACAGGTGAGAGTTTTTGACGGGGATACTCGTTTCCAAGAAGAAGATTTGAGGCAAGAATTGATTAAGCAAGATTTACTGTATCGTCAAGATGGCGGTAGATATAAGCAGGGTGAGCTTGCGCTTGCTTCAGGTGATGGAACAGTGTTCACGACGTTGTATGCAAAGGCTGGTAAGCTCGTCGGGTTTCGCGCAAGAAGGACCCGTAGACCGCTTCATCTCGAGGATAGAGGGCTTGATCCTCGTGAGTATTTCGAGCCAGTATACGCGGAGCTTGACCCAAGCGATTCAGATGGCGGGCTCATCACACTCGAACCAGGCTGGTACTACTTGCTGTCGACGAACGAGACGCTTGATGTTCCTGAGCATTTGTGTGCTGAGCTTGTTATGCTTCATGCACGCTTCGGGTTGTTCTTCTCACACTTCGCAGGGTTCTTTGATCCTGGGTTTCGAGGAGTACCAACGCTTGAAGTGACGTGTCTTCTGCCCACCACGATGAGGCACCGTGAAGCTATCGGTTGTTTCCGCTATGAACGCATGCGCTCAGCGACTGAGTCCTATGCAAAGACGGGTAACTATAGCGGTCAGACTCGTACAACCCTCCCTAAGCAGTTTACAATGCCAGATGAGTGGCGTGCTGCTATGGTGTGAGCTCTGTTTTCCAAGCGGTCCTGTAGGGCCGCTTTTTCTTTTCTTTCTTTTTGTAGTAGAGTAGAAGGTATGAAACTTTTTATAAAAAAATTACGTAATGATGCAAGGTTGCCAACTCGTGCTCATGACGACGATGCAGGGATTGATTTATATGCGTGCGGTGAACATAAAGTTCCACCACATGCAACCGCAATGATCCCAGCAGGTATTGCGCTTGAGATAGAAGAGGGCTATGTAGGGCTCATTTGGGACAAGTCATCAATTGGTTCTAAAAGTATGAAGACATTAGGTGGTGTTATTGACGCAGGCTATCGTGGTGAGATAACAGTAATGGTTCATAATTTGAACGATGAGCCATATACATTTGAAAACGGAAATAAAGTTGGTCAGATGCTAATACAAAAAGTTGAATTCCCAGAAATTATAGAAGTAACTGAATTGTCAGAGTCTAAACGTGGAACAGGAGGATTCGGAAGTACTGGAAAATAGGCTTATATAGTTTTTGCAAAATCACAATCAAAAAGGTAGGATTGTGACGTACAGCTTGTATAGCTGATTGTTCCTACAGGAGATTGTAACATGTCAAAGCGTACCGTTCAGGTAGTGTGTGCCATTTCTTCACCTGATGGAATTTTTGGTGAAGGGGATGGGTTGCCGTGGAAGTTCGGCAGACCAAACGAGGACTTCAAGAGGTTCAAAGATCTCACAGGTGAGACCACCAAGGGTTCTGTCATCATGGGACGTGCTACATGGGAATCACTACCGCTAAACTTTCGACCGCTTAAGGGACGACAGAATATTGTCGTTACTCGTAATCTTGACTACTACGAAGAAGGCGCTGAGGTCTGCTACTCGTTAGACGAGGCGCTTGAGCGTGCAGAGTCGCCTACTATCTCAATCATTGGTGGTAGAGAGTTGGTAAAAGAAGCGCTCGAACGGCATCTCATTGACGTTGCTCACATTACTGTGGTTGAAAAGACATTACCTTCAACTGATGCTACGGTGTATTTTCCGCAGCTGTTATCGAGTGAGTTTCTTTTCCATCTTGCAAGCATCTCTGTTGAACAACATACACAAGCATTAGAAGATGGTGCTTTTGTTAACATTCTTTTCAAGAGATATGAACGTCGTGATACTTGAACTATCGCAGGGAAAGGGAAACGCGGCCGAGAGGCCGCGTTTTTTGTTATAAAAGAAAAGCCTTGTCCAAAGACAAGGCTTTCCACGTACAAGATCAAAGCATTTCCGCCGGAATCTTTTCATGTGAACGGTATTTCTCAAGTCGAATATCACGCATGGTGAATGAATCAATATCCGTGATATCAGGATTGAGCCAAAGTGTCGGAGCTTCAAGCGGTGTGCGAGAGAGTTGCTCTTTTACCTGGTTGCCGTGTCCACGAGTGTAGTTCTGTACTTTCTGCTCACCTTCAAGGGCAGCAAGATATACATGACAATCTTCAAGTGTCATGACCAGTTCTCCTGCAACCATGTCGACACACTGTGCAATCATGTGTAGCAATAATGCATAGCTTGCGATATTGAAGGGGACGCCAAGGAACATATCACAGGACCGCTGGTCCATTGAAAGATCCAAGAACATTTTGCCGCCTTGAGGATTGGGGCGGACAAAGAGCTGGAACTTCATGTGACAAGGTGGTAAGCACATGTCGTCAATCTCACCAGGGTTCCATGCATTCACGACATGGTAACGACTGAATGGATCATCTTTCAGTTGATTGATCACTTTCGTAATCTGGTCATAGGTTTTGCCTTGCGCATTGATCCAGTTACGCCATTGTGCCCCGTAGATGCGACCGCAGTCACCTTCAAACTTTGCTTTTCCTTGGGACGCAAACCGAGCTTGGTCATGCGTCCAGATGTTCCGTGCCTGAGGTGCTTTACCCATGTATTCATTTAGCTTGGCAAGTGATAATCTGTAACCCGAGTCTTCGCCGGCATCAAGGAACCACAGTAGTTCGGCTTTCACCACTTCAAATGCAAGGAATTTTGTGGTAACAGCAGGGAATCCTTTTAGCAAATCAAAACGCATCTGGTGTGCGAGTATCGCAGTTGTTACGCCGTTACGGGTTACACGCACTGACCCATTGACCATCGTCTCACGAAGTGCACCCAAGAAGACTTGTTCGTTTGGGTTAATAGAAGAGGTCATGTCTGACTCCTGTGAAAGTTGTTGAAAAATGAACTGCAAACAGCCGTATATACTGTACCGCTTTAAGCGTTGTTTAGCAATATTGCTCTATATATTAAAATTATGTACTCTTTATCTTGGAATACAGTCATTCACTGTATGCTTACACAGTAAGGAGAAAGTACAATGTTTGCAAGATTAATTGTCATTGAAGGATCTGATGGTGCGGGGAAGGAAACACAAGCCGATCTTCTGGCCGGCTCCTTCCGTTCGCAGGGTCGAACAGTTGCAAAGGTATCATTTCCTCGTTACCGAGAGACTCTGGGTGGGATGTTGATATGGGAGGTCCTCAAAAGTGATCGCGCCTATACGTATAACTTTGCAAAGAGCGACCCGAGATTGGCGAGCATGATGTATGCCGCAGACAGAAAAGAATCACTTCCTCTTCTTCGTCAACTGATTGAAAAAAACGATGTGGTCATTCTTGATCGTTACGTGGAGTCTAATCTTCTGCATCAGGGTGGCAAGTTTGCTACCGAAGAAGAGAGGATCCTGTTTGCAAAGTGGCTGTATGACCTTGAGTACGGAGATAACCATCTTCCGAAACCTCATAAGGTTGTCTATCTCTCGCTTCCATTCTGGCTGTCACGCAAACGTGCTGAGCTACGCGCAGCACAGACCGGCGGCACACTAGATGCAGTGGAGAGAGATACTGCCTACGTTAAGGCTGGGCATGAGTCAGGTCTTTTCTATGCCAATCACTTCGATTGGTCTGTAATTGATTGCCTTGAAGGCGAGAGAGAGCTTACCCGCGCAGAAGTGCACAAGAAGATATGCGACGTCGTTGACAATAGCTCGTTTACTCGCCATAAGCAGACGCCATAGTCGTATTGCAGGCACCAGAACCCAGTTGACCTACGTCAACTGGGTTCTTTCTTTTTATTCTCTTCTAAATACGGTACTATAGTGGAATGAATGCATACACAGAAATATATAATTCTCTAAAAGAATTTGCCGGAGAGGCAAACTTTTCACTTGATATTTCTGAGAGCGTGGCGCATGGAGATTATGCAACTAACGTCGCTTTTGTTCTTAGTAAACAAAAAGGGGTGAGTCCTAAAGTATGCGCTGATGAATTGACACAAACTCTAAAAGAAAAAATTTCGAATATTGTGAATGATATACAGGTAGCAGGTCCTGGATTTATCAACTTTTTCTTGCGAGATGATGTACTACGAAAAGAAAACGAGAGCAGTCAATTAAAATTGGTGACCAGCTATTCTGGTAAGAATATTCTTGTCGAGCACTCATCGCCAAATCTCTTCAAACCATTCTCAGTTGGACATCTCATGAATAACATCATCGGTGAGTTTGTGGCACGAGCTGTAAAAGTAGGTGGTGCAAATGTGATGACAATGTCATTTCCGTCCGATGTATCGCTTGGTATTGCTAAGGCACTCATGATGATTGAAAGAGATATCAATAAACAAGAGATAACAATAGATTATTTTAATAATGAGCAGGAAGATGTTGTTATTAAATATCTTGGTGAAGCATACGTAAGAGGTGTTAAAGCGTGTGAGGAAAATGAACAAAGTCTAGAAGATGCAAAAAAAGTTTTAGATAAATTATATAAACATACAAACACAGGAGGAATCA
Source organism: bacterium (assembly GCA_027482685.1). Taxonomy (GTDB): domain Bacteria; phylum Patescibacteriota; class Minisyncoccia; order Phycocordibacterales; family UBA5272; genus UBA11704. The sequence continues at coordinate 41,282 of JAIXVU010000009.1, forward strand.
TAGAAGATGAAACTTTTTATCAACTAGTTGGTCGTACGCGAATAATTAATGAGAATTATTTCAAGAAAGTTTTAGAAAGCATAGATAGTAAGATTGATGCTTTTGTATATGAAAGTGAAGCTGGTAATGCTGGGCTAGAAATTGTTAAAGAAAATACAGGTGAAGGAAAAGTATTTACAGAAAGTGAAGGAGCTATTGTCTATATTCCACATGAAGATAGAAAAGATATTAATACGTCTGTATTTATTAATAGCCAAGGATATCCAACATATGAAGCAAAGGATATTGGATTAATTACTATTAAGTTTAGTGGAGCGTTTGGATTACAAAATGTTAAAGATTTTATACCAGAAGAGTCATTCTTTATAACAGACGCGGAACAGATTTCACATTTCAAAGTGGTGTTAGATGCTGCTAGTAAACTAGGAGGTGATTGGCCAGAGTGGGTAGCAAAGAGTCACCATGTTCCACATGGACGTATGCTATTCAAAGGAGCGAAGATGTCGAGTAGGTTAGGTGGTGTACCGCTTGCACTTGATGTGATCGGCGTTGTTGAGGAAGAGGTACGAGAACGAGCAGGTGAGAAAATTGCCCATCTTGGCGATGAGGAGAAGAAGAAGTTAGAACGTGATATAGCCCTCTCTGCGCTTCGTGTTGCAGTGCTACGTAGCAAGCCTGGGATTAATATCAACTTTGATCCAGAGACGTCGCTATCATTTGAAGGGGACTCAGGACCATATCTTCTCTACACACACGCACGATGTAGTTCGTTGCTTGAAAAAGGCAAAGAGAAAGGATACGAGCCAATATTTGGAGATGTTGCATCTCTTCCTATCGAGCACGAGCTCGTAGCATTTGAGCTCGTACTTAAAGATGCGGTAGAGACACTTGCTCCACAGAAGCTTGTCACGTATCTCTTCAAAGTTGCTCAGGCATTTAACTCATTTTATGGGAATACACAGATTGTTACTGATAACAAAGAAGAATCAGAGCACAGCCTCGCAATTGTAACTCGTGTGAAGTTTGTCCTCAAAGAAGGGCTCCATGTCCTTGGAATAAATGCTCCTGAGAGAATGTAGTTTCGTTTTTTATGGGACTGCTATATACTAAAAGTTATAATCTCTAAATATATGAACTTTAACGGAAAACCTCTTAGCCTTGATACAAGAGCACTTGACGCAGCGGGACTAGTTCCGATAGATACACCAGAAGCGGTAAAGGATACTCCAAAAACAGTAGCAGCAATTTTAGCAGGAGGTGACCCCGTGGAACTCGAGGCCCTTGATGCAAAGTATGCAGTTCCTACCTCAACACCGTCTAATGTAACTCCTGAGACAGCAACTGAAGCACCTATTTCTACCCCAGAAGGGTTTAATGTTAAGCAAGCTCTAGGCAATGCTTCAACCATAGAAGAAATAATTGATATTGTTAAAAAGGGGCAAACAGATGGCATGTTTTTCGGTTACCCGGTAGATAAGGCACTAAGAGTCCTAACTGAAGGATATGGTCAGAATTTTCCTGATAGCGATGTTCAAAATGCTGTTTTTCGCTTTGAGAATAACACAGGGGCTAGAGATCTCGGTCCTACGGCTAAAGAAGAATGGTATAAAAAATACTTTGCATCCAAACAACCAATTGAAGATATTAACCCTGCAAAAGTTGCAGTGCTTGATTATAGAGAAGAGGGTATTCTAAAAGATCTTGAGACAGTAGATTGGTTAGATGGTTATGCTAATCTTTTTAGCCAACTAACAAAAGCAGATCCAGCTCAAAAACTTTCAGTCGAAAAAGTAAGAATGGCTGTTGGCGGACTTCTTGATTCCTTTAGTGGTGGAGGTCTTAGTGGTCCACTTAAAGAAATACATCTCAGAAAGTTTAATGAGGCATTAATTAAGTTGCCTTTGAGCGAGCAACAAAGGTTAAGGTATCTAAGTAACAAAAAGATTGAAGAAAAAACAAAAATTGCTAATTTTATTAAATAGTTAAAATTATTTTTCTTGCGTTACTATGTATGTATCTGCTACTATAGAAAGATAATGCAATGAAGGGACTAATCACCCCAGAGCAGTGGGAAGAACCCCATCTCAAGTTTTGAATAATAGTAATTTCTAAACAAAGCTGGAGATGGGAAGTAGAGCCCAAGTAAATAAGCCCCCCACCAATTTTGTAAAGATACTATTGAGTAATGTATAAAGTATAGAAAATATATTTTATTGAATGAAAAATAAACTAGGACAAAATTAGTGGGGGGGAATCAAGGTGGTACCACGACAAAAAGCTTTCTTTACAAGTCGTCCTTGGAAAAGAGTTCAATACGAATTCTTTTCTGTGGACGACTTTTACTTTTATAATCATGAACGACAACAAACCAAAATCAGTTAATGAAAAAGAACTAGAGACACTTGCTTTCTGGCAAGAGAATCACATCTTTGAAAAGTCAGTTGCAACTCCCGCAGGAGATATTTCAAAAGGAGCATATTCATTTTATGATGGGCCACCATTTGCAACAGGGCTTCCTCACCATGGATCACTTATGGCAGGGACGGTGAAAGATGTTATTCCTCGGTATCAGACAATGAAAGGGAATAGTGTTCGTCGTGTGTGGGGGTGGGATTGTCATGGGCTACCGATTGAGAACTTGATTGAAAAGAAGCTCGGGTTAAGGAGTAAGAAGGATATTGAGGAATACGGAATTGATAAATTTAATCGTGATGCATATGAGAGTGTGCTAGAGTACGAGGAAGAATGGAAGAGTATTATTCCACGAGTAGGTAGATGGGTTGATATGGAGCATCCATACAAAACAATGGATGCAACGTATACCGAAAGTATATGGTGGGCGTGGAAGACACTCTACGAGAAAGGTCTCGCATACGAAGGGAATAAGATGATGCACATCTGTCCGAGATGTGAGACACCACTTGCACAATCTGAGGTTGGTCTTGAATATACTGATGTCACAGATATATCGGTGACGGCAAAGTTTGAGCTTGCGGATGAGCCGGGGACATTTGTTCTTGCGTGGACAACTACTCCGTGGACATTACCAGGGAATACTGCTCTTGCTGTGAATAAGGATATTATTTATGCAAAAGTAAAAACTATTGTAGAAGGACATACATCTCATTATATTTTAGCGAAAAGTAAAATAGAAGAATATTTTAAGAATGATACCACTATAGAAATTATAGAAGAATTTGCTGGCGATACACTTATTGGAAAATCATACAATCCAGTATTCCCATATTTTATAGACAAAGAAATTGAAAACAAAAAAAACATTTGGAAGATTTGGCATGCGGATTTTATAACAGAAGATGCAGGAACTGGTATTGCGCATGAAGCACCAGCGTTTGGTGCAGAAGATATGGAGCTTGCAAAAGCACATAACATTCCGATTATCAAACACGTAAAAATGGACGGAACATTCACCTCTGATGTTGCAGATTTTGCCGGAATGAAAGTGAAGCAGAAAGATGATACACAATCTGCTGATATAGAGATCATCAAATGGCTTGCACATAATGGCAAGTTATTTGAGAAGCATAAGATAATTCACTCATATCCGCTCTGTTGGAGGTGCAAGACACCGCTACTTAACTACGCAACATCATCATGGTTCGTTGATGTTCCAAAGATGAAAGATAAACTCATAGCAGAAAACCAAAAGATAGGCTGGACCCCAGAACACATTAGAGATGGGAGGTTCGGTAAGTGGCTAGAAGGCGCTCGTGAATGGGCAGTATCACGAACACGTTACTGGGGAGCACCGCTTCCTGTATGGAAGTCAGATGATGGAGATATGAAAGTTATCGGCTCACTTAAAGAGCTTGCTGAATTTTCAACCAAGAAACCAAAAAATATATATTTTGCAGTTCGTCATGGTGAGTCACTTAGTAATATCAATCATGTACTTGATACACATCGTGATCCAGATAACCATCTGACTGAACGTGGTCGCGAGCAGGCAAAACATGCAGGGGAGTTCGCAAAGACTAAAGGAGTAGATGTTATCTTGGCTTCGCCATATGTACGTACACAAGAAACAGCCACTATCATTGGTGAGCATCTAGGGGTTCCTGTTATTACGCATGAAGATTTGCAGGAGTTTAACGTTGGTATCTTTTCAGGAAAGAGTGTTGATGATTTGCATGCGTATCAACATACAAACATTCATTCATTTGATGACCGTATAGAAAAAGGTGAGTCATATCGTGATGTCATGTATCGTATGATGCGAGTAGTTCATGAGTGTGAAGAAAAGTATGAAGGGAAGAAAATACTTTTCGTGACACATGGCTCACCACTATGGATGTTCCAGATGACAGCAACGCTTACAACAGATGAGGACATGATGAAGGATGTGTTAAGCAAAGAAGATGTTTCACCAGCAAATGGTCATGTTTTCCACATAACACCGTATATCGTTCCGCGTGACGAAACAGGAGCCGTTAATCTCCATCGTCCATATATTGATAGTGTAGAACTTACAATTGATGGAAAGATATATAAGCGAATACCTGATGTGTTTGATTGCTGGTTTGAGTCAGGGTCCATGCCGTTTGCATCGATTCATTATCCATTTGAGAACAGAGAAGTCTTTGACAAAAATTATCCTGCAGACTTTATCGCAGAGAGCATGGACCAGACACGTGGATGGTTTTATTCATTAATCAACTTAGGTGTTGGTTTATTTGACAAAGCACCATACAAGCATGTTATTTGTAATGGCTTAATTAATGCAGCAGACGGGAAAAAGTTAAGTAAGAGTCTCAGTAACTACACCGACCCATTACTCTTGGTCGAGAAGTTCGGTGCAGATGCCTTTAGATATTATTTAATGTCTAGCCCTGTTGTAAAAGGCGAAGGAGTTAACTTTGATGATAAAGAGTTAGAAGATGTATACAAAAAGTGTGTGAGTCGTCTTGATAATGTTGTTCAATTGTACGAGATGAATAAACCAGAGAGTGTTGTTGCAAAAAATACTTCACCAAAAGTTCTTGATATCTGGATGGTATCTCGCGTTCATGAGGTGGTTCGTGATGCAACACTTGGATATGATGCGTACAAGTTAGATGAGGCGACACGAGGGATTGCAGGCATCATTGATGATGTATCTGTGTGGTATACACGCAGGTCACGCGACCGTTTGAAGGGGGATACAGGAGTAGAAGACCAGTTGTTTGCTTACGAGACTCTGACTTATGTTCTACAGAGTCTTGCAAAAGTTATGGCACCCGTTATGCCGTTTATTGCTGAGCGGGTATATCAAGGCGCAGGCGGCAAAAAAGAATCAGTTCATCTAGAGAGTTGGCCAGAAGTGGGTGAAATTAATAATAATGTCCTTACATCGATGAAGCAAACTCGTGATCTTGTTTCAGAAGTATTGATGACACGAAATAAACTAAATATTCCTGTTCGACAACCACTCGCAACACTGACTATATCCTGTACAATTACAGATGAGTATCTTGATATCATTAAAGATGAAGTTAATGTCAAAAATATTATACGAGGTGATACGATGTTACTTGATACAGTGATTACCCCAGAATTACAAACTGAAGGAGATATTCGTAATCTAATGCGCGCCATTCAAGACGCTCGTAAACAGATGGGGCTTTCACCTAGAGATGAAGTTAAACTTATAACGTCATACTCTATACCAGAGCTACATACAGCAGAACTTATGAAGACTTGTAATGTAGTACAAATAGAAAATGGAGAAGGAGAGTACAAAGCTGAGACAGTAACCGGCACTGTTGTATTTGGACTAACTAAAATCTAAAGCCTACAATCTAATCTCTATCTCTCATGGCTATAGAAAAATACGTCACCAAATGCATCGTCATAGATTCTTTTGATAACGGCGAACATGATAGAGTCTATAAACTTTTCACACGTGAGTTCGGTCTTGTGCTTGCTCGTGCTACGAGTGTTAGAAAGCTTGAGAGTAAACTACGTGCACATGTCATACCTCGTTCATGCTCACTTGTTACCCTGGTGCAAGGGCGTGAGACGTGGCGATTGGTTGGAGCAGAAGGAAACCAAATAAAAGAAACGTTTATGTACGAAGTAGCAGAACTTCTCAAGCGATTTATTCGTGGAGAGGGGGCGCATAAAAATCTATATGACAAGGTTCTTACTCTTATTGAGACAAGTAAACGCTACGATGAACAAAAGCGAAGGTTATTATTGTACTACATTCTCTTGGTTGAACTTGGATATGCGGATGCGAGAGTAATTGGTGCAAAGGATGTACAAGAATACATGAGTTGGTCTGTTGATGATCTTTACACCCACATCATCCTTGCATATACACCTGTACGAGAACATGTGCAGGCTGTGCTTAAAGAGATGCAACTATAGGCGAACTTCTTGGTATACTATAGTCCTAACATATGGACCCTCTTAAAAAACCTTCCCAAGGAAGCGCTCTAGATAGAATTGAAAATACACTGTATGATCCGAAGAAAAAACCGGATGATTTTATGATGCATCAATCACGGGATAAAGTAGCGAAAGAGTTGCCAAGCTCTTGGGGAGATACAACTGCTGTTATTACGCCAACAACAATCAAAGAAAAAACATCACTTGGCGTAAAGTTACTTATAGTTTCAAGCATACTGCTTGTCGCATCACTATCATTTACTGCGTGGCGAGTACTGTCATCTCAAAATGTTATTTCATCAGATAATATTGATATAGCATTACAAGTTTCTCCATACATTGAAGGAGGAGAAGATACTCCGCTGTATGTAACTCTTACGAATAAAAATAAAGTCTCTCTTGATGTTTCTTCTCTTACTGTGATGTATAAAAAAGGGGTGAGTGCCCAAGATGAAGAAGAAAAAGTAAATGATAAAAAAGATACAGGCAGTATAATCGCAGGAGGACAGATAAACCAAACATTCATGGTTTCACTCTTTGGTAGTGAAGGAGAGTCACGAGATATTATTGTGAAGTTCGATTACAAGGTGCCTGGATCAAACGCTGTCTTTAGTAAGACAGTTTCAACATCGGTCACCATGAAAACCCCGCCTGTTGCTGTTAGTATTGATGGACCGCCTACACTTTCTGTAGGACAGGAAGGGGTATTTTCTTTTTCTGTTAAAAACAATACAGCAAGTAGCACAAAAGAAAATCTTTTAGCGCTTACGCTTCCTAATAGTTTCGTCGTTACAAATGCTTCCCCAAAGGCGCTTAGTCGTAGTACTTCGTTTGTTGTTCCTCCGCTTGAGTCTGGAAAAATATATACAGTAACAGTAACAGGAGCATTTAATGGGACAGAGGGTGAAGTGACTACAATGAAAGCGATTGTCGGTCCAGAAGGGACTACTCCAACTGCTGTTGGTATTGTGTATGGAACACAGACATATGACGTTAAGCTCCGCACCTCCCCACTTCTTGTCACTGTAAGTCTTAATACTGATAGAGGGGTATCTGACTCACTTCGTTACGGGGATATAGCGAATCTTACTATTGCGTACAAAAATACAACAGAAACACTCATTAAAGATATTGATATTAGTGTGGCTTTACAAGGAGAAGCGATTATTGATAAGGATATTCAACCAGAGTCAGGTTACTATGATTCCGTCAAAAGAGTTATTACATGGGATGCTTCTATTCTGCCAGATTTTGGAACACTTCAACCTCAAGCAGAAAAGACTCTTCGAGTACGCGTCCCAATAGTACTTAAGGGTAACAACTCACCCAAGCTTGTGCTTGCTATTAATGGTAATGGAACTCTTGTAACAAAAAATGATATTGTTACAAAAGTACAGAAGTCATACGCCGTACAAGGAAGTGCGAGTGTGCAAGCTCTTGCAACGTACAAAAATTCTCCAGCTCCGAATCTCGGCCCTATCCCACCAGTTGTTAATACTGATACAACATACAACGCACGAGTCATCGTCTCTGCACAAAATGCACTTTCTGATGCATCAGTTACATTTTCGCTTCCGGTATATGTAACATGGCGTAGCATCGTTGCTGGTAACCTTGATGTCACCTATGATCCTAGATCACGTCTTGTAACATGGAATATAGGTAAAATGGAAGCTGGTAAAACAATTACCTTAAATGCAGGACTTACTTTTAAGCCATCTCAAAGTCAGGTAGGGCAAATTCCACCACTTACATCTGCTGTTATTTTAAATGCTACAGAAGAAGTATCCCGTGCGTCAATCCGTACCACTATCTCTCCTATCACAACCTCAATAGCTGGAGAAGTTTGGCCAGTTGATGAAGCTCGCGTTGTTGACAGATAGTTTCTTTATGGCACCTAGGCCTTTATCGTGGTAGGATATGGATATGAAAGACACTATACGTATCACCATTAGCACAAGCACCTTTATCAAAGCTATTTTGCTTGTAATTTTGTTTGCAGGGATTTTTTATGCACACGATTTCTTTATTGCGCTTTTAGTCGCAGTCGTTTTAGCTTCTGCGGTAGAGATGCCAGTTCGGTGGCTTATGAAATGGGGGGTTCCACGAGCTTTTGCTGTGACCCTCTTACTTGTCTCACTTATTGGTATTATTGCAAGTTTTCTATTTGTACTCCTTCCGCCACTTGCAGATGATCTTGCACAATTTGTGAAGTCACTTCCTAAACTTCTAGAGTCTATACGCATTTTTGGAAAAGATTTAGGATTTAAAGATTTATCTCTTTCTATCCAGAGTCTTTCACAAGATATATCTAAAGGCCAGATCCTTACTGTTATTAAAAATACTCTTTTTGGTAGTAGTGGCTTCTTTGCAACAACGACTGCAGTAATAGGAGGGGTGTTTAATGTTTTGCTTACTTTTATTTTAGCGTTTTATCTAGCGCTTGAAGATAATGGGGTGCAAAAGTTTTTGAGTTTAGTTGTCCCGAAAAGAGAGGAGAAATATATTGAAGACCTCTGGAATAGATCACAGAGAAAGATTGGTCTATGGATGCAAGGACAATTATTACTTTCAATCTTTGTTGCACTTCTTGTCTATGTGCCGATGCTTGTTCTTGATATGCCATATGCAGCGCTTCTTGCAGTGCTTGCATTTTTCGGAGAGCTTATTCCAGTAGTCGGTCTTACGTTTGCTACTATACCTGCATTATTCATCGCATATGCGACAGGTGGTGTGGAATTGCTCGGTATAGTAGCGCTCATCTACTTTATCATTGGACAACTTGAAGGTAATGTTTTGTACCCACGTGTGATGAGTAAGATGGTTGGTGTTCCATCAATAATTGTTCTAATTGGTGTTGTACTGGGGGCAAAATTTGCAGGTATATGGGGTATCATTTTATCAGTACCACTGGCTGCTGTGTTTATGGAGCTCGCGTCTGATGTTCAGAAAAGAAAGTCACATGAAGGGTAATGATACTAAACAATTTTATATAACTACCACACTTCCATATGTGAATTCAGATCCGCATATTGGGTTTGCTATGGAAATAATTCGCGCGGATGTTATTGCAAGATATAAGAGGTTACTTGGGAATGATGTATTTTTTAACACAGGAACTGATGAACACGGAGCAAAGATTTATGAGAATGCAGTAAAAGAAGGGGTTGAAGTTCAAGCATATGTTGACGGATATGCAGAGAAGTTCAAAGAGCTTACGAAAATTCTTAATATCCAAGATGTGCGTTTTATTCGCACTACTGATGAGAAGCATGTGAAAGCTGCCCAAGAAATGTGGAAACGCTGTTATGATAACGGGTATATTTATAAGAAAACATATCAGACGAAGTACTGTGTCGGATGTGAGCTAACTAAGACAGATAGTGAGCTTGATCATGGTAAATGCCCGATACACCCAAACCGTGAGATTGAACTGATTGATGAAGAGAATTATTTCTTTAAGTTTTCTGAGTTTCAAAAGCCATTACTTGAGTTTTATCAAAGTCATCCAGATTTTGTCGTGCCAGATTTTAGATATAATGAGATTAAGGCATTTGTTGAGCGTGGACTTGAAGACTTTTCTATCTCACGACTGAAAGAGAAGATGCCGTGGGGGGTGCCGGTGCCTAATGATGCTTGCGACAAAGGTGATGAGAATAGTCATGTGATGTATGTGTGGTTTGATGCGCTTACGAGCTACGTCTCGACACTTGGTTGGCCTAACGGAGACGACTTTACGAAGTATTGGGCGCAAGATGGAAATGATAACCGCAAGGTGATTCAGTACTGTGGTAAGGACAACCTGCGACAACAGTCTGCAATGTGGCAGGCGATGCTCATGGCATCAGGTTTACCTAATTCATCACAGATAATTATTGATGGATTCATTACAAGTGGCGGACAGAAGATGAGTAAGTCTGTTGGCAATGTCATCAGCCCGTTTGATGTTATAGAGATGTTTAAAGAAGTGACCGACTACCCAGAAGATGTTCTGCGTTTTGTGTTGCTCCATGATATTTCATCATTTGAAGATGGAGATATAACAATAGAAGGTATTAAAGAAAGTTACCAAGCACATCTTGCAAATGGAATTGGAAATCTTACAAGTCGTATCATGAAGATGGCGACAAGTAATGAAGTTCGCAGTAAAGAGCAAGAAGTAAGTAGTAAAGTTGAGATAGTAGATTTTGATCTTAATCATTCATTAAAAAAAATAATTGAAGAGATAAGTAGTATTGATGAATATATTGCCACTAATGAACCTTTCAAAGTTGTTAAGGTTGATGAGGTTAAGGGGAAAGAAATGATTGTACATTGTCTATCCTCACTTGAGTTAGTTGCAAACAGACTTGCTCTTTATCTCCCAAATACTTCAGCAAAAATTATTGAATGCATCCGTGAGAATAAAATGCCAGAAAAGCCATTATTTGGCAGGCTTTCATAAGTACGTTATTATGAAGTACGCATTTTTTGATATACATTCGCATCTACATGATAAAGCGTTCGACGATGCAACGAAAGAATCACGTGAGCAGGTGATAGCTGATATGAAGTCTCGTGGAGTAGGAACTATTACTGTTGGTACAGGGCTTCTAGAATCTCGTGCAGCTATCGCACTAGCTGATGCTCATGATCATATCTACGCAACTATCGGCCAACATCCATGTGACAACGTACTTGAGGAATACGATGCTGATGCATACAAGAAACTTGCAGTCCATCCACGAGTCGTCGCCATAGGTGAGTGTGGACTGGATTATCACTACATAGAAAACTTTTTCGATAAGGATGTAAAAGAGAAGGGGTTGCACTGGAACAAAGACGCTGAGAAGGAGCGACAGAAAATAATCTTTCAGAAACAAATTGATCTTGCGATAAAGGTAGGCAAGCCACTCATGCTCCATGGACGGCCGAGCAAAGGTACGATGGACGCGTATGAAGACATGTTGGATATGTTAGAAGAGGCAAAACAAAAGCATGGAGATATACTACACGGGAACGCACATTTCTTCGTAGGGAATATCGATATCGCGGAGAGATTTATTAATATTGGATTCACAATGAGCTTCTCAGGCGTTATCACGTTTACTCATGAGTATGACGATGTTGTGAGATTTATTCCGCTTGAGATGATACACGCAGAAACAGATAGCCCGTATGCGACACCGCACCCATTTCGTGGACAGCGCAATAGTCCACTTATGGTCCAAGAGGTTGCTGCTAAGATTGCGGTACTAAGATATGATGATTTTGAAGAGGTCCGAGCTCAGTTACTTGAGAATACAAAACGGATGTTTGGTATACACTAATTCTATCGGTTGACTTTTTCTTTCTAAAAGTGCAGGATACAGGTAAATAGTTCCTGCAACCTTTTAACCTTGACGGAGGTGTGACATGGCAGATGCCAATATGAAGCAGTATTGTGTCGCAGGCTTCGTTAAGGGGCCGGTTGACAACAAAGACGGGAGTGTGACATTCTTTGTCGGAGGACGACGTTTTGTCCTTTCCACAAAAAGTGAGCACAAGGCCAAGCTTGAAAGAGCAAGGCGTGCCCTAGTGCTTTTCACGCTCAAAGAAAACAACAACAACCCCAAGATCGCCCTTGTTTTTGAAGAGCCGTCTACCAGGTTGATTCTCCAGTACATGAGAGAGAGTGAAAAGTTATAGACAACAAGACCTCTCCATCGAAGAGCCGCCAAAGGCGGCTCTTTTCTTTTGCCTAAAAATGTGGTAGAGTGATGGTCTATGAATGAAAATAATGAAACCATAGTAGACAGCCGTGTATATGAAATTTCTTTCATCTTTGATAACAAACTAGATGAAGAAACGGCGCTTGCAAAAAGTAACGCAATCAAGCAGTCTATTGCTACCCTAGGAGGTGGCTTCATCTCAGAAGAAGCTCCGTATTTACGAGAGCTTGCCTATGAAATGACTCGCGTTGTTAATAACGTTAATATTCGCTTCAATGTTGGATACTTTGGATGGATCAAGTTCGAACTTGATGCTGATAAAGTAAAAGACCTAGAGAAGGGGATTAAACTAGACGAAGAAGTAGTTCGCTACCTCGTTGTCCAAACCGTTCGTGAGAATACCGTGTATACAAAACGTGCTCCAGTTATTAAAGCAGAATCATTAGTAAATAATGAGACTGATGACATGATTGCAGAACTTGTAGGTGATGATGTAGCCATTGATCCAGTTGCAGAAATTGTACCAGATGTAGTTACTACTGAGGTTACTAGCGAAGAAACAAAATAAGGATTACACTACGTAGTAGTTATTCTGTATTTTCTAACAACTATCAACTAGAAACTAACAACTATTATTATGTACCTCAACAAAACTTTTCTTTTCGGAAATCTTACACGTGACCCAGAACAAAAGGCGCTTCCTAACGGAACCGCGGTGACTTCTTTCTCAATTGCAACTAACCGTGTTTACAAAGATGCAAATGGTGCAAAGCAAGAACAAGTAGAATATCACAATGTTGTTGTGTTCGGACGCCAAGCAGAGACAAGTGCACAGTATCTTAAAAAAGGTCAAGGTGTTCTCATTGAAGGACGTATCCAGACGCGTAGCTGGGATGATAAGACTACTGGTGAGAAAAAGTATCGTACAGAAATTGTAGCAGATGCAGTGCAGTTTGGGCCGAAAGGTGGTAGTTCTGGCGGAGATGCGGGGGGTTATGCACCAGCTCCACAAGGAGCTAACCCAACAGTGGCACCGAAGGCATCGAATGCTCCAGATCTCGATACCATAGATTACGGTGACTCATCCATCAATGTTGACGACATCCCATTTTAACGGCCATTAGCAAAGCACCTACTTCGTTACAGAATGTTTTTGCTCCCGCAATGTAGGTCTACTACATCTTGGCCGCAAAAACATTCTGTGCCTCGTATCTGCATTACTACTGACAGCTAAAATAGACCCCTCAACTCACTAAGAAAATTTAATTAAACCATTATGAAAAAACAAGACTACTTCAATCAAAATAACATTAAGTTCATCGACTATAAGGATACAGAAATTCTCGTGAAGTTCATCAACCCACACGCTCGTATTCTTAATCGTCGAAAGACAGGCCTAACAGCAAAGAATCAGAGATTGCTAGCGAATGCTATTAAGAGGTCACGGTTTATGGGACTTCTTCCATACGTTGCTCATTAAACAGACAAAATTAGTTCATCTACTTTGTCGCTACGTTATTTTTCTCAGTCGCCGTACTAGTATGTACGTCTTCTTCTAAAAATCCCTATGCTCCTTGTAGCTAAACCAATTTTCTCTGTTTAAAGAGTTTAGCAAGTAATATATAAAGTAAAACACCACTTCGTAAGAAGTGGTGTTTTACTTTGGCAAAGTTATTATTTTTTGGTAGTATGTAAAGTATTAAACCATTAACTATTAACCACTAACTACCAACTATTTATGCACCCAAAGAAAGAAAGAACATTTGTTATTCTAAAGCCTGACGCAATTCAACGCGGTCTCGTTGGAGAGATTATTAAACGTTTTGAACGTATCGGTCTTAAGATAGTTGCTATGAAGATGCATATGGTAGATGAAAAGACTCTCTGGGCTCACTACAATAAAGATGATGCATGGTATCTGAAGAAAGGTGAGAGAATTGCTGAGAATAAAAAATCTCTCGGTCACACGATTGATAAAGAACCAATTGAATACGGCAAAGATATTATCCGTGCCATGGTGCACTATATGTGCGCAGGACCTGTTGTATCACTTGTGATAGAGGGTAACAATTCTCAAGCAGTAGTTAAGCGTCTTGTTGGCGGCACAGAACCAGCTACAGCAGATAGCGGAACTATCCGTGGAGATTTTGCTATAGATTCATATATGCTCTGTGACACTGATGGTTCCCGTGGTATGCGTAATCTCATTCATTGTACTGACCCAGCAGATGGAGAGGGGGCATACGATAGAGAAGTTGCTCTGTGGTTCACAAAAGAAGAATTACATGACTATCGTCTAGTAACTGAAGCTATGTTATATGATGTAAATTTGGACGGAATTCTTGAGTAATTTTTATCTTTACAACACTAAAACGACCCCAAAAGGGTTGTTTTTAGTGTGTATTCCAACTATTAACTATTTATTACCAACTATTAACCAAACTTATCCACATAACCCACAGAAAAATCTCTTTACAGACTCTTGTGTAGTTATGTGAGAGGAATATAATAACTAATAGGTGCTTTTAGAGTAATGAACTAGTGCTTCGAAGCCGTTCTGGGGCGTGAGATTATGATAGTCGTCTTGGCGCATATCTCTCTTATATCACAGAATTACAGTTCATCATCAAAGTACCTCCACTATAGAAAAATCCTGATGGGTGCCATCGGGATTTTTCTTTTGTAGGAAACTTATTTATGTAACAGTTCATTAATAATTCTCGCAAGAGAACTCTCTGGCATATACTTTATGTAAGCAAATACTCCGCCAGCACTAATTCCTAGTAGTAGAATGAGTGATATAAATACCAGTACTCCAGCATGTGATTGAGGCGCTTCATCTACTATTGGCATAACAGATATTGGGGCTTGCATTGACGGAAGAGGTTGTTGCGGAGGTGGAGCAACTTCTGCAGTCTGCGGTATTACTTGAGCAAGGGGTTCGCTTACAGGATTAGTTGTTAACGGTGAAGGTGCCTCTTGGTGTATTTCTTGATGAGATGGTTGAGCGCTAAGTATCTCTGGTGACATCTCACGGCTTGCAGGATGAATAATTACGTTAGTCGCAAGAGGGTGAGCAGGTTCCACGATATGAGCAGCTTCAGGGTGTGGGTCTGCACCTAGGCGTTTGATTTCTTCATAGATACGATTAATCTCAACAAGAGGGATACCACCTTCAAGCATCTGCTCCTTCATTGTTGCATACGTGCCTCCTTGTTCTTTGAAAAATTTTACCGTCTGCTGTACTAGTTCTTCATTCATATACTCTTGTTTGTTAGTATAACAATCTTTTTCTATTTTTGCTTAGATAACTAACAAAAATTGAGGACTTTACTTTTTATTTCGTATAGGAGTATAATCAAGTCTAGGGTGTTTAGGTATTTTTCTGGATAAAACATCTTTGGGTTATGGAATATTGGGAACTGCACCGAGGTGCTATCCGTTTCCTACCCACCTGAATTAAAACATCAGGAAGATGTCCTAACACCCTACTAGAGAAACTGTCCTAAGAGACGGTTTTTCTTTTTGCTCGTCTCTAAATATCTTGGGTCACGTATCGCATGGTATACTTTGTAACGATGCGAGCAATTTTTTTCTCTTTTTTATATCTCCTAGTTTTAGTATCTATATCAAAGTATATTTTTGACCCAGCCCATCTATACTATGTGTTATGGTGGTTAGATATCCCAATGCATTTTTTTGGTGGGATAGGCGTCGGTCTACTTACTTTTGCAACACTTAGATTTAGTAAGCAAAAGATAACATTTCATAAAGTCGTCATTATATATCTTGCTTTTGCGCTTACGTGGGAATTATACGAATATGTAACTGATGTGATATATGGTACTGAGATAAATACGCTTATTGATTCTATAAAAGATATTTTAGTTGGATTAGTTGGCGCGGCTGGTGTTTATTATATACAAAGAAAATAATATGAGTACATTTAGAGTAACGTTTGCAGGTGGTGCGCAGATGCCAACAGGGTCTAACTTCTTGATTGAATTTGGCGGTAAGAAGGTATTGATTGATTGTGGTCTCGTTCAAGGGGAGAAATGGTCGGTTCCAATTAACCGCGAGCCTTTTACATATGATCCAGCATCTATTGATTACCTTTTTATCACACACGCTCATTTAGATCATGTTGGCAGAATACCTAGACTTGTACGTGATGGATTTAAAGGTGTGATAGTAAGTACCGAGCCAACACGAGACATGGCAGAGCTTATCATGCTTGATTCTATGGGGTTGCTCGGTAAAGAAGCATCTCAGCAAGGTCTTGAGCCATTATACGAAGAGAGAGATGTCTTTCAAGCAATGCACCTATGGAATACAATTCTAACGTACCAAGAGCCATATATAGTAACAACTGATCAAGGAGAAGCCGTTATTACGTTTTATGACGCAGGTCATATTTTAGGAAGTGCGATTATTGAGATTGCGTATAAAGGTAAGAAGATTGCTTTTACCGGAGATCTTGGCAACACTCCGTCTCCTCTTATGCGTGACACAGTAACGCCTAGCAATCTAGATTATATTGTTATGGAGAGTGTGTATGGAGATAGAAATCATAAAGATAAAGACAAACGTATCGAAATTGTAAAAGAGGTTATTACTTCAACTATTACGAAAGGTGGTACTGTTCTTATACCTGCTTTTTCTATTGAGCGTACTCAAGAAATGTTGCTTGCGTTTAACGAACTTGTTGAGAGTAAGCAAATACCAGAAATACCCGTATACCTTGATTCGCCACTTGGTATCAATATTACAAAGATCTATAAAAAACACGAGAAATGGCTCAATAATGATGTTGGAAATGCTATTAAAAGCGGGGATGATGTCTTTGCGTTTAAGGGGCTTGTACAGACTCTTACCCCAGATGAGAGTAAAGCTATTAATAATGATACAAGGCCAAAAGTTATTATCGCTGGAAGTGGAATGAGTAACGGTGGAAGAATATTACATCATGAAGCAAGATATCTCTCTGATCCACGAAGTGCGATTGTTATTGTCGGGTATCAAAGTGTCGGAACCCTCGGTAGAAAGATAGTTGACGAACCAAAAGATGTAATCATACACGGCCAAGTTGTACCGCTTCGTGCGCGAGTTGTTAACATTCACGGTTTTTCCGCACATAAAGATTCAGATCATTTAGTATCATTTCTTGAACCGACTGCAACAACGCTAAAAAAAGTTTTTGTAGTACTTGGCGAACCTAAGAGCGCGTATTATCTTGGACAGAGAATACACGAGACCTATGGCTTACCTATTGCTGTTCCTGAAAAAGGGGATGTAGTAGAACTTGAGTAGTGATAATCTTCACCACTCTCTAGAAATTATAAGTTAAAACATGTACACTAGATAAAATATGAATTCCGATCGCGTAACTATAAGTGTTTCAGGGGCAGCAGAGATAGCACACTGTGGACCGTCTGTTATTTCCATTGCAAAAGAACTTGGTCGTGAGATTGCTCGCCAAGGTGCGCAGATTATTACGGGAGCAACAAGTGGGTTCCCGCTCTATGCTGCAGAAGGTGCAAAAGAAGCAGGAGGTGTATCGTTTGGATTATCTCCTGCTGCGAGTAAGAAAGAACACCTAGAGGTGTATCGTCTTCCCGTAAAAGCAATGGACGCTATTATCTATACCGGGTTCGGATTTCCGGGGCGTGATCTCATGCTCGTGCGGTCATCAGATGCCATTGTTATCGGGTGTGGGCGTATTGGCACTATACATGAGTTTACTGTTGCATGGGAGGCGAATATGCCACTTGGAATCCTTGAAGGTGAATGGGCAACAGATGAGGTGATACGTAATATAATTAAGAACAGTAACAGAGAGAACCCGTACGTTATTTTCGAAAAAGATCCGAAAGTTCTGGTGGAAAAATTAATAGAGATGGTACGGACACAAGCAGTTAACGGCGAACGCGAACTTCGTCTCTAACAAAATACTACCACATGTACTTTGTCGCAATAGGATTTTTGTAAGTCATCGTAGGTCTACTACACCTCCTTATAAAAATCCTTAGGCTTCGCGTATCTAAGGCGGTATTTTCTTATAGATATTTTTCAAAATAAATATTAGCATAATTACTAAACAAAAAAGCGACACCGTAGGCGTCGCTTTTTTGTTTGATATAGTTAGCTAATTCCTATCACCTAACTATCTAGTCTCTAATCTATGCTTTCACCTGAGTAACGATTCTTTCAAATGTCTCTGGGTTGTCCTGTGCAAGCTCAGAAAGCATTTTACGGTTAATAACCATTCCTTTCTTTGTGAGTTTATCAATAAACACACTGTAGGTGATACCAAGCGGACGAAGACCTGCGTTTAATCTAGTTGTCCAGAGGCGACGCATGTCAGTCTTCTTATCCTTACGATGAGCAAATGCATGAGCTCCTGCGTGACGGAGAGCTACTTTTGCCTCTACTTCCTTCTTACTGCGTCCGAAACGAAAGCCTTTAGCTTGTTTGAGGACATTTCGGCGGCGCTTCATCGCCATTATACTTCGTTTTACTCGTGACATAGTAGTGTAATTAAATAAATAAGATTTCTATAACTATCGGACTAGAACATACCAGGGAGGAAACGAGACTTCTCTTTTCCTGTCATAACAAAGTCTTGCCCACGCTTACCAGCGAGCTGCTTACGACGCGGTGCCTTTGCGTTGAAGTGGTTAAGACCTGGCTTGCGACCGATAATCTTCCCGTTCTTTGTGACTTTGAGGCGCTTTAGGAATGACTTGTTAGTTTTCATAGATTTCTAATCCGTTATAGATAGTTCGGGTATTTTATCACAGTTTAGTTGGAATATCAAGCCTTGGGGACTTTTTATAGAAGGAGTTAATGTAAGGTAAATAACCATTAAAATTGTTCTAGATACGAGGCAGGGTGGGATTTTTAGATGGAGATGTACAAGTAGTACATTGACTGATAAAAATTACACCCTAACAAAGTAGATCGAATAATTTTAATGGTTATTTTGCTTTCTCGAGTACAATCATCATTGACTTCGGAATCTTCTTCAGTGGTTCTGCGATTTTGTATTGGGCGGGGATAACAGCTAAGATACGGTCCATACGTTCACGAAGGAACTTATCGTCCATATACTTGGTACGGCCTTTTAGCTGTAGATCAATTTTTACACGATGTCCTTCATTTATCCATTCCGCCGTTTTCTTCGCTTTAATCATAATGTCATTCTCACTAATAGACACACTGATCTGTACAGTTTTGGTTTCTGTGACATGAGCTTTTGCTTTTACTTCTTTTAATTTCTTGGACGTTTCGTATGTATACTTCCCATAATCTGCAATACGAGCAACAGGTGGTTCTGCATGAGGGGATACTTCTATGAGATCAAGGCCTACATTCTTTGCGGCAATAAGCGCTTCTTCTTTTGTGAGTACTCCCAAGTTATCTCCATTGTGTCCAATGACGCGGAGTTTAGGTGAACGAATGCTATTGTTGATGTTTACTTTTTCTGCCAAGGTGTGTTTAGTTCCTTAAAGATATCATATTACAAAGGAAGTAGCAATGATTGCTTAGATAACTTATCCTCGCTTAGGAGGGAGGGGGATGAAGACGCTTGTATGCTTCTTGTACTCTTCCCATTCATGGTTGCCTTCCCATCGTCTCTCAAGCATTGGTACACCTGAAACGAAGAGTAGAAGTCCTGTGATGAGGAAAGGAGAAAGGAATACATACAATGACATTGTCACGCTAAAAGCTACTAGAGATATTCCCACCCACATCATTGATTCGCCGAAGTAGTTTGGGTGACGTGTATACTTCCATAGACCTTTCTTCATAATAGTCTCACCATGAAGATGTTTACGAGATACCCATGTATCTAACTGCTTATCACCAACAACTTCAAAAAAGAATCCAAATATCCATACTAGTAATCCAAGGAGGAAGAACAATGCGAACCCATTTGCAAGCGCTGTATCCATCCCAAGACTTAAAGTAAATGGAAGTAGTATGATGCTCACAATAAAACCTTGTAACATGAATATTTGCAAGTATGAACGTACGAGAAAGTAGTTCTTTCCATACATCATCCAATCGCTTCTCCATGCTTTGTAACGAAAGTCTTCTCCTTTTGGCTTGTTTCTTTTATAGATTCTATATGAGAGTCGCACACCCCAGATAATGATAAGGAGCAGTAGTATCACGCTCACTGCTGGCAAGGATTGTGACTGCAGTACAATAACAGAGAGTGCTAGCGCAGTGAAGATAAATGCAGGACCGTATGCTACATCCATGATGCTGTTATCTTTTTTTTGTTGTGCTACGAAGAAAAAGAATGTCGAATAAATAAAAATAATAAAAAGTGAAGTGAGGTATAAGCTAAGTGCTGTCATAAGTATATGATAGCAGGGAATGAATGAGGAGTGAGGTGGATAAGTGTAACGCTTTAGCTTCCGCCCACCTCCACAGAAATGACAAAACCACCCGATAGGTGGTTTTGTCATTTCTGTGGAGACTACTACACGATGTTAGAACCTCTTTAATTGAAACACGAGCAATACATTTTCTAAATGTTGTTGACGATTGGGATGTTGTAGAGGAAGTTACTGAACTAACTACAACATCAATTAGAACCAATGGTTACATCTCTAAACGTTAATGAAGTTAATAATGTTATAACTAAGAAACAGTAAGGTTAGTTATGAAGATTAAGCGCGTGTTGCTTTGTTGACTAATACTTACTATACCGATAGAATCAGACTATGTTAAAAAATAAAAACCCAAGTAGAACTAGCGTTATTCTCTCTGTTCTCATTATTATTGTACTCGGATATGCCCTTAATATAATGTTTACGAATGGAAGTTTAAGTCCAACAGGAACATCTACACAAGTTACTAATGTTCCATATACCCCCATAACACTTTCTTTAAATGATTGGCAAAATTTTTCTGCAAAGGCTAATCAGTTCAAAAGGGATGTAACATTTTTATACCCAAAAGAACTAACAACTTCTGGTGGTGATGGTGGAGATTCATTTTTTACAATAACATTTGACGATAAAAATAAAAATTCTCCAGCATGGACTACACCGTTTACTGGCTCAAGTACTGTTATGACTTTACGAGGGGCAGTTCTTTTAATGCGTGTGTCGACAGCATACCCCAGAGTTCCTGAATCTAAATTGCTCTATGATTATTTATCTTTTTATCCATTTACAGAGATTTATAGCAAACCAATTATTTTAGATGGAAAGAACGGGGTGACAATTAAAAGAGAAGTTACTCTATCTACTGGAGAAAAAAGATTTGAGTATTGGGCAATTTTTAAAAATGTGGATGGTTCTGCATATGAGTTTATGATGAGAGGTGATATTTACACAAATAGTGATGATGTATTCACTCAGTTACTTCAAACTCTTAAGTGGGGAGCAAAGCCTGTCGAATAAAAAAGAACCCCGAAGGGTTCTTACTACTAAGTTTTAACTTTAGTAGTTTGTTGAAGGGTAAAACCCAGTTGGGGGAGAGTTTGTTCTGCATCCAACTGTGTAATTTTCGATGAGTCTATTTTCTATCTGGATATTGCGAAGTGCTGGTGCGCCATCTCTAGTTCTTTGTCCGTTATGTTTGAACTGGAAATGAAGATGGACTCCATCGCTTAACCCAGTATTTCCCATTATCCCAAGCTGTTGTCCACGTCTCACTGTATCACCAACAGCAAGTGAAGATGGTGATACCAAGTGCAGATACCAAGTAGTAAGTCCAGTGTTGATATCACCATCAAAATCATGGTCAATAACTACGTGGTTTCCGTTAGAGCTTGTGAAGCCGGATGTAACTACACGTCCTGAAGCAGCAGCAAGGATTGGTACATTGTTAAGAATTGTATTACCTACCGCATCTTGGTATGTTCTTGCAGCAAAGTCTATCGAGTAGTAAGCAGCATCAATTGCGTGGAGTGTGTCAGCTGCTGTACCACAAAACGCTGCACCGCCAGGTTGGACTGTCTCATACCAATCTTTACCACCTGGTAAAGGCAACTTGAACGCTTCAAGAAATCTTACATCATCAAGCAAAAACCATCCTGGGACGTTACTAACAAACACAACCCCAGAGGTGCTTTGTGAACCAGCCCCAAAGGCACTTAATGGGATGAATACCTCGTACTCCGTGTTTATGGCCGCGACCCCACCAGGAACATAGTTTTCTAGATTTACTGAACCGTATGTCCCAGAAACCCCATCAGCCGCTAAACTTGCAATGAGAGACTGGTTCGTAACAGTCTTAGTGAATTTGACGGCAAGTATGCCATAGTCACTGACCGGCTGCCTGCCGGTGAATTTGTTTACGAGGTTGAGCTGCACACCACCCCAGGTATTAGTCACGTTCACATCCAGTCGACCTCCAATGGGAGATGAAACACCTGAACCCCAATACCAAACTTGGATACTGGGTGCAACTTGCGTTTTAACCCCTTCAAAGAAGGTGATATTTCTTTCGAAACGCATCTCGTCAAAATACGCAGTGCCAACGGTAGCACTTTGTATTGAAATAAAATTGATTATCTTGTTCGCTGGAAGTGATAAGTCAGCTAGCGGGATACGCACCCAGGTCCATTGCCCTTGTGGGATGGAATTTGTTGATGTGTAGTCTTGAACGTAGGTAGAAGCGATTGCTGGGTCGTATGCATTTATGCGCAGGTACAATTGCCCAGCGTTTGATGCGTTGTAAACAGCAAACACTAAAGATTTGTATCCAGTTGCATCAAATGGGCCATTGTTCCCGCCAGGCGAAAACCCGGCCCAAGGAGCAGTGAAATCCATGCGAATACTTCCAGAACCTTTGAATGTTGGACTTGTTGCCGGGCTGACAGGAACAGGGGAAGCTGGCCAAGACCAGCTCGCCCAACCTCCTACGAAACCATCTTCGATGATCGATGCAGTTGCAGCTTGAGCTGCGAAAGCAGGCAACAAGAGCAGACATGTGATGATGCTCTGAAGAAACTTTTTCATGGGGACTCCCAAGTTGAGAAAGAACAGTTCACACAGAATTGTGCAAGCCTTTAGAAGCATAGCACGTAAAAGGGGGCAGTCTTACAACTTACATATGTGGATTACTTTCACGAGTGGTTATTATAAATTTGCAAAATGCTTATTTTTTTACAACATCAATAATCTTACCGTTGATAAGGAAATCATCCTGGCTCGAAATATAAATTGGTTTATGTATTGAATTACTTGATTCGGATATAAGAGATATTCTTCCAGACGCAATATCTCTGTGGTACTTTTTTATATTTGCGTATCCGTCGAGGATAGACAGTACATAGTCTCCAGACAATGGGTTTGTATGTGTAGGGTCAACCAACACAAGGTCTCCATCCTCAATGTTCTTGTCATTAATCTTTGCCTTGTTCATTGAGTCACCCTCAACCCATAACGCAAAGTAGTTTTTATTATTTCCTAACACCTTCTTGGAAACCTTTATGTAGCCCTCTATGTTCTCTTCTGCTGTTAGGGTAGCTAGACCAGCATTTGCGGAACCTAGGATTGGAACACTTATAGAATCTAATCCTTTTTGAGACAGGAAGGGTGTCTTTATAAGTTTGTTTTCGTTTATTTCTATTGAACGAGCTTTATTAGTTGTTTTTTCGAGATAACCAAGTTTCTGAAGATTGTTAATATGGTACTGAGCAGCTGAGGGATGGGCCATAAACTCTGAAAAGTTGTTCGCTATCTCCTCCAAAGAGGGAGCAATATTATTCTTTTGAGCATAGGAGACAACGAAATCATACACCATTTTTTGTTTTTTGGTCATAAAAGCTTGACTTACAGTTTCTTTTCAAATAATATATACAGTATACCTCATGAGAGGTCTTAAATCAACATATTAATAACTAACTTTATCCACATATATGGGAGGAGGCTCAAAACGAAAAGAAGAAGATTCGCCAATAATCAGACGACCTAGGAAGGTTGTTTCATCAGGGGCTGGGGGTGGTAGTGGTTCAGAGGGAGGTGTATCAGTTGGGGATATTTGTATTCCATCATTTGAAACAGCTCTTAGCAATGACATCGTAGAATTGCAGGACAACGAAGGGGTATCTCTTCGAAAAAATACCACTGGTATCTATGAAGTAATAGTGCGTGCAAAAAAGGTCGGAGAACTGAATAAGAGAATATCAAAGATGGTTACAACTTGCTTAGATACGGGGGTTACTTATTCTGGTACGGTAATCGAGAAGAAACAGAATGAATTCCTCGCACGATTTATACGAAAATAAGCCTCCTACTTTATTCAGTCAAATGTGTAAAGTTGCTGAAGGTAATTTCTATGATATTCCAGCTAGTAAAGCTTCGGATGTAGTTGAGGTGTGTGATTCACTCGGTAGAAAAATAGTTACATGTAATAATCCACATTTACATGAGTTCATCGATGAAGTCGGAGGTAGTCTTTCTCTAGATATTGCATTGCCAGACGTTAAGATTGAATTACCTGCATACATCCCAATTCTTGATAAGAGAACAGCACGCATGAATAGATTTTCTATCCCTGCCGGCATTAGTGTTTTGGGAATCACACTTCAAGATATATTAAAGTCTGGTGTTACTTATAAAGCCGGAGCGTGGCATGAGCAGAAAGAAATAAAATTTGATCTTGCTATTCGTGTGGCAGATGCTTTCTATAATAAGAAAGTCATACTGTTTGCTACTGGTCCAGATACAATGATTGAATGGTGCTGGCACCAAAGAGATGAATGTAATATGTACAAATACATCAAGGCAATGGGGTTCGACTTAATGACAGGCATTAATTTTTCAGTCATTAAAGGAGAGTGTCCTTTTGGTCAATGTTTGAACCAAAAGAAGAGCCTGTTATCTGCCTCTCTAGCTATCGACGAGGGCATCCCTGCAGTGCCTCATATTTACACTATAGACAAAGATGATATCAATACATGGAGTGCATACTTAGAAGCAAATCCACAAGTACGACTAGTTACAATGAACTGTCAGTTACAGAAAAAGCATATTGATATTCAAGCCTTAATAAAAGCAATCAATATTTTAATGGAGAAGTTTCCTGATTTACATTTTCTATTAACCGGCTTTCATCTGCATAGAGCTTCTGAGTTTGGTTCAAATCTTGAAAGAATACATTTTGCCGATAAGAGTTGTGTCAAAGATGCTCAAGCACACAGGAAATTCTTTTTTGACTTTGAAACCTTGAAGATTAGCAGGCATTACTGTGATGAGTCATATGAGAAAATCGCCACTCATAACATGAATTATAGAAGAATGTATATTGAAATTTTGAAACAACGGACACTTAAGAAATACAAAATACCAGACGAGATTATTAAATTGATTGAAACAACTTTTCATCCTACGTTTCAAAATAAAAGCGTTTCGTAGTTTACTTAATACTACATAAGTATTAGAATTAGGTCATACAATTGAATATAAGTAGCCTAAACCAGTGAGTAATCGCTGGCATGGTGAATAAGACCGTTGAAGATAAAAAACCCATCATGTGGGATTTGTCTTCAACGGCCATATCTGGAAACGGATATGGAGAGCGTAAGCTCTCACTCACGTGGTGGGCTTTTTGTATTCTCACCACTTACTAAACATTATTTTATGACTACACAGAAAAATAAAAAACATAGTGTGTGGGGATGGGTGCTAGTAGGGTTTGGGGCACTGCTTTTACTTACTAAAGCGTTCTCGCTGGCGTTACTTGTCCTACTAGGGGGCTGCCTATTAATTATCAATAAAAAAGCAAAGGTTGGAGATGGTGACAAAGAGGTGTTGAAGGCTAAAGCGAGTAAGCAACGAAAATATCTTTTTGTTTCATTTGTAATTGCATACTTTAGCTTTTCTGTATTTAACTACTTCCAAAATCTTCCTGCAGAAGAAGTGAAGACTGTTGTTTCTCCAGAGCAAAAGCAAAAAGATCTTCAAACACTAAAAGAGACTATGGCTATTCTGACAGAAAACAAACTAGCCACTTCATACGAGTTTTCAGAAAATGCAAATGTTGTTTATGTAAGTGGCAAGTGGTACGGCTTGACAGCTCAAGAAAAGAAAGAGTTGCTAACTAGTATTGGTAATGTAAAAGATGTAGCAACTGGATATCGTTGGTTTGAAGTAAGAGATGCTTACTCAGATGAGTTGGTTGCTAAGGTGACTGCATTCACTGGCTCGGTGGAGATTTATAAGTAAAAATATATTTGTTTGTTGGTAATTGCAAGAATTAGCGTTGTACTGAATGTACCACCAGAGAGAGTTGGCTACTTGGGTTCATAAATCTACCACCTGTTTAGGATTTCTTTTGATGCGAGTGTTCCTACGATAACGCAGGAGTTAATGAATACGTAAATAATGTGGTATTCACCACAGTTGCACCCTCTCCATTGCTGGAGAGGGTGCTTTGTGTCTGCATAGAGTGTAGTCCTCTATTGATTTTAGGTGCAGTTTCGTGTATAATGCGAAGCAATTAAATATACATTTAGGTTGGTGCCGTAGAGTTTTATTTCAAGACTCGCTTGTTGCCCTTCCGAGATAAGGAATCAGTCTGTATAAACAGACCCTTGTTCGGGATGCAACTTGCGAGTTTTGTTTTTTTGCACCAGACACCTTTTCTTGTTCTCCACTACTAATAATAAGTGGTGCATCACACTTGATAACAACTTCTATGTCAAGAGACTTAGATAGATTCAAGAGCATATACTTTGACGAATTCAAAGAAACATTGTCTGATGAAGACGCGGAGCGTAACGCTCGGTCGCTTCTTAATCTATATGTGGCTGTGTACGGCAGTGTTTTAGATACCGTCAAGGACTGTGCTTAGAATAACCTTCAATCATATGAATGAATTAAAGAAGGAGCAAATCGGTGCTTCTAAAACCAAATCCGATGTGAAAGGACGTTATACAGTTTCCCAAGTATTCCCAGACGGGAGTATTGCAGACATGATGTATTCAAGAAATACATTTAGCGGAGTGTTCGCTATTACTAGGGGTGATGATAGCCAATTACTCGATGAGCCACTGGTTGGCCAAGATGGCAACTTAACGTTGGATGTTGAGAAAGCATGTTTCAAGCTGGTGCCAACAAAGGTTGTGCGTGACTTGGTGGACAAGAACTTTATTAACCTCGCGTCAGGGCTCGAGGCGTATGGAACAGTACAAGAGTTATACAATCAAATTCGTGAACATATACAGAAGTATGTGGTTCTTGAAGATGTGCGTTTCTACGACGTTGCAACAGGATATGTTCTCATGTCTTGGGTGTTTGATAGGTTTAACACAGTACCGTACTTACGAGTAGTAGGAGATCTAGGCACTGGCAAGTCGAGATTTCTAGAAGTGGTCGGTAAGTTGTGTAATCGCTCGATGATGGCGAGCGGTTCAATCTCTATGGCTGCTGTATTTAGGACACTCGACCTTGTACAAGGGACATTAGTGTTTGACGAAGCAGACTTCAAATCATCAGACATGTCAGATGACATAGTTAAGATTCTGAACGGTGGTCACAAAAAAGATACACCAGTTGTCAGAATGGAACTTGTTAATGATGTACTAAAGCCAACATCGTTCCGAGTGTTTGGTCCAAAGATACTTGGTTCTCGACGTAGCTTTGGTGATACTGCACTTGAGAGTAGGTGTATAACCCAAAGACTCTTTCCGATGAGACGAGTTGAAGTGCCTGTACACCTGCCACCTACGTTTGAGACTGATTCTCAGATGTTCAGAAACAAGTTACAGATGTTTAGACTTAACACATTTCATCGTGTGAAAGAAGATGAGAGTTCTCTCTTAGGTCTTGAGTTTCCTCGGCTTAAGCAAACAGCCCTTGCGCTTACAAGTATCGTGAAGATGGTTGGTGATGAACAATTAAAATCAGTACTTGGCTTTCTTGTTGATTACGAGAAGTCATTACTAGATAGTGTTTCAACTGATATATTTGCAGACATCTTGCTGTGCATTGCACAGCTCATGGAGTTTGATGAGTATGTTAAAAAGTCAGGAGTGATACATATGAACACTATTGCTAACGCCTTTAACAAGCAATTCTATGATGACCATGCAGAGCGTGAGACACGTACTGTCAATACTCGCGATGGAGTGCTCTCAATACCTGGACAACGTGTATCTGCACGAAAGATAGGTAGCTATGTTGATAAGCTTGGTATAGCAAAAATGCGTGACGGACACGGAGTATGTATCCCTCTTATATCAGAGGCTCCAAGAATTATGCAAATGGTTGAGCGTCATGGACTAATGGAGATACTCAGTAATCTTCGTAAAGAAGAAGATTACAAAAAAACTAACCCTACTAAAGTTCCCATAAGTACGTTCGTTGAAACCACAGATGCACCTTTCTAAAACTAAACTATTACTTACAACTAACTAAGTCTAAGGAAAGCACTACACGTTATAGACAGGTTCTAATTTTTTTCACCTGTACAGGAGAGGGAGTCCATATACCATTACAACTAGGTATACATACTACCAACTGATACAGATATATGAAAAAAATTACAATCTCTAGCACCAAGAAAAAAGATACTTCAAACAAGTTTCAGCCAGAACTACTTGCTAACCAGCTATTGCTTGGAAGTGAATTTAGTGAAGGTACAGAAGCACATATGAAGTATGCTCACGGTAAGCTCACAATCATTGTGGGTAAGAAGCCTAAAAACTGGGAGTGAGTAATGTGTGATAGCGAGTACTTCGACCACAAAAATTATGTCTACATCAAACCAAAACAACACCAACTTAAAGTATGTTCTCTATGCACGTCGCTCAATTGTCGCGAATAAGACAGAGGAGGACAAAGGTATACCGTCCATTGAATCTCAACTAACTGAAGTTAGAGAACTTGCTCAAAATGAAGGGCGTGTAATTGTGAAAGAATTTAAAGAGACAATGTCAGCGAGTGAGCCAGGGATACGTCCAGAGTTTACTAAAATGATTGAGTACATTAAGTCTGGTAAAGCAAACGCAATCATTTGCTTCAAAATGGATAGATTAGCAAGAAACTCAGTTGATGAGGGAGTGATTAAACACTTACTTCAAAAAGGGAAAATACAGTGTATTCGTTCTACTGATAGAGAGTGGAGTACAGATGACCACACACTCATCTGGTCAGTAGAGTTTGGAACTTCTACACAGTATTCTCGTGACTTGAAGAAGCACATTAAACGTGGGCAGAATGAAGCTCTACGGCGTGGGTTTAGGCCAGGGCTTGCTCCAATTGGCTACAAGAATACTAAGTACCGAGAGCAAGGCATGGACGAATCTATTGTGGTAGACGAAGAGAACTTTACGATTCTACGCAAGATGTTTGATTATATTCTTTCGGGGAAGCATACACCATTCCAAGTGCTTAAAATCGCGACCGAGGAATGGGGAATTCGTTCTCGTAAAACACGTCGCTACCCAAAAGGTAGACCTCTTTCAAAAGCTGCTTGGTATAGCATCCTTTCAAACCCATTCTATTATGGAGAGTTTGAGTACCCTATTGGGTCGGGGGTTTGGACGAAAGGAAAGCATAAACCACTCATTACACAGGGTGAGTTTGAAACAGTCCAGCAGATACTTAATAAAGATGCTCCTCGTCCTAAAACCCACAATCATGCATACGTTGGTCTAATGCGTTGCGGACAATGTGGAGCTCGTGTTACTTGTGAAGCAAAGGTAAAGAAGCAGAAGAATGGTAATGTACATTATTACTCTTATTATCATTGTACGGGGCAGGTCGACTCAAGCTGTACACAGAAGTCAGTTAGACAAGATGTCTTAGAGGAGCAAATAATCGAATTCTTTTCTTCGATGAAAATATCACACTCATTTCATGAGTGGGCTATTGCAGAACTTAAAAGTGAGTATGAGCGTGAGAGAAACGATAAGACGACCATCTTGTACAACCAGCATAGAGAGCATTTCAAGATAAAGGAAATGCTTGACCGGTTGTTTGACATGAGAGTTGCTGGGGAAATAGATTCTGATCGCTATCTTGAGGAGAAGGCAAGATTAGAAACTGAGGAGAGGAGATTAGCAGGACAGCTTGAGGTCATAAACACACGAGTTCAAACATGGGTTCATGACGCAAAACGCCTCATGACCTTCGCAGAACGAGTCATAGATGAGTTCAAGAACGGCACTATTGATAAAAAGAGGGCAATATTTGCATCTCTTGGAACAGAGCATGTCCTTTTAGACAGAAAGTTGACTGTAAAGACAGAAAAACCACTTCTTGTTATTCAAGAAATGGTTTCTGCTGCGAACGCAGTAGGTAAACCATTAGAACCTGCTACTTTCCTTAGTCTGCAAGGTCAAAATGGCAAAATACTACCTACTGGTCCACCCTTGTGGAGGTGGGCGGAATCGAACCGCCGTGTAATAAGGTATGAGATATAAGTCTACTGTACGTAGTTTGCTTACTTATAGAGTTTGCGAATTTGGCGATCTTCTTTGTCAAAGCTATTAATTTTATCATCACCGTACTGTATGTACGACTTTTCAAAAATAGATGCTTTTCCTTGAAGCTCATCCAAATTCGCAAACTCTATGTTTTGCATGTATCGTCTAAAGCAAACGAAAGTGATACATGTATAGCATAATTACTTCGAACTAGTTGCTATGCAACACCTAGTTCTACATCTACTGTTATATTGCCCGCAGTCTATCCGTAGATACGAGAGAGAGGGACACCAGATCGGCCAGTATTTAGGCGAATGCTGGAACTAGACCTGCCATGTATGGCGAAGGAATAGCCTTACCAGTTGTTTTTGCAACATGGGCTCTCGAAAGGGTACGAGTTCTCGAGAAGTCTCGGTACAGCACATAGATCATATTCTTAGTATCGAAGCCAAAGATCACCCCCCTAAAAATTGCGTAGCAATTTTGAAGTAGTATATAGAACGTAGCTAGGGAAGTTCCTCATCGTTGATAGCGCACTCCGTACTACCTACTGCATGCTACATACTACTTTTACCCCCTCATCTCCCTGCGTGCGATATCTTTCTTGATATCTTCACGTTTGTCGCGGGCGTCTTTTTTCTTACAGACCGCGACATCACATTTGATGAGGTTATGTTTAACATACAATGACTGAGGGTGTAATGTCAAGGTCTTGGACTGTTCGTTTGCAGCGAGGGTATGTAACTCCTCTTTTTTCATTAGTAGTTTTCTTGTGCGATAGGGGTCGTAGGATTTGTCGGTATTCTTTGCTTGATAGGGTGGAATATACGACCCAACAAGAAAGGCCTCCCCGCCACGCACGATAACTTTTGCACCATCAAGTGACCCAAGCTTCTGGCGCAGGGATTTTACTTCAAAACCATAGAGCTCAATGCCAGCATCATAGGTATCTATGGTTACATACGTGAGGTGGAGTTTACGATTATCTACTAACTTCATGAGAGACATTCTAACATCTTTCTTTGCATTTTTCTTAATTGATATCATCTGCATAGTCATTTGTGATAGAATGAAACTATGGCAAAAATGAAACTACAATCACTGAAATTATCACGAAAAAATAAAGGAAATGGGAAGTCTGGTGACAAAAATGGAGGCAAAGGATCGGATTCTCCAAAAGTTATGAGCTTCTCTCAACAGCTTATGTGGGCGTTTGTTATTTTTCTCTTCCTTGTGTGGGGATATTCTCTTGTTGGTCAATCAAGTAAAGCAACGGTGATACCGCTTTCGCAGTTTTCTTCATTTGTCAAAGAAGGGCAGATACAGACGATAACGGTAGAAGGTGATACGCTAACTGGTACAAAAAGTGATAGTAGTCTTGTAAAGGCGAAAAAAGAAAGTAGCGCATCAGTGTTAGACACACTCTCTGCATATGGAATATCTACTAGCACGCTTGCTTCTACTACGATAACGGTAGAGACTGCACGTGGGTTATCATTCTGGGGATCACTTATACCGATAATTCTCCCGATACTATTCCTAGCATTCATGATCTGGTGGCTTGGACGTGGTATTAAAGGTGCCAACATGCAGGCGTTATCGTTTGGTCAGTCTCGCGCAAAAGTTATCAATCCAGATGATGCAAAAGAAAAAATACTTTTCAAAGATGTAGCTGGTGCAAAAGAAGCAAAAGAAGAGCTACTTGAGATAGTAGAGTTTCTCCGTGCTCCGAAGAAGTTCTTAGACATTGGAGCGCAGATTCCAAAAGGAGTGCTCTTAATGGGAGCCCCAGGAACAGGAAAGACAATGCTCGCAAGAGCAGTAGCCGGAGAAGCGGGTGTGCCATTTTTCCATCTCTCAGGATCAGAGTTTGAGGAGATGTTCGTAGGAGTGGGAGCATCCCGCGTACGTGATCTCTTTGATATGGCGAAGAAAGCAGCACCAGCTATTATCTTCATTGACGAAATAGATGCAGTAGGACGAGCACGAAGTGCTAACATTGGTGGGCAGGGTGAAGGTCGTGAGCAGACGCTTAACCAGATACTAGTTGAGATGGATGGATTTGAACCAACACAGAACCTTATCGTGATGGCAGCAACGAATAGACCTGATGTGCTTGACCAAGCGCTACTTCGACCGGGGCGATTCGATAGGCGGGTGACACTTGATCTTCCGGATAGGGGAGACAGAGAGGCGATACTTACAGTACACACCAAGAACAAGCCACTTGGCGAGGATGTTAATCTCAGTGTGATTGCAGAACGTACTCCAGGGTTCTCAGGTGCTGATCTCTCATCTCTTATGAACGAAGGAGCTATTCTTGCAGCTCGTGAAGGACGTACTTCAGTTGCGCAGTATGACCTCATTCGTTCTATCGAAAAAGTAATGCTTGGTCCTGAGCGTAAGAGTCATGTATTATCTCCAAAAGAAAAGAAACTAACTGCATACCATGAAGCGGGGCATGCACTCGTTGCATCATGCTTACCGGATGCTGACCCGGTGCATAAGATATCTATCATCGCACGCGGACGAGCTGGTGGTTATACGCTTAAACTTCCACTAGATGAGAGACGTCTCATGAGTCGGGCAACATTTCTTGATGACATTGCAATGTCACTCGGTGGATATGTTGCAGAAAAAGAAATCTTCGGGGATATTACCACTGGTCCATCAAATGATCTACAGGTTGCAACACGTATGGCGCGCGATATGGTGACAAAGTACGGTATGAGTACACTTGGTCCTGTTGCTCTTGAGTCAGATGGTCAAGCAATGTTCGGACGTGGTATGTACGATAAAGGATATAGTGAAGCGTTCAGTGAAAAGATAGACTCTGAAGTGAAGCGTATTATGGATGAAGCATGGCAGAGAGCGCGCACTATCATCATAGATAAACGAATTGCGCTAACAGCAATTGCTGAAGAGCTTATACGTGTAGAAAATATTGAACGTGATGAGTTTGAAAAATTATTAATCTTGCACGGTATACAACCAAAGAGAAAAGAAGAAATTGTATAAAAAGAAAAGGCCGCTCCACAAGGGGGCGGTCTTTTGTACAACAAGGGTGCAGACTACGCTGTCATCTTGTGTGACACGAGTCCAGCCATGGCTTTTCCAGCAACTTCTGTTTGACGGTTGTCAATTAAGCGGAGAGCAACCGACAACTGGGCAGCGTGGTGATTTGATCTCCCGTGACACGATGTAGTCATCGGCGCTTCAGAGGACGGACAGTCACCGCGACCGATTTTCTTGGCGCAGCGACTGTGACCAGGGACTTCGTTACAGAGGTGGATCCTTCTGCTAAAGGGGACATCTTCGTCTGAAGATAGCATGTTGGTGGTCCTTTCAATGTTAGTCTTTGTATGAGATCTACAAGGTATAGTACTATAGTACCTTGTAATTATATATGCTAACACTTTTTATAAACTTGTAAATAATACATATTCAGGCTCTTATTTATGTTAAGTGGTAGTCTTGTTGTAAGAGGTATATTAGTAAATTAGTATTATACTTGTGCGTATGTATATTATAAACAAATATGTCGACTGGGCATGTGTCGGCGGTATATCAATTCTGTTGTATATAGGTATCTGGGTAGCTGATATTAATTTACACGACTACAACATCGCCCTCATTGCACTTATTCTCGCGAGTTTCATTAATAATCCACACTTCATTGCGTCGTATGGATTACTCTATGTCGATGAGCGTAAGAAACTATTCACAAGTGCGTATCATTTCTTTTCTGGGATAATTATTCCGGCTTTACTCATTGTAACTATTATATACGCACTCATTACAAAGAACATATATACAATCGGACTATTAGTTAATGCAATGTTTTTCTTTGTTGGGTTTCACTATGTGAGGCAGGTTTATGGTATCAGTCTCATCTCTCTTGCTAAGGCTCGTATCTATCTACCGCAATGGATTAAATATACGCTTAGTATCTCACTTATTCCTGCGTGGCTAGTTTCGTATTTAAATGGAGCATCCGCTATCTTTAGCAACAATACCCTTGTAGCACCCTCATATACTTTTTATAGTATTCCATACACTATGCCTGGGTTGGATCCAATTTTTAAAAATATCAATACACCGCTTTTCTTTATTGCGGTTGCTGTATGGGTTATGACTGTACTATATGTTATGGTCCGGTATAAGCAAATACCAGTAACATTTATTATTGCCTTTGTGAGTATTTCGTTATGGCATTATCCATTATTTTATAATTCAGGATACTTGTATCTTATTCCGCTATTTCACTCCTTACAGTATTTACTCATAGTTGGAGCAGTCAAGCGAAATCAATTACAAATTACTCTTGGGTGGAAAAAATTTGTTCAGTATGTATTTAACATTTCTGCATTTGCATATTTATTCTTTTATATACTCCCTGAAGGTCTAGATAAATATATACCGTATGATAAGGCTGTGTTTGGGTCTACACTCTTTGTTGCTGTCTTTTTATTATTCATTAACATCCACCATTATTTTATTGATGCTGCTATTTGGAGGAAGGGAAGTGATATAGCAAAACTGGTATAAATTCTATATTTTTACTTGGAGTATCTATCTTAGTCAAAAAACTAATGAAAATTTGTTATTGTGTAGTACAGCAGTACCTTAGTGTATGCATTTTGGTAACTTATTTACCTAATGCTCTATATTTGGTATAGTTGACGGTACTATGCACTGCACGATTGCGTCGGTATAGTTATCGTCTTATCTTGACGAATAAGCACATTGTCAGCAAAGTGCATCCATAGCTCAGTTGGTAGAGCCGTCGTCTTATACACGACTGGTCCCTGGTTCGAGTCCAGGTGGATGCACTTTGGGGATAAGGTGCAGATGAAATCAAAACATGATTTAGTGGACATGCTCTTGTTCCTGATTGCTCGTGTAGATGAGAATATGTAACCAGTTAGATTACTCCATATGCACACTTAGACGCTTTTCTATATGTGATGCAAGAAGAGGGTGATCGGTAAGGTGTGGATCACTATCAAGTAGTGTCTTTGCTTCGTCGCGGGCTATTTCTACTAGCTTCGGGTTCTTGATTGCCTCCATAGCGAGATCACTTATTCCCCACTGTTTACCGTCCATGAGAGCTCCTATACCACGAGCTTTCATATCAAGTTCTGCAAGCTCAAAGCCGTTTTTTGCTTCAACAAGTGACTTGAGACGGGAAGCTGTTATCTCACCTTTACTCTCAGTAAAGAGGTAACAATATGATTGGTATTCGCGTCTACCGACACGACCTCGCAGCTGGTGGAGTTGTGCTAGTCCGAAGCGATCAGCATGTTCTATAACGATAACTGTAGCGTTAGGTACATTGATACCAACTTCAACAACTGAAGTGGCGACTAGAATGTCAGATTTTTTATCTAAGAAATCTTGCATCACTTCTTCTTTTTCTTCTTTCTTCATCTTGCTATGAAGAATATCAACGATAAACTCGGGGTAGATAACATTCGCGAGCCTCTCTGCTTCTTCATGGACACTTTTTAGTATTCGCTTCTGTTTCTCTTCTTCATCTTGCTCATCAATACGCGGACATATAACATACACCTGACGACCAGCGCGTAGCTCCTCACGAATTTTGTCATAGGTTATTGTTCGTTTAGATGAGGGGATTATTTCTGTGATGATTTTTTTGCGTTCCATCGGCATTGCATCAATTACTGTGAGATCAAGGTCACCAAATATTGTAAGAGCAAGTGTACGAGGTATCGGTGTTGCTGTCATAGAGAGCAGGTGAGGGAGTGTTTTGGTCAATGCGTTTTTATTTTGCGCTAATGCTTTACGTTGTTTGACTCCGAAGCGATGCTGTTCGTCTATGATAACAAGTGCAAGTGTTGCAAACTGTACAGACTTTTGGATAAGAGCATGAGTACCTACTACGATAGACACGCGTCCGTCAGCAAGCCATGTGAGAAGTTGCTTACGAGAAGTATCTGTTGCTTCATCAGTAGAACTTTTGCTTGGAAACTTTTTACACCCACTACTTGTGAGAAGTCCTATCTCAATACTCGTATTTTTAAAATAGTTACAGAAGCTTTCGAAGTGTTGCTTTGCCAGAATTTCTGTAGGTGCCATATAGGCTATCTGATAGTGACGCTTCTCTTTATCTGATGATGAGTTAATAACAGCGTGTGCGACAACCGCTGCAACGAATGTTTTACCACTTCCAACATCTCCTTCAAGCAAGCGGCCCATAGGCTCAGACCGTGCCATATCGGTTAAGATAGAGTCTATGGCGTGAAGCTGGGATTCTGTTGGAGTAAAGGGAAATGTGGCAATAAACTGCTCTGTTGTTTTTTTTGGTGTCACGATTGTATGCGCTAGGGAGTGTTTCGCCTCTACTTTTTCTCTGTATTGCTTAAGCTGTAGATAAAAGATTTCTTCAAACGCGAAACGTTTACGAGCTGCAATTGTAAGAGATTCATTTTTAGGAAAGTGAATATAGAGAAGCGCATCGCGAAGCGTTGGTAAGTAGAGTTTTTTGAGAATAGTCTCTGGTATCGGATCAGCAACATCATCAAGCACATTACTTGCAACTATTTTTTTAAGTAATGTATAGAGGTAGTTAGAGCTAACACCTTTAGTCTCTCTGTAGACGGGGGTAAGAAATGTAACATCGTCATTTGAGCTATCACTTTTCTGGAATAAACTCTCAGCGTTTTCAGGAATAACAGAAGATGCCCGTTCAATAGATGGGTTAGAGAGAAGGAAACCGCGACTATCTTCTTGTACAATGCCTGCAACTTTTACTTTTGTACCATCAGGGTACATTTTACCTATGTAGGCTTGGTTGAACCATACACATCTAATGGTGCCTGTGTTATCTGCGATACGAGCTTCTGTCATAGGTATATGACCTTTGAAGCTTCGACGAACAGCAACCTTTTCCATAACACCATAGATAGTAATAGGTTGACCTACAGACACCTGGCCTGACCCTACAATGTCACGTAAGTCACTGTATCGTACAGGGAAG
Organism: bacterium; assembly: GCA_027482685.1. Classification (GTDB taxonomy): domain Bacteria; phylum Patescibacteriota; class Minisyncoccia; order Phycocordibacterales; family UBA5272; genus UBA11704. The sequence goes on from JAIXVU010000009.1 coordinate 78,759, forward strand.
TGAAAGAGGATATCTTGGATGGTTACGAGATTTAGTTTTTGTAAACCATCTTTATGTATCTCAGTTAATCTATTGATAGAACTAAGTGGTGTAGTGAGAGTAAGTCGTGAAGGAAGTTTGCTCATGTACGTACACTATCTAAATTGTGGTCGTGAATGATAAATAATAAGTGAAAGGGAAACAAGCACAAGAATAAAGAGGAGCATGTTAGATGCATTGTAGCTTTGAGACGCGAAGTGTATATAAAGCTGTGCAGATAATACAATTAGCGCAACTAGAAGCGGGAGTATAGGTCTTGGCCAGATGAGAATGAGTATGCCAAGCACAATAAAGAACCCTTGGAAAAGAGTGAATGCTACCACTGCAGGAATATAGTCATTGATACAGCCGAAAATACTTGTCTGCAGTTTACCTACACCTTGAGCAAGCGATAGGGCGCTTGGGTAAATAAAATACATTGCAACCGCAAGTCTGAGGAGATATGGCCAGATATTAAACATATAGTACAAAGTATATCATGCACAGCATACGGCATAAATACACTATGATTAGTCTGACTATCTATGATTATGTCCATACTTTTCTCGCAACACATGCAGTAGTGTTAGTAGAGGGACGTGTTATGGCACCTGGTTCTTATCCTTGATTTTCGTTAGTAACCTGCACTCTTGTTCTCTGACTACCACCTACACCACAATCTAAGATGAAATCTGTCGTATAGTTAATACGTAGACTCTTCTTACCTAGACCTTTACCAGGGACGCCATTATTGAAGGCTTCTTCTTGCGTTGAAGAGGAAATAAGTCTAAGAGTGTTATTAATATTATTCGGATCATTAGCATCTGTCGTACCTGTTTGGAGTATTGTATTAATATCTGCTACTGCTGTTGTTCGTGCTGGACTACATGCACCGTTACATACAGCTTCTGCTCGTAATGAACA
>JAIXVU010000012.1 GCA_027482685.1 bacterium
CGGAGCCAGCAAAAACACCTAGATTTATCTAGGTGTTTTTGTATACCAATTTATTGAGTTTGAACCTAGCTAATTAAAAATATTAGTTCTATACTTTTATTATATGTTTATTATTACAGTATCACATTTGATCAATGTTCTAGTTGCCGGCGTAATGGCGTTACTTTTAATGAGTAATGAGCGTCATATGAAAAAAGTATTTGGTGAGGTCACTCCCGCACGCCAAATACTTTCGTCGTTTTATTTTGCTATAGCTGTAGCATCTTTGGTAGCACTAATTGCTCCTCAGTATAGTATTGTTATCGCATCAGTACTCTTCCCTATTCAGATACTTTACAAGCTTTCCACGCTAGTTACAGTGTCTTCAAAAAGCAATCCCGTAATCTGGTGTAATTTACTGATTTCTATCTTCCACGCAATATCTCTTTACATTATTTACTATTCTATCTTTTAATAAAGTACCTCATTTTGATATACTACACACATGAACATATTTAGTATTTTTTCACAAAAGAAAAACGATAAGAAAGATACAGGCGATATATCCCAAGCATCATACTCGTCAAGCGATCATGAAGATAGAGATACAAATCAGGATACTGACACTTTGTCTAAGGAGAGTATCGCCGACTCTGGAAGTTCAGATGGTGACGGTGGTAGTTCCTCAAGTAGCGAATAACTATAATATTGCCTAAACTCGGAACAAACAAAATAACACTAGAGACTCTTCATAAAATGTAGTTACTGGACTGCTAAACATCGCTGCTCATGAATTTCCTTTTTCTTTTATCGCATCTAACCCATGAGTTTCTCGTGGCCATAGAATCATCCATTTCTACAGAGAGAATATTATCCTAATAAATACTAAGTAAGTTATATATAAATAAAAAATTGCTATCTATTTCCCTACAAAGGTATATAGTTAAAGTAAGGTTAGAGCTTATTAACTCTTTTTAACAAATAGATGCAATACCGGTCGACATAATCTGTATTTGTATTTTTTATAAAAGTAGTATTAAAGACTTTGGAAGTAACTCCAAAATATCTCTGTATTGATAGGATTTTACCAACAACTCATAAAAAATAATATGAAAACAACTATTGGTGTCTTTGCGACTCACGCAACAGCTGAAAAAGGTTTAGAAGATCTACGTGATGTGAATATCAATGAAAATGATCTCTCGTATCTTTATCAAAATGAAGTGGGTGATGTAAAAGATGGGCAAAGTGGCGGGAAAGTTGCCACTGGTCTCACTGTTGGTGCTACAACAGGTGCAGTTATTGGCGGTATTGCAGGTATTGTAGTTGCTAATGCAATAATCCCTGGACTTGGTACTTTTGTTGTAGCAGGCCCTCTTGCTGAAGCTCTTGGTATTGCGAGTGCAACTGCTATCGTTGGAGCTTCTGCGGGAGCTATTGCAGGCGGACTAGTCGGTGCTCTTACTCAAGTAGGAGTTAGTCCAACTGATGTGCACCTTTATGAAGAACATGTAAAAAAAGGTGGGGTATTAGTTATTGCCCGTACTGAAAGTGCGAGTGTTATGTCTATTTTTCAAAAAAATGGAGCAAAAGACGTGAGAGAGTATATGCTAAGTTAATACTCCCTGAAAACATACCCACTATAAAAATAAGCGGGTATGTTTTATGCCAGAATCCCCTGCATAAGTTTATCCTGCATAATTCTAGTTCGTCGTTCTCTCGTCTCAGATTTTTTTGCAGACTCTATCCAACATATCCATTCGTTACGAGCAAGCGGTGTAAGTGATTGCCATATATCTGCAATCTGCTGTGTCGCAAGTATACAACTACGCATGTCATTTGGGATTTTATGAACTACGCCATGTGCAATTGTCTTGGTATTCATGGGGATGAGATAAGCACTACTTTTCTGCAAGAAGTTTTTTAAGAGGTGTCTTTACAAGACTGTGAGCAATCGTGTACGAGAATACTGCGGTAATTATCAGAATACCAGCACTTATATAAAGTGGTGTAACCGCAAATGCAAACAATTCAAAATTAAAGAGGAATGTATTGAGGATATACGCTAGTATATGTGCGACAACATATGCAATACTTGTCGCAATAATGATGAGAACTCCAGCCTCAGCAACAAACAATCTTGTAATAGCATTTTTTGTTAATCCGAAAACCCTCAGCACAAGTACATCCCCTTTTCTTTCATAGAGCGACTGTCCTGTCATAACAAGCACGAGCATTAGACCGAGGATAATGCTTGGGATACCAATAATCTTGACTACAAATATTATTGTAGTCAAAAGATTGTTCACTGTATCAATAATTTTACCAGTCTCAATTGGTATCACATTTGGGAACTCATTGCCAAGCCTTGTCTCGGCAACATCGATAGAAGAACTATCTAACCGAGCTGTACCAAAGTATGATGACGGGAACGCGCTAAGCACGTCTGGTGAAAATATCATATAGAAAAATGGTGTCCCTTGAGATCTGCCAGACTCATGTATGCTCGTTATCTTGGCCTTAACTTCTATTCCTTGTATGAATACCGTTACCGTATCCCCAAGAGTAACACCCCCTACTTGCTCCGCGAAAGACTTATCAAAGGATACCGCATTTCTTGTAGTAGTGCCGTGCCACACACCCTGAGAGAGTTTCTCACCATCTATCATACTATCTCTATACGTCATATTAAACTCACGTGTAATGCCTCTATCTTGAGACGTTGTCATATCACGATCAGCAATACTTAGTAATCTGCCACGAATAATCGGATACCCAGTAAATGTTGGTCCTGCTATCTCTTTCACGCGTGATAGTTGTGATGGAGCAATATCAACTAGATATAGCGATGGAGCAGAACGTGATATATTTCCTTGCACATTAGTAATGATATTTTGTTCTATAGCAGAAACAATAAAAACACCTGAAAGCGCAGTCATGATTGAGGCTGACGTAATGATAGTTTCCATCCCTCTCCATTTCAAAAAAGAAATAATGCTCGAGAACAACAATGAAAAACGTGTACGAATAGAATAGAGATACCGTATAACCACAAAGGATATCATCATAAATAGTCCGAATAATACAATGAGTCCAGCAACACTATAAAGTGCTAGCATTACACTTCCTGATATCACAAACAATAGCACTCCTAAAAATATCGGTAACGGTAAATACGCAAGTAATGAAAAGACTCTTTTGCGTCCATCGTTTGTTGTAGAAATACTCGAGAGCAGTTGCTTTGGCATAACATACTTAAGCGAAGTGAAAAATGGCACAGAAGAGATGATAATAAGAACAAGTCCGCTTACCCCACCTAACATCGATACAAAAAATAAGCTTGTCGGCGGAATAGCTCCATCAACATACGATGAAAGTAATGGTAACAATGAGTTGGCACATAAGACACCTAGAAATGCCCCGAGTCCTCCGGCTGTAATCCCAACAATACCAAGAATAATAGAATAGATAGTCTGTATCTGTCTTGTGGTAGCACCAAAGGTTTTAAGAAGAGCTATAGTTTTTTTGAATCTTGCAAGTATATAGGTGAGGTTTGCGCCTATGTTTACCGCAACAAGGAATAATGCTATCGCAAGAACAACTGAGGCAAAATCTTCTACAGAAGATAGTCCACGCACAAAGTTATTCGGACCATTTCGAGCGTCATCAAATCGTAGTTTATTTTCTTTTGCGTAAAGTTCGATGGCGCGTATGTCTTCTTGTGTAAAAGGTAGTGCGGGATTTTCGCGTATAAATACTTTATATGTTGCACGACTTTGTACGACATCAACAGCTTTCCCTATACTGTCATCTATCGATGTAATCACGCGTGGTGTAAAAGAGATACCAAGAGATGCTTGATCTGGTTCTTTTAAGATAACTCCAGCAACGAGAAAGCTAGTTGACCCAACATATATAGTATCACCCACGCGAGCACGGATCTTTTCAAGAAATGTACTCTCAGCATAAATCCTACTTTGCCCAACACGAAATGGTATATCGTCTTGTAGTTGAACACTACCATACAGGGGAAACTCGTTATCTACCGCACGCACGCTTGCTGGAACAGTTATACTCCCATCACCGTTACGAAATACTGCCTGGGCATTATATTCAGTAATATATATGTGGCCTTGTTCTTTAAGTGATACAAAAAAAGGTGTTTGTGTATCTATCTTCTGAGCGCTACTTAGAACAACGTCACCTCCTACCAAGACTTTACCTTGTTGTACAAAAAAAGAAGAGATGCTATTTGATATCGCAACGACCCCACCGAATAAAAATGCTCCTACAAGAAGACTACAGAATGTAAGCAATAGATATCTATAGGATCTAGCAAAAATAATTGTAACAAAATAAGAAATCATTGATTAATTAGGAAGTACACGAAGAGCACCGTCACGTATCTCATAGATAATATCCATTTGACGAGCTATATTCATATCATGAGTAATAATGATAAACGTTTTTTTATGTTCTTCGACAGTTGCAAGGAATAAATCAAGTACGCGCTTCCCATTTGCTGCATCTAAGTTTCCGGTTGGTTCATCAGCAAAGATAATCTCACTCCCAGAGGCAAGAGCGCGAGCTATAGCGACACGCTGTTGCTCTCCTCCAGATAACTTAGAAGGTAACATATCTTTACGATGTGAGAGTTGCATGGTTTCGAAAAGACTGTTTACTTTTGTAGCATCTATCTCCCCTCGTATAGCAAGAGGTAGCATAGCGTTCTCGTACGCAGTAAAAAACTGTACAAGCTCGAATGCTTGGAACACAATGCTTATTTTTCTATTTCTAAACGTCGCAAGCTCTTTTTCATCAAGAGATGCAATATCAACACCATCGATAATCACCTGCCCTTCGGTAGGCTTATCAAGACCTGAGAGAATCGATAGTAAGGTCGACTTACCAGATCCTGATGGACCAATAATAGCAACTCTATCCCCTGAGTTAATAGTTAAATGAACATCTTTTAAGATGGTTGTCTTTTCGGTACCGTCAAGAAATGTTTTTGAAAGATTTTGTACAACAATCATATATAATCATCATACCATAACTTGGATAATGTGATGTACTTGAGGTAAATTTCATAGTATAGTTAGTATAATCATGAAGCCTTTATATATACTCTTACTACTACTTATCGCTCTTGGCAGTGTAGCTGTCATTTATGGTATTTTGACTCGACCATCTACACAAAATGTCACAGAAGTACATACCACTACAAACAATACAGCTACAACAGCAACTGATAAAAAAGAATATATAATAATAGCGTTTGGTGACTCGTTAACAGCAGGCTATGGGATATCACTTGAAGATAGTTATCCAAGTATATTAGAACAAGAGCTACAAAAAACATACAAAAATATACGTATTGTTAACATGGGTGTTTCAGGAGAGACAACAACAGGCGGACTTGAGCGTGTACCATTTGTTCTATCTCAAAACCCCTCACTGGTTCTCCTTGGACTTGGCGCAAATGACATGTTACGCGCAACACCACCTTCTATCACAAAAGAAAATCTCACAAAAATACTCACCGCATTCAAAGAACAAAATATTCCTGTTGTTATCCTAGGTATGAGATCTCAACTAAGTAATGGTCCTGTCTATCGCCAAGAATTTGACGCTATCTACCCGGCGCTTGCAAAACAATTCAACACTCCACTGGTGCCATTTTTTTTGGAAGGAGTTGCTCTACGACAATCTCTCAATATAAGTGATGGCATACACCCAAATAGACAAGGATATGAACGTATCATAGACGAGAATATACTACCGATACTCCTTCCAACGCTTAAGAAAAATTATATAGAGTAATTTACTTCATCTGATACAACGCTGGTAAAATAATCACCTAACTATGCTGTGTTATCGTACAGATAAAGTAGTTATCCTATTTTACTTACGAGTACATTCGCTTATACTAATAGTATGCTTAAAGTACATAACATAACAAAACATTTTGATACAAAGATTGCGGTTGACGGTGTAAGTTTCGAAATAAATTCTGGTGAGATATTTTCTCTCATTGGTCCGAATAGTTCAGGTAAGACTACAATAGTAAAAAGTATCCTAGGGTTACTCAAGCCAACGTCAGGCACGATAGAAATAGATGGACATAATATCGTAAAGTCTCCAGAACAAGCAAAAGCTCTTACGGGATACATCCCAGATGAACCGACTATTTACCCGTATATGACAGGTGAGGAATTTCTATACTTTACTCAGGCACTCTATAATATCCCAGAAAAAACCCGCACCAAAAACCTTCCAAACCTACTCAAAACATTTAACCTAGGAGGTGTTGAGAAGCAGTACTTTGAAGAATATTCTCGTGGTAATAAACAGAAGTTTTCTATAACTGCGGCTATGTCCCATAATCCAAAACTTCTCTTAATTGACGAACCTATTGTTGGACTTGATCCAACAGGCGCTGAGATTGCAAAGAACTTGTTTGTTGAGTATGCAAAAAACGGTGGTGCTGTACTACTTGTTACTCACACGCTTCCTGTTGCAGAAGAAATATCACAAAGAATAGGTTTCCTTAAAAACGGCAAGCTGGTTGCTGTTGGGACACTTGCTGAACTCAAGAAGCAAGCAGATCTTCCTAAAACCGCAACACTTGAGGATGTCTATAAAAAATTAGCATAATTCTCATATTCTCTACATGATACGACTTTTCTTAGGATTTGAATTAGGTAAGTTTGCAAAGTATTACAAAACTAAAACTGGAGCAAAAATCCTAACTACACTTCTCTTTGCGCTTGTATTTTTGTTTGTAGCAGCTGGGATATATAGTTTCTTTGTATCAGGATTTCGCACAATTTCTTTTGAAACTGACGCAGATATTCGTGCAGCAATTACACTATTTATTTATGAAGTATTCCTGATTGTTCTTGCTGGCATTGTCATTGTAAGCTCTCTTATCTCAGGGATCTTCAACCTTTTCCGTGGTGGATATACTAATTGGCTTATTAGTTCTCCATCATATACATTGTTCCCGCGTATTGTTTTCATGAAGAGTTTTCTTGCATCACTGTTCCCTTCTCTTGTGATGTTCATACCAGCGCTACTTGCTTTACAGAAAGTATTCAAGATAGGAATAACAGGCGGAGTCTTACTCTTTATTGCAATTATTATATTCATTCTTCTGCTTAACGCTCTTACTCTTTTTACTCTTACTGTTGTGAGCTTCGTATATTATAAAATTGCTGAACAGGTGCGTTTTGTGCAATTTTCTTTTAAGGGCCTTGTAGTGCTTTTGCTTCTTATAACCACATTGATAGTTGGTGTAATCAGCTTTCAAGTAAAAAGCGTTGATCTTGTTCAACTCTTCAGAGCAGAGAATGTTGATGATACGACGATTAACATTACAACAATTGGATCGTACTTTGATACTCTCCCGAGTCATCAACTTGCACTTCTTATACTTCATGTTCAGAATAAAGAACTTACTTCAGGAGTAACTACTTTTTTCATTCTTTGTTTAATTGCTCTAGTTGCACTTATTCTATGGAGAATAACATCCTCCCTCTACTACCCAGTCTGGCAAAAACTTCAAGAAGGTACAGGCTTAGGTAATGAAAACACTACAAAAACCCTCGAAGCAAAAGCATACCGCTTCACAGGCTCAAGCACTCAAGCAATTTTCAAAAAAGAAATGCTTGTATCAAGTAGAAATATGAAGGGTGTGCTGTGGTTTCTATTTCTTATGTTCATTTGGCTCATGCAAATAGGAGCTAATCTAGTACTTGGAAATAATATCGCGAAGTATCAACCAGATGTTAATGAGAAGCTTATACTCCTGCAAACATTCCAATTCATTATTGCACTTTATTTTACGGCTGCGTTTACACTTCGTTTCGTATTCCCTTCATTTAGTACAGAAAAGAAAAGTGCTTGGATATTAGGAAGTGCCCCAATAAGTATCAAAAAAATATTTTATGGAAAGTATTTCTTCTATAGTGTTCTGTTTGTAACAGTTGGTGTACTTATGAGTATCATTAATACATCTGTACTAGGACTATCCATAACAAATGCTCTTCATTCACTTGTACTCCTTGTTGTGTCAGTGCTTGCGATTGTTACGTTTGGGCTTAGTCTAGGGGCATTATTCCCTAACACAGAAACTGATGATCCAGAAGTAATTAGCACGAGTATGACTGGTTTCTTTTTTACAGCGCTTGCCCTTTTCTATGGAGCTATAAGCACATACGTTCTTAGAGAAATGCTTACTGGTGGAAACAGTGCACTTGAAATACTGTTCATTATCTCCACTCTTATCGTAACCGGACTACTTGCAATTCTTACTCCACGATATCTTAGTAGTACCACCAAGAAAGCCCTTAGTTAGTTTTTAGTCTTACTATCTCCGCTTGAATGTCATTAACTATCTTCATTTGTTCTTGAAGTCTACCCTCAAGGTCTTTTATTCTCCTTGCTTTATCATCTAGAGATTGTGTAGAGCTAGCAGGCTGAGTAGCGGTATTATTTGAAGTCCCTCCTTGGATAGCAATGTTAAGAGCCTGACGAGTACGAGCTCCGACATAACCATACCCGGTTGATGCCTCATCTCCACTACATACAATACCCTTCTCACACTGGAAACGTCTTACACTATCACGAGTTAGACTACCGAACTTCATTGTCTCATTACCTCGTGACCCTGGTCCATTTGTTGCAATTAAAAAACCAGTAGAGTTTAATACCTGCTGTAGTATAGCCACTTGAGGATGTGTCATGCCGAAACTAAGCGTAGCAGTAAGAGCAATAACACTGGAGTCATTACGCGTAACTTGAGGGGTTGTTATAGCTTGTGGAGAATTACGCAAGGCGCTTTCTGGGTTACTGGTAGTCAAACCCCAGCATGGGAATGACGATATCCATGGATTAGTTCCTTCATTTTCATAAAGATATCTAGCGTATCCGAGATTACCATCTACTGTGGTTATATCAAACCCTTTTGAAAGGGCAAAGGCACTATGAACATCACTATAAATCTGAAATACCCCTATCATACCCCCTGCTCCACCATTAAGAGGTGCACCTGTGCTATCAAACTGTCTAAATTTAGACTCACAATCTGCTATTGCTATCATTACTGGAATATCGGCAAAATAGCTACGCACGCGAGCTTCTACAACCTGACGATTACGATAGTCAGGAAGAAGTGTTGATGTGGTTGCATTAGTTTGTATTGTTGTTGTGCTTTGTGTAGTGCTACCCAAGCTTGGAATAGCCTGTACATTCGTTTGAAATGATTGCGCTAAAGCATAAGAAATACTCGCACCCCATACTATTCCAAGTACGCTTAGTACTCGCCGAACTTTTTTACTATATGTATTCATGCCCTCTAGTGTAGCATTCTATTTGCTTGAGAAAAGTCTTTCGGACATAAAGCTGTCTACTCTCTTCTGACTATGCTACGGTAACATTAGGGTCGATAGAACTCCGCGAAATTTCATAATTATTTTACTTTATCAAAGATCATTGTAATAAGCCTCCTTTTCTTTACGCTCTTTTATTCGTTATTCAATAAAACAAAATACATGAAAAATATAATCGAAACAGCTCTAGGAAACACAAATTTTACAACCCTTGTCACAGCTCTTAATGCAACAGATCTTGTGCAAACATTATCTGGTACTGGACCATTTACTGTACTTGCTCCTACAAATGATGCTTTTGCAAAATTTGGAGAAGATACGGTAAAAGAACTACTTGAAGATAAAGAGAAACTAACATCAATTCTTAAACATCACGTTCTTGCAGGCAAAATAATGTCAAAAGATTTACAAAACCAAAAGGAGGCAACTCCTTTATCGGGTGATATGGTCAAAATAAGTAAATCAGAAGATATTATGATAAATGACGCAAAAGTATCAACAGCTGATATCGTATGCTCAAATGGTGTGATACATGAAATAGATACAGTGCTTACACCGTAGTATTTCCTCAAAATAATATAGTTGTAAGACGTAGACAGAAATCTCTCTTGTTAAAATAAGAGAGATTTCTTATGTACGAGTGACTATACAGTATTGAAATATGTACATAGTAAGCTGTTTGTCCTTTATTCTATGAGACAAAAAGCTGTACAAATTTTTTTCTTGTTGTATAGTTAGTACATGCTTGTAAGACGTTGAATATCTTACACCCTACGTGAACGCTCTAGAGTTCACTTATCATTATTCAAGTATTTCTAATCCAAATACTTTCGTAATCTCACTATAATCAACAAAAGTATAGCGAGACAAGCTTCATTTATAATCTAATTTTATATATCTACAAAAAGCTTAATAAAAATTTAATTACATACTCAATATGACATTTCAGAAACATGTGCATGGTTCTATTTCTCAATCTTCAAAAAAAGCTCTACCGATGAGCACTATTATGCTTTTCGGTATACTAGCGACTTCATTTATTGCAACCAATGCGTTCGCATACACAAAAATTAATTCTCAATTAGACCCAGGAGAGCGTAATGCAGATGTTACAAGTCTACAGCAATACTTGAGAGACTCACCCTCATTATACCCAAGTGGTCTTGTAACAGGATACTACGGCAACCTAACAACAAGTGCTGTAACAAAGTTCCAAGCTACACATGGGCTTAGCCAAGTTGGTCGTGTTGGACCTCTTACAAGAGATAAAATTAATAGTCTAATAGATACTGCATCTGGAGGCGTAACACCTGTAGAAACATCATCTCTTACAGCTCCACTTATTTACAATGTATCTAGTAATGTCACCCAAACAAGTGCGACATTTTCTTGGACAACAAATGAAAATGCTAATGCTCGTATCTTCTATGATATTGCTCCTGTTCAGTTTAACGAAGGTCAGATTGACTCTTCAGGTTTTGGAGCTAGAACTGGACAAATTGCATCGACAGATTCTAATCTAAGAACCACCCACTCTGTTTCATTCAATGGTCTTATGCCAAATACCACCTATTACTACACATTAGTTTCAACTGATGCATCCGGTAATGTAAGCGTGTTTGGTCCTAATATGACATTTCGGACTAGTAACTAGTTCAAGCATCACAAGAAGTAGGCTTACTATTAAATAACTTACCGCAACTATGCTTACAACTATTGCAACCATACTTGTTATTCTTTGGCTTATCGGATTTTTAGGATTTCATGTCCTTGGTATCTATATTCATATCTTACTTGTTATAGCTATAGCTATTATTCTTGTTCGAGTTATCCAGGGAGAGAAATTGCTTAAATAACGATAATATAATTTTTCTTAAATATACCCTAACACAACCTTTAGTTGTGTTAGGGTATATTGTAAATAGATACCACACTGTTTTTATTAACAGGTCAATATGTTGTAAGCAATGCTAATTTGATACTATGTATAGTACCTAAATAGTATGTACAGTATAGAGATTAAGAATGTTTCAAAATCATACCCGAAAGATCCTGAGATACAGATAGTTAAGAATATCTCCTTGTCTATCAAACACGGCTCTGTCTTTGGTTTTATTGGTCCAAATGGTGCAGGTAAAACCTCTACTATTAAAATGCTAGTTGGGCTATCTCACCCAACAGAAGGTTCAATCAAGATTGATAATAAATCTCCAGATGACCCAGTGCTTCAAAAGAAGCTTGGTTTTATGCCAGAATCCCCTGCCTTCTATCAATACTTAACAGGGTATGAGTTTCTAGAATTTGTCGCATCACTTTTCGACATAAAAGATACTGATGAGCGTATTGAAAAAACTCTTAAAGAGGTTGATCTACTTCATGCAAAAGATAAACGTATTCGCACCTACTCAAAAGGAATGCTCCAGCGACTTGGACTTGCGCAAGCGATTATCAACAACCCTGATATTCTTTTTCTTGATGAACCACTTGACGGATTAGACCCTCTTGGAAGAGCTGAAATAAAAAAAATAATCCTAAATCTTAAATCAAAAGGTACAACAATTTTTATCAACACGCATATCTTGGGAGATGTAGAAGAGATATGTGATACGGTTAGTATTATAGATAAGGGTGAGATACTTGTAACTGGATCTCCTTCTGTACTATCACAAGGATACAAAGACCTAGAAGACGCCTTTGTTACCATGATACAGAATCGCAGAAAAGAGCGTGGTGATATCCTTATTGAAGGACATTAACGTAACACCTATGAAGCATATTATTACTATTGCAAAAAACACTCTAAGAGAAACCATTCGAGACAGGGTACTTCTTTCTGCGCTGTTTAGTAGTATCGTGGTTATACTTGTTACGTTATTTATAGGATCAATATCACTTGATCAGAGTACTCGTATCATCGTTAACTTTAGTATTACAGCAATATATGCATTACAAATATTTGTGGCTATATTCATTGGCTCGATGCTTATCTACAAAGAAATTGAACGTAAAACATTTTATCTAATCCTTCCGAAACCTATCCACAGAGGTGCAATCATTATCGGCAAATGCCTTGGACTTACTGCAACTACTATACTAGTAACTTTTTTTTCAACTGTAGTACTACTACTAGTTCTTTTCATTAAAGGAGAAACTTCTTACATTGGTCCGATACTTGTTTCTGTATTCTATAGCACACTTGAATCTATACTCCTTATTCTTATCTCACTTTTCTTCTCATCTGTCACCTCCCCTATCATGGCATCCGTTGCAACTATTGCATTTTTCTTCATTGGCCATGCTTCGAGTATTATGCAAAGGATATTCATGACAACAGAATCAGTAATTCTCCGTGAGGGAATGAGAGTTGTATACTATACTTTTCCGAACCTAGAAAAGTTCAATATTCGAAATGAAGTTGTCTATGGAGCGCTTCCTAGTCTCACGATAACACTTACCACAATCGCATATGCCCTTGTCTATGCTGTTTTCTTACTCTTTATCACAAATGCTGTTTTTAAGAAAAAAGACTTCTAGATAGTATGATAGCTGGCATAAAGAACTGGTACAGTAAGAAAGACCTACGTAAAGTGCTATTTTTTGTTATACCCTTATGTTTTTTTCTCATCATGGTCATGGGGTTACAAAAAGTACATGATCTACTTCTTCCTCCTTTTACAACAAAGACTCAATTTGAGCGCCGTATCCTTTTGCCACCAGAAATACTCCCCTACGTTACGTTCGGGTTCACTAACGTTCTTGCGGATTATTATTGGGTACGCTCGATACAAGATTTTATTACATGGGATGGAAAAGACCTATACTACTTAGGATACTTACGAAATATCTCTGCTCTTGATAGCAACTTCGAATACCCCTATCTTTTCAATATCTTAGCAGTACCAAAACCAAAAGACGTACCCATGTTAGATTCTATTGCAATGATAAGTAAGCCCCAATTACAAGAATCATCCCCAAGCTGGAAAATTCCGTTTTACTTAGGGACACAATATTACTTCTTTACCAAAAAAGAAGAACCAGCTAAAAGATATCTGTACCTAGCAACTACAAAAGAAGATTCTCCACCGGGTGTATTCCTTGTCTACTCATCTATAACCGAAAAAGTAATCAACAGCTACAAAGTATCTCGTGATCTTGTCCGTGTCATTTCTAATACCACAGATAATGAAACTCTCAAAAAACTTGCCGAACGTGGACTGGCCAACGACACAACTGTGCAGATCTTAAAAAAGGGAATTCTTGCATATCATGCAAAATACAAAAAATTTCCAAAAACTGTAGATGAGCTCATAGAGAAAAATTTCGTTACTCTGCCACAAGGACTACTTGATGACTTCACCATAACAATCAACCCTAAAAATGGAAGCTTCCGCATACGCGCAAAATAACACAGTACATACTACACATATACACGTAGAATAATTTGTATGGTGGTAATTTTCCCTTTACTAGTTTTTGAAAATAACAGTATACTGTACTGAGCAAAGCAATCTATGCTTGCACATTAGTTAGACCACTTTAGTAAACATAACATCTTACCCACTATGCTAAAAAAAATATTGATTACCGTCGCCATACTATCTCCTGTTATCGCATTTGCACAGATCGGCATTACACCGATTCGTGCCGAGATGCGATCAGAACAACGTACTACTCCGGTACGCGCAACAACAACCGAACCATGGGCTCCTAAGGGTCAATGTATTGTAACAGCAGTTGATGCCCGTGAAAATGCCCTTATGGCGAGTCAAACAGCTTTTTCAACCGCAACTATTAGTGCAATTAATACACGAAAAGATGCATTACGTACTGCGTGGTTAATAGAGTCTCGTACTGACAGAATTGCAGCTCGCGCCGCTGTATGGAAAAAGTTTAGAGAAAACCAAAATGCTGCACGACGTGCATATGACACTGCTAATAAAACAGCATGGTCAAACTTCCGTACTGCAGAAAAAAATTGTAAGGTTGACACCGGTGAAGCACCAACACCTGTCTCCAATACCACAACTATATAATAAAGCTTTTATATATAGAATCATGAAAACCGCATGGATAGACCATGCGGTTTTCATATACTCATTATCATTCTTAGCATTATCTAAGTAATGCAAACTTTTCTGTGTGTATATTGTTGCGCTTAACCCCAACCATACCTAGTTGCTTTGTCATTGCATCCATCATCATAGGAGGACCACACACATAGATATCTCGCTCAAGGATATTGCTTATCTCATTATGGAGAAGCTCGCCACTTATATATCCCTTAGTATCACTTGGTATAAGATGAAATTTAAAATTAGAAAATTTACGAGTACAGTCTTCAAAGAGTTCTCTGTATGCGGCATCAGCTTCTGTTTTTACAGAGTAGTAAAAATCTATCTCATGTCGGAGGCTCTCTTCTTGCATAAGATATGTCACCATAGACACAAACGGTGTAACCCCAACACCGCCAGCTACCCACACTTGTTTTTCTTTACCATACACATATGAAAACTCACCAAATGGTCCCTCTATGCGCGCATGATCACCCAAACTTATGTGCGAAATAAGAGAGGTATAATCTCCTAAGGATTTGATAGAATATCTAATGATGCCATCACGCCCAGATGATGTAAATGAAAAAGGATGCTCTTCATTAGTTATAAGAAAACTCTTGGTATTTGGAAACGAAAGGATTGAAAACTGTCCAGGAAGGTGTAGAAGTTTTTTGGTAACTGGCTTGAGTGTTATCTCGGTGATAGTTGAAGGAAGATTTTTGATATCTGTAACAATATAGTCATAACGTGGAATCAACCATTCTCCAAGAAGTGTTTTGTACGTAAAGACAAGCAATCCAACTATTGCAGTAGCAAGAACACTTACCTTAAGAACAATATCGTCACTAAGAGAACTAGGAATCAAAAATATGTGAATGGTTCCCAAGAAGAATGCAGCTCCTAAAAATTTGTGAAAAGTTCTAAGTACAGGATACTTGAATATACTTCCATACATTGTCACTGCAATTAATACCGCCATCATAAGTAACGCCCCCATTCCAAAAAGTATAGGCACGGTATTCCCTACCGGGGACAGAAACGCAAAAACTTCTTTCCATGAGTCCTGCACATATCTAAGAGCAAGCATGACGGGGTGAACACACAAAAAGAAAAGCGCATATAATCCAATTTTATGGTGTAATCTGTACATCGTATCTAGTCCACCAAAAAATTGCTCTATAAACCTAAATCTCCCTGAAAGAATAAGTGAGAACGCAAATAACTGTGCACCAACAATTCCACAAAATTGTCCTAGTATCTTAAAAAAGAAAAACGATGAGATAAACATATCACTAAATGTCGTATGAAGAGCCCAAGAACTAAGTGGTACTCCAAGTACTATTGAAAGTAACAGAATCCAACCCTTTCTAAGATAAGCATGATATGGCGAAGGTGTTATCATGTTAATCAAGTATAACCAAACATTCTTCAAAAAGATATCTTTGACTACCAGCCTCTAATCGGTCTTGTGCAATTGCTTGCTTAGAGGTACAAGAAGCGTATACTGTATATACAAACCTATATGAAAAAAACCTATGTAATTGCAGTGTTAATTGTAATCATTATTGGGAGTATCATTTGGTATCGCTTTGGCAATGTCTCACAGGTAGTCACACCAACTTCAACCTCTACACCAACAACAATAACTCCGCCACAAAATAACCCTACACCAAGTGAAAGTACTGGTACCAAACCTAGCGTGCCAAGTAAAACCTCATATGCTGGTTATAACACTAACTCAAATGCAGTCTATGGATTCTCTGTGAAATATCCAAAAACCGCCACCTCAGATTCTAACTTTAGACTTTTTTATAATGTAGGCAATGCGTGGCGAGTTAACGCTGTAGCACCATATCAAGGAACTCCAGTGATAGCCTTTACCATTCATGAAGAAAATAACGACGTCCCTAATAACAAAAAATATCCATTATTCTTCACTACACAAGTTCGTATCTCTGTAACAAAAGATACCAAGAATTGCTATGTAAAAGATGCTGGTTATGTAGATCAAAAAGTAACAAATGTAACAATAAATGGCACCACATGGAAACGTTTTGATTTTGAAGATGCAGGCATGATGAAGTATCTACGAGGTCAAAGTTACCGTACGATACGTGGTAACACATGTTACGTTATGGAACGTATACTAGCGGGGTCAATATATAGAGATGAGACAATGACTACAAAAACGTCCGATCCAGAACTTGAAGCACACTATGCACAAACCTTATCTGTCGTTAACTCATTTACATTCACGCGATAACTTTTACCCATAGTATATGTCCGCAAAGAAACTAGCCCTATTAATGATACTCGTAGTTTTTGTTGTTGCGTTATATAGCTATAATACAAGCAAAGAGCCCTCGCCGAAAAATATAACCACAAATGTATATCTATACAGTAGCGCTCTTGATACAGATAAAGATGGCAATATCATGTGTAGCGCAAATGGGTTAGTTTCAGCAACACGCACAATACCACTTACTAGCACCCCTCTTACGGACACACTTATGTTATTCATACAAGGTGCTATTACAAATGAAGAAAAGACTCGTGGACTAACAACAGAGTATCCGCTTAATGGGCTATCATTTAAGACTATTTCTCTTGCTGATAACGGCGTGCTCACTCTCACATTAGAGGACCCGTATAACAAATCCTCTGGTGGTGCATGTCGTTCCTCAATCCTTCGTGCTCAATTAGAAGCAACAGCTAAACAATTTAAAGAAGTAACATCTGTTGTTATCAAACCTGACACGTTATTTCAACCATAAACATGGCATGGTTCTCACGCCAATCATCATTCATAGATTTTGACAAAGGGGTATTTTTGTAGTATAATTCAAAGTCCACCTCTTGAAGCAGTTACATGCTAGAGAGAATGCTCCTAAACCAATTGAGAGGAAATCAATGACGACACAACCGAATCATTCCGAGGTGAAGCCCGTAGCCGATACTTCCCCTGCCGATGTTGGCGAGCAGGCACCGGTCGCTCAAGATGCGCAACAAGGAGAACCTTCTCGTGTCGATGATTTCAGATTGAGATCGCGACAAGTTCTCGACACAACAAATAGAGCCTACAAGCCATTCGATTCTTATCCATCTGCACGACCCTAACAACTCACCACCCAGACCCCGCGACCATGCAACCACTGCATGGCGCTTTTTTTATTATACTTTTTAGGCACCACTACCTCGTGAAGGTAGTGGTATTTCCTTTTCCTGTATCATCTTTAGCTAACTCCCTCAGTTATCAAAGTATTTTATTTATGTAATACCTGTTACACTATGATATATGTCAATAAAGAAAATAGCTCCGTATGTAATCTTCGTGGTTTTTGCGGTCTCATTCTATAGCTACTTTAGCAATAAAGAAGCTTCTTACAAAAATATAACAACATTCACAGAATGTATTGATGCTGGATTCCCTATACTTGAAACATATCCAGAACAATGCAAAACACCGGATAGAAGGACTTTTATAAATGAGTCGCAGAAGATGAGCACAACTACAGAGGTGGTTGTAGCTACCAGCAAACTAATAGAGAAACCAAACCTCATCACCCTAGAATCAATCAAAGAGAACGATCTCATAGAAAGCGGAGTAACCATATCAGGAAAAGCTCGTGGATACTGGTTCTTCGAAGGATCATTCCCTATTGAACTACGTGACAGTACAGGTAAAGTACTAGCCACAACACCTGCCCAAGCAACTACCGAGTGGATGACTGAGGAATTTGTACCGTTTACTGCAACACTAACATTTACACAACCGATAACAGCAACCGGAACTCTTACACTAAGAAAAGATAACCCAAGTGGTGAACCTCAGTTTGATGATAGTATACAAGGTACAGTAAAGTTTAATCGTCAGATGAAAAATATAAAGCTTTACTACTATAATGAGTCGTTAGATAAAGACAAGGACGGTAAATTACTATGTGGTACAAAAGGTCTCATACCTGTTGTGCGAAGTATTCCTGTTACACAAACCCCTCTACAAGATGCACTTACACTTCTCCTAAATTCTCAAGCCACTGAACAAGAAGCTTTTTCTGGTCTTCGTAACCTCTACCCATTACAAGGAGTAAAGTTACAGAAGATTAATCTAGACAAAGGAGTTCTCGCGCTCACTATCGATGACCCTTTCAACAAAACTCGTGGAACAGAATGTGAACGCAACATACTTCGTCTGCAACTTGAAAAAACAGCAAAAGAGTTTACTGAAGTAAAAACAATTACAGTACTTCCTCAAGTTATTTTCCAACCATAAACGCAACAAATCATACAAGTGTAAGAGCTTAGTCTTCAGTCAACGCGTTTTTTATTAGCTCTATGTTATGGAAGCATTTTCTTAAAAGCCTCTAAGCTCGCTTGGCTTGAGTTTACTCTCCAATCTTCTTCTTTGTTTTCATTAAACCAAATCCATCCCTTAATTTCAGGATATTGATATAGCGTTTTCGTGAATGTCTCTGTTATCCAACTTGCTTTTTTACTATTCTCGGCTGCCCCTAATGAAAAGACATACGTTGGCTTACCATACTTTCGCATCTTAAGTAACGTATCTCTTCCCATCTGATCAAAACTCATCCAATCATTATTAAAATTAAAGATATCAACTCCAACGACATCAACATATTGTGATCCAGGATAATAAAGTTCAAAATTATTTTCAGAAGTATCTGGTACTGATGTCCCGTTAGGAGCCCAGCCGAACTTAACATTAGTTGCACCAGTCTGCTTAAAAATTGTATGAATATGTACCCATGCAGCCCTAAACTTCTCTGGCGTGTTATCCCCTATTGTTATAGCCCATGGATACCAATCACCATTGAACTCAGAGTATGGTATGAGAATAATCTCTCCACTGTATTGTTTTGCATCTTTTGCATAACGAATAAAATAAGCATCAAGCGAGCCATTTATAACAGAGTCAAAAGAATATTCGGGTTGATTAAAGTAAGGGCGTGTATAATCTACCGCTTCCCAGAAAATGACAAGTGTACGCCCTTTATCTCTTACACGTTCATTGTATATAGTTGGAAAATCATCATTCCCCCAATGAGAAAACACTGCTTCGAGTTGTGGTGCCTTGCCTACAAGACTTTCAAAAGCGCTCATGTTATTTGGTTGCCATCCAACATATGCACCCCATTTCATCCATGAAGGAAACGCTGTATGTGCTTGTATGGCTGTACTACTTTGCACAACAGGTGGCGACGAAGATGATTTTATAACGACAAGAGACGTGCTCGCTTTCGCGGGTAGAGGTGGAGCTTTTGGCTCAGATGTTGTTGTAGGACGTATGGGGGTATTCTTACTAGGAACCCTATCAACACTTGTTGCTGTTATAGCCATATCAACATCTACTCGTTTAAGAGTACAAAGCGGAATGGCAACTGAGATTACCTCAGAAAAAGCTACTGGTATTTCTTTCTTAAGAATTATTGCACGATAGTAATATATTCCTTGCGCATAGCTATCATCAAACGCCGCATCCGTATAAAGTGTTGATGAGCTATTTGAAAGAATAACTCCTTTTAGGTCATTTGCTTTTTCAAATGTAGTCATTCTACGCTGAAGGGAAATTGTTGTACCGGTTGCATTTTGCCATGACAAAGTAACTAAAGGTTTCCCCAAAGAGCAGACGACTCGTGTTGCCGTCAAGCTAATATTTTCTTCAAAAGAATTTCTAGTACTAAGGAATAATGATGTAAGGGTAAGTATAGTAAGAGTTATACTGAGACTTATCACTAAAACAATAACCCTACGAACTGACGTATATCTCCACATACTAGAATCGTATCACATTCCTCTCACAAACGCATTGAAGTAAAAGAGAGACTAGATATGCTATGGATTCATCTGAGCTATACCCTGCTGTAATGTTACTGGTATGAGAGATCGTGATGTTACATAGTTAACTGCCGCTTGGAAGTTAACTGGTGTGTTAGAAAGAGTTGCTCCGTTATTATCTATCTGATGATACATAAGAATAAGCCACGTTCTATCAGCAATTGCTTTATCTATCCATGAATTAATTTCTGCGGGAGTGGTTGTAACTTCAACTTGCTGAATCTTAAGAGCATACTTATCAGTTGTTTTTAGGTTATAACCACGGTCCACACTACGTGCCCCAACGTATCCAGCATTCTTTAATTCTTGAATAACACTATCTGAATAATCTCCAAATGGATAGATAAGTGTACTCACGGGAATAGCTCCAATACCTAGTAGGTCTGATCTTGAGTTAGCAATCTCGTCTATCATCGTTGATGTTGCAATAGTTGAAAGTGATGGGTGTGTACGAGTATGAGATGATATCTCATGTCCTGCAGCCTGGAGTGTAAGCACCATAGATGGAGTAATTTTTGGCTCAGTTTCTAGTCGTACAAGACTAGCGTTATCTATAGTAAGAGAGCCGACAGAACTAATATAGTGGAACACTGTTACTGATTTTGTATTCGCAGGCATTGTAATAATTCTGTCATACAAAGTCCATACAGCAGCTGGAGCAACAGTCCCTAACTCCGCATACTGAATACTGCCATCTTTCATCGTATAACGCATAAGAAGTGTTGTTGTCGCATCACTTAAGTAATATGAAGTATATCGATAACTTTCGCCCGCAAGAATATCAGTATCCTTAAAGAACCACTTCGCATCTCCGTCGGTGTATGAGGTAATATCAATCTTAGCAGCATTTGTTCCTTCATATCCTACTACTGGAAATGTGGCAACAGCATTGTTGGTACCATATGTTCCAAATAACCAGTCTGTAGGAGTTGATGTTCCAGATGTTATCTCAAGTGAAGGATTGCTTACTCTATTTGTCATTGCGGCTTGAATAGTCTCTTGAGAGATTATACCAAATGACGCTTTAATATTAGCAGTGTTTAAGATCGGTAGTGCGTTTGTGTACTGTGACAACCATCCGTCATCTAGAGTAAACGAAATCATTCCTTGATTGAAAGCATTTGCATCTGGATTACCTGGACGAATACCGAGTGAATAACTATCTAATTGTAGAGTTCCTACAGAGGCTAATCTATGGAAGACAGTAAGAGAGACTGCATCAACTGGCGGTGTAATTATTGCCTTATACTCTGTCCATATGGTCGCAGCAGATGCTATCGGCAAGTCAACATAAACGAACGAGCCGTTAGTCATCGTATAACGTACAGTTACTGGTATAGCTGTATTAGACTTGTAATACATTGAGTAGTCGTATGCAATACCTGGAGCAACAAGAACATCCTTAAAGAACCACTTCGCATCTCCGTCGGTGTATGATGTAATATTTATCTCAGCAATTGAGGCAGCGTCAGATGTTGTTGCAGTATAACTAAAGACTGCATTATTTGTCCCGAATCCGCCTTGGAACCAATCCTTTACAGAGCCATCAGTATTTCTTTGCTCAAATGAGCCGTTTGAGATTAAGTTACGTATACTTGTACTCACCACCGGAGGTGTCGTCGTCCCTGTCGTATTAGCTATGGTTACAGTAATTGGACTAGATGTAGCTATGTTACTTGAAGTATCACGAGATACGGCAAGTAGTGTATAG
>JAIXVU010000010.1 GCA_027482685.1 bacterium
AGGCTGGTATACGTAAGCGTAATGAGGAGTGGAAGAGGGGATCTCTTGGGTTACTTGGGGTAATGATATTGTTTTTACTTATTTATACGGTTAATAGGGGGTTGTTACTTAATGATATAGGCCTGCAAGAACTTGCATCGTCAAGGGGTGTGACACCTGCAAATTCTAGTCTTACGCCTGTATCAGGGGTTGGAAACCCATCAAATGCGAATCCTGCATCACGGTCGTGTGTATCGCCAGCCTCTGTTGCATCTCAGGTTGCCTCAGGTAATGTCTGTGCAGGTGTTAGTTGTACTGTGCTGTCCGGGTGTCAGTACTCACGGTATGCAAGTATTATAGAAGCAGAGTCACGCGCTTCTAATATAGACCCTAGAATAACGACGGTTATTATGTGTAAAGAGTCTCGAGCTAATCCGTTGGCACAAAACAGAAATCCAAACGGAACGTATGATTGCGGTCTTATGCAGATCAATCAACAAACACCGTGCGATGCAACTTCCCTTGATCCAACAACAAGCATTCGTCGTGGGGTTGCTCTTATTCGTGAAAAATCAAACAGTGCCTCAGTCAGACAAACCTATGGTGGGGTGCCTGCTAATGCAGGACTATTTGCATCATACAACTGCTGTGCGAATGGAACAGTTCCTAACTCTCCTAGCGTCGATTGTAACCAAGCATCTGGTTTTCCTTCATCTATTCCTAAATGGGCTTGTCCTATCAACCCAGGGGATGGTCAGTTCAATATGTGTGTCGTGAAGTCGTATGCGTGTGAATTAGTTGCGTGTCTTAACAGTTTATAACCAGTTCTATATCACATTAAGATGTGAGAGTTTGTTTTTCATGTATACATCTTGTGCATACCCAATTATGTTGCTTACAAGCCAGTAGAGAGCAAGAGCTGATGGAAGAATTGCTCCTGATACTGCAACAATAACAGGAAGAACATACAGTAACTGTATTTTCATAGACTTCATAAAATGATCTTGAAACGTCTCTTCGTGGGATGGTTTTGTGCTTGTCATTGTTGCTGTTTGTCGACGTGCAAGGAAGTACGAAGAAATTCCTGCAAGAATAGCGACAACTATATTTTTTTGAGTTACATCAAAAAGACCGAACGCTTGTAGGTGAAGTTTTTCTGGGAAAGTAATGAACGAGTAGAGAGAAGAAGGGTCTGCCTGTAATCCTTTTGAAAAAACGAAGTAGAGTGCGAAAAATATTGGTATTTGAATTATAACAACAAAGAGACTGGCAAATGGGTTTATTTTTTCTCGTTTATAGACCTCCATCATTTGACGAGATGCAGCTTGAGGATCTTTTTTATTTTTTTCTTTCAGCTCTTTTAACTCTCCTTCTATTTTTTTCATTATATATTGAGACCGAAGAGCTGAGAGATTTAACGGAAGTAGAATAAGCTTTACAATACATGTAACTATAACAATAGCTGTTCCAATATCATGAAGTGGGGTTATAGTAAGAACAACAACAAGGAGATTATAAAGTGGTTCGTAAAAGAATGTATGAAACATATTATTATAGTGTAGCAAATACTTTAAGAATTTCCTCGGATATTGCTGAGTAGGGGGTATTACTTATTTCTTTTTTAGGATAAATAATATAGCTATTTTGTTTTGTTATTGATATTTTCGATAAAAGGGAATAGATTTGTCTTCTGACTCGGTTACGTTCAGTTGCTTTTTTAAGTGTTTTTTTTGAAATAACACAAGCAAAGGATTGTTTACCGTTTGATAGTGACCCAACATCAAAAAGTGTTCCTCTATATACTACCTGAGGTCTTTTGCCTTCAAAATCACTTTTTGTTAACCTCTTTTTACGAGGAAGCATACAAATAAAGAAACTTAAACAGAAAGCTTCTTACGCCCCATACTTCTGCGGCGAGCAAGTGTTTTTCGTCCTCCTTTTGTAGCCATACGAACGAGAAATCCGTGTGTTGTGCTTCTTTTCTTTCTTTTTGGATTATATGTTATAGACATGCTCTGCATTCTACATCAAAAATAAAGAGAAATCAATCACTGTCTTTTATTTTAGTTTCGTCAAGTTGCTTCAGGTTGTGGCACGTGTATACTACATATCGTATGGACTATCAACAACTCTGGAATAGTGCTTTATCCCAAATAGAATTAGAACTTTCTCGTGTTAATTTCAATACTTGGTTCAAAAATACTCGGATTGTTGATTACAAAGATGGAGAAGTAACAATAGGAGTCCCAAATGAGTTTGTTAAGGATTGGTTGAACCAGAAATATCATAAGTTTATTTTACGTATACTGCGAACTATTCATGAAGGTGTCCGCTCGGTTGTTTTCTCGGTTGTAAAACCAGAAAATCTTCAAAAAAAAGCTCAGCATATTGCAATAACTGGACAACCTCTCCCCCTTGCAGATCTTTATATTAATAAAGATGATGGACTTAATCCACGTTATACATTTGATACTTTTATTGTAGGTTCTTTTAATGAAGTTGCATATGCTTGCTCTCAAGCGGTTATCAATGGGTTAGGAATTGTATATAACCCGCTTTTTGTTTATGGTAATACAGGTCTTGGTAAGACACATTTAATGCAAGCAATTGGAAATACTGTTAAGAAAAAATATCCTGAAAGAAAAGTTTTTTACACATCCCTTGAAAAATTCTATATGGATTATGTAAGCGCAACAAATCTAAATAAAATTAATAGCTTTAAGGAAAAGTATCGCAAGTTTGATGTTTTCATTATGGATGATATTCAATTCATTAATGGTAAAGAGCGTACACAAGATGAACTTTTTCATCTCTTTAACGCTCTCTATGAAATGAACAAGCAAATTATTTTTTCATCAGATAAACACCCTAATCTTATTGTTGGACTTGAAGATAGACTGCGTTCACGTTTTAACCACGGAATGATTGTTGATGTTAATATTCCTTCTGTAGAGTCTCGTCTTGCTATATTACAATCAAAAACAAAAGATTATAGTGAGAAAGTTCCTTTTGAAGTACTTCAGTATATTGCTGATACAATACAAGGAAATATTAGAGAATTGGAAGGTGTTATGACTTCAGTGTTTGGTCACATTCAAATAAAAAATCAAGCGATAACACTTGCAGACGTAAAAAACATTCTAAAAAATAGTGTAAAAGTTAAAAAAAATATATCTATACCAGAAATAGTTAAGATAATTTCTGATTACTATCATATCCCTGATGTATATATTTATAACAAAACCCGTCGTAAGGATGTTGTAAAACCACGTCAGATTGTTATGTATATTTTACGAGAGGATTTTGACATTTCTTACCCAATGATTGGCGATAGATTAGGTGGACGCGATCACACAACTGTTATCCATTCATATGAAAAAATTAAAGGTCTTCTTAAAGATAATCCACAATTATCTAGGGAGATAGAAGATATTCGCGCCATGCTTGCATAGATTCATGGTTATGTGGAAAAGTCTGTGGATATAACCATAATATCTTTGGGATTAAGTTACTACTTATCCATACATACTTATAACAATCGTAAAGTTATCAACAATGTGGTGTAGTAAATAGACTTCTTAAAAAAAGAAAAACTTATAAAAGGTTTTATAAATAAAGGATTTTTAAGTTTTTCACAGTATCCACTGCTCTATACTTAGTATTATATTTTATATATACTACTGAGTATGAAATTTGAATGCAAAGGAGAAATGTTTATAAAAAGTATTCAACAAGTAGCAAAAGCACGTAGTAAAGTGCAGTCAAAAAACTACCTTCAAGATATACATCTACAATTAGATGAACATCTCCTAACAATACGAGCAACAAATCTAGAAATATTTTGTGAAAAAAGTATAGCTGTAAAAGGTATATCAAATGGAGTTTGTCTTATACAAGGTGAAACACTGCTAAGAATACTTTCAACTTTTCAAACACTCGATGTAACTCTTGCATGTGAAGTAATAGAAGGGGTGTTTACTATAACCAACCCACAAGGAGTAATTGAAATAAAAACAACCACCTATGAAGATTTTCCAACATTACCACAACAAGGTGATGTGGTTGGGGTTCTAGATAAGAATCAAGTTAACTCATTATTACGTGAAGTGCACTTTTGTGCAGCAACAACAGAGATTAAACCAGAGATCGCTTCGGTTTTTCTATTCTCAAAAGATAAAAATCTTTACGCGGTAGCCACAGACTCATATCGACTAGCAGAAAAAACAATCCCTAATATAAATAATATTGAGTGTTCTGTACTTTTACCACAAAAACATATTACAGATATTTTACAAATTTTAAACGAAGAAGAAGGTGATATTACTCTTTCAAAATATGAAGGTATTTTTTCATTTACCTCAGAACACTTAACATTATCTATACATACAATATTAGGTAATTTTCCAGATTACCAACAACTTTTTCCTAAAGAGTTTACAACTGAGGTATCGGTACCAAAAAATGCATTACAAAAAGCTCTCACGTTAACAACCTTTTTTAATGAAACGTATTCTAAGGTAGAGTGTGTTTTTACAGAAAATAAGCTAACTCTTCATAGTAAAAATGAGTCTGTTGGACAAGTAACTCATACAATAGATACAAAGAAAACAGGTGATGATGTTCAGGTAACATATAACAACAAATACTTTCTTGATGCTTTATCTCATATACAAGGGGAGACATTGGTGTGTAAGTTTAGTACACCAAATAGACCTATGTTTATAACAAGTAAAGAAGACATTAGCTTCACATACCTCCTTATGCCTCTTAATAGATAATCATGGACACATCTCTTTTTGCAAAATACAGCACTCAAATAAAAAATAATCAACAAGAAAAAAAAGACTTACTTACTCATATACAAACAACAATAGGTATATCTTTACAAGAAAATGAAATTACAATTAAAGAGAAGAATGTTTCTTTTAATGTTTCTTCAGTTCTAAGGAATATTCTTGTACAAAAAAATATACAAAATATCCTTATAGAAAAAGGTTATACTAATAAAATATAGCCTATTGAACAACCGTTGTTGGTATTTCAACAGAAGGAGTAGAAGATTCTACTTGAGCTGAACCACATGATGTTGGATTTTTAGCAAGGTAGTTCTGTATACCAGTTTCCCACAAATCATATTGAGAGTCATTTCTTGGATTAGATGGATATGGGCCATCAGGATTATTTTTTATAACTGAGTTAAGTATTGTTCGTATTTGCCCGTTTTCACAGTAAACACCTTTAAGGATTGGTTTAGAAGATGTGTTAGGAAGAGGCTCTGGAAAGTATTCAATAGAAGAGGTTCCTAATGCAGCTTTGAACGCTTTGTTCCATACAGGAGCAAGGACAAACCCTGCAACACGTTTATCAATCGGAGTGTTATCATTGTTTCCAGACCACATACCAAGAGCAATCGACGGAGTGTAGCCAACAACCCAAAGATCTCTGTAATCATTCGTTGTCCCTGTTTTTACTGCAACAGGTCGATCACCGAAATATAAAGCAGAGTTTGATCCGTATGATGGGGTGCGAGCGTCATTATCGGAAAGAATACTAGATATAAGAGCGGTTACGTTAGTGTCAAGAACTTCTTTTTGATCTGGTGTAAACTTTTCAAGAAGGGTTCCATCATTATCACGAACTTCAAGTATAGCTTGCGGTTTTGAGTAAACCCCGTTATTTGCAAACACTCCGTAAGCATTTGTTAGTTCAAGTAGAGTAATTTCTCCACCACCAAGAACAAGAGATAGCCCATAACGACTTGCATCTTTAATTGTAGAGAGACCCATCTGTTTAGCAAGAGAAACAGCATTATTTAAACCTGTTAAATAGAGTAGTTTAACAGCTGGAATGTTAAGAGATTGTGCAAGAGCATCGCGTAATGATATAGGACCTCTAAATTTATCATCATAATTCCCAGGCATATAACACATAGAGTCATCTGTACCCGTATTTGGTTTACCATACGCATCACAAAGTGTGCTAAATTGCGTCTCTACATCAAAGAGAACAGTTTCTGGGGTGTATCCAAGTGTAAAAGCGGCAGCATACACAATAGGCTTAAAAGAAGACCCAGGCTGACGTAGTGCAGTCGCAATATTAAACTGCCCAGGAATAGTTGTATCGAAAAAATCACGTGACCCCACCATAGAGAGTATCTGACCATTTCGTGGGTCTATTGCAACAAGCGCTGCATTTGATGCTTTAAACTTCTTTTCATTTTCAAATGCTCCATTTTTTACAATCTCTTCAATTGGTTTTTGTATTCCATAATCAAGTGTTGTTATTACTTTTAATCCTCCGTTTTCAACAACATCTTCCCCATACTTATTTTCTAAGTACTCCCTGACATACATTACAAAGTGAAGAGCTTTTCCACTATTGGCTTCACTTTTATCAAAAATAGTATAGTCGTTAATAGCCGCAATTTTCTGCTCCTCTGTAATATATCCGAGCTCAAACATTTTTTGAAGCACAAGATTTTTTCTTTTTTCTAAACCATCTCTATTTTTTCCAAATGGTGAATATCGTGTCGGGGACTGGGGAAGTGCAGCAAGATATGCAGCTTCTGCCAAAGTCACGTCTTTTGCACGTTTATTAAAATATGAAAGAGATGCTTCTTCCACCCCATAAATAGTCCCACCATACGGGCTCTCGTTTAGATAGATTTGCAATATCGTATCCTTTGGTAATTCGCGGTCTAATTTTATTGAAATAACAATTTCTTTTAGTTTACGAGAAATTGTTTTTTCTCTAGTAAGCAGGGCGTTTTTTACAACTTGCTGATTAATTGTTGAACCACCTTGAGAAAAACCACCAGATACAATGTTCGCAAGAAGGGCACGAATAAATGAGGTAGGTCTAAAACCATGATGTTCATAAAAATGTGCGTCTTCTATTGAAACAGTAGCCTGTCTTATGTATGGACTTATCTCAGAGAGAGGAACTTCTGTACGTTTTATGTTGTCGTGGATATTATAAAGCAGAACCTTTCCTGTGCGATCATATATTTTCGTCGAATTGGCTATTGTTCTATTTTCAAAATTATTAAAGTCTGGTAATTCAAGTGATGCAACCCAAAAGATACCAAATGCAACAACACTAATTGAAAGTGCAAGTATAATAAAAACAAACTCCCAAAAAATTTTGGTATGTTTTTTTCTTCTATGATGCACTGTTTTATGTTTTGTTGTGTGGGAAGGCGAAGTAGAGCCTTTTTCTGCTGACATAATTAAATACTACCACAATCTTACTCAAAAAAGGCACATGTGATAGTATAGATATATGGATAAAGTTATAACCGATGAAATAAAAATAGATGAACTCCTTACACGTGGAGTAGAAGATATTCTTGTAAAAGAAGAATTAAAAAAAGACCTTCTTTCAGGGCGTCAGCTTCGTATAAAACTTGGCATTGACCCAACAGGGGGTAAGATTCATATTGGGCGAGCTGTTCCACTTCGTAAACTACGTGAGTTTCAAAAACTTGGACATCAAGTTGTTCTTATTGTTGGAGACTTTACTGCTCAAATTGGTGATGCTTCTGATAAAAACGAAAAACGTCCAATGCTAACCAAGGCACAAATAGACGAAAACCTAAAAGACTATAAAAGCCAAATATCAAAAATTCTAGATATTTCAAAAACAGAATTTGTTTACAACAACGACTGGCTCTCTAAACTAACATTCTCTGATGTTGCTACACTATCTGAGTGTTTTTCTGTGCAACAAATGCTCGCCCGTCGTAATTTTAAGGATCGTTATGAGAATGGTGTAGAAATATCGCTTCGTGAGTTTCTGTATCCGATTATGCAAGGATATGATTCAGTTGCTGTAAAAGCGGATGTAGAAATTGGTGGTTTTGACCAGCTTTTCAATCTAAAAGCCGGGCGCATTATGCAGGAACATTTTGGTATGCCTAAGCAACATGTACTAACGTTTTCAATGCTTGAAGGAACAGATGGGAGAAAGATGTCTACTTCATGGGGCAACATCATCTCAATTGTTGATCCTCCATTTGATATGTTTGGTAAAGTGATGGCACTACACGATACATTAATTATTAAATATTTTCTTCTTTGTACAGACGTTTCGCTTGAAGATATTCAAAAAATTGAACAGCGTCTTACAAGCGGAGAAAATCCAAAAGACATAAAAATGGAACTAGCTTCCACTCTTGTTACCATGTATCACACAGAGAAAGACGCTACTCTTGCAAAGAATGAATGGGTGGAGACTTTTTCAAAAGGAGGGGTTCCAGAAAATATCCCAGAAATCCTAGCCACAAAAGACGAACAACTTGGTGATATTCTTGTAAAGAATCAAATAGTAGCCTCAAAAACAGACTGGAAGAGACTTGTAGAAGATGGCGCTGTCGGTGAAGTAGAAGGTGATCTTATTACTGATACCAAAACCCTTGTCTCAAACACCATTCTCCGTATCGGCAAAAAAAGATTCGCAAAAATCGTAGTTGGTTAAAACTTTAGATCAGCTAGGTAGGGTTATTTTTGAGAACAATAGAAATACAAAGAGCGACACCTACGGTGTCGCTCTTTGTATTTCCTTATTCTTAACAATCTACCCCTAGCTTCTAGTATTCCTACCAGTACCCTTCATCATTTGCAAGAAACGCAATGTCAATTTCATCACCTTCATCATCCTCTTCGTTTGTAATAATGGTTACCTCATCTTCAACCAGAACATCATCTTCAAAAACCGCCGCGAGAGCGTCAGGGTTTATATCTCCTTCACTTTTTACTTCTTCTTCTATTAGCATATTGTCATTAGTTTGATGTAAGAAAAGATACCACCTTATTCTCTTGATTGCAAGGGGAGGCTGAAATTGTACATGTGGACAAAACAAAAGAATGTTTGAGATACGATGATTTTACTCAAAAAACTAATAAAATTAGCCCCACATGCTCATTTTTTTATTAGAGCTGTGGGTAAGGGCTATCGCTATTGCATCTAGTTCATCATCAAGAGTTTCTTTTGGGAACGACGTTTTCATTATCTTCGGCAACATAGAAGCGATATCTTCTTTTGTTGAGCGTCCATATCCAGTAATTGCCATTTTTACCTGAAGAGGGGAATATTCAAACAACATAAGTCCGTGCAGTTGAGCAAAATATACACACACCCCACGCACTTCAGCAACATGTATTACTGTTTTTTGATTGGTGTGTATAAAAATAGTCTCAATAGCAAGATCATCCGGTGAGAATTCTTTAATAATAGACTCAAACTCTTTTCCTAGTTGTAATAGCCTTTCGCCGAACGATAGTGTTTTTTTTGTTGTAATACATCGTGAGTGTACAAGCACTTCATGCGTGCCGTCTTTATCTATAATTGCTATACCAAGCCTGTCAAAACCAGGATCAACACCAAGTATTCGTGTAGTTTTTTTCTGTATTGGCATAACAAGAAATTGCTTGGTTATTTTTTGAAATAGGTAACAGCTTTTTCGGTTGCCTTTCTACCTCTTGGCGTTCTCTCTATCATTCCTATTTGTAAAAGGTATGGTTCAGTAACATCTGCAATCGTCGCCTCTTCTTCACCTGTGGCTGCGGCTAAGGTGTTTAATCCAACAGGGCCACCATTAAAAGTATTAACAAGTGTTTCAAGCACAATACGCTCTGCAACCCCAATACCAAACTCATCTATCTCAAGAAGAGAGAGCGCTATATCAACAACCTCTTTATCAATAATTGCTTTATGTACCTGAGCATAGTCCCGTGCACGCTTAAGATAGTAATTTGCTATACGAGGTGTGAAGCGTGAACGTTTAGCTATTTCATACGCAGCATCTTCAGGAAGTGTTGTTCCGAGTATTTGTGCGCTATTTTTTACAATCGTCGCAATTTCTTTTTCGTTATAGTATTGCAAGCGGTATACCCCTCCTGAAAAACGCGAACGAAGAGGGGATGATAAGAGCGATATACGAGTTGTTGCGCCAATTAATGTAAAAGGCGGAAGGTCTAGTTGTATAGTACGAGCAGCCGGACCTTTTCCAATTACAATGTCTAACTTACCAGATTCCATTGCAGGGTAAAGAACCTCCTCAATCATCTTGTTTAGTCTATGTATCTCATCAATAAAGAGCACATCTCCAGGAGTAAGGTTGGTAAGTATTGCAGCAAGGTCGCCAACTTTCATAATCGCAGGCCCGCTTGAAAGACGCAGATTTGCATTTAGTTCTTTTGCGATAAGATGCGCGAGTGTTGTCTTGCCTAATCCTGGTGGACCGTATAAAAGTATGTGTTCTGGTGGAGCGTTGCGTTCTTTTGCAGCAGTTAAAAGTATGTGTAAATTTTTTTTGATAACTTCTTGTCCAATATAATGCGAAAAATTCTCAGGCCGTAGCGTGCTGTCCAAGTGTCTAGTCTCCTCGAGTTCAATTATAGGGTCAGGATGTGGCATAAGAAGGGTGTAAGAATAGGATTTGACAAATTATTTATATATGCTATAATTGCTCATATAAACAGTAAAACATATTATTTAATAAGTCAAACTGTTATACATTGTCAGAACCTATATATCTCTAAACAATCGGGCTTTACGCTCACATTCTATGTCGAAGGACGGTCTGGTACGCTTAGTCGTCACTGTGCCTATCCTTACGGAGGAACGTTCTTCACCAAGGGGTTGTCTAGAGATATATGGGTTTTTTCATTTCTCAATTTTCTGCAACCGAAATAAATTTAAGCGCAGAAGTTTTAAAAAAGAAAGACCAGACTAATCAGCAAAAAGATCTATCACATGACTCATCTCATCAAATGATGTGACGCCTTGTAACACCTTGAGTATACCATCTTCACGAAGAGTAGGGATTCCTTGTGGTTTTGCCGCTTCTCGTATGTCACGCTCACTTGGGTTAGCTATGAGGGTCTTTTCTATCGCACTGTCCATGCGTATTGCTTCAAATATTCCAACACGCCCTTTAAACCCAGAACCTCCACAGTTTTCGCACCCAACTGGCCGCCACACCTCATATGAGGTTGAAGGCATAAACCCTAACATTGAATCTTCTTTTCCAGAGAGTTTCATTTCTCCTAAGATATTGGTTATCATACGAACTTCTTTTTCTGATGCTGGATATTTTTCTTTACAATTTTCGCAAAGTTTGCGTACGAGACGTTGCGCTATGGCAAGCGATAGCGCGTTAGCTAGTGAGTTTGCATTAACTCCAAGATCAATCAGTCGTGGAATAGTTCCAGCTGCTGTATTGGTGTGAAGAGTAGAGAATACCAAGTGACCAGTTTGTGCCGCATTTATTGCAACCTTTGCTGTGTCTTCGTCACGGATTTCTCCAACCATTATTACATCTGGGTCTTGGCGAAGTGCAGCACGAAGACCGGATAAGAATGTATATCCTTTTTCTGTATCAACTTGTGTTTGTGATATTCCATTAAGATGGTATTCGATAGGGTCCTCAATTGTTATAATTTTTATCTCAGGGTTATAGGTTACATGAATGAAAGCATAGAGGGTTGTTGTTTTACCTGATCCTGTTGGGCCTGTTGTTAATATTACTCCATTTGGACGACTAAGAGCTCTATCCACCTCCTCACGAACACGTCTTGAAAATGAAATGTTATCAAGGTTTGTTACAGCATTTCGTGGGTCAAGTAGTCGCATCACGAAACTCTCTCCATAGTTTCCTGGAATAACTGACACACGTACCTCAACCTCAACCTCACCAAGGTTGATACTGAAACGTCCATCTTGCGCACTTGAGCTTCGCGAGAGTTTGAGTCCAGCAAGTAATTTCAGACGGCTTGTAATATTTTTGAGAGAATCAAAATCAAAAAAAGAAACATCTTCAAGGTTACCATTTAAGCGATACCTGAGACGTACATGTTCTTCCTCTGGTTCAATGTGTATATCACTTGCTTTGAATCTAAGCGATCCCGCAATTATCATTTCAATAAGACGTGTAGTTTTGTAAAGAACGTTTGATGCCTCAAGTTCATCAAATGCAGCCTTTAACTCAGCAATCGTTGAGAACTTCTCCATGAGTGCGTTCATTTTTGCTGGAGTGAGGTCAAGCATCCCACTCTCTACTTTTTGTCCTTGGTTTAGATCTGCATAACGATTAAGAACGTGATCAAGTGAGGCGTGAGAACACAAAAAGAGTAATAGTTCTTCCCCGCGAGCCTCAAGAGACAAAAGGACCTCTTCTAGTTTTTTGTTATGAGGGGAGAGGGTTGCGATGTATAACTTGCGACCAACTATCTTAAACGGCACACATCCAGCATCTCGCGCATCGTCTTCTTTCATCATTTGCATTGCATCTGGTTCAGGCGCAATACCACGCAGGTCAATATACGGTAGGTTATATTTATCAGAGAGAAGTTTTACAAGCTCCTCCTCTTCACTTTTTCGAATTTCATCTAGTGTTTTTGATGCTTCATCATTAAAGACAATGGTCATGTATATAAGTATACAAGAGGGAAAAGGATTTCTTCTGTGGGAAAGGAGGGGGTAGTAGTAAGTAGCCAGTAGAAAGAAAAAAGAAACACAAATAAAAATAAAAAATGGTAGAGAAAAATGGCGGGGTGGTGGCACGGCACCCAGCCACCACCCCACCCAAGCCAACCCTTGACAAAATCCCTAAAACATGTATACTTATACCAGCCCTGCGACGTGTCTCAAGACGAAAATCTTGGAACATAAGTAGGAAAAATGTCCTTCGATTTCAACAATCTTTCAAGGAGACCTCCATGGTCAAAATTTTCTTTTCCCTCCTGGTGGCGATCTTCGCCACCTTCTCCAACCCCGCCAACGCACAAGGCTTCATGCACTACTGCCAACGTGCGGGATTCATCCCTGTCGAAGTCCCTTGCCCCCCGGAAACGGCAGGATGGAATGGCCGCAACACCCAAACCAACCAAGCTTCCATCTTCTATGTCGACCAAGGGCAGCAGGGGTGGGGTGGCTGGCAAACCCGTCCGCACCATCCACATCGGCAAGGCCTCTGGGGACCTCCGCCTGTCCAGCAGGTGATGGTTCCTCAGTTCCCGCAAGGGGATTGCCGTGTGGCCGATAAGCCCATTCTCGACCGCCTCGCAAGCGGTGTAGGGGAAGGACTGATCGGAGCACTCGCCGGCTACTTTGCTGGCAGGGCCGCTGACCTCTACCGAGGGCAGGGGGATGACCGGTGGCAGCAGATTGCCGTCGCCGGAGGCGCCGGTTATGGCTTTTGGCAAGGGGTCAACTCCCGCCAGGTGCTGGTGTGCCAAGAGCAACCCCAACAAGTGGTCGTCTCCCAACCCGCACCTCAAGGGGTTGTGGTTGTGCAAACACCGCAACCGCAGCAAAGGGTTTTCCCTTCCGGCCCGCGCATCCCTTGTGTAGACCTCGGCGATGAGGGGAAATTTCAGGGGATTTTGAATCTTCCTGGAAACCCCAAGCACAACCAGCTGGTTTGTGCGTTTCCAGGTGATGTCAACATTTCTCAGTGGCGTTGAGGCTAAACAAAGCCCCAACCATTCCAACCGCAGGCAGCAATGCCTGCGGTTTTTCTATACCCAAAAAGCCTTGTAAATACTACAAAAATAAAGGCATGAAAGGGCTTGACAAATCCTACATTTCGTGTATACTATATCCAGAAGGTTGATGAAGGTTAACCCCTCCAAAAACCCGACGCTCTATCAAACCGGTCCAACCTAGAAGGAGACCACCATGAACCTGATCAAGAAGTTCAGCGCGGCGTTCATCGCTGCCATCGCCCTGGGCGCCAACGCCCAGACCCAGACCTCGACCTGCACCACCGCGACGGCAACCGTCACGGCGACCACCACGACCGTCACCCCCAAGGGGTGCGACCAGGCCGACAAGAAGGCCACCCCCGCCCCCAGCGCTGTGAGGCGCCCCGCCCAACCGCCCGCCGACACCAACGCGGCCACGGTGAAGGCGCTCGCCGACGAGAACCTGCGGCTCAAGGCCGCGCTCGCTGCCGGCCCGGTCCGGACCACGGTCGAGCCCATCGCCCCCCCGGCGGTGGCACTCGCCCCGGTGACGGTGACCGGCATCCGGCCGGTGGAGATCATTGCTCCGGAATCCGGCGCTGTCCCCAAGGAACGTGACTTCAACGTCACGGTCCACACCAAGAAGGTGCGGTGCCTCTTCCGTGAGAACGGCGAGATCACCGTTCGTACCTACCGTGACACGGTCCAACTGTGCCACGACTGGGCGAACTCGACCTCCCTCTCCCTCGGTCTGGTGGACACCGCAATCAACTTCGACAAGTTGACGGGCGACGTTATCGGCAGCGCCAACAGCCCTGCCCCGACCGCGACGAAGGTTGCGTCGGCACAACCCGCTGCCCAAGACTACACCACCCCGAAAGAGAAACCCTCTGACGGCAAAAGTGAAGGTGAAATCCCTTGTGATTTGACCTACAACGGCAAGGTTGTCTTGAGCACCAGGCAGCCTTCGATTCCCGCCTGCAAGGCGTGGACTCTGGAGGAAGCCACCAAGCGCGGCTGGATCCCTGCCGGCAAGAGTTGACCACCCATCGAGCTCTAGTAGC
This sequence comes from bacterium, assembly GCA_027482685.1. GTDB lineage: Bacteria > Patescibacteriota > Minisyncoccia > Phycocordibacterales > UBA5272 > UBA11704. The sequence goes on from JAIXVU010000010.1 coordinate 14,510, forward strand.
TCAAGAGCCCTGCTTCCCGCGGGGCTTTTTTTATACAAAAATAAATACTAAAGATAAGAAACGGGGAAGGGGTTGACAATATGTATATATGTGTGATATAATTAATTCTAATATTCATCCTTGTAGGTGAATACAAAAAACAAATTATATGAAAAACAATATTACTTCTATCTTTCTTGTGATCAGTATCCTTGTAACAGGGGCTCCTGCACAAGCGCTTGCACAGTATTATGATGAAGGCGATTACAATACAACCGCTGAGTACAATTACTATTATCCTACAACCGTTTCTTACGATTACACATCACCAACAACAGCATCATACAACTATACAAGCCCTACAACTGCTTCATACAACTACACTTCACCTACAACCGTTTCTTACGATTACACAT
>JAIXVU010000001.1 GCA_027482685.1 bacterium
GCTCCGTGAGTAGGGATCGAACCTACGACCAACGCGTTAACAGCGCGCTGCTCTACCGCTGAGCTATCACGGAATATATTTTATTTAGAATGTATATTCTACCTAGTGACAAAAGAAAGTTCGCGCGGGCGCTTACTGATTCTTCTTGCCGCTTTGCTATCTAGGAATATTTTCTCTCAAAATAAACGTACAATCTATATGATTTCTCAAATAAATGTCTCATAATCATACTAGAAAATAGGTCTTCTCGCAAGGGGAGAATATCTGGGGATAGAGGAGAGATTTGTAGGGGGATACAGAAAGAGGCGCCGTAGGCGCCTCTTTCTGTATCTATCTGTATATGAACCTATGGTTATTCTTGAGATGATAACTTCTTGTATATTTCAGCTGATGTAAGAAGTGTGAGAGGTACAGTAATGATGAGGCCCAGACCAAGAGGAATAGCCCCAAGAATATTAAGAAGTACTACAAGAATGATATACACGATAAGTTGTACTGAGTTACCTTTTGTTAGGTGATAACTCTTCTTGAGTGCGGTTATCGCTGTAATGGTTTCGTTTTCAATGATGATGTACTTATAAAACTGTAAACGGATGAGGTAATAGAATCCAATAAGTAGCACAATTCCAGCACCAGTAAGTACCGGGATACTCTTAGTAATATCAAAGTCAAAGGTAGTTCCAAAAGCAAGAACACTAAGAATAGCGAGAACACCTCCTACAGTAACAGCTGCGAGAAGCCCATACACAATGCTAGCGAGAGTATAGTTAACAAACACTTTATGACTTTTAAAATGATTGAATAAGTCAGCAAAGGTAGGCGTATGGCCATGCGCTATTTGAATACTTACACCGATTAAGGCAATACTAACAATAAGCATCGCAAGCACTTCTAGGAGACCTGTTTTTGCAACTGAAGTTACTATAATTGTTGAAATAAAGAACGCTATCGCGAGAAACCATGCGTGTTTCTTGAGATCAGACCAGCCTTTTGTAAATACTTCTTTTTGGGTAAATGTGTGTTTTGTCATATGAATGTAGTATACCCTTTAATTTTTCTTTAGCACTTCAAAGAGTGTGAATATCGCTTGTAGTGATTTCATGGTATATACTGTATTAGTACATTACCATTATTATTTTTTCATCATACACAAATATATGCACATCATCATCACTGGTATCCACATGGAAATAACAGAAGCGATACGTAACTATATTTTTGAAAAAATGAAGCCACTCGAAAAGCTTGTTCCGAAGGGGGATACAAGCGCTCAGCTCACTATTGAACTTTCTAAGACGACTAATCATCATCAACACGGAAATATATTTCAAGCAGAAGCAAGGCTGAAGGTTAAAGGAAAAGAAAAAACTCTTACAACTACTCAAAATGATCTCTATAAGAGTATCGATATTGTGAAAGACATGCTCTCAAGAGAGCTTGCGACATATAAAGACAAAGAGCGTTCAGTGGTGAGACGTGGAGCACATAAGGTAAAGGCATTATTTAAGAGATTATTATAAACATCGTATGGATAAAGACACACAGATTACATTTGCAGTTATAGGAGGACTAGTGTTGTTCTTAGCAGGGCTAGCGTATTTTTTACGTGAAAGTATTAATATATCAGATATTACAACTACAGAAGTTCCTGTTAAACAAATAACAGCTAAACCGACCCCGACGAAAACACCTACTAAAGTAACAACAGCATCAACCACTAACGCAACATCAACTTCTACAACTACTAAAGCAACAACAACTATGGAAATACCAGAAAAAATTACAAGTGCAACTATTACAACTAACAAAGGGGTTATTGAAGTGACATTCGGCACAGATACTCCAGCAACTGTAGCTAACTTTGCAAAGCTTGCTAAAAGTGGGTTCTATAACGGTACACGATTCCACCGTGTTATAAAAGATTTTATGATTCAAGGAGGAGACCCGCTTTCAAAAGATATTAATCAAAAAGGCGTTTGGGGAACTGGAGGTCCTGGGTATAGATTCCCTGATGAGCTAACAGGTAAAGAAACCTACTCCCAAGGTACTCTTGCTATGGCAAATGCCGGACCTAATACTAATGGTAGTCAGTTCTTCATTGTTACCGCAAATCCGTCTGTTGCGTTACCTCCTTCGTATACAGTGTTCGGTAAAGTTACAAAAGGTCTGGATGTGGCGTTAGTTATTCAAGATGTGAAGACCGATCCAAATGATAGACCTCTTGAAGATGTGATAGTGGAGAAGGTGGAAGTTAGATAGTTAGGGGTTAGAGATTAGGAATCAGGTGCAGATACTAGAAAGCGATGCCGTAGGCATCGCTTTCTAGTATCTGCACCTGATTAATCTGACTATCTCTAGCCAACTAATTCATGTATCCACGCTTAAAATCTTCCCAAGATATTTCTTTTTTACCTTCAGGGATTACAGTAAGAATAATATCTTGTACTGTTGCATCTCCTAATGTGTATGACGTTAGATCAACTCCAGTAATTTTTACCCGAATAGTTGTACCGTGATGAGGGTAGAAGAAGTACAAAGATGGCCATGGGGTAAACGCACGGAATTTACGTCTCACAACATCTGCACTTTCAGTAAGTGATATTTCACCCATTGATTTTTCTATTTTTTTACAATATGTTGCCTTGGTGTGATCTTGTTCTTTTGGAATCAGATTTTTGGCAATGTAACTTTCAAGCACATTACTTAGCAGGTCGCCACCTAGTTGCCCGCATGCTACTTCAAGAGTTCCGGCAGTAGCGTTAGCATCTATCATAAAGGCATTTTGAATAAGGATAGGTCCATGGTCAACCTCTTCATCAAGTTTCATAATAGTGACACCGGTTGTCATATGTCCGTCAAGAAGTACTGATTCAATAGGGGAGGCTCCGCGATACAACGGCAAAAGCGATGGATGTACGTTTAGCGTCCCATGTTTCGGGATTGCGAGAAGTTTCTCTGGGATTATCTTGCCATAACTTGCAACAATGAATACATCAAACTGTTGTGTATGAAGCGGAGATGTATCTGGTAGTTCACGTAGAGATTCGGGTTGGTAGACAGGTATACCTTGTAGCTCTGCCCATACTTTGATATGAGGTGGAGTGAGTGTCATGTGACGACCTTGTGGTGCGTCTGGTTTTGTAACAACAAGAGCTGGAGGGTATCCGTTACGAACAAGAGACGCAAGCACACTCTCAGCAAGAGCTCCTGTACCGAAGAATGCATATGAGATAGAAGAAGTGTTCGACATTAAAAAAGCATAGCAAATAAAAACCTTCTTATATATACTTGACTGTTATAACGAAATATGATATTATTTATTAGGCTCCATCAACGTCCTCGCACTGCTTAATTTCCAAGAAAGGAACAGCAATGAAAAAGCTCCTTGGACAAATCGCATTCGTTCTCTCCCTGCTTTGCTTCGGCAATGCGTTCGCGCAACAAGTGATGTACTCTTTGCAAGACGGGAACGGACAACCTCTCGGCCAGATGAACATCAACTACAAGCCGAATGGCTACGAAGCCACGATGAACGGTGAGAAGATATCTCTGGAAACTACTCACAACACAGCAACAGTGACGATGGGGAAACTCGTCATCACCATGCCGATCAACAATACCTTCTACCACAAGGAAGTTGATAAGTGGGTAGTCAGACCTGTCACCACGTCGTTTGGTGACAAAGGTGTCCACAAGATGCTCTACTTCGGGCTTGCTATATATGGCCGGCATTATCGTGAAGAACTTTGGTTGAACGGTCGCCTTTTCATGTCATCCTCCACGGTCATCGACCACAACGATCAAATCATCTGGTCATTTGTGAAAGATTCACATGGGGCACTCTCCCTCAGACGGCTCTAGTATTACCTGAGAGCTGAGAGCCCGCTACATGCGGGCTTTTTCTTTTGTATTCCCCACACCCAATCTCATCTTTTACAAAGCGCATCGGAGTTCGGTAGGCGAGATAGAGTGTATTTGTAAGCATGCAAATGACACGTCTTTGTAAAGGATGAGGTTATAAAGAAACTATAAAAAATTTTACACGAAATATTCGTCGTATCGAACCACTTAATTTTTTACTTTGCTGCATTCCTCACTTCCTCCTCTGTAAATTCTTCTAAATCAAACCCATGATCAACAAAAAGTATCCCGTCTAAATGATCTATCTCATGTTGAAAGATATGTGCGATTAATCCAGATGCACCATAGGTGAATTTCTTGCCATTCTCATCGTAGCTTTCGATCGTTGCGCTTATCACACGCTTGGTCTTTCCATATATCCATCTCACTGAGAGACAGCCTTCTTGCATTACGGCAGTTTTTTTTGATGCTTTTATAATTTTCGGATTGATAAACACAAGAGGTTTAGATTTAGCTGTCTCAGGATATGCATTAGGGGAGACAACAAAGATGCGAAGTGACACACCTATCTGAGGGGCAGCAAGGGCGACACCGTCCTTTTCACGTGCAAGAGCCTTATGCATATTCTTCAAGACTTCAGAAAGATATGGAGAGTTGTATTCATCTTCTGTTACTTCTCGAGCAATAGCGCGCAGTGGGTTATCTGGAACATCGTCTATCTGAATAATAGAGGTTGGTACTTTTTGGACTTTTTTGGTCGTCATGATACGTGTATATGTGCATTCTATCATATAGGTCTTTGTGCTACCATTGTCATATGACTAGAGATGTATCACTCCATACACATAAATCAATATGGAAGAAAAAGAACGTTAGTCTCCTTACTGTTCTTATAGTAAGTCTTACAATACTTGTACTCTGGTATCAGACATTTAGCACAGTCCCAACGCCGTATCAAGATACCTATGTTAGAGAGACAGGTAAAGATATCACATTTACCTACTGTGGAGAGACGTACAGTTCTATCTCAGTTCTCATCCAAGGGATTGATATTGTTAAACGCTATGTATCTCTTACGGATGGAAAATATTTTGCATGTAAAGATTGGAATGAAGGACGAAAATCTGCAGGCATAGAGAGAATAGTGCCAACAGTTCTTCCTCTTGGTGAGGGTGTATATAAAATAGTTCTTTCTCGTGAGATTAGTGAAGGCGTGAGCAAGCCTTTTCTAATCTTCATAGTTACTACGAGAACTAATGAAATTCTGACAAATGATAGAGAGTTCATTGGTTCGCTTAGTGAACCTATTACCACATTTGATGAATGTCTCGCAACTAAAGGCTCGACAGGAACCTACACCGAGAAAGAGCAAGTATGTACCGCACCAGATGGACGGATCTTCCCTGATATAAGCAGTGATTGGTATATTTCACGAGAGTTTGTGTCTGTGTCTATTATCCCACGCATGACATATACGAACCCTCTTGTAGTTAAGGTTTTTAAGAAAATACCTGCTTCTGTAGAAGTTACTCTTGTTAGTCAAGGAGATGAGCGAGTTTTAGGTGGAGGGATAGTACAAGCAACAACATCAGTTCCTGTTACGCTACTAACAGCGACAACAACATACCCATTTGGAGATAGTTTTGATGCTTTTGTTCTTATAAAAATACTCGATGATACACAACGAGAGTTTAGAATTCCGATTAAAGTTAACCTAGCTAAGTAGCATTTTTTGCTTGCCTAACCAATAAAAAAATGAAGAGGGTTAATTATCGGTTTACCGTCATAGACAACTCTTTTAATTCTTTCACGAAGCGCTTGGTTGTGTGACCACTCAGACTCCTTAATGTGAATAAAAAGCAACGTTACTCCACGACCTTGCTCGAACCATTCTATGACATATGTGCCGAGCTCTTCTTCTATTTTATGTTTCATTTGATCTTGTAGATTATCAAACGATGCTTTGATAACAGTGTAGTATGGTGGAAGTAAGAAACGCTCTCGTTCAGAAAGCAGTGTATCAAACACCTCACGAAACGATGGTGAGATGAGTTGCTTAATGACTGGCAGATTTTTCATACGAGTTTGTAATATCATACGACCGCCACGACTACCATCACTTTTTTGTTTAACTTTTTCTGCCATCTCAGTTACAAGAGTCAGCACCTTCTCATCGTTTCTATATTCAGGAAGTGCAAAGAGTGAGTCAAGAGAAAGTATAACAATACCATCAGCATGAGTTACAACATTATGAGCCATCTCAGTTCCAATTAATACACCATACTTGCTCTCAGTCCATTCTTTATATGTTTTTTTTATTTTCGCTCGTGTTGGTGTACGCTCACCATCAATAACAAAGAGAGGAATTCCTAGTCTTTGTAACTCTTCCTCTATTCCTGTTGTTGCGATACCGAGAGTTGTCATACGCCACCCTCCGCAATGTTTACATGAGAGCGTGCTATCATCATCTAGTCTAATAATATTCTCACACCCATGACATACGTAGGTTCTAACTCCACCGATTTTGTGGAGAACATATGGGCGGTTACATGTAGAGCAGGTGAAGAGTAGCCCGCAGTCAGAACATACGGTCGTTGGGTACATTCCTTTTCTATGTGAGTAAAAGAAGTAATGACCGCTTTCATTGAGTTGCATCATGTGTAATAACGAGAGAGACTGTTTGCTCAGATAGGGACTGCTTGTTTTATTCTCATCTATCATAGGTACTATTGTTATGCCGGCATCATTTCTATATTGCATAGGCATGACCTCATTTGCATCACGTGTTTTATGTAGGAGATGCGCGTTTAGTGAGAGCATATGAGAACCAAGAAGGCAGGTAGTACTTGTTCCCTTACATAGCTCCATCAAAACAAATCTCATATCATACCCACCATCTCCATGTGTGTAATAGTAGTGGCTGTGCTCACGTTCAATAATGACTAGACCAAGATCAACTCTTACCCACGGGAGAAGTGAAGGGGTAGAAAGGATTAGCAGTGGGTGTTGATTAGTAAATAGTTCGTTTTGTGCTTCTGTATATTGTTTGTCTGTAAGTCCGCTATGAAGTGGGATAACATATTCATCTATTCCGCGAGACAGTTCATTCTTTGCACATTCAAGATCAGTGATCGTAGGGAAGAATATAACGATTGACTGTTTCTTAGAAAAAGCTTCGCGTACTGTTGTTTTATAATGAGTGATGCGATGTGCGTAACTTTGTTCAAGAAGAAGGATTTCAAATCCACGAGGATTAATTTGTGGTTCTATTTTGGTAATAGAAGCAAATGATCTCTCTGAAATGAGGTCATAGAGTATAGTTCCAATTGGTCGAAGTAAGTAGGATGACGTATACGAAAGTGCATTCCATAATTTTTGATGCAAGAATTCTTTTGTGATTGTTTTTGAAACTTTTTTGAGCCCAAATGATGCGTGACGGAGTGACTGACGTTCTTCTTCTGCTTTTTCTGATGTAAGAACAAGAGCGCGCGAAATACGTCTCTTTATAGTTATCTCCACTAAGTCACCTGCGTGTATATCATCCCTTCCAAAGTAGGAAAGTTCTTCGTATGGAATGCCGCTTGCAAGTGGGGCTACAGTTACGACGCGCATATAGTACTAGTGTATAGGTTTTAGGGGATAGGGGCTAGTAGGTAACAAAAAACCTTGCGTGTCATGAGGCTGAGGGGAAAAGGGAACAAGGGGATTGATTATACTAAAAGTGTCAAGTGTTGCGTATCTCTCTAAACCTCTAGCCACTATACCCTAGTTACCACTGGTATGATAGAATGCGTTCTACATGGGATTTTTCTTCAAGAAACTCGGAATTGATTTAGGAACAGCAAACACTCTTGTATATGTACCAGGGAAAGGTGTTGTACTTGTTGAGCCATCTGTTGTTGCGGTGTCACAATTTGATAACAAGATAATGGCCGTTGGAAGCGATGCAAAGGACATGATAGGGAAGACACCAGATTCTATCATTGCATATCGTCCTATGCGTGATGGTGTAATTGCTGACTATCGTGTTACAGAAGCGATGCTACGTTACTATATTCATAAAGCACTTGGCGGGTTCGCGCTCTTTAAGCCTGATGTCATGGTATCAGTTCCAGCTGGGGTTACATCAACAGAAAGACGTGCAGTAATCGAAGCTGCTCTTAAGGCTGGAGCTCGTAATGCATATGTTGTGAAGGAGCCAATCCTTGCAGCAATAGGTGCGGGGATCCCCATTCATGAGGCGCAAGGGCGTATGATAGTTGATATTGGAGGTGGGACCACAGACGTTGCGGTGATATCTCTTGGGGGTATCGTATGCAGTACATCAGTTAAGTGTGCAGGCAACAAAATAGATCAAGCAATTATTGATTATGTTAAGAAGACCTATAATCTTGCAATAGGAGATCAAACTGCAGAAGAAATAAAGATACAAGTAGGAAGTGCATTGCCTGTAGAAGAAGAGCTTGTTATGAAAGTAAAAGGAAGAGACTTCATAGCAGGGCTTCCACGAACAGTAGAGATACGAACTAATGAAATTGTAAAAGCGATCGACAAGGAGTTGCGTGCGATGATAAAAGCAATCAAAGATGTTCTCCAAGAGACACCACCAGAGCTCGCTTCAGATATTATCGATAACGGTATCATCATGAGTGGTGGTTCATCAATGCTTAGACATTTCCCCGATCTCGTTCTACGTCGTACGGGGGTAAAGGCAGTCCTTGCTGACGATGCGTTCTTCTGTGTTGCAAAGGGGACTGGTGTTGCGCTTGAGCATCTAGACACGTACAAGCGCTCCATCTTCGCTAAGAAGTAACTTGTCGAAAAATCACTGCATCTACTTCTTTGTAAAGATTTTTTTGCTCCTGTGATGTACAACTTGTACATCTTAGTCTCAAAAAATCTATACGCCTCGTATCTACAGCATTTTTTCAACAAGTGAGTGGGGGATAAAATGTGTAACTCTTTCGTTACGTTTGTTACTCGCTCGTCAATGTACAAGTAAGTACAACTCCTCGCCCGCTCCTTCCTGATTAAGATTTGCATCATTTTCTGCTCTCGTTAGAATTTACTACTAACTAGTTTGCTATACTGTTTCAATGAAATCTGTCATCACATTCTCTGAGATTCCTCCACATCATGCTGTGCTTATGGTGCATAAAGAGAGAGGCGCCGTGGGCGCCTCTCTCTTTGACGAATTAAAAGAGTTGTCTCCGGTTCATAGATTCTTTGACCAGTCAGTTCTAGATATTGAGACAGCGAGATATATATCGTCGTGGTCTAACACTCCATACAGTGGAGAAAAAGTTGGGCTTATTTCCTTCAATACAGCTGGACTTGAAGCACAGAATGCTCTCCTTAAAGTTTTAGAAGAGCCAAGAGCAGGTGTACGCTTCATCATTATTACAACACACAGAGAGCACCTCATCCCAACAGTCTTATCAAGGCTTCATCAGATGAATCTTACACAAGATGTTCTTCATGATGAGATGTATACAAAAGCTTACACATTTCTCACAACTCCAAAAGTTAACAGAATGAATCTCAAAGAAGTAAAATTGCTTCTTGAAGAAGAAGATGAAGAGGGACGCAAGAAACGCGAGTCCGTCAAGAGTTTTATCCTCGCACTTACTGATGTTTTGAAAACTGAAAACAGTGAATCAAGATATATTCTTGAAACGTTAGAGTTCGCTTCATATGCATCTCGTCCTTCAACATCAGGCAAAGCGCTCATTGAGTACCTTGCTCTTCTATTGCTAGAGATTAGAAATTAATGTACAATTTGTCTACTAATAAGGTATTAAATTTTGTATTTCCTAACCCCTAATCTCTATACCCTAACTATATGTCATACAACTTTACAGATATACATCAAAAGAAAGAGGCAATAATCGATTGGTTGCATGGAGAGTATCGTTCTATTTCAACGGGTCGTGCTACACCTCAAGTGCTAGATCTTGTACATATAGACATGTATGGGGCACGAACTGCTATAGCGCATGCTGCGAGTATTACAATAGAAGACCCTCGTACACTTCGTGTATCACCATGGGATAAGACAATTTTAAGCGGAATGGAAAAAGCTATTAATGATGCAGATCTCGGACTATCAGTTGCATCTGACGCTGAAGGGCTACGTGTGCATTTCCCAGCGCTCACCACAGAGACACGTCAGAAGCTTGTTAAGTTACTTAAGGACAGACTAGAAGATGCCCGTGTGAAAGTCCGTTCTATGCGTGAAGATGGTAACAAAGATATTGATGCCCGCGAAAAAGCAGGAGAGTATGGTGAAGATGATAAGCGTCGTTATAGAGATGAGATGCAAAAGATAGTAGATGAAGCTAACCAGACTCTTGAAAGTACTTTTGATAAAAAAGAAAAAGAAGTAATGGGGGAGTAGAAGTAAGGAGTATACTATAACAAATAACTAAATTAGAAATGAGGGACACCTGCGGTGTCCCTCATTTCTAATTGTATGTATCGCATGAAATATCTTTGCTATGGTATACTTTTGACTATCAAATAACTTAATTTATGTCGCTTACCACTATCTTATTGTTCCTTCTTATTATTGTTGTTCTGGTGCTTATTCATGAACTTGGGCATTTCTTAGCAGCGAAGTGGGTTGGGATGAGGGTGGATGAGTTTGCTTTTGGATTTCCTCCAAGACTTTTCAGTAAAAAAATTGGCGAGACAGTCTATGCGTTCAATGCGTTACCGCTTGGTGGGTATGTTGCTATTTGGGGTGAAAATGGATCAGAAGATGATAACAAAGAAGATGGCGCAAAACATCACAAGAGAGCGTTTGGTAATCGTCCATGGTGGGCACAGTTATTTGTACTAGTTGCAGGTGTAACGATGAACATGTTACTTGCGCTTTTTATATTCATTATTATTTCATACGGTCCAGTAAATATTAGTACCACAGATGAGATATATGGTGATCGTGTACGAAATGCACAAATGGTAATTGTCGACACGTTACCTAATAGCCCAGCTCTTAATGCAGGCTTGAAACCAGGAACAGTTATCACGAGTATGACAGCAGGTCGTCAGAAGGCTGACATGACAACTGCAACATCACTCGTACTCTTTATTAACCGTAACATTGATACACCGTTTGTTGTTACCTATAAGACGCCTAAGGGTGAATACGCAAGTACGACAATTGCTGCGGTGTACGGAGTTGTCCCTCATGGTAAGAAGGCGCTCGGTATTGCAGTAGATACAATCGGCACTGTTGATATTGGTTTTTTTGAATCATTCACGCTTGGTGCTGAGAGAACATATCAGATGACACTCATGACTGTGTATGGCTTACGAGATGTGCTTGTCTCTTTAGGTAAAGGTGAGAATGTACTTCAATCACTTTCAGGTCCTGTGGGTATCGCACGTATTGTAGGGGAAACGAGTGAGTATGGAATGGATCCACTGCTTACTCTCGTTGCTGTGCTATCTATCAATCTTGCAATCTTTAATATTCTCCCGCTTCCGGCACTTGATGGTGGGCGTATGGTTATGGTGATTATTGAAACAATTACACGACGCAAGATTCCGTTTAAGTATTACTCTTGGTTAAATGGTGTAGGATTCATAGCACTTCTCTTACTTCTCGTTGTTGTAACATTTAAAGATTTTACACAGTAGTACTTTCAAAGTACAATACTCTTCATGCGACAATCACATCTTTACACTAAGACATTAAAAGAAGCCCCTTCAGATGAAGTATCCAAAAACGCGATACTACTTACACGTGCAGGATATATTCATAAAGAAATGGCTGGAGTCTATACCATCATGCCACTTGGTCTACGAGTGCTTACGAAGATTGAGAATATCATTCGTCATCACATGGATACCGTTGGTAATGAGCTTCTCATGCCTGCACTTTCTCCAACTGAGAGATGGGAGGCAACAGGGAGATTAGACAGCATCGATGTCCTCATGAAAACTGCGCCAGCCAACAAGGCATCTGAGGAACGTTCGTCAGCGTCATACATTCTTAACCCGACACACGAGGATGTCATCACTCCTATTGTGAAAAACATTACGAGGTCATACAAAGACCTACCTGTTGCGATGTATCAGATACAAAGTAAGTTTAGAAATGAAGCCCGTGCAAAGTCAGGCCTCCTACGCGAACGCGAGTTTCGTATGAAGGATCTCTACAGCTTCCATGTATCACAAGATGACTTAATGAGATTTTATGAAGAGATGAAGAGCGTATATGCAAATGTATTTCGTGATATCGGTATTGGCAAAGAGACATTTATCACTGTTGCTTCAGGTGGAGATTTCACTCCGAATTTTTCACATGAGTTCCAGACTCTTACAGATGCAGGAGAGGATGTTGTGTATCTAGATAGAAAGAATGGTATTGCATATAACAAAGAAGTAGTTACAGAGGAGAACGCGAAGAAGCTCGGTGTTGATTTTGGAACACTTGAGCAAGTAAAAGCATGTGAAGTTGGAAACATATTTCCACTCGATACTCGTTTTAGTTCTGCACTTGATTATACTTACATCGATGATAAGGGTGAAAAACAGTTAGTATACATGGGTAGCTATGGCATCGGACCTACACGCCTTATGGGTGTAGTTACAGAGGTGTTTGCAGATGATAAGGGTCTCGTATGGCCAGCGTCTATTGCACCATTTTCGCTACATTTGATTGTCCTTGCAAAAGAAAAAGATGCAGATAGTTACAAGCAAGCAGAAGAGTTATACAAGAAGCTAACCGAGAAAGGTGTTGAAGTATTATTTGATGATCGTATGGTAGGCGCAGGCGAGAAATTCGCTGATAGTGATCTCATTGGTATTCCGATGCGAGTGGTAGTTAGTGATAAGTCGTTACTTGCAGGTGGTGTTGAGATAAAAGAACGCACGAGTGAGAAAAGTGAAGTAGTAACTATTGATGAACTTCTAAAAACCTACACAGGAAATTGTGAGTAGGGGTGTAGATAGTAAATAGCAAAAAGTAGAGTAGATGGTGAGATGTGCAGAGGGCGCCTTACGGTACCCTCTGTTTACGTATTGCTATAAATCAATTGACGCTATATAAAAACGAACCCGCGCCGTAGGCGCGGGTCACGAAGCGCGAAGGCTTCAGACAGGTGAAGGTGTCCGTGTGAACATCTTCTTCTCTTCTTCGGTCACATCTCCGGGGATCTCGAACTCGTTATCGATCCTCTTGATACGGCCATCACACAGGCCGTCAACGTAGTCGAGGAGCTTCATCTCTTCCGACGTCTGATCAGCAATGATCAGTCCGTAGAGGGCAGTTGAGTAGCTGAAGCTTAGCCCCCCGTTGCGTTCTTTTTCTCGATACGAAATCTTGTCGTGATTGATTCCGTCGAGTAGCAGCTTCTTGGCGAGTTCGTCACGTTGTTTCAGAACCTCGTCGAGACGGCGGCTAAGTATGTTCATTTGTTTGCTGTGACGCTTTTTGTTTTTCTTGAACGTGTATCGCCAAATCATGATGATGCCGATGTAGACGATGTGCATTGGTACTCCTGGTTTGGATGTGGTAATTGGGACAGCTTATTATATTATACTACATTTATAAAATAAGTCAAGTAAAGCTGAAAATTAAAATCATGATAGAATGAGTCAATACTATCTATGTTTAGCAGTCTCTATCATCGCTTTTCAAATGACATCGGAATTGACCTAGGTACTGCAAACACCCTTGTATATCTTGGTGGTAGAGGTATCGTTATCAACGAGCCATCGGTTGTTGCGCTTAACACAAAGACTAACCGAGTGGTTGCGGTAGGAATGGAAGCAAAGAATATGATGGGTCGCACGCCACAGCATATACGCATTGTTAGACCACTTGTTGACGGAGTGATATCTGATTATGAAGTTACAGAAGAGATGCTCAGCTATCTTATCAACAAAGCAAATGAGATAGATAAGAAATTATTCCGCCCACGTGTTGTTATCGGCATACCGGTGGGTATCACTAATGTGGAGATGCGCGCTGTGTATGATGCCGCTATATCAGCAGGTGCGCGTGAGGTCTACATCGTAGAAGAACCAATGGCGGCAGCTATAGGTGTGAGACTTCCAATACATGAACCAGTAGGCAGTATGATGGTGGACATTGGTGGCGGCACAACAGATATTGCAGTTATTGCGCTCTCTGGAGTAGTGCGCGCAAAGAGCTTAAAAGTTGCAGGCGATAAACTAACAGAAGATATCATCACCTATATGCGTGATGAGTTCAAGATGTTAATAGGAGAAAAGACAGGTGAGCATATCAAGATGACGATAGGGTCAGCACTCCCAGATGAACATGGTGAAGAGATGAGTATCAAGGGACGAGATCTTGTTACAGGGCTACCACGTGAAGCAATAATTACTGATGTTGATATCCGTCAAGCAATGTATAGCTCTATCTCCCAGTTAGTTGATGTTATTCGTGAAGTACTTGAGACTACACCACCTGAAGTACTCTCTGATATCATGCAACGCGGTATAGTAGTTTCAGGTGGTGGGGCGCTTATTCGTAACTTGCCTAAACTACTTGAAATGCAACTTAAAGTTCCAGTTACTGTATCTGATGATCCATTAACAGCAGTTGCTCGCGGAACAGGAGTTATACTAGAGCATATTGATGAGTACAAAGACGTGCTAATCAAAAATACAGATGACATATCTTTCCGATAAAAAAAGAAAAATCTCTAAAGTAAAGCTTGCTTTTTTGGTTATACTTTTCTTTCTGCTTACCTATTTTTGGTTTTCTATTAGAACTTATGTACGCGCGGAAGCCGAGTCTTTACCGTTTATCTATAGTGCAGTAAAAGAAATTACTACACTTTTGCCTAATGCTGTTAGTCTAACTCTTACCTCGAAGAATACTCTTGCAAAAGAGAATAGTGATCTTAAGAAAAAAGTAGAACAATTACAAAACGAGCTAGCGCTTAATCGTATAGAAAGCATAGAACAAGTAACCATAAGCGAGGAAAGGGCTTCCACAACAGTACAAACCGCAAAAATAAAAATTCTTCCGCTTGCCATGTATCCACTTATGCAAGATATTAGTTCTATCTATGGAACAATATTACTTTCTCGTGGTGCAAATGACGGTGTTCTAAACGATATGTTGGTGTACATACAAGGTAGAGGTCTTGTATGTAAAGTTGTCACAGTTAATGCACGCACTGCCATTTGTAAGTTATTTACTTCACCAAAAGAAACTGTTGATGGAGTCATTGGAACAACCACACTTACGCTCTACGGTGATGGAGGTGGTGCGTACATTGCTGATAGTGTGCGTGGAAGTAATATTAACGAAGGTGATACAATTTATTTCAAAAGTGATGAAACTATGACACTTGGAACAGTTGCAAGTGTTAAGCGCGACCCACAAGCAGCCTTTGAGAAGGTATATGTTCGAGGGGTGTATAGTCCAACCCAAGCACATATTTTTTATGTTGATAAACAACCATAATTCTATGTACTTTCGTTATAGTATCTATACTATTATTTTTTGTATAACATTATTTATTGATGTATTTTTAGGTGTTGCACGAGTACCAATCCTCACACTCTTCTTTTGTGGTATAGTAGTCATATATGAAACTGTTTCGCCGTTTATCTACGTATCGCGCTAAAGTCCTTTCTTCACATGAGATAGCACCTGAGGACGTATTTCTTGATTCTCAGAATCTTTCTAATCTTGATGTTGATCATATGCAAGGGGCTCTTGAAAGACCGCTTGGTAAACATGTATTTTATTTAACAATTGGGGTCGTCCTGTTACTTTTTTTTGCATTTACCTACAGACTCTTTAGTATGCAGATTATAGAAGGTCAGGAGTACAAAGATAAAGCTGATCGCAACCATCTTCGCTCAACACCAATATTTGCACTTCGTGGGACTATTACTGATAGAAATGGTGAGCTACTCGCGTGGAATGTATTAGGTACATCAACATCAGCAACATCAACTGATGTGCCTAAGCGTAGATACATAGATCAAGAAGGTTTTTCTCATCTCCTTGGTTATGTCAGTTATCCGAAAAAAGATACGAGTGGAATATTTTGGCAAGATACATACATCGGTAAAGATGGTGTAGAGATGCAATATCAAGATAGACTACAAGGTAAGCCAGGCGAGCGTGTGATAGCAGTAGACGCACTACATAATATAGAAGCACAAAACGTAACAATAGACCCAGTTCATGGAGAGAATATCCAGTTAAGTATAGATAGTAAGGTTCAATCAAAACTCTACGAGAGCATTAAAGCACTTGCGCATAAAGCACCCTTTGTAGCAGGTGCTGGGGTTATCATGGATGTTAATACAGGAGAGATACTAGCTCTTACTAGTTATCCGCAATATAGCAATAACATAATTACTAATACCGAAACCAAGGAAGACAAGAAGCAGGTGGCAGACGATTTACTCGATCCTAAAAAGAAGTTTCTTAATCGCATAACATCAGGCCTCTTTGTCCCTGGGTCTACTGTTAAGCCATATGTAGCTCTAGCTGTACTCATGGAAGACATTATTGATCCGTATACTAATATTTATAGTGCGGGGCAGTTGGTAATAAAGAATAAGTATGGCGGACCAGATACTATTTTTAAAGATTGGAAGAAGCACGGCTATGTTGATATGCGTCATGCTATCGCAGTATCCTCCGATGAATATTTCTATCAGGTTGGTGGTGGATATATGTCACAGAAAGGTATAGGTATTGATAAGATACATGATTATTTGACACGATTCGGTTTTGCAACCACAACGGGGATAGATTTACCAGGTGAAAAAGCTGGCACCGTGCCGTCTCAAGAATGGAAAAAGAGGGTCTTTGGAGAAGATTGGTACGTTGGGAATACTTATCATACATCTATTGGTCAGTATGGTTTTCAGGTGACACCTCTTGAGCTTGTGCGTGCTGTTGCTATGGTTGCAAATGGAGGCACATTAGTTACACCACATGTGCTACAAGGTGCAAAAACTTCTCCATTACAAGTTGAGCTTAAGGATAAAGATTTGAAAGTCATTCGAGAGGGTATGCTTCTTGCTGTTACAGAGGGAACAGGAAAGTCTCTTAATGTAACAGGTGTAACTTCTGCGTCAAAGTCAGGCACGGCCGAGCTTGGAGTTTCAAAGGATAATGTTAACTCATGGATAACTGGATATTTCCCATATGAGAATCCAAAATATGCCTATGTTGTTGTGATGGAGAAGGGAAGTCGTCACAATGTATTTGGTGCGGTTGGTGTTATGCGGGAGATGCTACTTTGGATGCGTGATAATACAAACTACACTAAGGAATAAAAGGAAAATAAGTAGAAAGAATCTAAGTAAAGGAAAAGGGACAGTACAAAGTACTGTCCCACTGCATATTTTGACATGCTAATCATGGATTGATCCATTGAAGTTCATGAACCTCATTAAACATCACGATGTATATTGATGGATCATAATATATCCTGTTTATGCGTTTCGGAAAGTATGCTGATGTGCTCAGTATACTCACAGAACTGACCGTACCCCTGCATGCGCTTACTGTAAGTACTCGTGTATTTCCACTCTTTTGCTGTGAGGCTATGAGCGCACAATGCTTATTATCTACAAGAAGAGTACCTTCTGTAGATTCATTGTCGTTTAGATTTTCAAGAGCTTGTCTAGACATTTGAACTACAGATACACCACTTTTAACATCTGTATGTGTGCAATACGTACCAAATCGATTACACGATACAGTTTCTCGCACATTACCATGTCTGTGGTCTATTATTTCAGTCTGAAGCCGTGGTAAAGGTCGGACTACCCGATGTGTCTCAAAACGCTCTATTCCTGTGAGCATATCAGTCACTTTGTACAAGGCGCTTTGTGCAAACACTACATGTGGCATGTTTGCAAGAAGTATCAAGAAAAGGTAAGCCTTCATCGCTCTCTCCTCTAGTGACTAGTAGTTAATAAAAGGTCAAGCTTATATGGGTATATTCTAAATAAAATTAGTTGTCAAATACATTTGTCGAGGTTTGCAAAATAAATTACTAAAAAACAGAAACCGCCTAAGGCAGGTTCCTGCGTCGGCGGTTGGTATAGTGAGACTGTCAATCAAGATTGACTTGTGATGAAGCAATGTGTTAGCCACATCGTCACATTGTATGTAACTGCGCCGTAGCATCCAAGTTGAAGTCTCGTATCATCTCGTAACCAAAAATAACCAAGAACGACAAACCACACAAGAAATGAGATAAAGAGTACGTACTGTTCTGCATATCGTCCAGACAACAGTCCAAGTATGAGCATTATTGTGCAAAATTGGACATTAAAAAAGTCTCTTGCTCGGTCCATGAAAATTCTCCTAGCAACTTGTGTTAGGCCAAGAACAACTTTTTTATTATATATTAATTTATCGTTTTGTCAATATAACCAACTCTTGTTTTTATGTTATACTATTTAAATATGGAATATCTAACACCAGAAAAAAAATTAGAACTAGAAAATGAGCTTAACACCCTAAAAACAATACGTCGTAAGGAGATTGCGGACGCTCTTGAGTATGCAAAGTCCTTAGGTGATCTCTCAGAAAACGCTGAGTATCATCAGGCACGCGAGGATCAGGCTAACTGTGAGGACCGTATTAACCATCTTGAGATGATTCTCAAGAATGCTGTTATTACAACAGGTAAACACAAAGCTGGAGTTGTAGAAGTTGGTGTTGTGGTAACGGTAAACAAGAAAGGAGAAAAATCTGACCGTGAATTCACATTAGTTGGAAGTGAAGAAGCTGACTCACTTACTGGTAAGATCTCTAACGAGTCACCGCTTGGTATTGCACTCCTTGGCAAGATGAAAGGTGATGTTGTAAAAGTTACAACTCCAAAAGGTGAAAGTGTATATACAATCAAAGCAGTAGCGTAGGGGTAGTCAATAGTTTATGGTTAATAGTAGAACACGCGCGACCGAAGGTCGCGCGTGTTCTGTATTTAACTAATTACAAATTACTAATAACTAATTACTTGTGCTTCCATATCGACTAAACTTCTCCAATTTGTTACTATACTGTATATCAACACGCATCTCAACTATTAACATTAACTATCCATGGCATCCATCGAAGAACTCCGCAGAGAACGCATGAAGAAACTAGAAGCCCTTCAGTCGCTCGGTGTGAATGCATACCCAAGTGCCACATCTCAAACGCATGAACTTAGTAACGTTCTCACAGAGTTTATTTCACTTGATCAGTCACAAGAACAGATTATCGTTACAGGTCGTATCATGTCATCTCGTGGACAGGGTGCTATCTCATTTATTGACCTCTACGATGGAACAGCACGCATGCAGGTAGTGATTAAGTTACCAGAGACTCCAGAGGAGACGATGAACTTCTATCGTGAGTATGTTGATGTTGGGGACTTTATAGAAGTTACTGGCAAGGTGTTTGTAACAAAATCTGGCCAGCAGAGTATATTGGTAGATACTATTGCAATGCTATCAAAGGCTCTTCTTCCGCTACCGGATAAATATCACGGGATACAAGATGAGGAACTTCGTATGCGCGAGAGGTATTTGGATATACTCACTAACACAGAATTAAAAGAATTATTTATCAAGAAATCAAAGTTTTGGAATGTTACTCGTAGCTTCTTAACAGAGAAGGGCTTCCTTGAAGTTGAAACTCCAACAATTGAGGTTACAACAGGAGGAGCAGAAGCTCGTCCGTTTGCAACACATCATAATGATTTTGATCTTGATGTGTACATGCGTATATCAGTAGGGGAATTGTGGCAGAAGAGATTGATGGCAGCAGGATTTCCTCGTACATTTGAGATAGGGCGTGTGTACCGCAATGAAGGGAGTTCGCCTGAGCATGTGCAGGAGTTTACTAACTGTGAGTTTTACATGGCATATGAGAACTACGAAGGTGGAATGAAATTGGTTGAAGAGTTATACAGGAAATTAGCAACGGATGTATTTGGTACAACAACATTTACAACACGTGGGCATACCTTTAATCTCGCAGATGAGTGGAAAAAGATTGACTATACTGACGAAATAAAACGTCAGACGGGGATAGATATCGCAGTTGCAATAGACGATGATATAAAGGAGAAATTATCTGAGCTTCATGTAAAATATGACGGTAATAATCGTGAGCGATTGATAGACACTCTTTGGAAGTATTGCCGTAAGAATATTTCTGGTCCAGCATTTCTTATCAATCATCCACTCCTTGTTGCTCCACTTGCAAAAGCAAACAAGGATGGCAAAACTGCACAGATATTCCAACCAATCCTCGCAGGTAGCGAGATAGGTAAGGGTTATAGTGAGTTAAATGATCCAATCGATCAGCGTAAACGCTTTGAGGTACAACAGGCATTACTCGCAGGAGGGGATGAAGAAGCGATGATGGCAGATGATAGTTTTGTAGAGATGCTCGAGCATGGCATGCCACCAACATGTGGCTTCGGATTCGGTGAACGCCTCTTTGCATTCCTAGCTGATAAACCTATTCGCGAAGTGCACATGTTCCCACTTGTGAAGCCAAAATAAATGTGATTACTAATTTCATAATTAGTAGTATATCAGGCTGATTTCACAAAAGAGTAAGGGATTTATAAAGTTTTTACTATACTAATCCTGATCTGTTTGACTTTATGGTTATCATGAAGTAGTTTAGTAAAAGTTTGTTCAATCACCATGGAGGTCATGATGCCAACTATCACAGTTCGGCTTGGAAGTACTCAAGATGTAACTACTTGCGAAGTTAGTGAAAATGAACTTAAAGTGCTTAATTGTATAGGCGACAAAGAACTTACTCCGCTTCAGATTAGCAGGTTGATAAGTTATAAGGAAATCGAAAAGTCTAAACTTTATTCCATATTAGCAAAACTTCTTGCTAAAGGTCTCTTACAAAAAAAGCAAAAGTTTGTTCAAGAAGGTACCGCTTTGAAGAAAGCGGTATGTTATAAGAGAGCCTTTACTTTTGTTATTTTGATGATGGAAACAAAAGTGTAAAGTAAGCGCGACCGAAGGTCGCGCTTGTTTTTGTATCAACCATTCCCTAATCCCTAACCTCTAGACCCTAGTTCTGGATATCCACACTTTTTTCTAGGTATTTAGGTAGAAAGTGGAGTATAATGGGTGCTAGTGGGGGGAAGTGGGAGCTTCCAAAAAAGTTTTTAATTTTGCGAATTGCATAGAGGTTCCTCACTTTATCATCGTGGTGTACTTACCAGAGGCGTCACAAATAGAGGTGTCCTATGCATTTCGTTATAATTAAAAACTTTTACCACACAATTTTTTAACAAACATGTTAATTGGTAAATACACTCACGATCTAGATCCAAAGAAACGACTAACGCTACCTTCAAAGTGGCGCCAGGATCTCGGGAAGAAAGTAGTAGTTACCAATGGGCTCGATAGTTCTTTATTTATTTTTTCGGTCAAAGAGTGGGAGAATGTCGCGGTTAAGCTATCTCAAGGGGGATTCGGGAACAAGGATACTCGTGACTTCAACAGGTTTATCTTAGGTAATGCCTTTGAGACTGATGTTGATGCCGCAGGACGTATCGTTATTCCAGATACTCTAAAGCATTTTGCAAAGCTTAGTGGTAAAGTAGTCCTCGCTGGTATGCATTCACGAGTTGAACTCTGGGATGAAACTGCTTGGAATACATTTACCACAAAAGTAAGCGGCGAAGCAGATGTCTTAGCAGGGAAGTTGAGTGATCTAGGAATTCTATAATTGTATTTGCATCTGAATTTCCTAGACCCTAGATCTTAATCCCTAACAATCTAACCTCAAGTTATGTCTCACATCCCTGTACTCCTTCACGAATCAATTGATGCTCTCCAGATTAAACGTGGAGGCATCTACGTTGATTGTACGACTAATCGTGGTGGGCACAGTAAAGAGATTGCGGAACTTCTTGGCAAGACTGGTACGCTTATCTGTATCGACTTAGATACCGACGCCTTGAGAGAAGCAGAAGCTAATCTAATGCAGATAGATAATCACCCGCGTTACATTTTCGTTCACTCTAACTTTCGTCACCTAGGTACCATCCTCGTGACACACGGGATAGAGCGCGTTGATGGAATTCTCGCTGACCTCGGTCTATCATCACAAGAGTTAGATAGTGCGGGACGTGGATTCACATTCAGATACGACGAACCGCTCCTAATGACATTTGACCCTCATCCAACAGATGATATGACGACAGCATATGACATCATTAACAACTGGGGAGAGGAATCAATTGCAGATGTCCTCTACGGGTATGCAGATGAGAGATATGCAAAACGTATCGCAAAGAAGATAGTAGAGACTAGAATAAGCAAGGAGATAAAGACCACATTCCAGCTAGTTGATATCATCGCTTCTGCAGTGCCGACACTCTATCGTCATCGCAAGACCCACTTTGCAACGAAGACTTTCCAAGCACTTCGTATGGCAGCAAATGACGAGCTTACAAGTATCAAAGAAATGATACACACAGCATCATCTGTTCTTGCTTACGATGGTCGACTTGCGATTATAACTTTTCACAGTACAGAGGATAGAGTAGTGAAGCACACTCTCAAAGAGTACAGAGACATCCTCACCCTCACTAGCAAAAAGCCAATTGTTCCAAGCGAAGAAGAATTAAACACTAACCCACGCGCACGTAGCGCACAATTACGAGTAGCTTATAAACCATTACCAAAGTATAACTAAAACGTTCATAAGTATGAAAAAGCATCTAACACACGCACAATTTTTTGAAAAGACGGTCCATGCAATGCTTTTTACACTTTCTATAATTGCACTCGTATATTGTGTAGTGTTACTCTCACTCGTATTTTCTGTTATTGAACGTAAACAAAATATTATTGCATCTCGTGATCTTACATCACGTCTAAGTACTCTTGAGGCAACATACGCTAATACAGTAGCTTCTATCAATGATGCGAAGCTAGCAGAATATAACTACAAGCGTGTTGACGGGACTACATTTGCTGTACGAAAAGATTCGATTGCCACCTATTCTGTTCTTTATGCGCGCTAAGAGGAATAATCCTACACCTCAACTCACCGAAGACCAAAAGCTACGCTCGATAGATAGAGCAGGTATCGTTATCGGCGTGTTTTTTTTAGTCGGTATGGTTATCCTTGGAAAAGCTTTTTATATACAAGTTATTAATCACAAGCATTACACAGAGCTTGCTGATAAACAATATATATCCTTGACAGGAGGAGGGTTCGACCGAGGGGCTATATATTTTGCACACTATAAAAATGAGCCGGGTATTGCAGCTGAGCTTCGTAGTGTCTATCGTATCGCTGTTAATCCTAATCAGATAACAGATAAGGAAATGGTATACAAAGAATTGTCACAGCATATTGATATAGATAAAGATGACTTCATGACAAGAGCCTCAAAGCAAAATGATCCGTATGAAGAAATTGCTAAGAATGTGAGTGAGGAAGTGGTTAAGAAGCTTCGAGAAAAAAATTTGGTTGGCATTTCATACATAAAAGAAAATAAACGTGCATATCCACAAGATGAAGTCGCTGCGTCTACTATTGGATTTGTCGGTAATGATGGTACTCGTGTGCGCGGGCAGTACGGAGTTGAGAGATACTATGACGATGTGTTATCTCGTGTAGCGAGTAATCGACGTGTTAATTTTTTTGCAGAACTTTTTACTAATATAGAAAAAACTATTGCGTCAAATACTGACATGATGGAAGGAGATGTCATGCTCACTATAGATGTCGAAGCACAACGCGCCCTTCATAACATATTGGTAGAGACTAGAAATCAGTGGAAATCAGATACAATTGGTGGCATCATCATGGACCCAAAGACTGGTGAGATTGTTGCCATGGACTCTCTCCCATCATTTAACCCTAATGACTTTAGTGGCGTAGAAGATACAAGTGTTTTTGTTAATCAGAATGTATCAGGTGTATATGAGATGGGGAGTATTATTAAACCTCTCACTATGGCGGCAGCCTTTGATAGCGGTGCTGTTACATTAGAGACAACGTATAACGATACAGGTATTCGAGAGCTAAATGGGTATAAGGTAAAGAACTATGATAGCCAAGCGAGAGGTCCTAACACCACCATGCAGACAATACTTGATAAGTCACTTAACGTTGGTATTGTTTTTCTAGTAGAGCAGTTAGGTATCAAACGTTTTGCAGAATATTTTAACAATTTCGGTATCGGAGAAGAGACTGGCATTGATCTTCCAAATGAAGCAAAAGGATTGAGTAAGAATCTTAAGAGTGGAGTCTTGGTTGATAGTGCTACAGCTGGATTCGGTCAGGGGATTGCTATTACTCCGATACAGACAATACGCGCGCTTGGTGCATTAGCTAACCACGGCAAGCTAGTTACACCTCATGTTGTAAAAAGCATAGTGTACAAAAATGGTACTGTGAAAAAAATAGTCCAAGACGAACAAGATCAAGTTATCAGTGAAAAAACTAGTGAAGCTGTTTCTCGTATGCTTGTGCATGTTGTTGATACATCACTTAATAAAGGCACATTAAAAATGGATGGTTACAGTATTGCTGCAAAGACCGGTACCGCCCAGATGGTAAAGCCAGGCGGTGGATACTATGAAGGTAGATATCTCCACTCGTTCTTTGGATATTTTCCAGCGTATGAGCCTAGGTATATTGTTTTCTTATTCCACACGTATCCTAAGGGTGCTGAGTATGCATCTGCAACACTAAGTGAGCCATTTTTCAAAATCGTAAAATTCTTGATTAGCTACTACGAGATACCACCAGATAGATAGTTCTTGTGCACTAGACAAAAACTAAAAAACGTTGTAGTATATTTCCATACTGTTGTTTTGTCCAAGAAAGGTGTAAGCAATGAAAGAAAGAAAATCACTTCCCACTCTGTCTCTTGTCGCGTGGATGAGAGTGCGATTTGCGAGGTTCGATCCGCCAACATACGGCGAACTGTGGGTCAGAACTCTTCTCTTTCTGTCTTCACGTTTGAGAAGCCTTTCTCTCAGGCTCGAACGCGCTGCAAAAAAGCACAAGTGACGAAGTGAAAAGGCCGTACCCACGTTGTGGGTACGGCCTTTCCTACAATGCTATACTATTGCAATCATGGTTAACCCTGTACGTGTACAAAAAATCACCGAAAAAGATTACAGTAATGGCACTGTTATCTACGAGATGTGTCGCGAGCTACGCGCGCATGATAATGACGCACTGCTTTTCGCTCAGGATCTTGCAAAAAGTAATGGGTGTAAGCTTGTAGTGCACTACCGTATCTATAACTATCTTTGGCAAGGTGCAACCGCACGCTTTTACGACTGGGTCATAGCATCTCTTAAAGAAGTTGAAGCAACACTCCGTGTGCATGCTATCCCTCTTGTGATTATCTTCGAAGATAACAAGTTGTACGCACGTGATACTAAGATATCTCATATACCTCATGATACTGGCGCAGTAGTGATAGAAGAGATACCGCTACACTTTGCTCGCAAGTGGAAAGATATCTATCTCGCTCATCACAATACTATTCCACTCTATGAAGTCGATGCGCGTAACTGTATTCCAGTATGGGAGTTGTCACATAAGCAGGAATTTGCAGCTCGTACAATCCGCTCAAAAGTACACGCGAAGTTAGGAGGGTACCTAGAAGAATATGACAAACTTACCACACATACCGCAAATGCTGATCTGCTCACAAAGATGCAACCGATAGATTGGAATGATATTCGCAAAAAGATTATATGTGATGAATCCGTAGCTGAAGTTGATTGGATACATGCAGGTGAGAAGGCCGCTCATAAGCAACTCACTCACTTCCTTTCAGAAAAGTTACAAGAGTATGATGAGTCTCGCAATAGTATCAACATTGATGGTCAGAGTAACCTCTCACCATACATATCTCATGGCAATATTTCACGTCGACGTATTGTACTAGAGTTACTTAGGACAACTGGGGTGGAGATTCGTAGTGCGTTTGATCCAGTACAGAATGGCTCAAACGGGAAGTTGGGTAGTATCGCAGCATTTATCGAAGAGTGCGTAGTGCGAGCAGAACTCTGTGAAAACTTTTGTTACTACAACCACGCGTATGATAAGGTCACAGGCTTTCCAGCGTGGGCAAAGGAGACGCTTGACGCTCATAAACATGACGCGCGAGAGTATACGTATACATATAAGCAATTAGAAAAAGGAGAAACTCACGACAGGTTATGGAACGCTGCACAGTTACAAATGGTGCAGACTGGTAAGATGCATGGGTACATGCGTATGTACTGGGCAAAGAAAATACTAGAGTGGACCAAGTCCCCAGAGGATGCTATGAAGTTCGCAGTGAAGCTAAACGATACCTATGAGCTAGATGGACGAGACGTTGGCGGGTATGTTGGATGTGCATGGTCAATAGGTGGCGTGCATGATAGGCCGTGGTTCACGCGTCCGATATTCGGTACTATTCGCTACATGGCAGTAAGTGGCGTTGAGAAACGTGGTAGTATAGAAGAATATATAACGAAGTTCGCTTCTCCTCCAAAACTTGTATGAAAAAATCAAACAATAGTTTCCCGAAAAAAGTAAGTACAAACAAAGCCACGAAACCATTTGCAGATAAAGCACCAAGGACAACAGTCATGAATTATGATTCTCCTCGAAAGATAGACAAAAGATTAAACTTTAAAAATCCTGATAGATTAGCTGATATAGAATCTCGTCCGAAGCCGATGAGTAAGAGTAAGCATAAGCCAGTAGTAGATACATCATGGGGAACAGTTGCATCATGGTACGACAGTCATCTAGAAAAGAGTGATGATACCTATCATGCAAAAGTTATCTTCCCGAATCTTCTACGACTACTTGATGATGTTAAAGGTAAGAAGATTTTAGACCTTGCATGTGGGCAGGGGGTGTTTACTCGTGAGCTACATAGTAAGGGGGCGCTTGTAACAGGTACAGACATCGCAAAGGAACTCCTTACAATTGCAGAAGAGAAGGGTAAAGCATCAAAAGTCATCCCTAAGATAACCTACATACGAACAAGTGCAGATGATCTTTATATGTTGAAAGACAACACATTTGATATTGTCATCTGTATTCTCGCACTTCAAAACATCGAGAACATGCAAAAGACAGTGAAGGAAGCATCTCGAGTGCTCACAACAGGAGGGCGATTTATCTTCGTACTTAATCATCCGTCGTTCCGCAATCCTCGTCAGTCCGCATGGGGCTACGATGAGCATACGAGCATGCAGTACAGACGAGTGGACGAGTACATGTCAGAGTCTCATGTGAAGATAGACATGACACCAGGGAGTAAAGCCGACAAGAAGTTCACTGTGTCATTCCACCGACCTCTTCAGGTATATGTAAAAGCACTTTCAAAAGCAGGCTTTACTATTACTCACCTTGAAGAGTGGATTAGTCACCGTACAAGTGAAAAGGGGCCGAAGCAGCGCGCGGAGGATAGGGCTAGGAAAGAGATTCCATTATTCATGTGCCTCGAATCTAAAAAAGTATAAAACTTCCGTACTTGGCGACCTTTTTTGTAGAAATTTCTAATTCATTCGTCAATGTAGGTTCACTACACCTCCTCATGAATTTTCGTTTCCCCTCAAATCTCTTCCAGGTATGAAAGTTTTAGTAATGTGTGGTGAACTTCCTTGAATTTCATCTAATTTCTAAACTTTTCAATTCCAGTTTATTTATAATTCTCGCGAAAATAATTCTATGCTACACTAGAAAAATATAAAAATATGAAAAAGTTATCACATTTCTTAAAAACACCTCAAGGTAAAATTATTAGCGGAATCGTCGGTATTATCGTGCTTCTCTTTGCATACTATTTTTACGCAATGAGTAAAGTAGAAGCTACCCCAACATCCACCGAAATAACCATCTCAGAAAAAGACCATGTCCGTGGCAAAGGGGGAGCAAAGGTAACTATTGTTGAGTTCGCAGACTTCCAGTGCCCAGCATGTCGCGCGTATGAACCGCTTGTTCGTAAAGTAGTTGAGGATAACAAAGACACAGTACAGCTCGTGTTCCGTAACTTCCCACTTACTCAGATCCACCCTAACGCTCTCTTAGCTGCAAAGGCAGCTGAGGCTGCTGGTGTACAAGGTAAGTTCTGGGAGATGCATGATGTGCTCTATGACAAGCAAGATGAATGGTCATCAGCGCTTAACGCTCGTGACAAGTTCATGGTCTATGCAACGACTCTTGGTCTTGATATGACTAAGTTCGCTCAGGATCTTAACAGTAAGGAGATAGAAGATAAGATACGTGCTGAGATGAAGGAAGGCGTAGCTCTCGGGGTGCAAGGCACACCATCATTCTTCGTTAATGGTAAGAAGATAGAGAACCCTCGTTCAGTAGAAGCATTCGATAAAATTGTAAAAGACGCTGCTGAATAGTTAGCGCTAACCCCTAACCTCTAGCCCCTAACATATGATAAAAGAATTCCTCCTCAAACAAGCAGTCAAACGTGGCGCAAAAGATCTTCCAAAAGAACAACAGGAAATGCTCACCAAAGCGGTAGAACAGAACCCAGAGCTTTTCAGTAAGATTGCAAAAGAAATCGAAGCCTTGAAGAAATCCGGTAAGCCAGAGATGTACGCAGCACTTGATGTGATGAAGAAGTATCAGAAGGAACTTTCGGTACTTTTTAAGCAGTAATTAATGAATCCTAATTTTTCTGGTGCGCCATCTCAAAATATACAAAAACCGACTGACATTGAAAGAGAACCATATCTTGATTTAATAAATGATTTTGGTGTATTTATTAGCCTTAATGCCGTAGCACTTGATACACAAATTATTCCAGGTAAAGAAAAAGAATTATTGGAATTGCGTCAAGTATTAAGAAAGCCTGTCATTAACGGCCAAACATTCACTGAGTTTCTTTCTAATAACCATCAAAGTCTGACGAAACCACAAGTTGCGGAGGCTCTTATTTCACAAATTTACAACTTTTTGTTGTATATAGAGCCAGGACTATCAATATTCACAACAGATGCTGCTTGGCCTAAAAGATTCAATGTTATTAAAGAAAAGTATAGTAAATTAGTACGTGCATAATTTTGGGATATTTGTGGTTGAGTCTACATATTAAATAGACACTTTAGCAGCAGTCTAACTATTTTCTCTGGTATACTGCTTGCATATGGATAGACATCCCGAAATTATCGAGACGACACCAACGATTGGCAACGTGCAAGAACTCCCTCAGGATGTTCCAACACTTCAGGCTGAGGTATTGCGCCTACGAGAGGAAGTGAGACGTTTACAAGAAGAGGCACTCACAGATAGTCTCACAGGGTTACCTAACAGACGTTACGCTGACCAAGAGATAAAAACTCTTTTCGCCCAAAGAGGGAGAAATGAGATAGACTCATTCAGTGTTATTGCATTTGATCTAGATGGTTTCAAGGCGATCAATGACAAAGGTGGACACCTCGCAGGGGATGAATGTCTCAAGATTGTCGCAGAGGAGATCCGGAATACATTACGAACTACCGACTTCTTCGCACGCGAAGGAGGGGATGAGTTTCTTATTTTCCTACGTAACGAGCCACATGCAACAACAGTTGCTGAGAATGTGCTCAAGAGAATGAATGACAACGTAACCACAAGGTTACGCGAGTATACAAAGGACGAAACGTCCTGGATATCAGCAAGTATTGGTCTTGTAACGATAGCAGATGATAGTAGCTTGCGAGGTATCACATCATCAAAGGATGTGCTTACTCAGGCAGACTATGTGAGGTATGTGGTAAAGGCAGCTGGTAAAAAAGGAGTCTTCACCCTCGAGCAAGCCCGCGAGGTAGACACAGACGGCAGATACTGGAAGCAATTTGTGGAGAATAAAATAGGGAAGGTCTCAGTGTAAGTACTATTTAGCAAAAGTGGTTTAAATAGATGTCTATTTTATCTCAACAAAGTTGCAATGTAGTTTGCTGGTAAATATCATTGGATAAAAAAGAACACACCCCGAACAGCGTCGGGGGTGGGGTGGACCTTGGTGCGATGTGTCAGTCATCACTTAGGATATGAAATGAGTGACATGACCTCGCGATGAAGGGGATCTCACCCTTTAGTTGTGCGAGCTTACTCTCGGCAACATCGCGTTGCTTGTAGCAGGCGACAACCTGAAGTTCGCCTCGTAGCATCGCAGTTACAATAGCGCACTCGAGATCTCGCATCGTGATATCGAGTATCCTCGCAACACGCTCAGCGTGTATGGTGAGGAAGATTATCCTTTCATTTCTGAAGCAACGACATACAAAGAGTGCTATACGGACTTCAGGTGGCTCTTTTTGTTGTTCTCTGATATCTGAGGCGGGCCTATGCACCTTATCTGGAGTAGCATACATCAGATCTTCTCCCGTAATGTAATGAGCAATGCACAAATACTACAACGATTATTGCCCCATCGTCAACTATAGCGGGCAAGGGTATTATTACTTTATCCACAAAATATTGAGGTTGTTCTATTGATGTAGAACACTTGTTCTACTAGACTATATATATGGCAAAGAAAAAACAAACATCAAAAACAACTACAATTTTTAATAACAACGTCATTGTCTATCAGACAAAGTCAGGAGCACTCGAGCTAAAGGGTGATTATACAGGTGAGACAGTGTGGGCAACACAGGCGCAGATAGCAGAGGTGTTTGGTATAGAACGATCCGTTATAACTAAGCACATTAGAAATATTTATAAAGAAGATGAATTAAATGAGAAAGCAACATGTGCAAAAATTGCACAAGTTCAAATTGAAGGAAAACGTAGAGTTGAACGTGAAGTAGAGCACTATAATCTTGATCTTATTATTTCCGTTGGTTATCGAGTTAATTCAAAGACAGCCACCTCCTTTCGTCAGTGGGCGACAAGGACGCTTCGTGAACATTTAACTAAAGGGTATACACTGAATAAGAAAGTTATCCTCGAGAACTACGATCAATTTATTAAAAATGTGTCCGAAATACAAGCGCTACTTCCGGAGCATGTGACGCTTGACCCAAAGGGAATACTTGATCTAGTAAAAGAATATGCAACAACATGGTCCAAGCTTGATGCGTATGATAAAGATGAGCTCACCTCAGAAGGTGTCACAAAGAAGAAAATTAAAATTAATGCAGATGAGCTTTCTACTACTGTAGAAACATTCAAAACAGAACTTATAAAAAAAGGTGAAGCTACAGAAATTTTCGCACAAGAACGAGCCTCTGGAAATCTAGAAGGTATATTAGGGAATGTGATGCAGTCATTTGGTGGTTCTGATGTGTATAAGACACTGGAAGAAAAGGCGGCACACCTTCTCTATTTTATGGTGAAGAATCATCCATTTGTAGATGGGAATAAACGCTCAGGAGCTTTTACTTTTATCTGGTTCTTGAGAAAATCAGGAGTTCGTGGAGCTAAGAACATCAATCCATCCGGACTGACCGCTATTACACTTCTCATTGCAGAAAGTGACCCAAAGCATAAAGAAAAGGTAGTTGCCCTTGTTGTAGAACTTCTCAAAACAAAAGTGAAATAATATCTCGTCTATGTTAGAATGCAATGCATTAAGTATTTATCTAATTAACCAGCCCCTAGTCCCTAAACCCTAACCTCTAGCCCTTATGTCTCTCTCTATCGGAATCGTCGGCCTACCAAATGTTGGTAAGTCAACACTATTCAATGCTATCACCAAGAAATCTGTTCCAGCAGATAACTATCCGTTCTGTACCATTGATCCATCAGTAGGTATCGTTCCTGTACCAGATGCACGTCTAGAAGTCCTCTCAAAAATTTCTAGTTCAAAGAAGATAATCCCAGCTATCGTTGAGTTCGTCGATATTGCAGGACTAGTAAAAGGTGCAAGTGAAGGGCAAGGACTAGGCAACCAATTCCTCTCACATATTCGTGAGACAGATGCAATTGCTGAGGTGGTACGTATCTATGAGAACGGTGACCTCATCCACGTAGAAGGGACAGTTGACCCGCTTCGTGATATCGAGATCATCAATATGGAGCTCATACTAGCTGATATGTCTACGGTTGAGAAGCGTATACAGACTATCGGTCGTGATGTAAAGCGTGGGGATAAGGATGCTATAAAACTAGACGAGCTACTCAAGCGTCTGAAGAGTCACCTAGAAGAAGAAAAACTCGCCAACAGACTATCGCTTGATGAAGAAGAGAAGCGACTCGTGAAAGAACTTCATTTGATCACGATGAAACCTTTTCTCTATGTACTCAACAAGCAATCAGGTGGCAAGAACCTAGATGAAATGGGGGACGATAGATTTACCAAGCTAATAGCGTATTTCAAAGAGCATAACTTCCAGTATGTGGTGGTAGATGCCAAGATAGAAGATGAGCTCAAAGAGTTTGAAGGCGAGGAGAAGGAAATGATGCGTGCTGAGCTCGGCGCGCATGATAATGGAGTAGATGGACTTATCAAAGCCGGATATGATCTTTTAGGCCTTGAGACATACCTCACCACAGGGGAGATGGAGACACGTGCATGGACTGTAAAAAAGGGGAGTACCGCACCAGTAGCAGCTAGTGCGATACACACGGACTTCGAGCAGAAGTTTATACGCGCAGAAGTTGTTGCGTATGATGACCTTGTGAAGGCAGGAGGCTTCGCGGAAGCAAAGTCACAAGGTGTACTACGGACAGAAGGGAAGGAGTATATTGTTCACGACGGTGACGTCATCGAATTTAAGATATAAATTACCCCATCTACTTTGTCGCTACGAAATTTTCCTCAGTCATCGTAGGTCTACTACGACTCTTTCAAAAATTTCTAAGCTTCGCATATCTGAGGCAATTTCTATCTTAAATCTGCATAGAATCTATAATAATTTTTGAATTTTGAAGTATAATATATACATCACCTCATCTACTTTGTCGCTACGAAATTTTCCTCAGTCATCGTAGGCCTACTATCAATGATATATACAGATATGGTATTATGTGGTATAGTGTGAAGCGAAACAGTTCTGTTTTACCCACTACCATGGAGGTTATGCAATGGAAAATTCAACCGAAGAGTCCAATGTCCATGCAGGAAACGTTGACAAGACACCTGCATTTCTCGCATATGAGTTTGCCGTCAAGCTCGTACAAGAACATGGGTTCCCAACGACTGACCCGCTCGTTGCTTACCTCTACGCAGATGAGATGATGACGAGCTTGGTAGCGTTCAAGGACCTCTGTGTGGTCTTGGAATTTGCGGAGGGTCTTCCTAAAACAATTCCAGACCTGTTTCATATCAAGCATCTTGAGAAGATGAAGCAGGCACTCGAAGATAAACAATCCAATAAAAAATCCTCATGAGGGTTGTTGGGCCACGCGGTACTCCGCGCGGCTTTTTCTTATGGGTTTTTTATTGCTTAATAAATGAAATAAAAATCTATTTGAATTGTAGTATTATGAGTAGAACAATATGACTGAAGAACAAGCAACTTTGACAGATGAAGATATTGCAATCTGCGTATGTAATGGAGATAAAGATTTGTATGGAGTTCTCATTGATAGGTATGAATCAAAATTAACACGCTATGTTAAACGATTCACACAACATGAGGAAGATGTCCTTGATATCATACAAACTATTTTTATAAAAGCATATATACATCTACAGAGTTTTGACAGTAAGCGATCTTTTAATAGCTGGATATATCGTATTGCGCATAATGAAAGTGTGAATTATCTGAAGAAGCGAGGGGGAGAGAAAATTTCATTTATTGATTTTGATACATTTCTTCCATATTTATTCGCGCAAGAAGAGTCTGACAAGCTAGCTCTTGATGACGAGACTAAACGTCTCATGGATGCAAGTTTACAAAAAATACCACCAAAGTATCGAGAAGTATTGGTGCTTTTCTTTTATGAAGAATTATCATATCAAGAAATTGCAGATGTGCTCCATATACCGATTTCAACCGTTGGGGTACGTATTAAACGAGGAAAAGATGCATTAGAAAAAACTTTAACAGCTAATCACTATCAATCATGACAATCAAAAATAATATTTTAGATACACTTCATACTAAGAACCTAAAGATGATACCTAGGTGGCAATTCATCGTGTATTCTATTTTGGTAGTACTTGGCCTGGTCTTTATTTTTTTGGTTACGGTATTTTTCTTTAGCTTGATGCTCTTTGTACTTTCGCGTTACGGGTACATGTATATGCCATTCTTTGGTTTTATGGCAACCTTGAAGGCATTATCTGCGATCCCACTTCTTCTCTTTGGAGCTACAATTATCCTTCTTGTTTTAATTGAGGTTATTTCTCGCAAATATACTATTTCTTTTAAGAGACCACTTATTGTTACTCTTTTATCAACCACTTCATTTGTGGTAATAGTTAGTTTTATCATCAGCGAGACATCAATGCATGACTATATTCATACATATGCCAAGTCTCGTCGTATTGATATCATGTCACGTGCATATGACAGGCCAATACCGTTTAAGCTAAAGGATGATATGACAGTAGTTCGAGGGGAGGTAGTTGCAACGACAAGCACAAGTACTTCTATCAGGCTTTTTGATGGAGTTATCCTTACCGCGTATGCGAGTACTTCACTCATGGATAGATTCATTCAGCCGGAAATCGGAAAAGATATCATACTCTTGGGGACATTCCTAGGTGATCGTATTGAAATACTTGATATTCGTGCGGCACCTCGCGCGACATTTGGTAGACATATGGGTGGCGGGAAGCATATGCACGATGGAGTCAGGGGTAGTATGTCAAATGATATCGGTATGCCGATAATTCGAGTTCAAACTGGGGTAGATAAATAGAATTATTTTAATGTTTTGCCAGCTTGAAAATGATAATTGACTATTTTTAAGCCGGTTAACTAGATTTAATCTAGAGGTGAAATAAAATATCTACACATCATGTAGTACATAGTGAGAGGGGGAAGGTATATCCTATGAACTAATTTTTCCTCTCCAGTCATACATTTGACTATTACTACAAATAACTATCGTATAATCATGAAATCTACAATAAAAAAAGCATCACTCTTAGGAGCGCTAGGTATGGCAGTAGCAGGCGTTGCAACTGCTTCTGCTATGGGGTTCGGTGGTTTTGGTGGCGGAATGATGAGCACTCTTACAACGGATGAAATTGCGACACGTCAGACAACTATGTTTCAAAAACAAGCAGAGCTTATCGGCGCAACTACTGATGAAATCAAGAACGCTTGGGCTGATGGAACAGACTTTCTTACTTTTGCTAAATCAAAAGGGGTAACCGAGGAAGCTCTCAAGGTCAAATTGCAAGCTGTTCGTGTTGCAGAGTTAAAGACACAGCTAGATATGCTCGTTAGTAAAGGTGTCATCACCCAAGCACAGGCAGACAAGCGATTAGCCACCATGCAAACCAAAATGACAAATAAGAAATCATTTGGTATGGGTCGTGGTCATCACGGGATGATGGGCGGATTATTTTAGTGCACATCTCTTGCGAATGTAAGGGATGTATAAAAACAATAGTTGTTCTTTAATAAAAGTATAATTATATATTGCAAAACAGGCGCCCTAAATGGAGGCGCCTGTTTTGTTTTTTAGAGAAGTGAAACATCCTTATAGCTTGCCCTGAGTTTGTAAAAGGAAGGTGGGGGATAGTTTGCCGAGTAGACAAAGCACGGTATCAATTTTTGCAAATTAATTTTTAAACATGTAGAGTATCCCATAGATCCACGTAGGTCGTGGAAGGAGAAATGGTGATGAGCGATATCAATCGAGAGTTCGATACAACTGTTGAACTTGTGAGGGCAGCTGAGATTGAGCTAATCCAACATATTGGAGAAGTAAACGCCAGAAAACATGAGCTACTCTCCTACAAATTTCTCAAGTTCAACAGTGAGAAAGAGTATGCCTGGCAGGCGTTATTGCGTAGGTTCTCAAGAAACCCAGAGCAAAAAGGAAACGTGCAAGGTGTCGAAGAGCTCACCTTTGCACTTCGTGCGTACCTTGCGGCACTAGAAGCAGAACTAGAAAAGCCGCTAGAAGTACAGCAAAAGCAAAGTACTGCAAGCTAGGGTGTATCTGATGTTGCTACTTCATCTTCAGATTTTTGAAAGGGTCAAGCGCGCCGTAGGCGCGCTTTCTTTTTATACATACTGCAACGCTAGAATCTCATCACCATCTTTGCTATAATCAAACTACTAATTTTGTATTTAGAATTGTATCTGTATCAACTAGACCTAACCTTTACCTACCTAGTACTATGTCACTCACCGTAAATCAAATTCGCACCAAATTCCTAAAATATATGGAAAGTAAAGGCCATGTTGTTGTTCCATCAGCGTCTCTTGTTCCTGAGAACGACGCAACAACACTTTTCACTGGTTCTGGTATGCAACCGATGGTGCCGTATCTCCTGGGACAGCCACATCCGCTTGGTGTTCGTATCACAGACTCACAAAAGTCATTCCGTTCACAAGATATCGAGGAGGTGGGAGACAATCGCCACACAACATTTTTTGAGATGTTAGGCAACTGGTCATTCGGTGATTATTTTAAAGAAGAACAAATTAGGTGGATGTGGGAGTTCCTCATTGATGAGCTTAAACTTGATCCTAATAACTTTTATATCACGTGTTTTGCAGGTAATGAGTCACTTGGCGTCAAGCGAGATACGTTCTCTGCAGAATTATGGCAGAAGCTTTTTGCGCAGAAGGGTATTGATGCAAAAGTGAGCGATACACCAGAGAGTGGAATGAAAGATGGCGAGAAGATTTTCTACTACAATGAAAAGAAAAACTGGTGGTCACGTAGTGGAGTACCTGCTAACATGCCAGAGGGAGAACCTGGCGGACCAGATAGTGAGATGTTCTATGATTTTGATGCAACTGGTCAACAAAAGATTCACGAAACGAGTGCATGGAAGGATGTGCCGTGCCATGTGAACTGTGACTGTGGGAGATTCCTTGAGATAGGGAATAATGTATTCATGCAATACAAGAAAGTTGCTGGAGGGTTTGAAGAACTACCACAGATGAATGTGGATCATGGGTCGGGGCTTGAGCGTTACGCAGCGGCACTACGTAATGATCCAGATGTTTTCAATATCGACGTGTTTGATGAACCGAAGAAGATGATTGAGCGTTTGAGCGGAAAAGTATATGGTGAGTCAACAGAGGTAACCTACGCATATCGTGTTGTGCTCGACCACATTCGTGCGGCAGTATTTCTTATTGGTGATGGAGTGTTGCCAGGGAACAAGGATCAGATGTACTTTGTACGTAGACTTCTTCGTCGCGCGGTACGATTTGCTCGTAACTTGGGCGTGCATGATAATTTTACTCGAGAAGTTGGAGCTTCTTTTATTCAAACATATAAGGTAGAGTACACGCTGCTTGAAGAAAAGAGACAGGTGATTTTAGATGAACTCGAAAAAGAAGAGATGAAGTTCCGCAAGACTCTTGAGAATGGAATAAAAGAGTTCGAGAAAATAGCAGATAAGAATATTAGTGGAGTAGATGCATTTAACCTCCTTCAGTCATTTGGGTTCCCAATCGAGCTTACAGAAGAGTTAGCAAAAGAACGTAATATTACAGTTGATAGAGTATCCTTTGATGAAGAAAAGAAAAAACATAGTGAAGAATCTCGTACAGCAAGCGCTGGGAAGTTCAAAGGAGGACTAGGAGGGGACGGTGAGATGGAGGTTAAGTATCATACCGCAACGCATTTGCTTCATGAGGTACTTCGCCAAGTGCTCGGTGATCATGTACTGCAGAAGGGAAGTAACATTACATCAGAGCGATTACGATTCGACTTCTCTCACGGCGAGAAGATGACTGATGAGCAGAAGAAGCAAGTAGAAGATATTGTGAACAAAGTCATTGCAGATGATTTACCTGTTCACCGCGAAGAAGTGAGTTATGATGAAGCTCGTGCACGAGGGGCAATAGGAGTGTTTGATGCAAAGTATGGCGATACGGTATCTATCTATACCGTAGGTCGTGAGACTGGTACACGTGGTGGAGCGAATCTCTTCTCACTTGAATTCTGTGGTGGTCCGCATGTAGAGCACACAGGAGTACTCGGAACCTTCAAGATTACAAAAGAGGAGGCGGTATCAGCCGGTGTTCGCCGGATCAAAGCAATTTTATCCTAAAATTACTTCATCTACTTTGTCGTTACAAAACTTTTTCAGTTCAATGTAGGTTTACTACATCTCATTAAAAAAGTTTCTAGACTCCTCGTATCTAAGGCAATTTTAAGACAAAATAATTCTTGAATAAAAAGAAAAACCGCCGAGAAACTCGGCGGCGGTTTGAGCAATAAGTGCTCATGATAGTTGAGGTGTCGTGACGACATCGTAGATACGAAGTAAAACGTACAAGAAAATCGTCAAAGGAAACAGAAGGACCATCAGAAGTATCTCTTTTTCACCCGCTCCCAGTCAATGAGTCCGAGCTTGTACTTCAGCCGGTACTCGATCACGATGAGGTGATAAAAGATGAAAAAGTCGACTAGGATGATGAAGCTGATGGCTTTCCAGTTCGATTCATCAAGATGCTTCCATATTGTCACTGCACAAAGG
This sequence comes from bacterium, assembly GCA_027482685.1. Classification (GTDB taxonomy): domain Bacteria; phylum Patescibacteriota; class Minisyncoccia; order Phycocordibacterales; family UBA5272; genus UBA11704. The sequence continues at coordinate 38,406 of JAIXVU010000001.1, forward strand.
AACGCAAGTCCGAGTTTTGCAAACTGCACAAGCTCGAGCTTCTTTGTATCAGAAATCTTTTTCATGGGATCTCTCTGGTTGGTTAAGAACAACTTTTTCATAATACATCTAATATAAAGAATAGTCAATAGTACTGCATTTTGTGATACTGTTAAAACTATTAACTAGAAACAATTGGCTATCTTTATTAACTATTAACTATTAACTATTAACTATTAACTGTATACTTATTCTCATGAATCCATTCCTTAGTATCGCAGTTGGAGATATCGCAACACTCATTAACTATGTTGTTGATGATCATGTTATTGTGTCACACACGCATCCTATCGGGTACAAACACATAGAAGCAGATGGTATGAATCAGATAGCAGCGTCTAAATTTATTGATGGTGTACTCTACACGCTTGAGTTCGTATCACTTCACGATAGAATACCTACACACTTTAGACTTGTATCACCGCGATATGCGATGTGGGTAGGGGAAGCTCTTGAGCAGGCATCTTATACACAGTTCTTTACTGATGGAGCACCTATAAGTGTTACACTAGAAGATACAGAAGCCGTTCCTCTTTTCTATGCAAGACATTCGCAAGCCATACACTCGTTCAAGATCTAACCGTAATCTCTACGACAGGGTGGAGCAGTTTGAGTCGCGTCGCTATAGAGATGAAGATGAGAGACTTATTGATGATAGATACGATGATGAGCCAGTTCGTATAGCACCGAAAGATGCACCGCGTGTTCGTCGCAATGTGGACCAGATGGAGATGTACCCGCTCAAACGTCGCTCAAGTGATGATGAGTATGAAAGAGAAGATGATAGGGATCAAGAAGAATCTCGTAGTAGTTTCTTCAATAAACGCCGTATACCAATAGATCGCGATCCTCGAACAAGGTACGCTAAGACACACTCTCTTAGAACATGGCTATTTATTCTCGGTCTTATTGTTATATGTGTGGTTGTATATATGTTCACGTATGTTTTTAATAAAGCGACAATTACAGTTGTTCCTAAGTTTCAGGATGTTGAAGTAAAGAAGTCTGTAAACCTTTCACTTGCACCGACTGATAATCAAGTCAAGATTATTGTTGCGTCTACATCACTTACTGCATCTAAACAGCTAGAGAAAACTGAAACCAAGAAAGTGGAAGCAAAAGCAAGTGGTAAAATTATTATTTATAACAACAACGATAGTGAGCCGCAAAGACTGATAAAAAATACTCGCTTTGAGTCTGCTTCTGGTAAAACATATCGTATTAGTGAGTCGGTAACTATTCCAGGAAAGTCAGGCGATAAGCCAGGAAGCTTAGAAGTAACTGTGTATGCTGATAGTTATGGAGCAGACTATAATACGAATCCGACAGACTTTACCATACCAGGATTTAAGGGGACACCGAGGTATACAGCATTCTTTGGCAGGTCAAATGGCCCAATAACAGGAGGATCATCTGGTGAAGTGACATCCCCATCGATGGCAGATATAAATGCTGCAAAAGATTCTTTAGCTATGGAACTTGCTCCTAAAATTAAACAAAAGCTTCTTCAGGTAAAAGAAAAAGGATATACACCACTTTACTCAGCAGTTGAAGTAGTTTACAAAGATAACGAAAAAGATATTCTCCAAGGTAACGCAACAACATATGAAGTTGTTGCAACCGGGTATCTTATGTTGGCTGACACCCAAGAACTTACAAAATCATTTGCAGATAGTATTCGTGATTATAACAATGAGCCATTTCGCCTAGGTAACGAAGAAAATCTAACGTACACCAAAAAAGAAGGAGATAGTGTCCTTACATCTCCATCAGTACAGGTCCTTGCTGAGGGAAGTCCTCGTATAATCTGGTCAACAGATGAAAATGAAATAAAGAAATTGTTTGCAGGTAAGAGTAAAAGTGAATTCAAAACGCTCATGAACACCATCCCTTCAGTACAGCAAGGCGAGATATCCTTCTATCCATTATGGGTATCGACATTTCCAAAAGATGTAGAAAAGATTTCTGTTGTAGAAAAGCTACCTAAACGTTGATTATAAAGACTTTTTTTGATATACTAAAACACTACCCTTACTTATGGATGAAACAGATATTGCTATTGTTGATGGCCGCGTAATAGAAGCACTACCAAGCACACTTTTTCGTGTAGAATTGGAGGATAAAAAAGCTCTTATCTGCTATCTAGGAGGTCGTATGCGAGTTCATAAGATAAAAGTTCTTGTAGGAGATAAGGTAAGTGTTCAGCTTGATCCATACGGAGGAAAAGGGCGGATCATTAAACGTTTATAGGATTACTAATTTTTTAAGATTATCTTTATAAGACAGCTTAAACCTTCACTGCTTGCATATATCCTAAGAATATAGTACAATTACACCCACATTTCTCACATGAAAGTACGATCATCAGTAAAAACAATCTGCTCAAAATGCCAAATGATTAAACGCGGTGGTGTTCTCCGTGTTATCTGTGAGAACCCTAAGCATAAGCAAGCTCAAGGATAAGTAATCCAGCCTCAATTCTACTACAGAAATTAATAATCACTTTATATGCGTATCTCAGGTATTACACTCCCAGAAAATAAGCGTCTCGAAATTGCACTCACTGCAGTGTATGGTGTAGGGCGACCACGCGCACTTGAGATTATCAAGAAGATTGGTCTTGATGCTGGGATGAAGACAACTGAGCTTACTGCCGATCAAGAGAATCTTATCCGTCGAGAAATTGAACTTTTCAAAACAGAGGGAGACCTGAAGCGTGAAGTTCAGCAGAACATCAAGCGTTTAAAAGATATCAAGGCGTACCGAGGTATTCGTCACCTTCGCCATTTACCAGTTCGTGGACAGCGTACAAAGACTAACAGTCGTACCGTCCGTGGTAACGTACGTCGTACGATGGGAAGCGGTCGTCGTAAGGCAGAGAAGACCTAAAAACTAACTGGTTAATTTATATACACAAAACATTATGGGAAAAAAACGTATCGTAAAAAAGAATAGTTCTGGAGTAGATACCGCTCTTAAGGCTCGTTCACTAGCAAAAGTTCTCAAGAAGAAAATTGTACAAGGGACTCTTTATGTAGAATCTACTTACAATAATACACGTCTTTCACTTTCTGATAAAGACGGTAATATCCTTGCGTGGTCATCTTCAGGCGCGCTAGGATTTAAGGGTGCTAAGAAGGGGACTCCATTTGCAGCATCAAAGATTGGTGAACTTATTGGAGAAAAAGCTCAGCAAGCAGGACTTAAGGAAGTCGGAGTAGTGGTGAAGGGTGTAGGATCAGGACGTGAGTCTGCTATCCGCGGTTTCTCTACATTTGGAGTAGAAATTGTTTCTATTATTGATAAGACGCCGGTTCCACACAATGGTCCAAAGCCTCGTAAGCCACGTCACGTATAACATTTATGAGTAGAATTACATGTAAAACTTGCCGCCGACTTGGAGAATCACTTTGTGGTCGAGCTAAATGCGCGTATATTAAGCGACCATATGCCCCAGGAAAGCTTGACTCTGATCGTAAGCATCGTTCATCTGTATCTGAATACGGTGAGCAGCTCCGAGCAAAACAGAAGATGCGTATTACATACGGTCTTATGGAGAAGCAGTTTGCTTCATACGTAAAACTTGCTACAGCAAAGCATGAGACTACAGAAGGAGCGGTATCATCTGGTCTTAAGCTCGCACAAATCCTTGAGTCACGTCTAGACAACATGGTGTATCGTGCAGGATTCGCTAATACTCGCGCTCTTGCTCGTCAACTTGTATCTCATGGACATATTCTTGTTAATGGTCGTCGTATTAACGTAGCATCTCACAAGCTTCGCGTTTCAGATACTATCGCTATACGTGAGGGTAGTAAGGGGCTTAAAGTTTTTAGTGGTATACAAGATAAACTCACTGCACAGAATCCTAGCTATTTAGTAGCAGTTGATCCAAAATCTCTTAGTGCCACTGTTAAAGCTCTTGCTCGCGAAATAGAACCAAACTTTGATACACAGAAGGTTCTCGAGTACTATTCACGTTAATTCGTGTAAAGTGAAGTTAAGACTGCTCTTGCTGTCCACTACCACAAACTTGCATATTTTGCAATTTTACGATAGAATAGGATAACTTTACTTATAAGAGTGCAGTACCAGTTTTTTTGTGTGAATAGTTTACTACAATTTTTATCCTACTAATTTAAGATCTTCATCTTTATATGTCTTCACATTCTATTATTTTGCCGTCAAAGCCAAGAATTGTTAAAGAAGATGCCATCTCAGGCGTGTACGAGATTGATGGACTTTTCCCGGGGTACGGTCATACTCTTGGTAACTCACTTCGTCGTATTATTCTTTCTTCTATTCCAGGGGCTGCTATCACTTCACTTTCTATCGATGGTGTGAAGCATGAGTTTTCAACAATTGATGGTATCAAGGAAGATGTTATAGCTATCATTCTTAATCTCAAAAAGACTCGCTTTAAGTTACACGGTGATGACACACAAAAAGCAACACTTCATATCAAGGGTGCAAAGACTATTACTGCAAAAGATATCACTCTCCCAACACAGCTTGAGATAATGAATAAGGATCAGTATATTTGTGAGTCTACTGCTAAGGATGTTGATATTGCTATCGAACTGACTGTAGAGAAAGGGCTAGGATATGTTCCACGTGAGGTTCTTCAAAAAGAGAAAGCTGATATTGGCACCATTGCCCTTGATGCATCGTTTACTCCTATTCGTCGTGCTAGTTACGAGGTAGAGAATATGCGTGTAGGCGACAGAACTGATCATAACAGACTTCGTGTATCTATCGAGACCGACGGAACAATCACTCCACACGAAGCTCTTGAAGATGCAATACATACTATGATTAACCAGCTTCAGTCAATTGTTGGATTCCGTGCTGAAGTTATCGAAACATCTACCGCTCCAGCTATTGCTGATGTATCATCAGATACCGCAGATACAACAGACGCTAGTAAAGTTAAAGTAGAGGATCTAGGGTTATCAACCCGTACAGAAAATGCCCTTGTATCAGCTGGGGTTCGATCAGCGGGTGGTCTTACACGTAAGTCAGAAGCAGATTTACTTTCTACTGACGGACTAGGCGAGAAAGGTATAGATGAGATTAAGAAGGCTCTCTCAGATCTTGGTCTGACTCTTAAAGCATAAGCAATAATCAAGCTAGCAACTATCAGAAAATCGTGCTATAGTAGAACACTACAAGGATATGAAACATCATAAATCATTCAGAAAATTCGGAAGAGAGAAGAACGAGCGTAAGGCGTTTGTTCGTGGACTCCTCGTTAACCTCATTCGTCATGGACGCATTGAGACTACTCTTGCACGTGCAAAAGAGATTCGTCCACATGTAGAGAAGCTCGTTACTCTTGCAAAAGAAGACACTGTACCACGACGTCGTCTAGTGATGTCTCGTATCATGAATCAAGATATTGAAACGGGGAAGCTATTCTCTGAATATGCTCCTAAGTATAAGAACATTGCAGGTGGGTACACTCGTATCCTTAAGCTTCCAACACGTATCTCAGATGGCGCTGAGAAAGCTATCATCGAATTTGTATAATTTACACGCTATGACATCAACCACACACACAATCGACGCAACAGATAAGGCACTCGGACGCTTAGCATCAGAAGTTGCCGCACTACTTAATGCAAAAAATAGTATTCACTTCGTAAAGAATCGCGTAGCAGATGTTACTGTTACCGTTAAGAATGCATCAAAGGTAAAAGTAACAGGTAATAAGATGAAGGAGTCTGTTCACAAGTCATATTCTGGTTACCCAGGAGGATTAAAAGAGATGCCTCTAAGTTATGTTGTTGCCAAGAAAGGATACAGTGAAATTATCAAGCATGCAGTATATGGTATGCTTCCAAAGAATAAGCTTCAGGATATTCGTATCAAGAATCTCATCATTGAGGAGTAATTTTAATAAATATATATTATGGCAACAGAAACAAAGAATCGTTATATAGAAGCAGTAGGACGTCGTAAGACAGCAGTTGCTCGTGTTCGTATCACTCCTGCAACAAAGGCATCTTTTACAGTAAACGATAAGGATGTAAAAGAATATTTTACAACACCAGATTTACAGGTTATTGCAGAGGAAGCTATCATCAAAGGTGAGGTAGGAGAAAAGTTCTCTGTATCTGTACATGTTGTTGGAGGTGGTATCCATGGACAAGCAGAGGCTATTCGTCATGGACTATCTCGCACACTCGTACTTCGTGATGAGGAAGTTAAGAATAAGCTCAAGAAACTAGGTTTCTTGAAGCGTGATTCTCGTCAGGTAGAGCGCAAGAAATTCGGTCTCAAGAAAGCTCGTAAGGCTCCAACTTGGTCTAAGCGTTAATAATAAAAAACTGCACAATGTGCAGTTTTTTTGTTATTATAATTTTTGTTTATCTTTTTCCAGCCTCTAGAATCGGAATGCCTGCTTCTGTTGGGACATAGATAACTTCTTTTGCTTGATCTTTCATATTGTTGATCCAGAGATAACGTAAGTAGGCTTCGTTGCCTTTAAGTGAGTTACCAATAATAGCGTTTGCTTTTGCTACACCTTCAGCGCGTGTTACTTCTGCTTGCGCTTCGTACTTCGCACTTTCATTTTTTGCTTCAGCTGTTGCTATGGCTACTTGCTTTAAGTATTGCTGAGCAGCAAGCTCGTTCTTTGCATTAAGTAATGCTTGATAGCGATTAAATGCTGGTAGTCCGAAGAATATCCCAATGATAATAACCACCACACCGAGAGACATAAATACTATTGTTGATGTTTTTCTTGTGTTCATATGGGTATGAGTATAGCATTTTAGGAAAATGGGTGGCGCTCTAGAGTATCTTTCATTTATAAGATTTTCTGGTAGGATATGTATAGAGTTTTTTGTTCATTCCCAAACAAAGCGGTTATTCTACAAGGAGATACATCAATGGGAGAGGGTACATATGGACTTTACGTTGTATACCTAGCACTTTTTGTGGGTTGCTGTGCATCTGCATATTTTGGTTATAACTTTCGCTTGATTGGAGAGAGTGACTGGTATGCATGGCATGTTGTTGTGACTTTTGGCACTCAAATACTCTGGCTGTATCTTTTCTATGGTGAAGAGAAGATGCTAGAAATTCTTAGTAAATTTAGTATCACTTTCGTTATCGCTGCTATTTTAGGGGTTGCGGTACATCGCTTCACTCGCATTCGACACAAAGGGTGATATCATCATGCATGATGTGATTACTGTATTGCTTGTTGTTGGCACAGCGGGTATGTTTGTAACGGGTTGGTATTGCCATGCATGGCATACCAAGAAGTGCCTAGTTCCTTACTATGCCACAGAATATCTACCCATAATTCTGCTTGGTGCATCTTTTGCAGCATTCGTTCTCGATAAGAGACTATTGCTAGTTCTGTGGCTTGTATTTCTTGGCGGATATGCATTTGCGTGGTGCTGTGCATATGTCGATAAAGAGATGCAATCGTGGAAGTAGTGGAAACCCCCGCGCCTTTAGGCGCGGGGGTTAGTGTTTATTTTTTTACAATTCTTGACTTTTTTATTGAAATATTTTATATATAGAAATGCTATACTAGAGAAGTTCAGAGACTACAGATAATGACAGATGTGCGGGTATAGCATTATGAAGATATTGAACTTTTATTTGTAACCATATTATGAAAAACAACGACAACGAAATTAATAATGACGTCTTGATAGACGATATGGAAAGTGAAAGTATTGAGAAAACTAAAGACGAGACAGATGATGTTTCTTTTGAAGAAGTAAACGAAGAAGGAGAAGCAGGTGCACGAACAACCATCAAGAAACTTCGTGAGAAGATCAAAAAATTAGAAGGAGAAAAGCAGGAATACCTTGATCTTAGTCAGCGTACACTTGCGGATTATGCTAATCTTAAGAAACAAGTAGCAGATGAACGTGCGCTTATGAGTAAGTTTGCAACTAAGCGTTTTATTGAAGACCTTCTTCCTATACTTGATGCATATGATATGGCGCAAGGGAACAAGGAAGCATGGGAAAGTGTCGATAAGAACTGGAGGATGGGAATCGAGTATATCTTTTCACAACTTCGTGCAGTATTAGAAAAAGAAGGCGTTGTACAACATGGAAAAGTTGGTGAAGCCTTTGACCCTAACCATCATGAAAGTCTAGAAATAGTGGATGTGGATAATGAGCACGAGCACGACAGAATCGTTCGCGTGCTACAGAATGGGTATCGCATGCATGACAAGAATCTTCGCCCAGCACGAGTACACGTTGGTAAGTATTCTAAGAAAGAGAACTAATATATACTACTAACTAAGAGCGAATTATATTTTATAAAAATTATCTAACTACCTTATAACAACTATGGCAAAAATAATTGGAATTGATCTAGGAACAACAAACAGCGCGGTCGCAATTATCGAAGGAGGACAGCCAAAGATAATAGAAAATATTGAAGGTAATCGTACCACTCCTTCTGTTGTATCTGTAAACAAAAATGGTGAAAGATCTGTTGGGCAGATTGCAAAGCGTCAAGCGGTAACCAACCCAGAGAATACTGTATACGGAGTTAAGCGATTCATGGGACATTCATTTACTGATAAGGAAGTACAAGATGATATACCTCGTGTTGCATACAAGCTAAAGAAAAGTGATAACGGAGGTGTGCTTATCACTCTTGGCGGTAAAGATAGTCGTCCAGAAGAAATAAGTGCGATGATACTACAGAAAATTAAGGCAGATGTTGAAGCGAAGCTTGGGGAAACAGTAACTGAAGCTATCATCACAGTACCTGCATACTTTAATGATGTACAACGTCAGGCGACGATTGATGCTGGTAAGATTGCGGGACTTGATGTGAAGCGTATTATTCCAGAACCAACAGCAGCAGCACTTGCGTACGGTTTTAACAGTACGAAGAATGAAAAGATTGCAGTGTATGATTTTGGAGGGGGAACATTTGATATCTCAATTCTTGAAGTAGGTGATGGTGTGGTTGAAGTAAAGTCTGTAGACGGAGACTCACACCTAGGAGGACGTGATATCGATCAGAAGTTCGTACAGTATATTGCAGAAGAGTTTAAGAAAGATCAAGGTATTGATGTTAGCAAGGATCCGCTTGCACTACAGCGACTCGATGAAGCTGCGGAAAAAGCAAAGCATGAGCTCTCCACTCAGATTGAGACAGAGATTAACTTACCATTTATCACTTCAGGGGCTGATGGACCTAAGCACTTAGTGATGAAAGTAACACGTGCAAAGCTTGAAGAAATTTCAAAAGAGTTCATCGATAGATCTATTGAGATAACCAAGCGTGCTCTTGTTAATTCACCATTTAAGAAAGAGGAAATACAAGAGATAATTATGGTTGGAGGACAGACGAGAATGCCAGCTATTGTTGAAGCGGTAAAAGAGCTTTTCGGTAAAGAGCCTAACCGCTCTATTAACCCAGATGAAGTGGTGGCGCTCGGCGCTGCAGTACAAGCTGGAGTACTACAAGGGGATGTGAAGGATGTATTACTTCTTGATGTTATTCCGCTATCTCTTGGTATTGAGACCATGGGAGGAGTAGCTACAAAGTTAGTAGAGAAAAACACCACCATTCCAACATCTAAGTCTCAAGTATTCTCAACCGCAGCTGATAACCAGACATCAGTTGAGATACATATCACTCAAGGTGAGCGTCCAATGGCGACTGACAATAAGTCACTGGGCAGATTTATCCTAGATGGTATCCCACCAGCACCACGAGGTATGCCTCAGGTTGAAGTTACATTTGATGTCGATGCTAACGGTATCCTTAATGTAAAAGCAAAAGATAAAACCTCAGGGAAGGAACAGTCTATTCGCATAGAAGCATCTTCTGGATTATCTGATGAGGATATCAAGCGTATGCAAGCAGATGCAGAAGCTCACGCAGAAGAAGATAAGAAGAAGCAAGAACTTGCAGAAGTTAAAAACATTGCTGACACTATGGTACATACTGCAGAAAAAGCTCTGAAGGATGCAGAAGGAAAAATTAGTGATGATATCAAGAAAGAAGTTACAGATGCAATTGTTGAGGTTAAAAAAGCACGTGACGGCTCTGATAAGGATGCAATTACAAAAGTAAGCGATGCGTTATCTGCCGCAATGATGAAGATAGGTGAGGCCATGAAGAGTGCAAATGATGCAACTGCAAAACCAGAAGAACAACAAGCAGGAACTGATACAAAAACATCACCTGACACGACTCCAGAGGAACCGAAAACAACCCCACAAGCATAAGGATTAGCTTTGTGTTAGAATAACTTCATATGGCAACAAAAGATTACTATAACGTTTTAGGAATTGATAAAGGTGCTTCAAAAGACGATATCAAAAAAGCGTTCTATAAACTTGCTGCAAAATACCATCCTGATAAAAAAGGAGGGGATGAGGCAAAGTTCAAAGAAATAAACGAAGCCTATCAAGTTCTCTCAGATGAGAAAAAGCGAAAAGAATACGACACCTACGGTCAGACGTTTAATGGAGCAGGGCCTACAGGAGGATCTGGCTTCGGCGGATTCGGAGGATTCAATCAATCAGACTTTGCTGATATGCAGTTTGATTTCGGGGATCTTGGAGATATGTTTGGAGATATGTTTGGATTTGGAGGTGGGCAGTCACGCCAGAAACGTGGACGCGATATCTCGCTTGAGATTGATGTACCATTTACCGAAGCAGTTTTTGGAACGGAACGTAACGTACTGCTTTCAAAAGTAAACACCTGTAAGACATGTACCGGTACAGGGGCAAAGACAGGTAGTAAGATGATTACCTGTACAACATGTAATGGTCAAGGCAAGGTGCATGATGTGAAGAAAACGTTCATGGGTAACTTCCAGACTGTGCGTACCTGTGATGTTTGTCACGGTAAAGGCAAAGTCCCAGAAGAGCGTTGTAATGACTGTCGTGGAGCAGGGGTGGTGAATAGTCGCGAGGAGGTTAACATTACAATTCCAGCCGGAATTAATAATGGTGAAATGATGCGTATGTCACAAATGGGTGAGGCGGTGTCAGGTGGTACAACAGGAGACCTTTATGTGAAAGTAAATGTTCAACCGCATAAACTTTGGAAACGTGAAGGTAATGACCTTGTATATACACATAACATTAAGCTTACTGATGCTCTTATCGGAGTAACTCATTCTATAGATGGACTAGATGGTAAGATAGATCTAGATATTCCAGGTGGAGCATCCTCTGGTGAGATACTTCGTGTACGTGGTCGTGGTGTGCCGCATATTCATGAGAAGAATAAACGCGGTGATGTGCTTATCAAGCTCTCGATTGTTATGCCTAAGAAACTATCACGAAAAGCAATGCAGTATATAGAAGGGTTGAAGGAAGAGGGTCTCTAATAATGCTCAGTAATTACGTAACCAACAAAGGATACCAGTAAAGGTATCCTTTTTGGCTTGTGGGACTCTATTTAAATGACTCTTGTTTGTAAGTAACTAGCCATACTTTACTTTTGTTCTGTCGTCTTATAGTATTAATTATAATATCGTTCTTTCGTTTCGGTATGTTGTTAATAAGGAGCACAAAGATGGACGCATATTCTTCATCAGAACCTGCTATTCAAAAAATAATCACGCGACTACAGGCATTTGCAGAGTATAGAAATGAGGTATGTGGTAAGAGTCAGCGTCAGCTAACAGATCAACTCCTTCATTCTGTAATTGCAGTACAGAAGCGTAGCCCGATTTTCTTCGTATTTGAGCAACGACAAGATGGATGGTTCATCATTGTTGATATGGACAAGGAATTGCCTGTCACTAGTCGTTGTGTGCAGGGTCGCACATTGTATGAGTTTAGTGTTACGTTCCCTGCTCTTAAGTATCAGAATAAAAAGAGAACGTTCGAAGAACATTTACAAGAGCTAGAGGAGTTTGAAGACTCATGGCTCTCTCTGTATGAAGGGTGTTGCAGGAAGATTCGTAAGTACGAACGTTGCCTAAACAATCTTCGAGATATAAGTAGTGTCGATGTATCGGTGTTGCGACAGTTATCTTCTGATCTACGGTTAGAGATGTCTCGCAAAACCACCGAGATGCGTATCGCAAGACTGCATTTCCCGAAGAAAAAACTTCGAGCTGACATCGACCAATGTCGATTGCGCCTTCAGGTTGTCATGAGGGAGCTTGAAAAAAGGGGGCATGGCATCAGGTTACTCTCAGCCCCTCAAAAGCCGAAACAACACAAACCTTAAAAGTATTACTTGACCCCCCGCTACAGTTGTAGCTGAGGGGTTTTCACTTTTAAGTATATTTTCTGTATACTTTACATATTTACTAACGGTATATTATTTTCAATATCATGATCGTAGCCATGGCTGTTGTTCTCTATGTTCTTGTGATGATACCAATAGGTCTCTATGCTAGTCGCAAGGTCAAAAATAGTGAGGATTATGTACTTGCGGGTAGGTCGCTTCCGATGTATATGGCTCTTGCGACTGTGTTTGCAACATGGTTTGGGAGTGAGTCTATCTTAGGAGCAAGTACTAAATTTGCAGAAGGAGGTTTCAGTAATGTACTTGAGGATCCGTTTGGGGCAGCATTATGTCTCATCATTGCTGGATTATTTTTTAATCGTAAGTTGTATAATTTCAGTTTTCTTACAATAGGAGATTACTTTAAGCATCGTTATAACACAATCATTGCTACGTTTCTTTCTCTTGCAATCATCGTGAGTTATTTTGGTTGGGTGGGGGCACAATTTTTAGCACTTGGTCTCGTACTTTCTACTGTTATCCCAGGGCTATCACTTACATGGGCGATACTATTCTCTGCTGCACTTGTTCTTGTGTATACATTTTTCGGAGGAATGTACTCAGTGGCTATATTAGATACAATACAAACAGTTGTTATTATTACCGGATTGTCAGCAATTCTAGCATATGCACTAAACAAAGTCGGTGGTATAGATATTGTGCTTGCAAGTACACCGCCAGACTTTTTTAGAGTATTTCCTGAAAACAAAGACAGTCTCACATCATGGATTATTTTTGCAACAGCTATTATGACATTTGCTTTTGGTAGTATTCCACAGCAAGATGTCTACCAGCGCGCAATGAGTGCAAAGAATGTATCTGTATCTGTGTGGGCGTCTGTATGGGCAGGGGTATTTTATTTTATTATTGTGATGATACCGATTGCAATAGCGCTTGTAGCACGCATGCTATATCCTGATGTCTTAGCTAATGAGCCACAACAGCTCATACTCACTCTCGTTGAAGATCATATGCCTGTTGCACTACAGATACTATTTTTTGGTGCACTTGTCTCAGCTATCATCTCTACTGCTTCTGGTGCATTACTTGCTCCTGGAACATTACTTGCAGAGAACATTGTAAAGCCTTTCTTTACCGGAATGTCAGATAAGTTGAGGCTCCATCTTATACGTATGGCTATTATTATTGTTACTCTTGGGGGAGTGTTTATGGCGCTTTCACCTGACGCGCGTATCTACGAACTTGTAACAAGTGCGTACTCGGTAACACTTGTTGCTGCGTTCATCCCTCTAGCTGTTGGGCTTTATAGTACGCGTGCAAATAGCTTCGGTGCACTACTTGCTATTATTTTTGGTATTACAGTATGGCAGGGGATAGATTCAGTGATTGTTTCTGAGATACCGGCTGTATTTTCTGGGTTTGTTGCAAGTATTGTTGGTATGATTGTGGGGTCATTTATTGGTAACTTTGTGAAGAAGGAAGAAAAGATGATGTAGATTTGTAAGCTAGACACTAACTATAAAAAGTGTTAGTGTGAAAGTGAATTTGTTCGTTCATCAATCTTCATTACGGAGCATCAAAATGTTTCAGAATGTTACAAAAAACAAGCTAGAGCTTGGAAGTCTAGTTCTTGCCTTGCTGGGTGTAGTCATATACGGTGGATGTATCAGTTTTGAATTTCAGGTTGGGTTTTTTGCTCCAGAAGGAAAGCCAAAAGAAGGTGCCAGCTATCTCTTTGTTTTTTTGTGTTCAGTTAGTTATTTTGTGCTATTCCTATTATGTCAGATGCAAGCAGGCATAGTTCTCCACTCACTGTTTGATGACAATGCCGAAACATTTAAGGGAAAAGTACTGGGAGTGGCCATTGTTTCCTTAGTAGCTATGTATATGCTATTTCAACTAAATCCACTACTAATCATTTCATACATGCTTTTGTTTATGGGTTCGTTTGGGGTTATGCTTAGTGAATTTCATAAAAACAAAAAACTTCGTCTATGCGATGATCCTCCTGAAGAAGAAAAGACAGAATCTACCTAGCCTCACAGTTTCGTACCAAAGCCCCTCAGCGATGAGGGGCTTTTGTTTTGTCTATGATTAGTTTACATAATTTGATAGAATAGAATACATGAAAAAAGTTCTTGTCTCAGGAGTTCAATCAAGTGGCAGGTTGCATATCGGTAACTATTTCGGAGCGATTAAGCAAAATGTAGAACTTGGCAATAGTGGAGAGTATGATAGTTATATCTTCATTGCGGACTACCATTCAATGACAACACTTACAGATGCCAAGGAACGTATAGAGAATACATTTGATGCAGCATGTACCTACCTTGCGTGCGGACTTGACCCATCTAAAGTTGCACTTTTCAAGCAGTCAGATGTACCATCTCATACCGAACTTACATGGATACTCTCAACCGTAACCCCGATGCCGATGCTGATGCTTGCACATGCGTTTAAGGATAACGAAGCAAAGAACAAAGATATCAATGCAGGACTCTTTACATACCCGGTGCTTATGGCATCAGATATTCTCATGTACAACGCACATGTTGTGCCAGTTGGTAAGGATCAAGAGCAACATATAGAGATAGCCCGTGAGATAGCAGGGAAGTTCAATCGTGCGTATGAGGAAGTCTTCACTATGCCACATGCATACATCGTGAAAGATGTAGCAACTATTCCAGGAATAGACGGTACGAAGATGAGCAAGAGTAAAGGTAACACTATTTCATTATTTGGAACTGACGAAGAGATTAAGAAACAAGTAATGAGTATTGTGACTGATAGTGCACGCCCTGAGGATAAGAAAAACCCTGATGAGTCTGCGGTGTATCAAATACATAAACTATTCTTAACAAAAGAACAAGATGCCGTATTACGAAAAAAGTTTGAAGACGGTGGGTATGGATACAAAGAAGCAAAAGAACATTGCGCAGAAGCAATTATTGCATTCGTCTCCCCGATGCGTGAGAAGTATAACTACTACCGCTCACATCCAGATGAGGTGTACGCTGTTCTAAACGCAGGTGCTCAACAAGCAGAATCCCGTGCCAAAGAAATGATGAATCGTGTACGTCACGTAACTGGGTTAGTCAGCTAGTGCTATACCTACAAAAGAAAAAGAGAGTGGCTCTAGGCACACTCTCCCTGAGTGACGTTATCGTCTTATTGGATGCAGTAGATACCCAAACACCACGTCTCCCCAGTGGGCAAGATTATGCGGTGGTACGACGGCATTTGGTCGTGTGTCTATACCGCGCTTACGTAACTGAAAGCACAAATCCCTTTCTGGAGTACCTGTCATTAGAATTACTGGGACAGACATGTTATCGCAGGTAGAGAAAAGAGCATCAAGCTCTCCCCAGATTTCTGAGGCATCATTTCTGCTGTCCCATGTCGTATCTCGTATAGAAATTGCAAACACTGGAATTTTTTCAAGCAGTCTATATACCCTAGTTACGGCCGACGCTCCATGTACTTGTATTATTTCTTGACGAATCCTCGCGCGATTCTCTATGTGAGTAGATAATTGCCGAAGCCGATCTTCATCCGGTTCTACAATGATAAGGTTCCATGCTGTTTGAATAGTCGCAGGCATAGCGCCCTCCCGTATCAAAAACTTTGCAGAATTCATGATGGTTTCCTTGTATGCGTAACCAGGTCATGATTCTATCAAAAATAAAAGTATTTTGCTATAATAAACGAACTATGCGTACGTATATCAAAGATGTTTCAGCACATGTTGGAGAAGAAGTTACAGTAAAGTCGTGGGTGGATGTTCGTCGTGATCAAGGAAAAATGGTATTTCTCGATCTTCGTGATGTGTCTGGCAAAGTACAGGCAGTGGTATTACCTAACCACACCGAGGCGCTTGAGGTTGCACAAAGACTCCGTACAGAATGGGTGGTTGAGGTAAGAGGTCTTGTGAATAAACGCCCAGAAAAAAATATAAAAGCAGGTGTAGTAAACGGAGATGTAGAACTTGAAGTTCTTTCTATCGTTGTGCTAAATGAAGCAACTACGCCAAGCTTTGATCTCTCAACAGATGGCAAAGAGATAGGAGAGGAGGTACGACTTGAACACAAATATCTTGATCAGCGTCGTGCTCGTATACAGCATAATATCCGTACACGTCATAACGTTATCAAGTATATTCGTAATTATTTAGATAAAGAGAACTTTATAGAAGTAGATACACCTCTCCTTACTAACCCAACACCCGAAGGGTCACGCTCATACCTTGTACCATCTCGTATTTATCCAGGAAGTTTCTATGCGCTACCACAATCACCTCAACAGTTCAAGCAGTTGCTCATGGTGGGAGGATTTGAGAGATACTTTCAGATTGCAAAATGTATGCGTGATGAAGATACGCGAGGGGATAGACAACCGGAGTTTACACAGATGGACCTTGAGATGAGTTTTGTTACAGAAGAGGATGTGATGAAGGTAAACGAAGGCTTACTCATCAAGCTCGTAACTGATCTTTTCCCAGAGAAGAGGATTCAGTCTGTACCATTTCCGCGTATCACGTACAAAGATGCGATGGAAAAGTACGGTAATGATAGACCAGATATACGAGAAGATAAGAACGACCCTAACCTCCTTGCTTTTTGTTGGGTTGTTGATTTTCCTTCGTTTGAAAAGACAGGAGCTGATAATGTCGATGATACGGGAGAGTGGACATTCACACATAATCCGTTCACAGGCCCAAAGAAGGAGTATCTTAATGACATGATGGAGAAGAAAAATATTGGAGATATAATTTCTTCACAGTATGATATAACTTTGAACGGGTATGAAATTGGTGGTGGGGGTATACGCCTGCATAAGCCAGAAGAACTAAAGAAAGCATTTGAGATCATGGGGTACAGTGATGATCGTATCGAGCTTAACTTCGGCCACATGTTACGCGCACTCGGTGCCGGTGCACCGCCTCACGGAGGTATAGCGTGGGGACTTGATCGTCTACTTATGATACTTCTTAACGAACCGAATATTCGCGAAGTAATAGCATTCCCAAAGACTGGGGAAGGTCGTGACCTATTGATGCAAGCACCGAGCAAGCCTAATCCAAAGGCACTGAAAGAACTAAAGATACAAGTGAAGGAGTAAATTAGGAAATTTTCTGCTTTTCTTTTCATCTATACTTAGGTATAGTAGGTATATGAAAGTATCTCGTAAGACATGGTGTATACATAGTGTAGTTGTGGCTTTTTTTGTTATTGCTCCTATTTCGACCGTATTTGCAGTAACGACTAAGCCTACTTCATCAACTACTACAAAGAAATCCTCACCACAACATGTCTCTGCCAAGAAACAACAACCACAGTTACAATCTAGGGTACCTTTTGATGTTGCTATCTGGATACCGTATTGGAGAAAAGAAGAGGGGGCAAGTTCAACACTTCAACACTTAGATAAAGTTACTCAGATTAGCCCATTTGCATATGAACTACAACTTGATGGCAGTATAAAAGACGCACTTAAGGCAACCGAGGAACCGTGGACTACCCTCATTACCGAAGCAAGAAAAAAGAATGTAAAGATCTATCCAAGTATTTTGTCATATCCAAAAAATCAAACAGAAAAGCAAGCTCAGCTCGACCTTCTCTCCAACAAAAAAAGACGCCAAGCTCATGTTAAAGAAATAGTAGTCCTGGTGAAGGTAAACAAGTTTGATGGTATCGATATTGATTACGAAGCGAAACTTGCAGAAGCAAAGCCTCACTTTAGTGCATTTCTAACAGAATTAAGTGCTGCACTTAAAAAAGAAAAGAAACAGCTTATTTGTACAGTTGAACCACGCACACCACCGGATGCTCGGTATGCAACAACCTCAAAAGAAGTGTTGTCAAAAGTTGAGTATGCAAATGATTATAAGGTGATAGGAAAGGTATGTGATCAGGTACGTATTATGACCTATGATCAAATAGGGGATGATCTTCAACTTGTCTATCAGAATAGAAATGCAGGTAATCTGTATCGACCTGTTGCTGACATTGAGTGGGTAGAAAAAGTCGCAACACTAGCACTTCGTGATATTCCCTCACGTAAGATTATCCTTGGAGTGGCAACATATGGATACAAGTATGAAATAGTACCTGCTAGTGCAACAACTTCTATTCGTTACCCTCGTATCGGCTCGATGAATTTTTTTTATGCTGACGAACTAGCTCGTAACTTAGGTATCACTCCAACTCGTAACATTGCCGGTGAGCTTAGTTACGTATACAGTACTTCAACAGATATCTATGGTGGGTACGTAGGTGGAATGAAGCAGTATCTGATATGGTATTCAGATTCTGTAGCTATAGCTCAGAAAGTCCGTCTTGCAAAATTGTATAAGCTAGGAGGTGTATCAGTGTTTAAGATAGATGGTGGGCATGACCCGAATGTGTGGAATGTGATTAAATAACGGCTCTTCTTGCATGGTACACTAGTATCATATGAATACTGATGAAAAATTCACAGTAAAGCTCGAACGTTTTGAAGGACCATATCCTAAACTACTTGAGCTTATTGAGCAGAGAAAACTTTCTATTACAGAAGTTTCTCTGGTTACGGTTGCTGATGATTACATTACCTACATTAAGACACTTGATCAAAAAAATCTAATTGATATCTCACAATTTATCCTTGTTGCGTCTACTCTTATGCTCATGAAGGCAAAGTCGCTTTTGCCAGGAGTAACGTATACAGAAGAAGAAGAGAAGCAGGTGCATGATCTTGAGCGTAAGCTTGCACTTCATTCTGTTCTTTTAGCTTCTGTTGAGCGTACTAAGAGCATATACGGTAAAACAGTTCTCTACGGCAGAACGAGAATATCGTATAAAGGAGGAGAGGCATTCGTCCCTGATGAACGCATCAATAAAGATATCTTACTTTCTGTTGCGTTACTCACACTTGCCTCTTTTGTTACACCAAAAGAACTTGTAAAAGTTGCAGTAGAGCAAGCGCTACGTATTGAGACAGTTATAGAGAAGTTATTAGAGAGAGTCCGTACCATGCACGCTCTCACACTACAGAGTTTAAGCAATGGTGCAGAGACGGTAGAAGAACGTAAGAAATTGCTTATTGTTAACTTTATTGCCATGCTCGAGCTTCTTCGCAGTGGACAAATATACGTAGAACAAAAAGAATCAGGAGGTGAGATACAAATTCACAAAGCCACAACTCTTTAAGATGATATACTAACTCTACTATGCTCCAAAAGATTATTACTGTACTTTTTCTATCAGGGGATGCTCTCACAAAAGAAAGCATCGCGCGTATCTTGCAAGTAAATGCTGAAGAAATAGATAAGCATATAGAAGAGATTGATACGGCACTTCGTGGGATTGGTCTTTCATTACTACAGACTGAGCTTGGTCTTACTATTGTTACACAGCCTCAGCAAGCAGCTACCGTAAAGTCTTTTTGGGAAGAAGAGCTAAAAGGCGAACTCACTCCAGCTGCCATTCAAGTTCTTACACTTGTTGCGTATCTTGGAAGTCCAACACGTGAAGAGATATCGTATATTCGTGGTGTACAGTCATCACAATCAATACGAACACTTACTGTACGAGGACTCATTATGCGTGATGGAGAGAAGTGCATGCTAACAGAAGATGCTCTTAAGCAGTTAGGAGTTACCAAAGCAACACTTCTTCCAGACTATGAGTCTATCAATACCAGTCTTTCAGAAAAGTTGAAGGAGCGTGAAGGTTAGAACAGTGTTAGTTGTATGATTCCTCGACATTTCCGTCATGATTATGTTCTTCTCCAGCTTATTTGTAGTCTTTCAGTTGTACTTACTATTGGACTTATTATATTTTTTTCATATACGAAAAGTATCAACTTAAGAAAATTATCTGAAGCAGTTCTTCCAACATCAAAACAAACACAACCAGCATCTTTGTTTAATAAAAATAGTTTTTCTGATGTTACGACACAAGCACGTGCATATATTGTGTATGATATCAATAAACAAGAGATTATTGCTTCAAAAAACAGTGACGAAGTTCTTCCTCTTGCGAGTTTGACAAAGGTTATGACAGCTGTTACTGCACGCATGCATAGTGACCCAACTAAACAAGTTATTGTTACTGCAAATCCTATTGATGGCAACTATGATCTTGGGCTACAAAAGAATCAAGTCTGGAAGTTAAATGAATTACTTAAATATACACTTCTTCTTTCTTCAAATGATGGAGCTTTTATGATAGCAAATGCTCTAGGCGGTGAATCATTTTTTATAGAGACTATGAATACTGACGCACAGTCTCTTGGTCTTAGTACGCTTTCTTTTACTAATCCAGCCGGATTAGATAGCAGTACGACTCTTGGCGGTAAAGGAAGTGCTCTTGATACAGCTAAACTCTTAGCATATGCTACGCGTGAGTATCCAGAACTTTTTGATATAACAACAAAAAAAAGAGGTACTGTTACTGCGAATGGGGTTAAATTAACTGGTATCCCAAATACTAATCAGTCGATAGATATGCTCACAGAAGCACAAGCTTCAAAAACAGGCTTTACTGACAGCGCTGGGGGTAATCTAGGAGTGGTTGTTGACGTTACGCTTGGTCGCCCGATTGTTATCCTTGTTCTTGGCTCTACAAAAGAAGAGAGGTTTAGTGACGTAGGCCTCCTCTATAAGAAACTTAAAGAAAGCATTGTTTCTGAGAGTCACGAGAAGTAGAATAAGAAGTGTATAACCTAAAAACGCTCATGATATACTAATATTTACTATGTTATTATCGCTTGATCCGTTTAAGATACTTCTTCCTGCAGTAATTTCATTTTGTATAGGTATATTGATAGCTCCTCGTGTTATTAGACTCTTATCACATTATAAAGTTTGGAAAAAGAAAGCAATAACAAAGACAATTGATGGAAAAGATGCAACTATAACTGCATCACTTCACAACGATGAGAGCAAGCAACTTCTTCGTATGGGCGGAATTGTTATCTGGTTCTCGGTATTTTTTACAGCACTACTTTTTTGGTTTTTGTCGAAAATATATCCAACTGATGTTACAGAGAAGTTAGACTTTATCTCTCGTAATCAGACATGGCTACCATTAGTTGGAATGTTAGTAGGAGCTATTGTCGGAGGGATTGATGATTTATTGGTATCACGAGTGTTTGGTAAAGTCGGTACATATATTGGAGGAGGATTGTCATTTCCTATACGGCTAGGTGCAGTTGCTTCTATGGGCCTTTTTGCGGGACTTTGGTTTTATTTTAAACTAGGAGTTGCATCAGTATATGTGCCATTTTATGGACCTATACTTATAGGCGGCTTTTTGTTTATAACCTTTTTTGTTATTGTCACCGTTGCACTTTTTTCTACGAGTGTGATTGATGGGATAGACGGACTATCGGGCGGAATATTTAGTGCAATATTTTCAGCCTACGGAGCTATAGCATTTATCAATAACCAGATAGATATTGCAGCATTGTGTTTCGTTATTGCAGGGGGGATTATGGCTTTTCTGTGGTTTAATGTTCCACCGGCTTCATTTATGATGGGAGAGACGGGCGTAATGGCGACATTACTTGCATTGTCTGTTATTGTTTTTCTGACTGATGCAGTTTTGTATCTTTTAATTATTGCGCTTCCTCTCATTGTTACATCATTATCTGTCATCTTACAACTTTCTTGGAAAAAGTTTTTTAAGAGAAAGCTATTTCTTGTTGCTCCACTTCATCATCATTTTGAGGTTAAGGGTTGGGCTCGTCATACCATTGTGATGAGGTATTGGATTGTATCGTATGTATGCGCACTTCTTGGGGTGGTGATTGTACTTGTTAGTTAAGCATCTATGTTATCAAGAATTGATAAAACGCTTTTTATTACGGTTGTTATTATTTTAATCTCAGGGTTGCTATTTTTCGGTTCGGCTGCACTGGGGGTGCTTGCAAGCAATGAGGCAAAGTTTTATGGGATTATAGAAAATCAACTAATCTATGCTTTTTTAGGCGGGTCACTTGCGTTGTTTTTGGGTATGTCGATTCCGTATCAATTATATAAAAAGTATGCATACGTACTTTTTGCTTTTTCTTTAGTGGTCACATCTCTTGTATTTGTACCAGGTCTTTCTATGTATCATGGTGGAGCGCACAGATGGATAGATTTAGGCCCCATTACTATTCAACCGAGTGAATTCATGAAGTTTTGTTTTGTTGTTGTTGTTGCGTACTGGTGTAGCACATATAGGCATCTTTTTAAGAACTGGAAGTATGGACTGCTACCTTATGTTCTAGCGGGAGGACTTGTATCATTGTTATTGTTACTTCAGCCTGATTTCGGTACATATACGATTATTATGGCTTCATCGTTTGTTGTTTACTTTGTTGGAGGTGCTCGCAAGAAACATATTTATATCCTTCTTTTGCTTGCAGTGGTTGGCGCTGTTTTACTTATATCTGCTCGACCGTATATGTTGGAACGTGTTAAGACATTTTTTAATAATGAGTATGATCCTCACGGGGCATCATATCAACTACGGCAAGGGCTTATTGCTCTTGGAAGTGGGGGGCTTACTGGACGAGGTCTTGGGCAAAGTGTGCAAAAGTTTAATTATTTACCAGAGCCGATTGGAGATTCTATTCTTGCCGTTATTGGGGAAGAGCTTGGTTTTCTTGGGGTTGCGTATGTTGTTATTCTCTATGGTATAGTAGGTAGGCGGGGATACTATATCTCAGTACATGCGGGTGACCAATTTGGAAGACTTCTGGCTATCGGAATAACTGTTATCATATTAACTCAAGCAATGATTAACATTATGTCTATGATCAAACTTTTCCCTCTTACAGGAGTACCTCTTCCTCTTATTTCGCATGGAGGAACAGCACTTATGGTTGTATTATTCCAGCTTGGTGTACTTCTTAATATTTCAAAATCATCTGATCAAAATCTTGTATGAAAATACTACTAACAGGCGCAGGAGGAGGACATTTCACACCGCTTATAGCAGTAGCTGAACGGGTGCGTAAAGAGGTTTTCGTACAAAAAATCGTCCCACCAGAGCTATATTTTATGTCCGATAGACCCTATGACGAAAAAGCCCTCTCACAGAATCAGATAACATTCATTCAAGTTCCTGCTGGTAAACTTCGTCTTTATCCGTCACTTGAGACTATCCCTGATATTTTCAAAACTATCTGGGGGTGCATTGTTGCTCTAAAAAAAATGTACTCCCTCTATCCAGATGTTATATTTGCAAAAGGGGGGTATGCTAGCTTTCCGGCGCTCTTTGCTGCGCGTATTTTATCTATTCCTGTAATTGTCCATGAAAGTGATACGGTGCCGGGAAGGACTACACTTTGGGCTGGGAAGTTCGCATCACGTGTAGCACTTTCATATCCCGAGGCATCGCACGCCTATCGACGTGATGTCGTTGCATTAACAGGCCAACCTATTCGTGAGGCCCTGCTTCCACCAGAAGGATATACACGTAATTATGGAAATAAAGAACGCCCTCTTATTCTTATCTTAGGTGGTTCACAGGGTAGTGCGGTTATTAACTCTCTTATAGCCGGCCTACTTCCTGATCTTCTTAATAAATATGATGTTGTCCATCAAACAGGGGATACAAATGCAGATACAATGAAAGAACTTGTAAAAGAGACAATAACTACACATCCCTTTAAAGATCACTATTTTGCAGCTGGGTATATCGATACTGGACTTTTTTACCCAAAAGCTGATATGGTTATTACTCGCGCCGGATCATCAATGTTTGAGATGGCGCTTTGGCAGTTACCAATGCTTGTTATTCCGATTCCAGAGACTATAAGTCGTGATCAGATAACTAACGCATACGCAATGGCTGGGAAGGGGACTGCTCTTGTACTTGAGGAAAATAACTTAGGTAAGACTCTTGTCCTTGAAGAAGTTTCACGTATCCTTGAAGACAAGGATACGTATGCAAAGATGTCACAAGCAGGCCTTCAGTTCGAGAACTCTCGCACTGCAGCAACAGTAATTGCTCGAGAACTTATTAGAATTGGGTTAAGCCATGCATAAGTGTATAAAAAAATTTATGATCGAAGATTTAACACCATCACATTCTATCGTTACCAGATTCGCTCCAAGTCCAACTGGTTTACTTCATCTCGGTAACTATCGCACTGCAATATTTGCATATCTTTATGCTCGTCGTCATCAAGGGAAGTTCATTCTTCGTATTGAAGATACCGACAGAGCACGTAGTACTAAGGAGTATGAAGATAATATTATAGAAAGTCTCGCGTGGCTTGGACTTTCGTATGATGAACGATATCGTCAAAGTGAGCACATCGAAGAACACACAAAATGTTTGCAAAAATTAATAGATGAAGGTAAGGCATATATTAGCGAAGAAGCTGCAAAAGATGGCAGTGGAGTAGTAAAGTCAATAGTACGTTTCAAGAATCCTAACAAAAAAGTTGTTTTCAAGGATGAGATACGAGGCGTAATAGAAACAGATACAACTGACCTTGGAGATTTTGTTATAGCAAAATCAATAACTGAGCCACTTTTCCATCTTGCTGTAGTGGTTGATGATCATAATGAAGGAGTAACTCATGTTATACGTGGTGAAGATCATATACCAAATACCCCACGTCAAATTCTTATTGCAGAGGCACTTGGTTTCTCACCACCATCGTATGCACATCTCCCGCTTGTTTTATCTGAAGACAGAACTAAGCTTTCAAAGCGTAAAGGTGCTCTTCCTGTAACCGCGTATCGTGATATGGGATATTTGCCAGAGGCTATTCTTAACTTCATGGCATTTATTGGTTGGAATCCAGGTGGAGAACGTGAGATCTACACACTTGCTGAGCTTGTTGAGTTATTTGATTTTGAAAAGATTCATAAAGGTGGAGCAATTTTCAATAAAGAAAAACTTTCATGGATGAATAAGGAGCATATGCGGTTAAAGACCACAGAAGAGAATCTTCATAATGTAAAAAAACACATGTCAGAATATAGCGATGATATTCTTCAGAAACTTCTTCCAACGATTATTGATCGTGTCTCATCATATGGGGAGTTATCTGGTATCAAAGATAGTGAGTTTGGATTTTTTATCAAACGCCCTTTAGTCGATATCTCAAAAGTCATATGGAAGGATGATGAGTCTTATATAACAATTAATCATCTAGAAGCTGTGTATGACATTTTGCAAAACACTAACTTTGATACGATAGAAGGTATTAAACAGGCCATCATGGCCTACGCAGAGATACACGGAAAAGGAAGTGTGCTCTGGCCACTACGAATGTCTCTTTCAGGACAAGAAAAGTCTGTTGATCCTTTTACAATTCTCTATGTTCTTGGTCGCGAAGAATCATGTGCGCGTATTTCAGAAGTAATTAAACAATTTACTACATAAATAGGTTTTTTACTATATGGTTATACGCTCTTTTTTATTAATTATAGTTCTCATAATAGTTGGAGTAACACCAGTGCTTACGCCTACATATGCACAAACAGCAGAACAGTTACAAGCTAACGCAAGTGATCTTGCAAATAAGATAAAGGTACTAGATCAAGAGATAAAAGAGTTCAATTCTAAAATTAGTAAAACGCAAGGGGAAGCTAAGTCATTACGAGAAGCTCTCGCATCACTTGAACTTAAACGCTCCGGTCTACTAAAAGAAATAGATAGAACTAATCTGCAGATTATTCAAGCTCGTCAGAATATTTCTCTTACCCAAAACAACATTTCTGAAACAGAAAATCGTCTTACAAAAAATAAAAATGGTTTAGCTGAGACACTTCGTTTTATGTATTATGAGA
Source organism: bacterium (assembly GCA_027482685.1). Taxonomy (GTDB): domain Bacteria; phylum Patescibacteriota; class Minisyncoccia; order Phycocordibacterales; family UBA5272; genus UBA11704. Next base: position 64,435 of record JAIXVU010000001.1, read on the forward strand.
GTAAAGAAACGTCGGTGTTAACATCTGTTTTAACCACAGGAGCTTCGTTTTCAGATGTGCTCAATAGTATGAAGCAGGGCGAGGATTTTGCCCGTGCTATACGTGAGAAGGTTGCAGAACTTAGTGTTGTAAAAACAGATCTGACAACACAAAAGCAAAATTTTGAAACTAGTAAAAAATCTCTTGAAGAATTAAATCTAACACTTAGCGATCAAAAGCAACTTGTTGATGTAACAAAAAAACAAACAGACACACTTCTTGTGCAGACAAAAAATAAAGAATCAGAATATAAAAAAATTGTTGCTGAACGAAAACGAAAGAAGAATGCGCTTGAGGTAGAAATGCTTGAAGTTGAGGCAAAACTAACAGCATCAGTTGATGTAAGTAAGTTACCAAAGTTTGGCAAAGGTGTACTGCAATATCCTGTCAAAAATGTACGGATTACACAGTACTTCGGAAATACTCCATTTGCAAGCCAGAATCCTCAAGTCTACAATGGTGCAGGACATAATGGTGTTGACTTTGGTGTTCCAAGCGGAACTCCATTATATTCAGCAGCTGCAGGTACTGTCCTTGGCACTGGAGATACTGATCTTGCCTGTAGCGGTGTGTCATACGGTAAGTGGGTTTTAATTAAGCATCCAAATGGACTAACCACGCTTTACGCACATCTATCTGTTATACAGGTGTCTACTGGTCAAGCTGTAACATCCGGGCAAAAAATAGGACTCTCTGGAAATACAGGTTATAGTACTGGACCGCATTTACATTTTACAGTATTTGCATCTGATGCAGTACGTATCTCGGGGCCAACAGAGTATAAGAGTAGAGTATGCGGTACGTATATGATATTGCCACTTTCTCCGCGATCGGGCTACCTCAACCCACTTACGTACTTTTAGTTTTTATGCTGGCTTTTTTTAGTTCTTTACACTAGAATACATCCACGTATGATAGTTATCTCCATCTCCGGTTTCTTAGGATTACTACTTCTTGTTTTGATAATTGGTGTGATACTAGGTTCTAGCTACATTTTATTTAAGTAAGCATAATACTAAGAATAGCCTTTATTCTAGGATATATAGTCGTAAAAGATATATTGTGCGACATTAACATTATACTAAACCCCTATCAAATATAGCTTTGTAAGAGCTAAGCTGATTCATCTACGTTTTTTCTCAAACTCTGTTATATTATTCTTTAATAGAGTTATTAATAACTCCCCTTACGTACCCGCTTTACTTGTATATCTACCTACTATTGTTTATTCATGATACGTCATAGTAATAGTTAGCTTGCTAACTATTACATACTTTGCTATACTTGTGGATAACTAGATCTTGCTAGTTGTAGATATCCTATGCCATCTGTTACACCTAAAAAAGTAAAACCCCTTAGAGCGCAACCTTCACAGCTCATAGATACAGATGTCGTATCTTGCTCGTCTGATAATTCCAGGGATTTCTCACAGAGCTTCATGTATAACTTACATCAGATTTTCTTTCTCCTTGAGAAACATCTTGAGTCTACCCTTCTTCGAGATAAGAATATTTCTTTTTCTCAGTTCATGATTCTTGTAGGGTTTGATTGCCGAAAGGAGAAAAGCATTTCTCAAAAAATGATAGCTGAAAAGTTATATCTTACAGAAGCAACTGTAAGTCGCCATATAAATACTCTTGTTAAACTCGGCCATCTTGTCCAAACTATTGATAAAGAAAATCGTCGCAAGAAAACGATCGATATAACCCTGTCAGGAAAAAAGGCTTTTGAGAAAGCTAGAAACAGCATCGATAAAGAACTTAATGTAATTTTTGCTTCTATTTTAGTATCTGACCGAGCATCCATCCTTAAAAATTTTACAAACGTACGTAAACAACTTCTTACCAAGAAGTGATTATTATAAACACATCTATATATGAACAAACATCTGTCTAGAATCCTAACCTATATCAAACTCATATCACAGCAACTCAAAGAATGGTTCATGGAGCTAACAATACGTAACAAAGTCCTAGTCATAGTTACCCTTCTTGTCGCTATCTTTATAGTTAGCAATCTCTTTGGTGGTAAAACAATCACAGAAGAGGTTGTAAATGCTCCACGTGCGGTTACTCTTGTTACACTTAATGATCTTGCAAACGGTGAGGCGGGTCTTCCTCTTTTAGGAACAGTAACATCAGTGAGTGAGGCAACTATTAGATCAGAATCTTCTGGTAAGCTAACTCGCGTATACAGAAAGTTAGGTGATTTTGTATCTGCTGGACAAGTAATTGCAGAGTTTGAGAATAGTGCTGAACGAGCTTCGGTTCTTCAAGCGGAAGGTGCGTATGACGCTGCAAAAGCAGCACGTGATATTGCACGTATAAACAGCGGAACAACAAATACTTCACTAACTGATACTAAGCAGAGCGCTCTTAATGCTATCTCTAACGCGTATGTAACTATGGATGATAGTATTCGTGTAAAGACCGATGCCGCATATAAAAATCCTCGTAATGACGACCTGCGGTTCATTGTTTCTGTTCCAGATTCTGCTCTTGTGCTCTCTCTTGAAACAAAAAGAAAGTTGATAGAAAAAACTCTTCTTGCTCGTGAAGCTCGTAACAAAACCCTAACAACAAGTAGCGATCTTCAATCAGAACTACAACAAGTCCAGAACGAAGTACAAACAGTGAAGCTTTATCTTGATGATTTAGCTACTGCATATGCCAAAGCAATACCAGATAACACATTCACTCAAGTAGCTCTTGATGGTAATAAAGTAACAGTTGGAGGAGTACGGTCAGTAATTTCAGGAACAATTAACTCTTTAGTTGGTGCTAAAACCGCTCTCTCTAATAGCTCCGCTGCACAAGAAATTGCCGGTAAGACTAGTGGTCAAGGAGATACAGGAGTTACAACGGCAGATGCTGGTGTAAAACAAGCACTCGGCGTGTACCAAGGAGCTCTTTCTAGATTAGAAAAGACAGTTATTCGTAGTCCAATTAGCGGTACCCTTAACTCTCTTTCAATCGAAACAGGAGATTTTATACAAAGTTTTACTGAGATAGGTGTTGTGTCTAATAACGGATCACTTGAGGTTGTAACCTACGTAACAGAGGATAATAAAAACCGCGCAATTGTAGGAACCCCAGTAGTTATTGATGGTAATGTTAAAGGTGTTATTACACGTGTTGCAGGAGCGCTTGATCCTCGTACTAAAAAAATTGAGGTTCGTATAGGTATTACAGATAAACAGACAAAACTTATCAATGGTCAATCTGTTCGTATAGAAGTAACAACTCCAGTCAGTAAAAATACTACTTCAAAAACTCAAGTGAAAAAAGATACCCCAGCTAATGTCCCTCTCTCAGCACTCAAGATAACACCAAAAGGCAATTTAGTATTTACCGTAGATGCTTCAAGTACTCTTGTTGCAATTCCTGTAACTATTGGAGCATTACTTGGAGATGAGATTCAGATTCTTGATGGACTGGATGCAAATGTTCAAATTGTAAAAGATGCTCGTGGGTTAAAGGAAGGTCAATCAGTAACAATAAGCGAGTAATAATTAGCAACACCTTAACTTTCTACATCTATGCACTCACTCTGGATATTTTTTCTAAAAAAACGAGCTTTTACCTATATGGTAATGTTCGCTCTTGTTACTGTTGGGTTATACTCGCTTGTCGCAATTCCTAAAGAATCATCACCCGAAGTCATCATTCCTGTTGGGGTTGTATCAACTGTTCTCCGTGGAGCATCCGCTGAAGATACAGAAAAGCTCATCACTAATAAGATTGAAGAAGAAGTTGGCAACATTGAAAATATAGATACAGTAACCTCGTCATCTCGTGAAGGTGTGTCTGTTGTTACAGCACAGTTTAACGCGTCTGCTGATATAGATAAATCTATTCAAGATCTGAAAGACGCTGTAGATAGAGCAAAGCCTGATTTACCATCTGATGCTCTTGAGCCAGTTGTGACTAAGATAAACTTCTCTGACCAGCCTATAGTTATTGTGTCTATCTCACAAGATGTATCCCCTGCTACTCTTACTGCTCTTGGAGATGAGCTTGAAAGTGAGATGAAGAAAATAAAAGGAGTATCTAAAGTAGAAGTTGCCGGCACAAGGAAACGCGAAGTACAAGTTGTTATTCGAAAGGATCAACTTGCAAAGTATGGTCTCTCGATATCGCAAGTCATAGGTGCTGTATCGTCGGCTAATGCATCATTACCTATTGGTCGTATTACTGTAGCTGATGTTGACTATCCGATTACGTTTGCTGGAGATATTACAGAAGGCTCTCAAGTGTCTGATATTACTATCACCTCAAATAATGGTGTGCCTATTTATCTTCGTGATGTTGCTTTTGTGTCTGATGGTTTGCAATCTCCTACAACATTCTCTCGTGTATCTGTTAACGGAGCTCCAGCTGAACAAGCACTCACGCTTAATATTTACAAAAAATCAGGTGGAGATGTTACAAAGATTGCGTCTGATGTTCGTGCAAAACTTGATGAGCTTAAAAAAACTACACTCGCTTCATCTCAAGTTGTAATTTCTTTTGATAGAGGCTCACTTGTTGAGAAGGATCTCAAAGACCTTACTCGTGTGGGGTTAGAAACGGTTGCTCTTGTGATGCTAGTACTATTTCTAACTATCGGGTGGCGTGAGTCTATTGTAGCTGGACTTTCTATTCCCCTCTCGTTTGTTATTGCGTTTATTGGACTATACGCCTCAGGGAATACGATTAACTTTGTGTCACTCTTTTCGTTGATTCTTGCTATTGGTATTTTGGTGGATTCGGGTATTGTGGTAGCCGAAGGGATACATACACGTATGAAAAAATTCGGCAACTCAGAGACTGCTGCACTAGCAACCATAAAAGAATATGCATGGCCTCTCATTGCTGGAACAATGACTACTGTTGCTGTGTTTGCACCACTTTTCTTTATTTCAGGGACAACAGGTAAGTTTATTGCATCTATTCCCTTTACCATTATATTCGTATTGATTGCCTCAATCTTCGTAGCCCTTGGTATGGTTCCCCTTCTTGCTATTTTACTTACAAAGCCTCACAGTGAAGGTCGTCTTGAAAAGATGCAAGAACATCTCTCAGTATCTGCTCGTGCATGGTATAAGAAATTATTAGGTATTATTTTTGCGAGTCGGAAGCTTCAAAATAGGTTCTTTCTTGCTCTTGGTGTTGGTTTTGTTATTTCACTGTTGCTTCCTGTGCTTGGGCTAGTAAAAGTACAGTTCTTCCCACAGGATAACCAAGACTTCGTATACATCACTCTTGAAAAGCCACAAGGTACACCACTTTCTGTTACCGATCTTGGTATTCGTCAGGTGGAAGAGAGTCTCTATACAAGTTCGCTTGTAGATTCTTTCGTAACGACAGTTGGTGCTGGATCTGCATTTGCTGATAACGGAGGCGGAGTAAATACTAAGATTGCAAACATCACTGTTATTCTAAAGAAAGATAGAGAGCTAACATCTACTGAAGCCATAGAAGTATTCCGTAAAGACTTTTCTCTTATTACATCCGCTGATGTTCGTGTCTCACAAGGTAATAATGGCCCACCATCTGGTGCTCCTGTCGTTATAAAATTCTTAGGAGATGACTTAGATGCACTGTCCCTCACAGCTGATAACGCAGAGAGAATACTAAAAACAGTTGATGGCACTCTTGATGTACAGACCTCTCTTCGCGATGATGGTACACAGTTTGAAATTAAGATAGACAGAGCAAAAGCAGCCCAAGTAGGCCTAACTGCAGCATCTGTTGCTCAGACACTTCGCGCTTCGGTCTCAGGCGTTACCGCAACAACTATCAAGAAACAATCAGATGATATCGATGTCGTTGTAAAGTCTGACCTTAACGGTAACTTTATCAACCCAGAAGATACCATTAAAACAACAATAGATAGTATCACTGAACTCCCTATCACAACACCAACGGGTACTATATTACTAGGCTCTCTTGTAGATGTTTCTGTTGTTCCTTCACGCGCTGTTATTAATCATGAAGATATGAAGCGTCTCGCAAGTGTCTCCAGCCAGCTCAAGCCTGACGCAACAGCTGTTGAAGTAGTATCCGCATTTAAAAAACGAGAGAAAGAACTCAATCTCCCAGAAGGTGTATCCATAAATTATGGTGGAGAAAATGAAGAAGTAAATAATTCATTCCGTGACATGTTCCTCGCTCTCATTGCCGGTATGGTCGGTATGCTTGCAATACTTGTTCTTGAGTTCAATTCATTCCGATTTGCACTGTATCTACTTTTCACCGTACCGTTATCGCTTATTGGAGTGTTGGGAGGACTCGCAATCACAGGTAAAACACTATCGTTCTCATCCATGCTTGGATTTATCGCACTCGCCGGAGTTATCATTAACCATGCTATTATCTTGCTTGATTCTATCTTACATAGACTAGAAGCAGAAAAGATAGCAAAGAGCGGGCTTAAACTATATGACATTGTTATCGACTCTGCATCTATTCGTCTACGTCCTATCATCCTCACTACCGTTACCACTGTTGTGGGAATGATACCACTAGCAGGAGCATCAGCTCTTTGGGGACCACTTGCGTTTGCCATTATGTTCGGACTGACATTTGCAATGATACTAACACTTATTCTTGTTCCCCTCCTCTTCTATAGATATCCAGGGAAGAAGTATGAAGATATGAAGTAGGGTACATTTGTGTTCTTGATAAGAAGGTATTAGGTGATTCGATACGTCGCAAACTCATTGTAAAAGTTTTGTTGTCTTTCTTTGTAACCCCACTATTTCAAAGCACGACAATTTCTTGCTAGAAATTGTCTCTGTTCCGCGCCGTCGCGCTACACAAGGCTTTGAAATAGTGGGGTTGGGTGTGGTGGAATACAATACAAAAAAGCCCCTCACTCACGTCGTCACGACATTAGTATTGAGGGGCTTGGTCATCCATGGGCCTTCACAGGCGGTGGATGACGAGAGTTCACTTCTGCTTCACATCCACGACTGCATTGGCGCGGTTCGGGATGTAGGCGCAACGTTCGTCCGGTTTCAGCTTCACTCCACCGCAGGTTGTTTGCGGAACGTTCTTGACGACTTTCGGAGTGAAGGACTGAATGAATGGCGCCTTGGGGGCCTCGATCCTGGGTGCAGGGTCGATGGCGACCGGTGGGGTGAACACCGCTGGCGGGCGCGGAGTACGGAAGACCTGTGTCTCCGTATATCCACATGGGAGCTTCTGAATGTTGTTTCCGAAGCTCTGGACACCGCCTTGATTGCTCACACCCAGGGCTCCATTCTGACCGTTTGCGGCAATACCGCTGCCGGCTGAACTGCCAACAATGAAGTTTGTGATCACGGCCTGATAGCCGCTCACACGACGTTGCATTGTTACAAGATCCCCATCAATCCCGACAACTTCCCAGTTGTGGAAGACGTGAGAGGATCCGGGCACGGGCACGATCTTGGAGACTGTGCCATTTGACCTGGTCTTGGTGACCAATCCAAGGAAGGTGGCATGAGTTGCCACGACTTCACGGTCTACCTCGACTGTGAAGTCTCCTCCACAGCTCGTGATGATGCTCATCCCGAGCTGGCTCGCAGACATGATCTGCGGAGGGAGGCCTACCACTGCCGACTGCACTGGCGCGCGCACTGCTTGGTACACAGTGCCGCCGATCGTAGTGGTGGTCGTGTTGCCCGCAGCGCCGTTCGCTGAAGCTTGACCGAAACCGCCAGCACCCCCAGTTGCACGAACGTTGTTCGTGATCTGGTTGATGTTCTCGTTCGCGCTTGTGATGCGCGACTGGAGCTCTGTCCGTTGCTGATTGCGTTGTTCCGCAGTCAGTGTCTGATTCGACTCGAGCGAGGTCATCTGGGTCTGGAGGCTGTTGAGCTCCGCCCGAGCCGCTGCTAGAGCAGCTTGCTGTTGTGCAGCCGTTGCAGCTGCAGCAGTGTTCAATTCCGACGGAGCCGGTTGCGGGGTTGCGGGTGTTGTCGGCGGATGGTTGGTCTTCGGGCAGACGGGGTCTGCACTGTGAGCCGAACCAGGTCCGTTCGCACGATCCCAGTCAACGCACTCTTGCTGAGTCCACGCGAAGGCGGGGCTCGCAAAGAGCATGGCCATGACTGCCGCCGCGATGGCGCTGATGATCTTTTCCATTTCGTTCTCTCCGTGGTTGCACGCGGTCTTTTTTAAATAACCAACGTGCAGGTTGAAATATGAACCTTAAACTTCAAGGTACAGCTGATAAGATTATAGCAGATAAAAGTGCTTTTGTCAATAGTTATCTTGACAAAATTGAGTATGCTATTTTATATATAAAAATTGCAAAAAAGTATTGTAAAATATAGCTATTAATGAATCTAGCAATGAGTTCCTGCTACGTAGCCAGTAGTCCAACAGAGTTGGAGACTGTAGCCACCGGATGGTCTATCTATATTAAGCACGTCTCCTGTTATGTAGAGATTCTTTATAATTCGTGACTCCATAGTTCTAAAATCTACTTCTTTGAGTGCTACTCCGCCGGAAGAGACAACCGCTTTATCTTTTCCAAGTAGTTCTTTTACGTGAAGTGGTACTGCTTTCAAGAGTTTTACTATCGTTACCCTATCCTCACTACGTACACTGTGGCAAAATGTCTGCCCGTCAATCCCGGACAGTTCTAATATTGTAGCAATAAGTGTACTTGGGATTAATTGGCTTAGGATGTTTTTTATTTTTTTATTGCTCTCATTTACTAAAAGAGTCTGAAGACGTTGTTTAAGAGCATTTGTATCGAGCTGTGGGAAGAGATCAAGCATAACAGTAACATCACCATACTTACATAACTCCCCTACGTCTTTGCTCATGTTAAGGACTGTTGGTCCGCTTATTCCGAAATGTGTGAAAAGGACTTTACCTTTGTAACTTTCCTGTTTGACGAGAGTTTCGTTATGGCTTTGATAGGTAGTGAGTTTGATATCTGTGAGTGTTAGCCCACTTACTTTCTTTACCCATGAGTCATGAAGGGCAATAGGTACAAGTGCCGCATCATCAACTGATATTGTATGTCCGAGCTTCTTTAACCAATTGAACCCTTCCCCTGTTGACCCAGTTTCTGGACGTGATGTTCCTCCAGTTGCGAGAATACACGATGTCGCATCAAATGTATTACCACTTTTGGTGCGTATAGTTATGAGCTCTCCTCCTTTTTTAATAGATATGCTATCCACTATGGTGCTTTTACGGACAGTTACGTTGTGTTCTTTCATATAAATATCTAGTACATCGTAGACTGATTGTGCAGAGTCCGATATTGGGAACAGTCTCCCCTCGTTCTCCTCTTTCATTTTCATACCACGGGATTCAAAAAAATCAATTGTACTCTGTACATTAAACTGTGAAAAAGCAGAGAAAAGAAATTGATCGTTCCCTTTATATTTTGCGAGCATGGTGCGATTATCAGGTTTGTTATTTGTGACATTACATCTGCCTCCTCCTGTGATGAGTAGCTTTTTACCAAGAGACGAATTTTTCTCAAGCAGAAGCACACGCTTACCACGAGATGCAGCTGTACCTGCTGCCATCATACCGCTTGCTCCTCCGCCAATAACTATAACGTCCCAGACTGAGTTAGTATTTATTTTGTTTGTACCATTCATAAAGAGTTATTGCTACCGCATTTGATGCGTTTAAGGATTCTGCGCGTTTACTTATCGGAATAGAGAGACGAAAATCACACAACTCCTCTGTCATCTTTTGCAAACCTCTACCTTCATTGCCAATAACAATTACTGTATCAGTATCAAATTTTGTGGTGTGGAGATTGGTCTCACCAGTCCCTGTTAGTCCATAAATCCAGAAGCTGTCTTTCTTAAGTTTCTCAAGTGTTGTATTAACATTACCAATTTTTATAATTGGAATAGAGAAGTTCATACCGGATGCACTTTTGATTACACTTCCAGTGAGAGCAACTTGCCCATGGGTTGGCATGAGAATAGCGGAAGCACCGAATGACACTGCGCTACGAATAATAGCTCCAACATTGTGAGGATCCTCTAATTCATCAAGTACTACGAGGAGTCTAGGAGATGCTGATTTTTTACCTAGAATTTTTTCTAGTGAGGTGTAGAGCGTATCAGGAATAAGTGTCGCGCATATCCCTTGATGTACAGTGTCTTTACCGACCATACTCTCTATCTCATGTATTGTACTTAGTGTGTAAGGTTGGTTATAGGTCTGTAACAGGCTCATTGTGTCAGGATTATCAAGCTCACGTTTAGTGATATAGAGAACATCAATGATTTGACGAGCTTCACGACGTTGTGCAAGAAGGGCTTCTTTGAGTGGATTTTTACCGTAGAGATATGTATGAGATGACATAGATACTTGCCAGTATAGCAAATATATGATGTTTTGAGAAGGTATCTATCTATGGAGTTGGTATCTAAGAAACACGCGACGCCGTAGGCGTCGCGTGTTTCTTATAAACTAGATATCTCACTTCTCGTGTAACAAATCTTAGTATGCTGTAAAGTTAACTGTAGATGGAGGGACGAAGTCCTTTTCACTAACAGTAGCGACTTCACAGTCATAATCCCCTATTTGTTCTGGGTTCCATATGTTACCTTTTACACTAGTATCTCCAGTTGGTTGACCTTCCGCATTATTTTTAAATTTAAAGCCCATCGTTGGCATAACCGATGTCCATGTGTAGGTAAATCCACCTGTAACAATGAAGTTTACTATTACTGATTTTCCTTCTGCTTGAGTTGCTATTTCACCTTTTACATTATCACCACGTATGTATACGATACCCTTAGTTGATGTGGTGCCTGAGTTTTCGTTAATAGTACATTTATATGCTCCGCCTTGCTTAATAAACTGAGCAAACGACATCTTTTTCTCAGCAGGCACTGCTTGGGATGTTGTTGATGATAACGTAGTAGTGCTTGTATTTATACTAGGATTGGTAGTCACTTGCTCTACTTCTTCGTTAGTATTGTTAGAATTTGTATAATAATATCCGCCGAACGCAATTATTCCAATAATGATAATTCCTACGATTGATTTTCCTAGTGTTGTCATACGTATAAGTATACTCTTTTTAGAAAAAATTATGCAATACCCGTGTGCACGTCTGTATGACCGAGAGATTCTAACTCCGTATCATCTGGTGGTACAAGAGTTGTCATTCCCATGTACACAATAAGAATTGCAGTTGCAATAAACGCTAGAATTTTAAGTACACGAAAGATCATAGAATTATAATAAAATTATTTTTTAATAAGCACCTCGACGCTAGTTGTTGCAATATCTCCGCGTATATTCATAAATCTTATACCAGACGGTGTGATACATACTTCACGTCCTTCATATACCAATTGATATCCCTTTTGTTTACAGCTATCAAAGTTAGTAACAGTATTTTGTATCGGCAAGCTGACATCTTGAAGTGCGTTACCGCTTGCATAAAGTATCAAAAGCCCACCTATGAGTAGACCTGCAACGAGACTGTATCCAATAGTTCTAAAAAAATTATTCATAGTGTTACTAGAAATTATTTCAGCATATAAATAGCACACTTGGTAAATAATTCACTTTCTTGAAAAGAAATAACATCTGCATATTTTTTGCTGAATACTTCACAATATGCGTTTACTTCGCCATTTTCTTCAACTAGTGCATTATTGCGCAAAGCATCTAACCAATCTGATAAACACTCCCTATACACAACACCATTTGGTTCATAAAAAGGACAACGTTTATCAATAACATCTGTTGCATAGGTTACGAACGTAGCATCTGTTATACCATCGTACAGAGAATTGCCTTTTGTTGTCGTTGCATTTGGGATTGTAGCGGGTGGATTCTTTTTTACTTCCTTTTTGGTTACTGTTGGTGGTTGTGGGGACTTCTCAGTAGTAAAGTTAATAGTATAAAGTTGCAACCCAAGGATCGCAATCAAAAGAAGTGCGATAAAAGAAAGCAATACCTTAACTGATCTTTGTGTTCTCATAAGCTAATACTATTAGTATACAACTAATAACATTCATCTCTACTATGCTACTTTCCTTCAAAGGATACTTCCTTGAAATACCCTTGCAAAAAAAGTCCTTTTGCAATGTCTGCAGGTTTATTCCTATAGAGTACTAGATAGGTGGCTGGTAGCTCTTCTGCGACTTTTAGAACTCTATGGATATAACTTACTGAGGTATCTTTCTCTGCATACATCATATGATGAGTATGTGCTACTGTATAGGCGAGGTCGTTTTCTACATCATCGTACTCCCTTGCATAAAGTCTAGTAATACTGTGATCGGTTGTAGCTAAAGTAAATGTTTCATCATCAAGGTATGGTGTAATAGTTGTGATGTTAGACTTTTGAAATATAGAAAGTAATGTAAGAAACTCTTTGTCAGAAAGAGTGTTCTCTAGTATGAAGAAGATTCGTATGTTGTAATCATAGAGCTTTTGAAATAGATGCGACATAACAATTTCATGATATCTAAATATCATTTCACTATCATCATCACTTTCATCTAGCGCGTGAAGGTAGAGCTCATTTATTCCAACTAGTACATCTTGTTTAAGGACAGCCTTATCAATATGAGTAGTTGCAAAGTACTCATCTATCTCGTCAGTGTGTGATGTTAGATATGTTTCTATTACCTGATCTTTTTCTTCATCTGTAATTTCTAGTAGGTTCAGTTTTGCTATTTGATCTTTGTATGTATAGAAGTGATTGATACACACAAGGAAGATATTAGGATTTGTATGATCTGATTGCATGTGTACGTAGTATACTATGCACTATTTTGTTAGATAGGTTTTGTTCTACTTTTCTTTATAGAGGTCTTGGTTGAATCCTCCTACCCCCACGTGCTCCATCTGACCATCATCATAGATAATGTGTTCGTATGGCATACAGTGGATACACCCCCCTGCCTTTGTATCATCATTATATGTTCCTTTTGGACAGGCAAATGTTTGTTCACCTTCACGCTTAGCTTGTACCCGCATTTCTTTTACTTGTAATGCGACATCAAATACAGCATTAAATGCTTCGTCTTTATTTGGTAGTGTAACTTCTACCATCTTGTCACTCTCTAGATACCAGTAACTTGCTTTTGTTACAGTTCGACCTTGAAGAGCATTACAGAGAAGGAGATAGATCGGAAGCTGTAGCGATCCATCCCTCTCCTCATGCTTTCCGGTTTTGAAATCTACAATATGGAGTGAGTCAGTATCTGGCAGATATTCTATCCAGTCAACAAGGCCGTTGAGAATGATGTTGTGATCTTCGCTTAGATAAAAGTTCGGTGCCATCGTCTCACGCTTGAGCTTGATGCATTTGTTCGGTAAGAATCGTGGATTCTTGATAACATTGTTGATCATCTCTTTGCCACGCATTTTGAATTGTTCTTCTTCATCTAATGATGAGAAGCCACCGATAGGACCAGAGACTTTGAGCCACGCTTCTTCAAAGCGTGCACGCAAGTCTCTGTCCATACGCTCGTGTGATGGGTAGTTAGCAAGATCTTCCAAGACTTCATGGGCCGCAATACCAAGCGACATATGTGGAGATATGATAGATATTTTCCTCCCGTTTTTATTTTTATAGACATTGTGCAGGTAGTAGAGTCGCGGACATTTGAGAAAGTCTCCCATAGATGAATGCGACACCCACACAGCTGAGTACTTATCAGGCATAGTAAGTAGAGTATAGCAAAAACCTCTACATACTATGAACAATAGCCACATAACCTTGACAAAATGCGATTATATATACTGTTTTCGTCTTTCAAGACAAGACGTTCATTAACAAATGCTCAAGGAGAGCAATATGCAAAAGCAGATCAAGGAAGTTTCCATCTGGGGCGGTCTGATCATCGAGTGCCTCAAGAAGATGAAAGCTGTTGCCCTTCAAGGCAATGTCATCGCCAAGCAGGAGCTGAACGGTGTCATCGTTCTCGTCGAAGGCAACTCCGACGTGGACCTGCTGTTCCGCGACCAACAACGTGCGCAGTCGGGTTACATCGACGGCCTCGTTGGCCCTCATTCGAAAGCAGAACTTTCTGCCGACGACATCGCCAACGATCAGCGTATCCGTGAAGCCAACGAAGCACGTTGGGCGAAGGAAAGCGCTGAACGGAAAGTGATCCAAGACCAGAAGGAACGTGAATTCTTCGCCGAAATCAGTACCTGCCCTACGATGGATCGCGACGAAGCCAAGTGGCAAGAAGGCATCAAGGCGCAGAAAGGCGACGGCTACGGCCTCGCGGTCTACACCTACGCCGAGTACTTGGCACGTCTGATGCAGAAGAAAATGGCCGAGGGCTACAAGCTCGAAGCTGTCGCCGACGAGTGCTCCAACAAGGCCGACATCCCGTGTGGCATCTCGGGATTTATGTACGGCTGTGCTGTGTCCTCTCTGGCGAACTGCTGGAAGCACGGCTAAGAACTCCGTGTCTGGCACAACAAGAAGTACCAACTCAAGGACGAAGGTGACAAGGCAAACGCCTCTGGCGGTGTCCTGAACCCTGCGCTCCTTTCTTATCAATTGATTTCTTAAGAAATCTCGTCACTGACGAATACCGCTCGCAATATCTTGCGAGCGGTTCTTTTATGTCCTACTACTCACACAACTTTTCTATGAGAATTGCCTTGCACAGTGCGACGGCGCGAGCAGAGCAAAAAGCTAGCAAGCTTTTATGCGTGCAATTCGATGGAAAAGTTAAAAAAGAATTTCACGAAATGTTCATTGTATCGAATCACTTAAATCTATTTCGAAATATCCAAAACATCTTGCACGTTCCAGTTATTTTTCTTTAGTTCATTTATCGCATCTATGATCTCTTGCTGATTGCTACCATATACCTTAAACGTCTGCTTGCTACTATTTACTACTACAACCATTTCAAAAGTTTCGTTATTTAGTTTTTTTAACTTCACGCTTTTCCCACGCGCCTTTACGTTAGCTTCTATAACACCAGGAGAAACGTAGGCCTGTATTTTTTTAAGAATCTTAAGGATATCTTTCGCACCTTCTATTGTCGTTGTGTGCGTTCCTCGTTCGTTGATGTGCATCTTTTCCATAATACTTATATTCTACCCTCTATCAAATCATCTTCAAACTGTAACAACCCCTTATAACTTTCGCCATAGGCACTGAGATCAGGCACGATATCAAGGGTTACTATTTTTTTGTATACGGCTTGTACTAGTTTCTTAGTACGTTCTATTTCTGCTTCGTCAGCATCAAGTACTAGTTCTGTGAACTTCTTCTCTTCTACGAACCAAAGTGAGAGTTTACCAACGGGGTAGTCTCTGTAATGAATAGAATTCTCAAGGAGAAGTTTGTATACAATGAGCTGTTGGCGATACTTATGAAGCTTGATTTTGTCACTATCAGTTTTTCCTTCATCCCACCGAGTAAATGCTTTACCGGTTTTAAAATCTACAACATGGTATCGCTTATCTCGTAGTTGTAGTAAATCAAGTTTTCCGATGATATGAGCTTCCCCTATCATCACACCTTCATCACGCATATCTACCTCTATCTTGTCGTCTTGTGTGAACATACCATCAGTCATCTGATAGAGACTTGCTAGCACTTCTTCTCCACGAGAGGATTGCTTGGTGACTTCATACGACGGCAATCTACCACGCGAGAGCTCTTTCTTAAAAATTATCATGAGATGTTCCATAGATGGATGCTTGCCATCGTTATACTTTGGATACATAACTAACTCTTCAAGTGCTTTGTGTATTGCGGATCCATACACACCGGACGGGTTCATCGGTTGAGGAAATCGTAAAAGATTCTGCTCAATGAAGTATAACGGCCCTCCGTCTTTGATATTAGTGAAGTTATTAAGGTGAGTAACTGGCATCTTGTAATTCTGTACGAGACGCTTAAGAAGAGCCCACTCATTCTCCTTAAATGGTGTTTTATAAAGCGAAAGCGCACTCTCATGAGCCTCAACCGGCATATCAGATGTTGCAAGTAACTCACCAGCTGGCAGATATCTCACAGGAGTATCATGGCTCGTTAGATGAAGTGTATGCTTAGCGCGAGTTATCGCAACATAGAGCAATCGGATGAAGTCGTCCTCAGTATCTCCAGCTGGTTGCATGAGTGGTACAAGAGGTGATGGGAGTGGGGCGATGTTGGTCTTTGGAGCTCGTGTCCATGAGCTATCGTGGACTGATATCAGATACACCACCTCAAATTCTAAACCCTTTGACGCATGTGCAGTCATCAGTTGTACGGAGTTCTCATGCTTCATAAATGGTGACTCACTAACAAGAGCAATCTCATGATCTATATGCATCTGAACGAATGGTTCTACATCAGTCACATAAAGCGTCTCCCCTTCTTTCCAGACACGAAGAGATTCGATAAATGTCTTAAGTGATGCAAGGAATGCGACGTACGTCGTCGGACTCTTCTGTATAAGTTCTCTAGAAAAATAATAATTCTTGAAACCGCTTCCTTCCATGAATTTTTCTAAAATATGTTCAAGTGGTGTGGATTCACTTTCAATTGTTAACTGAGCAAAGAGTTTGCCGAGAGTTTGTAGTTTAGTATCTGTTGTTGTTATGAGCATCTCAGTCCATGTCATATGTGACTCTTTAGCAGTAACAGCAAGAGTAAACAATGTCTCACGGTCAATCTCGAAGCATGTATGCGATAGAAGATGTGGCAAAATGTGATCCTTGGTACTTTCATTACGAAGAACTGATGAGATGTATGATGAGAACTCTATGAGAATCTTCACATGAGGCTCATCAAACACATTTGCCTTCTTTATATACTCATACGGAATGTCTGCTCTATCTAAGTATGGGAGTATCGCACGTAGCTCTTTATGTCCACGACTAAGTATCGCTATCTCCTGTGCTGGAATACCGGCATCTAGTTGTGCGCGGATACTACGAGCAATATGTGTGTATTCTTCTACATCAGAGGATGATTGTAGTATGTGTATACCCCCACCTTTTAATGAACTATTTTTTGCGGTTAGAATTTTTTGGATATCATCATATTTGTTTTCTAGCCTTCCTTTACCTTGTGTGATGAGTGTACGAGCAAGATCAAGGATAGGCTGTGTTGAGCGATAGTTTTTATCAAGCACTATGGTTGTTACGTCTTTGTAGAGAGCATCTCGGAAGCGCATTATATGTGAAATCTCCGCACCTTGGAACTTGTATATCGCCTGATCATCATCTCCTACTACACAGACATTTGGTCGCCCTTCGTGTACTCTGTTACTGCTAATGTGACGCACTAGTAACATCTGAGCCTCATTGGTATCTTGGAACTCATCTATCATAATGTACTGATATTGTTCTTCAAGACTATTACGAAGTATCTCGTTATCGGCAAGTGCATGTACCACCTCAATTATCATATCGTCGTAGTCATAGAGTGCACGTTTATACATCTCCTCGCTGTATTTTGTATAGAGCTCTGCAACCGCGAATATCTTTTCTTTGTTATGACCATCTTTGAGTATCCATACACTATCTACTTTTACCATAAACTTGTCTCTCCAGTCAGCAAGCGGCTCAGTCTTTTCTAACACTTCAGATGCTTCTATCGCAGAAGTAAGCGTTGAAGCTAGGTAGAGTGATGTAGTACCTGCGAGATATTGTAATGAGTTGGCAATTTCGGTTAATACGTGTAGGTTTTTTATTGATAATCTTTCTGGCCAAGTGGTAAGAATAGTATTTATGCTCTCATATTCCTCAGGAAGTTTACGTATAACTGCAAGGTATTCTTCTGCTGTATATCCGTAACTTTTGATATGTTTTATTCTATCCTTTACATGACTTAGATATGAGTAGCCCATCTCTGGGTGAAAGCTCGCGAGCGGATGTCCGTGTGGAAGCGTGGCAAAAATCGACTGGAGTATCTCTGCGCGTGCTACGTCATTTGCCTGTGAGAAGTGTGATGCTTTCCAAAAATATTCTGGGAATCTCGCTATAATATGATTACAAAATCCATGAAAGGTAAATATTGAAACTCTATACGCATCCGCTCCAATTAACCCATGCAATCGTTCTCGCATATTAGTAGCGCCATTATCTGTAAAAGTAAGACATAGAATATTCTTAGGCGACACGTCACGAGAGCGTAAGATATTACCAACGCGGAGTGATAACAGCTCTGTTTTACCACTTCCTGGACCTGCTATTACCATCACAGGACCATCTATTGTCTCAACAGCTAATCGTTGTTCGTTGTTAAGTGTGGCGAGACGTGCATCAAATGATTGTGGTTTACTTTTTTCCATGAATAGAAGCGAGATTTTCTAGTTCTTCAATGCCTGTCATTAGACGAGAAATTAAAAGATGATCATCACCTAACTTTTTACGGACGATACTGTGAACTTCTTTGTGATACCATATAGTGCTATCTAGCCCAGACGCAAATGTTTTTAGAAAAACATCATTATCATGGACTGCGCCATGGATAATACTCTCTGTATTGTGAATTTTATCTGCGAGTGATACTAACGCACTTTCGGTTGTTCCACCTTCTAGTTTTTTTAGATACACTTGTTTACGTGTAAGCCACGGAAGCTGTTCATTTTTGGTCTTATTAGCATCAAGAGGTTCTGTTACGTTATAAACAATATCCGCAACACGCTTGCCGCAATCTTGTACGAGATTATCATACGTGTAATTAGGCACATCTTCTAGTGCGTCGTGCATGAGCCCTGCGATGATAACATCTTCATCAGTTGTCACTTCACGTAGCAACATTGCAACAGCAACCAGATGACTGATGTATGGAGTATTGTGGCTGTCTTTTCGTGATTGGGTGTGATGGAGACGAGATGCAAGTTTGATTGCTTGATTAATTCGTGGAGTAAAATGCATATAGTCTTAGTATACCAAATATACAGGTAAGATGTCAGAGTGGGATAGTATACTTTTAATAAACGTCTCCACTATTGATAAAAATGGTAAGTTATAGTAGTATAGAAATGGATTTTGTAAAGATTGACTTTTCTAAGCGATGTTTTGTTACAACGCCTTATGAGGCAAAGGAGATGACGCATGCAAGATACTTCACTACCCCCCCTACATCATGTCATGGGGCAAGTTCCAAAGCACGGGTGATCAAGTAGAAGCTCTTGTTTCTCGAAAGCAAGAGAACAGTCTGTGGGCAAGTTTAGACGGCATAACAAAGGTGCTTCTTGTACTCTATGTTGCCTTGCTGACGGTTCTCTTTGCTGGTATAAGTATGTACATGCTCTACCTCCTGAGCATCTCAAGAGTTTTCGGGGTTAGTGCGCTTCAAGTCACATCGCTCGTTGCTGTACCTCTTGTTGTGATAGGTCTCTGGCGTATCATCAGGAATAATAAGAGAGTTCTTCACCCAAAGGTGATCGGACTTGTCTCCGTCGTTTGCCTGTTCAATACATACATCTTGTATGTCAATAACTGGGTACCGATGTGGGCATATCTTGTACTATGTGCAATCTGCATTGCATGTATGCTAGTGGCTGCTTACTTCAACAAACGGGCATAACAATATATGCCACCACTGGTTAAGGAGATGACCATAGACCCCCTACAGCGTAATGCTGAGGGGGTTTCTTATTGATATCTAAAATTTGCAAAGCCATGGCCCTGTACAAGCGTATTTGGTACAAATAATATAGAACTTGACAGAATAAATATAGTAAGTATAATATATATCGGATTGTGTCAAGTTCTATGTTTTTCAACCAACGATCACGAAAGGATCCTAACCATGCGCTCACCGACTCAATGGCTGGCCGACCTCATCGAGCCCCTCCTCCGTCGCATTGGCAGCTCAAGTCCGCTAAATGCAATCGCGACAAGCGAAAACTTCAAAGGCGTCGACAAAAAAACCAAAAGTCTTGAGAAGGGCTTCGCCACTTTTGTGAATGGCTTCGAAATCTGGTCTTTTGTCCTCGGATGGATCATCCTGTTAGTGGGGGTCGTCGCTTTTGTGATGAACATCACCGGCGTCGTCCCTATCTATGCGGTAGGACTCTCAGGACTTTTCCTGATGATCCTTGGTTCGCTTCCTGTGATGACAGTGAACTTCTGCCGGTTCATGTTTGCGGGAATGAAATGGCACTTACTGTCTTTTATTCCAGCAGCTTGTATGTTCGCTTATGCGTTGCAGTTCATCCAGACTAAGGGAATTGCTGATATCAATGCTGTGCAGAGCATTGTCATGTTCAACGCCTTCCTCGGTGCGCTGTGGACACTGAGATGGTTCTATAACTTCATCAGAAAGTGATGAAGACAAGGCCCGAGCGCGTACGCGCTCGGGCCTTTCGCAAGACACACTACTTTGTCTTTACCTTCTTTGGTTTCTTTAACTCTTTTTTGTGATATTTTTCTTCTTTTGCCATATGATACTAGTATACGACCTTCTTACATAAATTATGTGTTAGACCTGTGTACAATGCTAATTAAAGTTAAACTTCTAATTATTTATGACAGAGTTTAGATAATGTACGACCAGTAGCAATAGCCTCTGCCTCAGTCTTGAAATATATTTTATTTTTAGTGGATATTTTACTTGACCCACTACACCACGTAAATGTATATGTCTTGCCTTTACTGCTAGCAAATGGAAGATTTGCATCGGGTATACTCCCAGATGCTTCCTGTGGGACTCTCTCTCCTTCTCTATAGCTAACATCGGATGCTGAGACAGTAATGGTAAGGATATATAGTGTTGTTCCCGTAAGAATAAGACTTGTCGAAGAAACCCCTATTACGTCTAGAATAGATAGCCTGCTATTGATTTTCTTTGCATAATCTTGTATACTATGTAGCACATTAGGTAGATTAAATCGGTTCATCCGAGTATTATAATATAAGCTATGGCAACAAGAAAAGCCGCAGGTTCGGCAAAAAACCTAACAGATAGTAAGCCAAAGTACTTAGGTACCAAGCTTTATGCTGGCGAGATAGCATCAGCTGGGGCTATTATCGTGCGTCAGCGCGGAACTAAGATCCTCCCTGGAAAGAATGTTGGACTTGGAAAAGATCATACACTCTTTGCTCTCAAAGAAGGTAAAGTAAACTTTTCAGAAAAGAAGATGAAACATCTGGACGGAAGTATGAAGCGCAAGAAAATTGCAAACGTTGAGTAAGAGATTATAGATAGAGATGCAAAGAGCGCGACCGAAGGTCGCGCTCTTTGCATCTCTATATCCAATCAACAATATCAGAAATTATTTCACACTAATTGTAAACGGCTCTCTTTTGCCTGATTGTTTGAGATACACCGTGTGGTTGCCTAGTGCTTTGATAGGCTTATCAATTTCTAATTGTTTCGGATCAACTGACAAAGATGTAACACTAAAAATTGCATCCACAACATCTTCACTTTTTATTTGAGCAAAAAGCTGCCCTTTCTCATCATGTTTCTTGCCTGTTACGATAACCTCTTTCCTTCGTAGTTCATCTAGTAATTTAGCAAACACACTCGTTGCTAGTTCTTTTTTGTGAAGGATCGATTCTTCTTTTTGTTTCCACTTAGCAAGCTCACTAGGGGTTGCTAGGATTGCTTTTTTCTTTGCTAGTAATACATTGATAGCATATCCGTCTGCAACCTCCTTCACCTCGCCTCGTTTACCAACTTTTGCAATATCAAGTAATAGAATGACTTTCATTCCCTTATACTACTTGATTTGTTTAACAACTTCAATAGCTTTTTTCATTTGAATATCTATGAGAGTACCGTCTTTGTTTTTAGGTGATGAAGTTCCGAAACTAACTGGAAAATCTGGCACAATACCGTGCTCTGAGATAGATACTCCGTTTGGTGTATACCATTTCGCGATAGTTACCTTAAGCGATGAACCGTCTGGTAAATTGATAAGTTCTTGTACAGAACCTTTCCCAAACGATTTCTCTCCAACGACTTTTGCAATACCGTGGTCACGTAATGCTCCTGCTAATATCTCAGAAGCTGATGCGGAACCATTATCTACAAGAACAACCACTTGTATATCGCGAGGAAGACCTGTTATTGCTGTACTTCTGTGATTCACTACTTTTGCATCCTTGCCTTGCTTTTCACTTACAACAACAGTTCCTTCAGGTAAGAAGTAGCTAGCCATGTTAACAGCAGCTTCTAGATAACCTCCTGGGTTACCTCGAACATCTATGATGAGCTTTTTACTTCCTGATTGTATAAATGAAGTTAGTGCGTCACGGAAAGCATCAGGCGCCTCTGCTGAGAAGTTATAGAGATGAATAATGAATACCCCTTCTTTTGTCTCTGTATCTATTGTTGGGATCTTAATCTCCTTTCGAATTATTGTAATATCTGTCGTAACTTTTGTTCCTGGGTGGATAACAGTAATTTTAACCGATGTGTCTATTTCACCACGAATAAGGTTAACGGCTTTATCAGATGATTCCCCTACTACACTTTTACCATCAACAGCAGTTATGATATCTCCTGCCTTTATACCAGCTTTCATTGCTGGTGAATCCTTAAGTGGAGCAATAACAACAATATTGCCATCCTTCATACCAACAGTCATACCAACTCCACCAAAAGAGCCCTTTACATTCTGTGCGAAACTCTTAGCTTCAACTGGTGGGAAAAATACAGTATAAGGATCCTTGTAGCTATTTACATAGCCTTGTATCATACCATATTCTAGTTCCTTTGCAGTTGGTGCGGTTGACGATGCCTTCCAGAAAATAAACTTCTCATCGATTGTTGCTTTTACTTGACTTAAAAGTGGGCTTTCTATTTTTCCATTTGCTGCGTAGTTGCTATCGTTTGTTATTTGCGCCCCAACAAGTACCCCAACCCCAAAAAGTGTTGAGATAATAATAATCCCGCCTAATAACCTAATTGCTCGTTTGTGTAATAGTGTATGTAATGATGCTTTCATACATAAGAGTATATACTAATGGTGTGATAGAATAAAAGGATAACTAATGGTTCCGTGGTGTATGTCAAAAACAATAATTCTCTACAATACAGCATCAAAGAAAGAAGAAGTTTTCACGCCGATAGAAACAGATAAAGTAGCAATATACTCCTGTGGGCCTACGGTGTATCATTATCCTCATTTAGGAAACCTTCGTGCTGTAGTTTTTGCAGATACTCTTAGGAGAATGTTCATGTTTGCTGGTTACTCTGTTACTCATATTATTAATATCACAGATGTCGGACATCTTACATCAGATAGTGATGATGGTGATGATAAGATGGAAAAAGGCGCAGCTCGTGAAGGTAAAAGTGTCTGGGATATTGCAAAGTTCTATACTGATGATTATTTCAACTCATTAAAGTTACTTAATATTCCGCTAGATGCGTATACATTTCCTCGCGCAACAGACACTATTCCTGAGCAGATAGCACTCATTCAATCTCTCGTTGATAAGGGATATACGTATACGATTACCGATGGTATATATTTTGATACATCTAAGTTCCCATCATATGCGGATTTTGCTCATCTTGATATCAAAGGCCTTCAGTCAGGTGCTCGAGTAACAGAAAATGCAAAAAAGAAAAATATTACAGATTTCGCATTATGGAAATTTTCTCCAAAAGATGAACAACGGCAGATGGAGTGGGATTCTCCGTGGGGTAAAGGTTTCCCTGGGTGGCATATAGAGTGTTCTGCAATGTCCAAGAAAATTCTCGGGCCTCATTTTGATATCCATACTGGTGGAATAGATCACATCCCTGTGCATCATACCAATGAGATAGCACAAAGTGTTTGTGCGAATGATGAAAAATATGTAAATTACTGGATGCATGTAAATTTTCTAAATGATGCAAGCGGTAAAATGTCAAAATCTAATGGCGATTTCCTGCGTCTTCAGACATTACTTGAGATGAATATTGATCCACTTGTGTATCGTTACTATCTTCTTATGACTCACTATCGTGCAGAGATAGCCTTTTCTTTCGAATCGCTTCATGCCGCAGAGACTGCATACAATAAACTAATCGCGTATCTGCATGAACATAGAGATAGTGAAGGTGTGGTAATTGAAAGCTATAAAAATGCTTTTGAAGATGCTATGTATAACGATCTGGGTACCCCTACTGCTATAGCGCTTATATGGAAACTTATAAAAGATACCACATGCAATGATGCTGACAAAGTTAGTACTATTTTTGATTTTGATAGTACTCTTGGGCTAGGACTTAAAGAGCAATCAGAAAAAAAAGATGAGATTGTAATAATCCCTGACGAAATTCAAAAGCTTCTTAATGAAAGAAAGACTGCGAAAGAAAATAAGGACTATAATCACTCTGATCAATTACGTACAGAAATAGAAAAGCGTGGCTACATAATCACAGATACTCAAGGAGAACAAAAAGTCACTAAAATATAAAAAAAGCTGTCTCACAAAGAGACAGCTTGCTGAAAAAAGAACAGCGGTGTTACCAGCCAACTTCGAATGTGTGGTAAGCTTTCTTGTTTCCAGGCAGACGCCTATACTGGTGAAAAGCATCCCATGGACCGAATCGAAGAACTTCAATCCAGTCAAAATAAACCTTGATTGGGACACCCTCTGCGTTTACAACAAACACTGGGAGTACTACAAACTTTCTTGTCCAGTTCCTGGAATCAGGTGCGTCCACGACAGTATCTGATTTGTTAGGCAGTGTGACACAAATTGAGCACATAGATTGTCCTTATAAAAAGGTTGTTTATCGGAGAACATTCCCAAAAATATTATAAAGTAAATAACTATTTTGTCAAATATTACTTTTGCGTTTTCCAAACGCATATTATCCCCACTATCCACCTGAAACCACATCCTTTTGATTGGCACAAGTAACACCCCCTCGTGTACAATACTTATATGATTCCCCTCGATCAACTTTCCGCACAGTCTAAGAGCCCTTCTAGAAAAAAGAGTGGTTACGATAAGTATGATAAACGTGGGGAAAAAGCCGATGACCCCCTTCGTGGTCCGCGTATTCCTCCACAGGATTTAGAATCTGAGAAAGCTTTGCTCGGATCCTTACTCCTTTCATCTGATGCTCTTTTTGAAATATCAGATATTGTTACTTCAGAGAGTTTCTACGCTGCAAAGCATCAGATTATTTTCGAAGCAATTGATATTTTAGTTAATAAAAAAGAGCCAGTAGATGTGCTCACAGTATCAGCGTTACTTCGTGAACGTAAAGAGTTTGATCAGATAGGAGGTGCGCCCTATCTTGGTGAATTACTCGGCCTTGTTGGCTCTGCTGCGAATGTTAAGTATTATGCACACATTGTTCGTAAGAAAGAGCTTCTCCGTCGTCTCATTGAGGCCAGTACTCATATTTCAGAGATTTCGTATGATGAATCTGAACCACTTGAGACCATATTAGAAGATGCAGAACGTCGGGTGTATGAAATAACGACAAAAGGTAGTTCTTCACAACGTCTTATCGCCTTCCAAGAAATGATAGAAGAAACGTGGGAACGTATCGAAAAATTATCAGAAAATACAGGCGAACTTCGTGGTGTCCCAAGTGGATTCAAAGCACTTGATAATAAATTATCAGGATTCCAAAAGTCTGACCTTATTATTCTTGCAGCCCGACCATCGGTTGGTAAGACTTCTCTTGCACTAGACTTTGCACGTCACGCGGCGGTTAAACATAACATCCCTGTTGCAATTTTTTCTCTTGAAATGAGTAAGGAACAGCTAGTTGACCGTATGTTATCTGCCCAGTCGCAAGTAGACAGCTGGAAACTACGTACAGGCCTCAATAAACATGCCTTAGATGAGGAATTTGCAAGATTAAATCAAGGTATGCATGAGCTTATGAAAGCTCCTATCTATGTTGATGACAAAGCAGCAAACTCAATACTTAATATGCGAAGTGTACTACGTAGATTAAGTACTGATAAACCTATAGGTCTTATAATTGTGGATTACTTACAGCTCATGAGTACTGCAAAAAATTACGATAACATGGTTAACCAAGTAACCGAAATTTCTCGTTCACTTAAAGCATTGGCAAAAGAGTTTAATGCTCCTGTTATTGCCCTCTCTCAATTATCTCGTGCAGTTGAAGCGCGTGGTGGCAAACCCAGACTCTCTGATCTTCGTGATTCTGGGTCTATCGAACAAGATGCCGATATAGTAATGTTCATTCACCGTGAGAAGGATGAAGCAGGTGATAAAAAAAACATGGTAGAAATTTTGATAGAGAAGCATCGTAATGGACCAACGGGGATGGTAGAACTCTACTTTGATGACAAGAAGACATCATTTGTGTCAGTTGAAAAAAGCGAGTTCGGGGATTTTGTACTGCCTTCAATGAATATCCCCGATTTCTAACTCGTGTCTAACCATATGCATTCTCTGGTATACTATGCTTCATGAATTCCATAGACAGGCTGACAGAACTTTTCATGCGCTTCCCCGGTATTGGACCAAAACAAGCTAGACGTTTTGTATATTTTCTCTTACGTGAGCATTCTCATTATAAGGAGCAACTCATAAAAGCACTTGAAGAGCTTAAGTTCACAGGCAAGCAATGTGAACTGTGCTTTAGATTTTTTGGTGATAAGTATGCTCAAGCTGAGGATATTACTATGTGTGATATTTGTAGATCAGATGCACGCGATACCACAATTCTCATGATTGTTGAGAAAGAGCTCGATATGGATGCAATCGAAAAGACTGGGTCATATAACGGACTTTATTTTATTCTAGGTGGACTTGTCCCTCCACTTACAGAGAAACCATCTGAGCTTATCCGCATCAGAGAACTTACTTCACGAATTCATGCATCAATCAAAGATAGTGAGCTTAAGGAAATTATTTTTGCACTTCCTGTGACTGATTTTGGTGATGTAACAACAGAGTATATTGAAAAAACAATCAAACAAATAGTTGGCATAGAAAATATTACCCTCACTAAGCTTGCACGCGGATTATCATCTGGTCTTGAACTTGAGTATGTAGACAAGAACACGTTTGATAGCGCTCTCTTACGGAGAAATTAATTTTTATATTGTTAAAATTTTACAGTTGATAGCAGTATTGACTACTCATATAAATCGGAGTAGTCTTACTGAAGAAACATACAAGATGTCTACTCTTTTTTACTTAGAGAAGGAGACTCATATGGTATCCAAGATCTTTACTTTCGGGGTGCTTGCATGCTCACTTGTCTTGGTTGCAGTCTACATCATCAGACATCCCTTGTTTGCTGATGTGGCACGTTTCATACTCCTACTTGCCGTATTTGGGGTGCTTCTTTTGATATTGCGTGCTCGCAACACACACAAGAATACACCTCTACGATGAGAGCAGGTAACTCTTTTTATAGCTTCAAAGTTGTCACTCTGCTAAGGTGACAAAATCCCGTTAAGTGGTTTGCTTAACGGGGTTCTTGTTTATGCGATAGAATCAATTTTGAGACTCATATACGGCTGGCGGTGGCCGTTACGCTTGTGGTATCGTGACTTCTGACGGTAACGTACAATCATAACTTTATCAAGCTTACCTGATTCCGTAATTGTTGCTCCAACTTTACTTCCTGTGATGTATGGAGCACCAAGAGTGGTAACTTTTCCGTCATCTTTAAGAACGACAGATTCAATAGTGATCTTGTCTCCTATTTTATAATCTCCAAGTATTTTCTCTACAGCAATTTCATCGCCTACTGCGACTTTATACTGCTTTCCCCCTGTTTGAATAACTGCAAATGACATAGTTGAATAATTATACAGTATTTTGGTAGTTTCTGCAAGTTAACAAAAGGAGAGGTATTACGTGATTTACGATAGTATTTGACTTCTTTTTGAAAGATCGTAGCATTATCAATAGTTGCCGTTCTTTACAGCTGTGTATCCTTATCTAGCCAAAGGGAGGTAAATATGGAGGTTCTCCGTGATTTACTCAAGGAATCTGTTGGATTCTTAGCCTATTTGATGAATGAAGTTCTTGGTGTTAACAGTGCGTCTTTCATCTTCGCTGTAGTCTTAGTACTAGTTGTTTTTTGTGCGGTACTAGCTCTGGCGTGGCTCCTCACACGTCTTCGTGGGACAGGCATGAGCGGGGGCACTACTTTTGGAGATGAGGAAATTTTCATCTCGAAGAATCCACAGAAATCACTCTAAAGCAGGTCAATAAGTAAAAAACTGCTTCACTTATTACAAATGAAGCAGTTTTTCGTTATTATATTTTCACCTAATCCTCATTAATCGAAGGTTTATCAAGAAGTGGTGGGTCAATACCGACAACATCACCAGTTATCCGCGTAACGTCCTTATCCACTTTTTTAAGTTCTTTGCTTGCATTGTTGTAATGATTGGTTGCGGTACTGAGTGTATTACCTAGTTTGTTATGGTACTCCTCATAAGCTTTTAAGTGTTTACCAAGTTCCCCCACTCGTTTTACTATATCTTTTGCAGATTCTTCAATTTGCATCGCCTTCAAACCCTGTAGAACAGTTTGTAGATAGGCAAGAAATGACGTTGGTGAAACAATTATCACTTTGTATTTTGATGCTGCGCGCTGTATCAGATTTTCTGTTTCTTCTGTTACAGTTCCGATTTTGTTAATGATTAAATCATAGTAAATTGCTTCATGAGGAATAAACATAAACGCAAAGTCCATAGTGTTTTGTTCAGGCTGAATATATTTTGCTGTTTCAACGATACGATTCTTTAAATCATTAACAAATATCTTCTCGAACTTTTCCTTTTCTGCACGGTCAGATGTTTCTGATATTCTATTGTAGTTCTCAAGTGAAAATTTTGAATCAATTGGTATAACTTTATCTTTAACAAAAACAACTGCGTCAACAATCGTTCCATCAGGAAATCCATACTGCATCTGATAAGAATTTGACGGCATTACGTTTTTTAATAAAGTCTCTAGGTAGTACTCGCCGAGCACTCCACGTTGCTTTGGATTCTTGAGAATATCTTGGAGATTTTGTAGTTGTTCTGCCATTGAAAATACCTGCTTACTCCCTTCTTTTACTTCAGTTAGTTCACGAACTATTTCATTCATGATACGACTTGCCTCTGATGTTTGGCGACTGGATTCTAGCTTTTGGCGATCTAGTACTTCATGCAGGTTGAATGCCGAACGTTCTAGTTTATCTTCTACCGTCCCACGTAATCTCTCTAGTTGATCTTGGAGAATAAGGAATGTTTGATCATCTTTTTCGTCAACTACTGGTTTCTTAACAATAAGCACAATAAGTAGTAAGATTATTACGATACCGATAATGACGAGGACAATTTCTACAGGTGACATAATAGGCAAAGTATACCATGTACGACATGAGGCAATTACTCACATTTATTTTCTAATGCTATACTAGTATAACTATGCAAGAAACAATAAAAGCAGCAATCAAGCCAGCAATGATAGCAAAGGATACCGTTCGCCTCGGTACCCTTCGCCTCATTTTAGCGGCATTTACTAATGAACTCGTTACTCAAGGTCGCCCACCAACAGATCCACTATCAGATGAGGACTGCATGAAAGTTATCAAAAGACTTTCAAAACAACGTAAAGACTCTATCGATCAGTTCGTAGCTGGTGGCCGCCCAGAACTAGCAGAAGATGAAAAAGCAGAACTTGCAATCATTGAAGAGTTCCTCCCTGCAGCAATGTCAGAAGCAGACATCGAAGCGAAGGTGAAAGCTAAGCTAGCAGAATCTCCACTTGATTCAACTAAGAAAGGTCAGTTCATCGGTCAGATGATGAAAGAGCTCGGCGATACTGCAGATGGTGCGACAGTGAAAGCTGTTATTGATAGATTAACCGCGTAATTTCTTGGTATTGATCCGCCGCAATAATTAGATTATAGTAAGAATGGATATCCTAAATTAAACAAGGAGAAATTATGCCACCGAAAGATCCAAGCAAACCACTGACTCCGACTCAACAAGCAATTAAGCGACTGAAAGATAAAGTACCAGCTGCAAAAGTCGCTATTGATGAGTATGATGCCAGAAGAGCGCTTGAAGCAAGCCAAGTCGGAGCAGATAAGATCAAAGTAAATCAAAGTCCGAAACCCGTGCTTCGCGCGCAACCACATCCTAACGCTAGAGGTAGTTCGATGCGAACTCCGGTTGATGCTATTGAGATTGTCCCCGATGGCGAAGAGCTAGTACCAGATAAAAAAAATGGCGGCTGGATTATGAAAAAATTCGCCGATGAGAGTTCCAATGATGAAAACGGCGCCTAGCGCCGTTTTTTCTTTTAGTTATTTACTGGTCACACATTACACGATATGGGAAACGTAGTGGTTGTCTGGTCTGTACGTTTATTGTACCTGACTCAAAGACTAGTGAACACGGAACATTATTAGGTAGTTGAGCGCCGATAGTTGCTGTGAAGCGTGTCCACCCAGCAATAGTCCAATCAGCAGTTGCAACAGCTTCCCCTATTACACCTGAACGGCTTTTGTTATCTATGATAATTAACTTGAACTTCCCACCTTTATCATACATAACATTGCGCGCTTCCCCAGTGAACGTCATGCCTTTTTTGATGGTAATGCCTTCATAGAGTGAGAGATTACGAACATAAAGACGGCGGACTTCTTCTATTGTTGGTTCGCGTTTCTCTGGTGGTGTAGCAGTTGCTACAACTGCTGCGGCTCTTGATGTTGTTCCTTGTACAATAATATAAGGCGAGCCAAAGCCATACGGGTTACTACCACTTGTACCTTGTCGCGCGTTTATGTCGTAGTATCCCGATGCGATATTAGTACGACCAGTGTCAATGTTATAGTACCCGCTCTCTATATTCGTTGATGTTGCAGTATAGGCTGGCGGTTTTTGTCGAGCGAGGTTAAGGCTTCCTGGTGCAGGCAACCAGTCAAAATCTAAGATACTGCCTTTTTTAGTCGAGGTAGCAGAAGTGGTGTTGTTTGATTGAAATATTTTTCCGACAGTGTTACTAAACGATATCTCTGGATAGATAGTAGAGATAAGGAACCAGATGAACGACACAATAGCAAGCGCAACACCGAGACGGAAGAGATACTTTAGTAATAATTGTATTGTATCCATGTTACGAGATAGTGTACCTTATCTTTGAGCAATACAGGCATCATCATTCCACAGTCCGCGCGTAGATGCTTGTGCGATGTTCTGTAAACTTTTGAACTCTTGTTGATACTTGTGAGGTTTGAGATATGTATATTCATACGCGTATCCATCAGCTATCATTTTGCGGTTAGCCATCTGTCCATCTTGTAGATACACATATGCAAGGATATTATTATAGGTATCTCGAGGTTCTTGGCTTAGATCGTACTCAAGGTGTACATCTTTGCCATCTACAATATCCGCTAAGCGCTCTGTGGCGACTTTGGTAAAACAGTCTGGTGTGTTAATACCAAGTAACCTTATACGTTCATTTACTCCGTCTATTCCTACCGTGATAGTGTCAGCATCAATGACACTACTTACTCTGTATAGAAGTGTTTGTGTAGAATCTTGCTCCTTCGAACCGTCCTTTGATACAACATACGTATCAGAAAGAAATGTCCATCCATAGAACTGATACGCAAACGCGACAGCGAGAATCACAACTCCCGCCATTGCAAGCTTAGTAACTGTAGGATTATCGGTGCCATGAGCAGACATGATATCAAAAGTTTAACACACGTTAGGGGTGAGGACTTTACCTGCAAGGCTGTATGTTGCTATACACAGGAAGATGAGGCCGATATAGCCTATTTCTAGCCCTTGGTACGGCAAGACGTTTAACATAGTAGAAAAGCCCAAGAAGCCTAGCATGACACTAAGAAGGGCAGTTCCGCACGCTGCACAGCCTATTCCAAAGAATGCTGCAACAAGCCCTAGTCCGCTATAGAGACCGCTACGCACGATAACTTCTCCGCGGATCTTTACATACGTATATGCAAGTGAGAGATTAATGCCACCGATTAGTGAACCAAGGAACGCTAGCAAGAATGCTCCAAGGGTAAATGTATTAGATATATCAAAAAGCGTAGTTATAAAAAGTGATAGCTTCGTATGAAGAGCGAGTGTGGTAAAACCAAAGACCGCATGTGCATCTTTGCCATTTTGTGTGATAAGAAGCAAGAGGAAAAAGATAACCGTAGAGATAAGAAGTACAAGAAGGCTATCCTTTCTTTGCAAAACAACCTGAAGGGCATTACTTAATCGCTTCATACTAATAAAGGGTAGTGTAACAGAATGTGTGCAAGTGTGCTCGGGGAAATCTGTAGTACAGAAAATGACGTCATATGACGTCATTTTCTGTACTACAGATTTCCCCTCTTACCGTATCTCCCCTCCTACACGTTTCTTGGTTAAGTAGTCTTCTAACTCTATTATTTCATTTTCTACTGCATCCATCCATTCTTTTTCTGTACCATGAGCTGCGTGTAGCTTCGCCTTGAAGTTAATATAGAGAGGATAGATAAGGCCTGGGTCATCTCGCAGGATTTTATAAAAATCAAACTGTTCCTCTTCTGTAAGCATCATAAGTCCAGTTGTA
The DNA here is from genome assembly GCA_027482685.1 of bacterium. Taxonomy (GTDB): domain Bacteria; phylum Patescibacteriota; class Minisyncoccia; order Phycocordibacterales; family UBA5272; genus UBA11704. The sequence continues at coordinate 96,894 of JAIXVU010000001.1, forward strand.
AAAGCCCTCATTTCTTCAAATGATAGCTCTGACTCTTCTATAATTGCTTGGAGGTCTTTTCGTAGTGCCATGTAAAGTTAAGTATACAACCCTGTATAGCCTTTATAATCAAAGGTTATTCACAGCCTTACTCTCGCATATGTAGAAATGTATGTCAAGGAATAGGAATATCGTGTATTTATTAGTGGATAGTTACTTTTACCTCTGCACGCATTGCAGCTATATCTAGTAGCCCGCAAGCATCTGCAATATCGTTAGGTAATTTTGCTTCTTCACGTGCTACTACAGCATTTCTTAACCAAGCAACGGAGTGCTCAGGTAGTTTTGTATTTTCAACATTACTAAGACCTCCTTCTGTATGAATTTCTTTTGGTACAGATATGTTGTGTGGCTGAGATTCCATAGAGATATAATAGTGATGTTTTAAAACAAAGTGAGTAATGGATACGAGTATACCCCCACAACTCACTATCGCGCAAGTAAAATTTTTGTGGTAGAATTGTGGACAAGTTATTAAGGTAGTTTCTAGTTAAAAGTTTCAAGTTTTTAGTGAAAATACATACGCTATTTAGATAGCTTATAGTATCCACTTCTTTAATTCTTGAAAAGAATTCTCCGTATTTGTACCAACTAGAAACTAACAACAAATAACTAGCAACTAATTTTGGGTATCGTCTAACGGTAGGACATCAGCTAGCGGAGTTTACGGAGCGATAAAATAATGCGGTCCTGAGTACGAAGGACAATAAAGATTTGAAACGTACTTGTATGAATTAAAGTATTTTTGTAATTATGTATTTCACTCATAACTAATTACTAAAAACTACTAACTATCTTTGGGTATCGTCTAATGGTAGGACATCAGCAAAGCGTAACAACGTGAAGCGGTGGAATAAAGCGGTACTGAGCAGGACCAGAACAAATCTAAACTGCTCACAGAAGTTAAAAAATATTGGGGTATCGTCTAATGGTAGGACATCAGGTTTTGGTCCTGAGTATCGAGGTTCGAGTCCTTGTACCCCAGCCAACTCGTGCGGAGTTCTGACGCTCGGAGAGCGTCGAAACGTATGAGAGCTCTATACAGTTAATGCATAGCTACTGAGTGTAGCCAGCCAAATCTAAAAAGTACCCCAAAAGGGTACTTTTTAGATTTTCCCATTATTACACTTCTTGCACTAAACTAATGACATTAGAGTTAAATTCAATGTTAAAACCTTCTGCGAGTTTGCATGCAAAATTATGATAGAATAAATAATATGTCAGTAAAAAAAATACCTACAAAAAAGAAAAAAGTGGTAAATGTCTTATTTATTGTTTCAAAAAGTGGAAGTAATCCTCCACGAATAGACTTTTATGATAAAGGTAAATCTGTTCCAAAAGACAAAATTAAAGTAGTATTCAGAAACTCAAATACTGGACGTTTTGTTACTGAAAAGTATTCTCACACTCCCCCTATAGATAAAGACCACCCGAGAACTCATCATGTAAATAGAGACTCAAGATCTGGTGCGTTTATAACAACAAAATCAGAATCAAGACATCCTTCAACCACCATTACTGAACGCATCTCAAAGGACTCTCCTATACATTTTAGAAAAGATAGCTCTAAAAAATAATGGAAAATTCATATCAATTTATTATTGATGGTATCATTCCTGCTACACAGCAGGCTTTTAAGAAAGTCACTGGGTTTGACCACTATGTTCGCAAGAATGAATCAGCAGCAGTGGCTACATTCAAAAGTGTGGTCACTGAGCAAATTACAAGGGAAAGACCTCCTGCGACTTTCCCAACAACTAACTCTGTTTATGTTGCAATTATTCAATTTTTTACATCCAACAGAGATAACTATCAAACTCGTGATGTAGACAACATGGCTAAAACCGTTTTAGATGCATTACAACAGAGTAATCTTTACACAAACGATAGCCAAGTAAGAACACTTCTTGTAAGTAAGAGAGTGGACCTTGTGAGAGTTCCTCAAGATTTAGGGTACGTATATATAAAAGTATTAGAAGACGGAGAAGACATTGATGTTATTGATGACGCACTTGAACAAGCTCTTCAACTTTATGACAGTCTTAAGGCTGGAGAGGTAGAATAAAAAATAATCACCCTCCTTCCTAGGGTGATTATTTTGTTATTGTCTAACGAGTACTAATTACTTAGTGTCGCCGTGACCTGTTTTCGGGATGCGTTCTACCGTAGTTGTATTCGGTCTTCGCTGTGCTTCTTTAACTGGAATAAAATGTCCAGTCTTAGAATCTCTCCCGAGAGGAAATGTCTTAGCCATATAGGTTATTAACATATTCGGTTGATAAATGGTCACTTAATATGTTAGGCTGGGATTACAACATCTTAACTTTACATGCTTAAGCACTGTGAATAAACGACCGGATTTCTGGAAGGAATCCTAATCACATAACCTAAGGAACATTGTTTTAGAACAAATGTTCCTATATCTCTACCGTATCAAACTATTTTAATATTGTATAGTGTTATTTTAAACAATTAGACAACTTTTTTTATAACTGTCTATATTAATCAAATTGTTGTAGTATTAGGTCATTTAAAATGACAGATTTTACAATAAAAATTAAACGAGGTGGCATAAAAATCGACAAACGAGTCTTTCTTTCTCTGTTAGACCTTTCCCCTATAAAAGACTACACAGATTATATTAAAGCTGTAGAGTCAAATGAGATTACTGTAAGTGATTTAAAAATACTTGCTCAACGAGCAGATGTTCCATACCCATTATTTTTTGCACCAAAAGAAAAAGTTGACGCTCAACTTAAAGATACCCGAAAAAATCTATTTGAAAAACTACCAACCAAGTCTGAAATGCAACTTGCTCTTCGCGGAGAAGCTAGTGTCGCTGATATAGAAATAATAGTGAAAGACATAGGAAGAAAACAGGAGTTCTTAAAAAGAAGAGTACTCCCAGCAAGTGGTGACAACCCTTATATAGGATCAATTTCTAAGTTAATTAAGAAAGGTTTACCAAAAAAAGAAATAGCTGAGCAAGTTAGATCTTATTTTGGAATCAATCTAGTAGAAATGCGGAAATTATCTAAAGATGATGTTCTTAGTTACATATGTAAAAAAGCTGAAGAAAAAGAAATCTTCATATCCATGAGTTCTTACAACTACATGCCTCAAAATCTGGATTCAAACCTTGGATTAAGTGGATTGTGTGTTAAAGATAAAAAAGTTCCTTACATTTTTGTAAACACTAGAGATGGCGATGATAAACCAAAGATATTAGAAACTTCAGGTAGACAAATACTTACAGTCATATCCATGCTTGTGTGCATAGGAATAAATAAATTTCTATTAAGCACAAAAACAGGTAAATCCTCAAATACTGACTATAAAAGAATATACTCTATTGCTTCAGAAATTCTAATTCCTACCAGCGAACTTAATGTAATAAAAATAAATAGTCTTTCTGATCTAACTAGTTGGGCACGTGTACTTAAAGTAACTCCAAGTATGCTTTTAATCTGTCTTGTAAATGCAGGTAAAATATCGAGAAAATTAGCTAACTCTTATCTTGAAAACCTGAGAGACGCTATAAAAGAAGTCCAACCAAAACGTAGGCAAGCTTTACCAATTAATGGGTACAAAAAATACAACGGTGAAAGATTTTCAAAAGAAATAATTAGTGCATATAAAAATAACAAGATAACCGAAGGAGAAACAAAAAATCTATTATTTAGAAAAGGAAAAATGGATAATAATTTATTCCAAGAGTATCTCTCAAAATACTAATTATGAAATACTTATTAGACACAAACTCTCTATCAAAAAATATCATTAACAAAGCCTCAAAAAGAAGTGATGTGTTTATCATTCGAGATGTTTTAGATGAGTACGTTTATTCACCAGAAGAAGAAACAAAATTTAAAAGTACAGGTATTGATGTGATAGATCTTGAACAAAAACATTTTGAAAAATTAATAGAGGTCATGAAAAAACATGGTGATAATTTTTCTTTAATAAGGCTCTACACAGGAAAAGGCACAGCTGATGTTTTAATGTTGGCTTATATACTGGCTGAAACTGAAGTACAAGACACTCTTTTCCCTGAAGAATATACAATAGTCACCCAAGACGGAGAACTTATCTCTGTATCAAAAGAATACGGAATAAATTGTATAAATCAATTTTAATAACCTTAATTTTATACTTTTGCGTACAGTTTCTCTTGGAATTTGAAGAAAATTGAACGAATCAAATCAATATCACCAAGTACATCTTTTGCATCCTCAAGTGACTGATATTTGTTTGTGAGCAATATAGGTAATTTCTCTTGGTCTAATTCTTCTACACCTGTTTCGATATACTTACTTAATACGAACTCAATAAACTCTTTTTGTTTATCATTAAGAGATTCAAAAATAGTTTCCTGAGATGTTTCCACTCTTATATCTCTTGGTATTGGTTTAATATCACTATTAAATACATATTCCAACACATCAAAAAGATCACTATTCTCAGCATCAATCAATTTCTGTAATGTAGTTAATTCGTCTTTTCCATATCCTGCTTCGTCTAGTTTTTCTAGTAAACTTTTTCTAGTTATTGGATTACTCCAAATTTCTCGTAATTCTTCTTCACTTGTAAAGAATTTAGGTAATGTCCCAAACAAGTTTTGTAAAAACTCTTCCACAGAAATAGGTTTACCGTCTGCACCCCAAAATGAAGTTGCAATCATGTGCTGTATTTCACGCTCTTTCCCATCTCGTAACTTAATCTTAAGTTTCTTATTCGGTTCAGTTGGTGGTTCTGGTGGAAAAGGTGGTTCACCCTCTACTCCTTTTGGTGGTTTAGGTTCCGTAGGTTCGTCATCTACTGGACTGATTGGTTCACCATCCCACTCAGGATCTGCAAAATGATGATAGGCATCTACAAAGTCATAAATAGTGAAGAACTCCTTACCGTCAAATAAACGTGTACCACGCCCCACAATTTGCTTAAACTCAATCATAGAGTTCACTGGTCGCATTAGAACAATATTACGAATATTTCTAGCATCTACTCCAGTTGAAAGTTTCTGTGAAGTGGTGAGTATGGTCGGTATAGTTTTTTCGTTATCTTGGAACTCTCTCAAGAACTGTTCTCCTATTTCTCCGTCGTTAGCAGTAACACGCACACAATAATTTGGATCAGTGCTTTTCTTGTACTGATTAATCAAATCTCGAACAGCAGCCGCATGATCTTGAGTAGCACAGAAAACAATAGCTTTTTCATTTTGATCAGCTTCATCCATAAATACTTTCACACGCTTTTCCTCTCTCGCTTTAATTTCGATTATCTTATTAAAATCAGGTTCGGTATAAAGTTTTCCTTCCTCGATTTCCCCTTCGATGATTTGGTCATCACTTGTATAAATATAATCGTCTAATGTTGTCTTAATACGCTTAACCTTAAAAGGAGTAAGGAAACCATCATTTATGCCTTCTTTTAGAGAATAAATATATACTGGCTCACCAAAGTATTTATACGTATCTACATTGTCCTTACGTTTTGGTGTGGCTGTTAAACCTAATTGCACAGCAGGAGAAAAATATTCCAAGATTCCTCTCCAGTTTCCTTCGTCGTTTGCACCACCACGATGACATTCGTCTATAATAATAAAATCAAAGTAATCAGGTGAGTATTCTCCGAAGTATGGGGCAGGATTACCATCTACATCTTTACCACTCATAAAGGTTTGAAAGATAGTAAAGAATATAGAGCCATTAGTAGGTACACTTCCTTTTTTACTTATCTCTTTTGGATTGATACGTACAAGAGAGTCTTCTGGAAATGAAGAGAATGAGTTATATGCTTGGTCAGCTAGTATGTTTCTATCTGCTAAAAATAGAATACGAGGACGACGAGAACCATCACGCTTTAAGTTCCATCTTGTCTGAAAAAGTTTCCATGCAATCTGAAAAGCAATAGCTGTTTTACCTGTACCAGTGGCTAATGTTAGTAAGATACGATCCTTATTATTTGCAACAGATTCAAGAACATTTTTTACTGCTATTTCTTGATAGTAACGTAATTGCCAAGATCCACTCTTATCTTCAAATGGAACAGAACTAAACTTTTCCCTCCATTCATTTTGAACTGCAAAAGTTTTATTCCAAAGTTCGTCAGGAGAAAGATACTCAGAAACTAAACCCTCAATACCTGTTTTCATACAGATACTGTATATTTCTTTTCCATTTGTGGAATAGGTTGTTTCTATGTTTAATTTCTCTGCGTACTGCTTGGCTTGTGCAACACCTTCACCAACCCCTATGTTTGCACTCTTTGCCTCAACCACAGCCAATTTTATGCCTTTGTAGACCAATACATAATCAGCAGTAAGTAACTTTCCTCTTATACCTCCAGTTTGAATTTTACCAGCAGTAATATTGTATTCACGGAGTATTTTAGATCCTTCAATAACACCCCAACCACAATCTTTTAGCTTTGGATCAATTAGCTCTGCCCTTGTTTCAGATTCGTTCATAATCTTGACATTATAGCACTTTTATAGTTCGCCGTTAAATGCTTTTTGAAGAATACTTTTCTTAAGCTCTTCTAAGTCATTTAATTTTTGTTCGTAGATTGATTCAAGTCTTTTTGTTTCATTTGAAAGTGATTCGAGTTTTTTAACAATAAGTTCTTGCTCCTTTATTGATTTTGGAAAGCTTATTCTAATAAGTTTTAAATTTTTAAGAATAATTCTTCTTATTGCAACTCCTGTTTTCATCCCCACGGCCTCTTGTAAAAATTCAGGATTTTTCAAAACATATTTCAAAAAAGACGAATCAATGATTTTTCTTTTAGGTCTTATGATTGCCAACGAAGACAACACTACAAAATCTTTTTCAAAATCAACAAGGGACACTTTTCCCACAGTCCCATCTTTTGAAAAAAGAAGATCCCCTTGATTTGGTTTACATCCATTTTTAAGTAAGGATTCATAATCTTTTTTATTTATAAACTTACACCTTTCAAAATTAATTATATCGTTATCAATATCTCTTACTGTTATATACGGATATTCATCTTCATTAGATGAATCTGGGGAAAAATGACTTCCGTCCGTAATTTGTTCACAAACATCCATAAGCTCAACATTTTCCCAATCGCCTCCTTTATTTGTAAACACACTCTGTAAATAACTCTCAAAAAGCTCCTTAGCATTTTTTAGATTTTGTTCAGCATTATCTTTTACTTTAGATATGTTAGTAAAAGATTCCTCTAAAATAGATACAATGCGTTGTTGTTCTTTAAGTGGAGGAAGTACGATTGGATATTCTTTAATCATCGGCACAGTTAATTGTGGTATTGATGACCCACTATGGGTAAAATCAATACCACTAATTACAAACTTAAGAAAAGTTAAACTAACAACATCTGTTTTAGGTATTATAACTATGAGTCGCACCACTGGATAAAAAGGTTCCTGTCTTATTTCAGAGTAACCAATTGTACCTCTTGCTGAAATAGTTATGCTTGGTTTTGTTACTCTTGCGACATTTGTGTAACCATATAATCCCTTATTTTTCTCACCATTTGAAAAGATGGGGATATTATAAAAATCTGTTTTAACTTTAAATGTGTTATTTTTGTCTACATCACCACCAGCAAAAAGCTCTTCACAAACATCTCCTAACTTTTTTATTTCCCAGTTAGTTTTCATAATCGCCATAGTTACTCTTTATATACTTTCTCTGCTTCACATATTCAATTAAAAGATTGTAAAACATCTCCTCTTCCTTGTCCTCAGCAACTTTAATAGAGTCACGACCGCTCTCGTCTTTAGTAATTAAGTACTTCCCCCAGTAAACATTAGAAGTTGTATTATCTGGTACCTTAATACCAAAAGACTTCAGCATGGTTACTGAGTATCTCCCGTAGGGCATTCTTTGGTCCATTTTTATAGTAGCGTTTTTTATAATTTCTAGCTTCCTTAAGAAAACATCAGTATTTGAAAAACTGTGTATAGTAACCTTTACCGCTATATCGAATATCTTTTGAAAACTATCCGCAAAATGGTCTTCATGATAACTACCTTTTTTTAACTCAAGTAGCTGAAATCTCGTTGCTTTTAGTAATGACCTCAAATTCATAATTTCACTATTTATTGCTCTTGAAAAGATATGCCAGAGAAAAAGCTTAATGTACCCACTATTCCCAATAGAAGAACTTAAATTTGGTTCTTCATTCTTAATACTCATAGCAATTTGCTCAACTGTAGCGAGAATTGCTTTTTTATTATCAAAATAAAATGGACTAACAGTAAAAAACTTGTCCATGTACCCAGAGAAATCTGTCTCTGCTCCATACTTATGGTGAAAAAAGTTTTTTAGGTTTGTGTAATCTGCAACAATAACTATTAAATCAAAACCAAATTTATTTTCATGCTCCTTTTCAAAGTAGGCGGATAATATATTTAATATCCTAAATACGTGCTCAGGGTCTATTCTGTCTAAGTCATCTAAAACAAGAATACTTTTTTTGGTATCTTTTTGAAGAGTGATTTTTTCTTTCAAGAGATGACTTAGAAAATCTGTTTCAGAAATGTTTTTTGCTTTAATCTGCTCAACATATTTTTCTACTAATGCTTTTTCTCCGCCTTTATATTCATGCTTAAATTCTTGAAATTCTTTATCTAATTCGAGTAAGTCCTTTAGTGGTCTACCGAGTTTAGTAAGAGAGGATGAAATTGGGTCTGGAATTGCATCTCCATAGTTTTCTGCAATAGAAAGAGTTGACTGTAAGACAGAATTTACAGTAAATCTATTTCTTGCCCAAGAATAAAAAAGAAGTGCTGATTCTTTTATTCCATCAACTTTATTACCTTGTAAAATATCCTTATTCTTTTTTAGTAACTCCACAAGAATGTCATATTTTATAAGCTCTAAAATATCCTCATTACTGTTAATCTGATAGTTAATAGGATATAAATGAAACACATCATACTTATCTTTTCTGGATTCAAAGAATTCATTTAAGAAAAAAGTCTTTCCAATGCCGAAAGGTCCAGAGAAAAAAACTCTTGAATTATTTTCCATAACTAAAAAATCTTCAAAAACTTTTTCTACTGTATCAATTGGTATTTTAATATCTGCCATAGAAACTAAATAATCTTTTTAATTAAATTAAGGATATCTTCACTCTCTTTATCTAAAGCTTTCATTTCTTTCAAAATATCTTCAGGTGTTCGTAGTACTGTTTCCTCTTTTTTATTTGGGTTCTTAGCACTCAAATCAAAAGTTTTTTGGTCTATATCTTTCACGTTTACACTCCATGAGTTTTCACTCTCAGCTTTTGTTTTTTGAAGCTTAATAAAATCTTCTAAATCTTTTTCACTAAGTGAGTTTGTTTTACCTAAATTTCTATCTAAGTTAAGGTGGTAGAACCAAACCTTCTTTGTGGATGATCCTTTTTCAAAAAATAACACAACTGTTTTTACTCCTGCTCCAGTAAAAGTTCCAGCAGGTAAATCAAGTACAGTATGCAGGTTGCAATTTTCTAACAATAACTTTCTTAAGCTAACAGTTGCATTATCTGTATTACTTAGGAATGTATTTTTAATAACGACGCCACCTTTACCTCCAGCTTTTAATATCTTGATAAAATGCTGTAAGAAAAGAGATGCTGTTTCTCCTGTTTTAATTGGAAAATTTTGTTGTACTTCTGCTCGTTCTTTTCCGCCAAATGGAGGGTTTGCTAATACGATATTATAACGGTCTTTCTCTTGTATGTCTGCAAGATTTTCAGCAAGGGTATTGGTATGGATAATATTCGGAGCTTCTATACCATGTAAAATCATATTCATCGTACCGATGATATAAGCAAGAGATTTCTTTTCCTTTCCATAGAAAGTTTTCTTTTGTAAAATTTCTACATCTTTTGTTGTGAGGTTTTTACTCTTCTTTAAATAATCAAAAGCTTCACATAAAAACCCAGCACTACCTACTGCACCATCATAAATAGTGTCACCAATTTTTGGAGCAACTACTTTAACAATAGTAGTAATGAGTGGTCGTGGAGTATAGTACTCACCACCATTACGCCCAGCGTTCCCCATGTTCTGTATTTTAGATTCATACAAATGACTCATCTCATGCTTTTCAGCGTGGGTACGGAAACGAAGTTCGTCTATACGATTAATAACTTCACGTAAGTTGTAACCACTATGAATTCTATTTTTTAATTCAGAAAAAATCTCACCAATCTTATATTCAATAGTATCTGGACTTTCAGCACTTGTTTTAAATTTCTTAAGATAAGGGAAGAGCTTATGATCAACAAAATCTTTCAGATCATCTCCTGTTAATTCTTTATGATGATCAAGTTTCCCTGTCTTATCCTTTGGGGTAGCCCACGTAGTCCAACTATATTCAGGAGATATAATATTAGTATATTTTTTTCCTGCAAGTTCAGCCGCTGTTTTCTTGTCTTTCTCTAAATCGTCTAGATACTTCAAAAACAAGACCCATGAGGTTTGTTCAACATAATCAAGCTCACTTCCGCATCCTGCATCTTTGTGTAAGATGTCGTCTATATTCTTAAAAGTTTGTTCAAACATAAATTTACTCATAATTATATCACTTTTAACTAGCTCGGACTAACTCAATTTCGCTTATATAAATCTTTTTATCTGATAGCAAAATTTTGCTTTTCAAACACCCTAACAACTCTCGTTTCTCTATATCCTTTCCATCTCTCAAAATATACTTCGCATAATTTCGTATATCTACATCACCTACACTAGTACTATCCTTAACCCCTAAAACACCTATCTGAAAGCGTTTGAATCTATTAACCTCATCTTTTATCTTCTCTTTCATTCCTATCTCGTCTAGGTCAATTTTATCGAACACCTCTTCTAACTGTTTAATAAGATCATCTTCATTAAGGTATCCACTTTTACAATGTCTATCCCTCACCTTATTACACCCATAATAGACATATCTATGAATATTCCCATTCTTCTGTTTCTTTAACTTTTCATCGGCACATACTCCTGAACCACATAAACCACAGGTCATAAGTTTAGTGAAAGCAAATTCTTTACTTCCGAATTCTGTTTTTGTAATCTGTCGTGTTATCTGTACTTGGACAAGATCAAAGAGTTCTTTTGTGATTAATGGCTCATGTGATCCTTTATACCAGTTACCACTCTTTTTAGGATATTCAAATTCTCCGTAATAGAAAGTATTTCTTAAGAGGATATGTATCGTACTTAACGTAAGCCCTTTATTACTACTTACCGATCTAAAATTAAGATCAAACTTTAACCAATGATACACTTTTCTACCACTCCATTTTTCGTAAGCAACTTTCTCAAACATTTGTTTCATTATATGACCTCTCTCTGGATCAATATATGTCTGACATTTTCTATCTATTCTTTTTTCTTTAAGATAACCAGTAGGAGCAGGTGCTGGCCATAAACCCATTTCTACTCTTGTCTTTAAACCTCTCTTAACATTAATACTTTTATTATCATTTTCTAACTTCGCTTGAGAACAAAGAATCATTAATAAAAACTTTTCATTTGGGGAATTAGAAAATGTTTGTCCATAAGTTCTAATTTGAAGAAGTAACTTTTGATCCATTAAATCAACAAGCGACCCTAGGTCGCCTGCATTTCTACTTAATCTATCTGGTGCCCATGTCAGCACTCCGTTATATCTACCAATTCGTATATCTTCTAAAATTTCTTTAAACACTGGTCGCTGTCCTGATTCTTTCGCTGAATGAGATTCTCGTCTAATATCAATAATTTCTAAACCTTCTCTTTCTGCTAACGAAAGCATTTCTTTAATTTGTGAATCAATAGAAAGAATTTGTCTTTCTTCTGATTCAGTACTTTTTCTACTATATAAAACATATTTGATTTTTGTTGTTGGAATAACAGCCATATTACCTATTAGTCCAAATGGTGCTTGTTGTTGCATATATATATTAATGACAGAACCATAATCCCTGCATAGTCTATGCAGAACTAAAAAAGGCGACATTGTGAGAGATTTATTTGTCTACAAAAATGCCTTAGCAAAAGACCTTTTATGCGATATAATCAATAGATTAATACAAGAGTATTAAGAGAAAAAATTTGCAGTAGCCTAACCCTTTAAGTAATTAAAGGTATGGTGAAAAAGTCCTATCAGATCAAAAACCCCATCATGTGGGCTTTGCTCTGATAGGCCATATCTGGAAACGGATATGAAGGTCGCAAGACCTTACTCACGTGGTGGGATTTTTGCTTCCCAACGAGAGATTACTAAGTCCTATCAGACATATATGAACCAATCAGCATCTCCTTTTGGAGATAATTTTAGATATTTAGTAGAAGAACGAATCAAAAACTTTTGGGGATATGGTAACTTTAAAAGTGATATATGGTTTGTCGGAATGGAAGAAGGTCACAGTGGAGATATTGAAAGTTTAGTTAAAAGATTAGAAGCTACGAAAGACAAAGAGACTCTGGATATCTATGATGACATGAAGCATGATGTTGCTCATATGAAGTGGTTTGAAGAAGGAGCGAAAACTCAAGCAACGTATCGTCGACTAATTTATATATTACTCTATCTTAAAAACAAGGTAGAGCCGACATTAGAGGAGATAAGACAATTTCAAATAAAAGAATTTGGTAGAAAAACATCAAATCATACAGCTCTTGAATTAATGCCACTTCCTGCAAAATCTATTAATGCAAAAGATTGGGTATATAAGGAAGCGAATATAGAAGGATTGAATACTCGAAAAGAATATTTAGCAACATATAGACCAAGACGTATAGCACGACTTCGTGAATTAATTTCTATACATAAACCAAAGATTGTTATTTTCTACTCAAGGGTATATTTACCAGAATGGAGAGAAACGATACCTGTACCTTTAGAAGAAATTAAGGATACTAAACTTCATATAGCAAAAGACCACAACACGTTATATGTTGTAGTCCCTCACTCAACCTCTTACGGCATATCACTTAGTGATTGGAAGAAGATTGCAGAAACATTAGTTAGTCACCATAGTCATCATCATTAATATCGCCAACTACATTTGACGGCATATTTAATGGATCAACGGTATCAATAGTAATTGAAGTAATTGGTACAAACGGTTTCTTCCAAAAATCTTTTGGTCGTGGTCGCATGTACTCTTTTTTTTGGTTATCAAGATAATACTGGATAGCTCTCAAACTTCCATTATTGATATGAGAGATAAGTTTACTCTCTGCAAGATCTATAATAGAGTCAGTCCCACACAAAAGAGCAAGATCTACACTTTCTTGAAACTCTGGATCATCTTTACACCAACGATAGATTGTATTCCTCGCTAATCCTACTTTCTCGCAGGCGAGAGAAATATTGGGAACGGTGTTAAGTTGTTCAAGAAAAGCTTTTACCTTTTTATCCTTTTTCGCCATTTCGGATAACCTTTGCCTTTTTGCCTGTTAATGCTTCGTAACGTCGTATTGTTAAGTCACAAAATATTGGTTCAATCTCTACAGCATATACTCTACGCTTAAGATTTAGACCAGCCATAATTGTACTTCCTGAACCAGAGAAACTATCGAGAATGATGTCTGTCATTTTTGTACAACGGCGGATTGCCTTTTCGTATACTTCAGGTGGCTTCATTGTACTGTGTTCGTATTCGTTGCCAGAGAGACGCTTTTCCATCCATACAGTTAGATAATCGTGTGCTTGTTGTAACAAATCGTTACCTGTTGTCGTGTCGTTATTCATGACTTCATTTAGATCATTCACACCCTTTACGATATATGGCTTACCACGAGTGCCGTAGGTACAAGGTTCGTAACACTTGTTGAAAGCGACAGATGGGACGGGGTTCTGGGAATTTTTAAGCCATAAACATACTCGACGATTAATAATGCCAAATTCACGATACAAAGTTTGTATGAGCCATATATACGCTTGATCGGACCAATAAAATATATGAGCATTTTCCTTGGTTACAGAAAGTGCAGCGACCATGCTCTTTCTTAAGAAGTCTGAGTATTCCTTGTCTGTCTTGTTGTCATCGACGGTACCACCGTAATTCTGCTTGCCACCAATTCCACTGTTATAGTTTACAGATATATTGTAAATTGGATCTGAGATTATCATAGAAGCACGTTCGTCACCAAAGAGCTTTTGAAGTGTCTCTGGAAGAGTGGAATCTCCACATATCAATCGGCAGTCCCCAAGTTCTATGATATCGCCAACTTGGGTTGTTGCTTTCTTAAGCTTAATCTTCTCAAGTTCGACCTCTGGAGAAAACTTTCCTTGATCGAGTGTTCTGTTCCAAATATCGTCGAGTTGTTGTTGGTCAAAGCCGATATCAAGAAGTAGATCAAAATCTAATCGTTGGAGCTTGTCGATATCAAACTCACCAGTATTTTTGCTGAGTCGGACATTCAATTCCTTTTCTTTTTCAAGATCTGAAATATTTACGAAGACAACTGGAACTTCTACCATCTTGAGTTCCTTTGCTACTTCAAGACGGAAGTCTCCTCCGATAACGGTATTCTCTCGACCTTTAGCACTGTTACAGATTATCGGATCCACGAATCCGAATCGCTTGATACTCTCTTTAAGCTGATTTGCTTGTTCCGTTGTATGTTTGCGAGGATTGTACTCAGATGGATTAAGATTGGTAATCGGGAGATAAACGACTTTAATGTTGTTAGTCATAAAATTATTTGTTTAGATCTACTCCACCTAGCTGTAAGAACATTTTTATGTGTCCAATTTTACCATCGCCAGTTGCTTGCTCATAAAGTGAATTAATGACTTCAGGAATTCTATCCTTAATCCATCCAGAGATGTTCTTTTGAACAAAGAACGCAAACTTTGGGTGATGCTTCCAGTCTGTTAAGGTGTCTTCGCAAACTCCGACTGATGAAGCAAATTCTTTCTGAGTTTTCATCTCGCGAAAATCTCGTGGAGTTGAGTACCACTCAGTGAATTTTAGGAATTCAGGCACATTGTAAATATCTGAGATAACTATCGAAATATCGGAGTAAATCGGATTTGTTTCTGTAACCTTTGCACTGTCTGTATGAATTTCTTTCATATGTTTATTAGAATTAACTTTGAATAAACAAAAGCTCACGCACCTTGGGTAAGGTTGCGCGAGCTTTTAGTTAAAAAATCACTCGAGATATTGCTTTTGTATACTCATTATATCACACTAATTTTTCATGCAAGTTTCTTATTTTCAAAGGGTTTTTTAGAATTTTCGCATTAAAAATTCTGTTTGAGAATAGTTTTAAAAAGATCTATACCTGTTCCTTTTCTTGTTCGTATCTTCGTCTTCTTTCGTCGAGAGTTTCTTCTTCAAATTCCCAATAAACTGGACCTTGTGCAGGATAAGCAACACCTAACGCCATTTGAGCTGCTTTAGATAGACTCATTGTTACATCATTAAATAGAACATTGGAACCTTCTGTTAAAGTACACGTAACTTCTGGATTTCTTGTGAAAGTAAATACACTGCCAACAGGTAATTCATAAGCTTCAAAATCGTATCTCTTTGTGTACCGTCTTGCTTTGATAAGCGCTTTCTTGTCCTCCTCATATTCAACGATATCTCCTTGTGGAGTAACTTCTCTAACTTCAGCTAATTTAAGTGCAGCAACAACTCGTTCAGGTGTTTCAGTAAAGAACTCTCTGTTCTCAGCAACTCTTGTTCTTCCAAAAGCTTCATGTAATTTTCTTTCAACGAAATCCATATCATTTACTTCCGAAGCATAGAAAACTTCAAAAGGAAGAGGTACACCTGAAGCTCTAGAAAGCTCCTTTACTCTTCTATCGAGGTCATTAGTCTTTCCAATCTTTATGTACCCAGGCATTGCCACGTTAGTTAAAATATAGATGATATTCATATTCAGTAATACTACCATAAAAACCCTTCCATATAGTTATACTTATATCTATATGGAACAATATATACATACAAGAAAAGAAGAAGATGAATTAGACTATTTAGCAGAGATATACGTGTCAGTATATTTAGAAAATGAAAAAAGTAGATCTTTAGCGAAATTGAATTCTAACGTAGCTAAAAAGCAAGAATCTAATAGTTACCTTACCCAAAATAGTGACACTAAGCCGTAAATTAATTTTATGTAAAAAGTGTCACTTTTGTCACTTTTTATGAACAACAAAGATAAAAGAAATCCAAATAACTGGACTAAAGAAGAAACAGATAACATTGTTAATGCCTTCAAATGGCTTATTGAACAAGACAAAATACAGAACCCAAATCTATATAAAAATAAGCGCTCGGAGAGCGTCGAAAAGTTAAGTTAATAATTAACAAAAAAGCATTACAGGTCTTGACCGTACTTTTTCTGAGCACGTGCCTCTCAGCTGGTATACTTAAATAATGAAACTAACATTTGCATACGAAAGAAGTCGTGATATTTGGTGTATCTTGAATTATGGAAAGACTTCCATGAATTCTCCGACACCAACAAAAGTCTACAAAAATTTGATACAACAATACGGAAACAACCCATCAGAAAGTGACATAAGTAATTTTGTCGTATCATACATGCCCCTAAATCAGATTAATACTGATGAAATGATAACTGTACTACAAAGACAATGGGATACCATTTCATCTGAGTACCAGAATCGTGCAGAAGAAATATTTGGAATCACGTTACCAGATGATGTGACAGCATACATAACAATTAACGATCGCCGTCCGTACAGTATCCAAGATAATATGTTTTATGTCACTACTGCATATCCTAATGCGACAAATAAAGCCGCAATGCATGAACTCTGGCATTTCTATACGTAGTATAAATACGGCATGGAATGGGAACAAAAATTAGGTGCTGAAAAATATAATGAACTAAAAGAAGCATTAACAGTTCTCTTGAATGTGGAGTGTAGAGATTTACTTCCTAGTGGGATTATAGATAGAGGTTATCCTCAGCATCAAGAACTCCGACAAAGGATTCTCGAACTATGGTCTAAAGATAGGAATATGGATAATTTGTGGCAAGTTCTTATGGCATAGCCGTTCGAATCAAGCTCCAATATCAGAAAAGTTATAACGATCAACACAATCTGGTACACTAGTGGTTATGAAAAAGAATTCCTCTCCATGGTTACACCAACTCAATAGAACACGAGAGCCCGTAGTGATAGACAAGAATATCTCCACAGATATCACTATTGTTGGTGGAGGTATCGCAGGCGTTACTACTGCATACACTCTACTTCGAGATACAAAATATGACGTTGTGCTAATTGATAGCAATCTCATCGGTCACGGTGCAACTGGACATAACGCTGGGCAACTTACTACCTATTTCGAAAGACCGTTGTCTGATATTGCGTCACAGTTCGGCGTAGAACTAACCTGTGAAGCTCAAAAAAATGTAGAATCTGCGTGGCTAGAATTAGATACTATTCAGCGAGAGGTAGGACTAAAAACCCCAATATACAAATTCACTGGTTATGCAGGCATGACGAAGCTCTCTCATGTGTTGTTACGTCTTGCTGATAACATGATACGGTATGATGGAGGAATTCCTATAGAAAAAATGCTAATCGCGGATGATTTTGAATTTTTAGATCAGATACCTACTGTTTTTTCTCACCTCTATGAGATAACCAGCAAGCAAAATATACAAAAGATGTTAGAAACAGACAATGACGACTATGTTGCCCTACTTGTCTATCCAAAAGGAGCAACTAACAGCGCTAAGATATGTGAAGAGCTGATTGAATATATGCTCACAACATACAAAGACAGATTCCATGTGTATGAAAGAACTCCAGCTAATACTATTATTCTAGAAAAAGAACATACTCTTATTGAGATTAATTTGAAGAAAGATGAGATGTTGGTTAATGACGCTACTCCAGACTTTACAATGCTAGCAAAGAAAATCATTTTATGTACGAATGGGTTTGAAGGTTTTAAGATTATCAATAACTTCGGTAAAGACATAGATGGTAAATTCCATCATCAGCTGCATGGCCGTGTTAACTTCATGTCTGCATACTTAGACACTCTAGAAAAAGACCCTGTTGCTATAAGTTACTTTCCAAAGAACTCATCAATTGATGCACCTAAGGACACTATAACTGGAGAGCAGTATTTCTATATCACCAGGAGACCTCACATGCACGATGGAGTTGAGATGGGGCTCATATCTACCGGTGGACCAGAAAGAATTCTGCGAGATGATGAGAAGTACGACAGGAATAATCTGTGTGAAGTATGGGCCGAGCATGATATCGACACCTTTCTAAAAAAGAATTATAAAAAGTATCCTGGTGAAAAAGTACAATATCAATTTTGCTGGCATGGCCTTCTTGGGTATACCACTACTGGACTACGTCTCATTGGTGAAGAACCTTTAAATAGAACATTACTCTATAACCTAGGGTGTAATGGTATAGGAATAATGCCTTCCATTTATGGCGCAAAAAGAATATCGCAAATACTACTAGGAATACCACAACCTCCGAGTATCTTCGATCCAAAAATGAATACAGAGGAATAATTCTTTTTATAATAATGCCTATTTCTATACCTTCATTGCAATGATTGTTATGTAGATATTATGCGACAAAGCAACCTCGTGAGAGGTGCTTTGTAACATACGTATAGAACTTATAATATTCTATATTGTCGAGATCTTTGGATTGTATGAGTCTTCCATTGTTGCCTTTGTTGAAAGGACAACAACACTATACAAAGCAGATAGTCCAACAATACCATAGACAAGTCTAGTGAGCATCGTCGCTTCACCAAAGATGTAACTTACAATATCAGTACTGAAGATACTGATAATCCCCCAGTTAATACCACCAACTACAAGTAAAGCAAAAGCTACCCAATCAAACATATTAAGATTTTTCATGTATGTTTTTTTAGTTTATTTTTAATAGATATCAAACCAGATACAAGAGTCATTTTATATTAACCACAAAAACTTTTTTGTTTCGTTCTATACACTACCTCAAATGCAGGTTATGTCGACCGATATTGTATCGATTTGTTAAAGAGATCTAATAAGCTATAACCCTATAAGTAACTATATACCTTTCACAGAAAATAGATAGTACAAGTAGCATACTAAAATTTTGAAGATCAGCTTTAAGAAGTCACATTGTGATGTCTGGTCTTTGCTATACTTACTCTACATGGACACATCTAAGAACAACTCTCATATAACACAGACACTTGTTATCTGTATTATTTTTGCATGTGGTGGATATCTCTATTATCAGACACATAGTGTATGCAACTTCCCGATACAATATTCAGTTGGTGAAGTAGATAGCCGTTTCAAAATTTCTCGCACAGAAGTACTTGAAGTTATAGATACTGCAACTAAAATCTGGGAGACACCAACTGGCAGTAATCTTTTCGAATATAATCCAGAGGGTAAGCTTAAGATAACTATGATCTACGACGAGAGACAAGAAGCAACAGAAAAAAGAAAAACACTCGAAGAGAATACAGAGATACTCAAAAATCAAGCAAAAAGTGTTCAAGATAGATATAAAAAGTTAGAAGCTGATTTTGATAACGAGCAAGCAGAGTACGAAGCTCTTCTTGTGGAGTATAAACGTAATGAAGCGACCTATAATCAAACAGTGCAGTATTGGAATACACGCGGTGGTGCACCAGAAGCAATTTATGAAAGTCTACAACAACAAAAACAATCACTTTCAAATACCTATGAAGCTGTTGAGTCAAAGCGTCAATCTGTTAATGCTAAAGTAAATGAGATTAATGCTTTTATGTCAGAATATAATAATATAGCAGAAAAAGTAAATACAACAATTGATGTAATAAATGAAGACGCGGGTCGAGAGTTTCAAGAAGGAACGTATACACCAAAGACTAAAATAATAACAATCTATGAGTTCAGTGATAGGACTAAACTCTTGCGTGTCCTTGCCCATGAACTAGGTCACGCTCTTTCTCTTGATCATAACCCGAACCCAGAGTCCATTATGTACGAGTTAAATAAAAGCAATACTCTAACCGCATCGAAAGAAGACATAGACTCCCTAAAAGCACTATGCAAACTATAGTCGCACCGTCTCTTGTAAAACTGGTTCTTCTACACGCACAATGGTAAATGTAAGCCGTCCAACAATACGCTTGCTATCAGCTTTTATTGTTACCCGCCATAGACCTTCTGCGACATTATTTTTGTATGAATACGCTCTATACCCTCCCACTCTCCCTCCTTCACTTATATATGGTATAACTGTGTTTGATACCCATTTTTTCTTATCCTCATCGTAATATTCCCAAACCTGAGTAAGTGGAGCGGTGACCTTAGTTGGAGCTTTGACAGTAGCCAGGAAATATACACCTGTGTCATCGCTACTCATATGATACACAGGCCGAGACCAAAAACGCGGGATGAAATGTTTCTTGGCAACCTCACGCTCAACTATAAAGTCTGCCCCATCGCGTACAACAGAGTGGTATACCCCAGAACTTCCAAGTGAGAGCGGTACAGCAGGTAGGACATTCAAAAAGTAGAGCATACCTACAAACATAGGTATACCTATTGCAAGAGCATATCCCCTACCGGCTTCATGAGTTGCAACTTCTGATCTATTCTTAAGAATGGATATGTATATAAGTCCTATTACTACACTAAGTATCATGCTACCTAAAAATACGAGATCATTTTGAATACTAAGTAATATTGGTAATGTGAAAATAATATAAAATAAAAGTGCAACGAAAAGTACAGCAATATCTAATGTAAAACGATATTTATGAGACCCTATCATTTCATTTGAAATACTACAGATGAGCAATATGACAAGAAATGGCCATGACACTGAAAATGCTGCTCCGCGTATAGCATAGACAAACACAAATGAAAGCGCGGACCCTGAGAGATATGCAATACAAAATGTAAGCGTGGAGTATACCCTCTGTTCAAGAGCACTTGCTGTGTTACGTGAAGCAACCCATTCACGCACCACGATAAGTACAGCAATTGACGATATGTATGCAAGCCCAATATAGCGAGTGAGAGCATCGCCAATATCAGGAAGCAGTATCATGTCGATAGTGAACCCTATAACAAAAAGTATCGTCGTAGCATGCTTAGTATATGTTGAAAGTGAAAAGAGCTTACGATACATACACGTTAATTACTCTATAGTACCTACATATATTGCAATTACTGCGGTCCATCCATGTACATGTGATATATCAATAAGGTAGCGCTTAGCGAGAAGAAGCTCAATATGCTTTGATGTAAAAAACAAAGGATATTCTTTTGTCAGCCCCTCAATGAATACTTGCTCTTTTGATGTAGTATGAATACCTGTGGCTTTAATAAGCAACCCTTGGCGGATAATCTCAAGAATATCATCATACAATGCTTGAGCATCAATACCTCTGTGTTCAATATCAGCAAGAATTGTGACAAGCGATGAAGTGTCTTTTTTGCATAATGCTGTTATGACTTCAAAAAGCTTCGCCTTGTGTGAAGTTCCTAAGAAATTCTCAACTAGCTCAGGATCGATTTTCTTTTCTGAAATGCGAAGAACTTGTTCTAGTACCCCAAGAGCATCACGATATGATCCATTACCACGACGTGCAATTAAGGTAGCCGATGATTCATCAAGCGTGTATCCTTCTTGCTTTGCAACGTAGATGAGTTGATTACGAAGGACCTCTACTGTTGGCTGGTTGAATACAATTTTTTGACATCGAGAAACAATAGTCTCTGGAAGTTTATCAGGATCAGTAGTAGCAAGAATAAAAATGACATGTGCAGGCGGTTCTTCAAGAGTTTTAAGAAAAGCATTTGCTGCTTCTTTTGTGAGCATGTGCGCTTCATCAATGATATATACTTTGTAACGGCTAGAGAAAGGTTGGGTACGCACAGCTTCGCGTAAATCACGAATGTTATCAATTAGACGATTACTTGCCGCATCAATTTCAATGATATCTTCATCATTTGAGCCAACACTTTTAGCGAAAATTCTTGCAACAGAGGTCTTCCCTGTTCCACGACCACCACAGAAAAGGTATGCATGAGCTATTTTATCCTGCTCAATGCTTTTCTTAAGTAACGATACGAGAGCATCCTGCCCAACAACACTATCAAAACTCTGCGGACGGTATTTACGATACAGGGCGAGATGATTCATGGGAAAAGTATATCATGTTTACTTTTGTTGGTGTTGGAAACGGAAACAATCGTAGTGTTGTTGACATATACTACTACAGTATGTATAATGCAATTCCACTTTTGAAGGAGTTTGCAATGATTCACAAAGACGGAAATCTTGGCATCTCTTTTGAAAGCCAAGAACTTGTTGTTCATGAGTTCGTTCCAGATGTGCCATGGTGGCCAGAACATGGTTCGTGGCGTGAAGTTGCTCGGTGTACGGAAGTGAAACAATGGGATGAATGTAGTTATTCCAAGCTACTCACTGACCAGTACCTTCAAGATATGATTACGTGGCACTTTATTGACCAGGTAACTCCTACCCTCACCGGGCAGGAGTTTTTTTATACTTACTCTATATTTGACGTTAACCATTGAGAAACTTTTTCTTCTACTTCTTTTGCGTTAGTACATTCCATGAGTTCCATACGAAGTTCTTTTGCACCATCAAAACCATTAACATATGCTTTGTAGTGTTTCTTCATAATAGCGAAGCTCTTGATGTCTCCTAACTTCTCTTCGTATAATTTTGTATGCTCCACAAGTATCTCTAGTCTTTCCTTCACACTCTTACCTTTGTTATACGCCTCTTCATCAAAGAACCATGGAGTACCAAATACTCCACGTCCGATCATTACACCGTTGCAACCTGTCTCGTTAGCAAGCTTTTTACCTTGTGTTACAGAAGTAACATCGCCATTACCTAGAAGTATCGTCCCCCCATCTTGTACTTCTCCTGTCATTTGACGAACAAGCGCTACAACTTCGGGCATAAGCTCCCAGTGAGCTGGGACTTTTGACATTTCTTTTCTCGTACGTAGATGAACAGTAAGAGCTGGGATATTACATTCAAGAATCTTAGGTAGCCATTCCATGAATTCTACTTTGTTGTATCCGATACGGGTCTTAACTGATACGGGAATATCGCCTGCTCCTTCTTGAGCGGCTCGGATTACCTTTTGTGCCTGTCGCCAGTCTTTGATGTGCGCTGCTCCTGCTCCTTGTTTTTCTATACTCTTATCTGGGCATCCCATGTTAATATCTATTCCATCAAAACCAAGTTCACGACATAATGCCGCAGCCTTCTTCATATTCTCAGGAGTAGAGGTAAATAATTGCGCAATGATTGGTCTCTCTTTATCAGTAAAAACAAGATCACGCTTAAGAATTTCACGACCGGCACTTGTTAGTCCATCAGCTGATACAAACTCTGTCCATATAACATCTGGTCCACCACCTTGTTCTCCCATGCGACTATGACGAGCTATCATATCACGGAATACACAGTCTGTAACATCCGCCATAGGAGCAAGAACGGTAAGCGTCTCACCTTTTGTTAATTTTTCATCTATTAACCTTTGCCAAAAACCACGAACTGGGTTCATGGGAACTTTTTTAATTGTTGTAGGCCTAACGAGATCTAGTAGATGTCGAATTAGTACGTGTAGAACTTGCATATGATGTAGTATCGTCCCCGATTATAGCTTTCTCTGTACCATTTGTAAAACGATAAAATACTTTGTTTCCAAAACGTGCGTCTAAATATAGTAGTTTTTCTTTTTGAAGTTTACTCTTAAGCGGTTCAGTATCTATAGCACTTACTATTGTTGACCAGACAAGCGAAGCATCTGATGATGACGCGACTCTAATCTCAGATTTTGTTTGTTTTGAACGTAGGTATGCATCTCCACGTTCATCAATATAAATCTCAGTAATAGGAAAAAGCGCTGAACTGATCTTAGTGTGTAAAGTAAAGAGTGCTTGTAGCACTTCAGGTGAAGGTAGAGTTGAAGTACTTGTAATGAGAATTGGAAGAGTGCTAATATCGTATATTTCCTTGTAAACTACTCCATTAGCACTGATAGCTTGAACATCGTTCTTACGAAATAATGGCGTGTATGGAGTTACGGTTATCCGGAGTGTCTGAGGGGTAGGCGGGTAGATGGTTATTGTATCCGTGTTTGGAAGGACTTCACGAATAAGATTTTTTATATCAGTTCTATGATAGGTGAAAATACTATTCCCAGGGAGAAAGAAAAGAATCTTACGTGTAGAAAGTTCTTGTAAGGTTAAGATAAGATTTTCTTTATAGATATCATCTACTCCTACTAAGTCATATGTTTTGATAGAGAAAATCGTTGTAAAAAAATAACAAAAAAGAAATGCTATACCTAGAAGTATAATAATAATCCGCGGGAGTAACCTCTTCCAAAGTAATGCAGAGCGTTTTTTCATCAAATAGATATACAATTAACTACGAAATGGGGATCCAAGCACTGTTTTACCGTTCATGAATGGTACAAGCACATCTGGAACACGTATTGTGCCATCAGCCTGCTGATAATTTTCAATAATCGCTGTTAGAAGACGCGGAGTTGCTGCAGCAGTGTTATTAAGGGAATGAGTATATTGGAGCTTGTCATTATCCTTATATCGAATATTAAGCCGTCGTGTTTGATAATCGTGGAAATAGCTCGCTGAGTGTGTTTCGCGATACTTATTTTGTGATGGCATCCATGCCTCTATATCATATTTTTTTACTTGACCCTGTCCAAGATCTCCACCACAATTAATAACAGTGTGATATGGAATGCCTAGCTCTTCCATCATCTCTTCTGCATGAGCGCGAATCTCTTCATGGAACTTTACTGATGTCTCGTGACTTGCTTCGCAGAGTATAACTTGCTCACACTTATAGAATTCATGTACACGAACCAGGCCTTTTACATCCTTGCCGTGACTACCTGCTTCTTTTCGAAAACACGGACTCCAAACAATGTATTTTTTTGGAAGAGATGCCTTATCTAACACCTCATCACTGTGATAGAACATTGTCGCAACCTCTCCAGTGCCTGCCATGTAGTCGTTACCATCTTTATACAAATCATCTTCTCCTTGTGGTAGATATCCAGTGCCTAGGAGGGCTTCACGTTTAACCAATGATGGGACAAGCATAGGTTCAAAACCCTTTGCCTGCCATCTCTGCATGACGTAGCTCCATATCGCCATCTCAAGCATTGCTCCATCATTCTTGAGAAAATACCCTCTGAATCCAGCAGTTTTTGTACCACGTTCAAAGTCCACCATAGCATGAGCTTCCATCAGCTCTATGTGATCAAGTGGAGTAAATGACTTTCCTTCAATATCACCCCAACGCTTGACTTCAACATTATCAGCATCACTTGCTCCTTCAGGGACAGACATATCTGGAATGTTAGGCACTGCAAGCATGAGTATACGCCATGACTTCATCACTTCTTCTAATTCTTCTTCTTTTGCTTTTAAGCTCTCTTTTACATTTCGCATCTCATCGATTAGAGTTGTACGCTCTAATGCCTGTGCTTTTGTGATAGCGTCACTTGCAGCGTTTTGCTTTGCACGGAGATCTTCTACAACTTTTAGGAGTTCTAACCGTTTAGAGTCAGCTGCGATGAGATCGTCAACATTGAAAGACATGTGCTTTTTCGTTGCTGCAAGTTTGATGAGGTCACTATTCTCACGAATGAATTTAATATCTAACATAATGTGTATAAGTGTAGCATGTTTATAATACCTTATAAAAGTGCACTAGGCACGGTATACTAGGTGATATGATTATTGACGAAAAAGACGAAACAATGTATAAAAACATGTCATATGTTACCCCGCATGTATACCGTCATGATACAAGTTACAAACGAATACCTAAAACACTAAGAGAAAAAACTGCTAAATGTATTGTGCACTTGCTTGCACTTTTTTTTAATATTGTATTTAAATTTCGATATGGACATCGCGCAATTGTCTTAGAAACAATTGCAGCAGTCCCAGGAATGGTTGGGGCGCTCTTCCAACACCTAAAATCACTTCGTCGTATCCAAAAAGATCACGGACGTATACGAGCATTGCTTGATGAGGCTGAAAATGAGCGCGTACACCTTCTTGTTTATAACCAGATAGCTAAACCAACGACTTTCGAGCGACTACTTATTATCGGAGCACAAATGTTTTTCTTTATATTTTATTTTTGTTTGTATGCTGTCTCATCGAAAACAGCACACTGCGTCGTTGGATATCTAGAAGAAGAAGCAATTCACAGCTATACAAGATATCATGAACTTGTTGTTATGGGTATGCATAAAAATGTACCAGCTACAGAGCTTGCAAAGATGTATTGGAATCTCCCAGATGATGCGCGGTTAACGGACATAATAGATGCAACGATTAAAGATGAGACACTTCATCGTGATGTAAATCACAAGTTTGCTGATGTACTCTAGTGTATGCAAATAATGCCCACATCCGATGGATGTGGGCATTTGAAAGATGGACTTTTCTACTGTGCTATTACTACACACGCATAGTCCAGTTTGTGTTATAACGTTCGGGGTATCGTGGCGTAACCCCGCTATAGAATGCGCGGATATGTTCCATGACACTTGCATGATCTTCTGTCGGAGTGATATATCCTCCGATACCTACGTAGCGACAACGGTAGTCGACATATCCGTAGGCAATCGGCACATGTGCCATCCGTGCAATATGGTAGAAACCGCTCCTCCATACAGGGGTAAAAGATCTTGTTCCTTCTGGTGCAACCATGACCATCAATGGTCCATCATGTGTTGCAATATAATCTGCCATACAGAGAACCTTATCCCCTCGTACATTGCGATTGACGGGAATCATTCCAAGTTTTGTCATGATCGCATGAAATGGGAACCGTGCCAACTGCTTCTTGCCCATCCAGCGCATTGGTAGACCCAGTTGCAGTCCAGCCAAAAGCATGATCACCACATCGATGTTGCTCGTATGCGGAGCGGCGATCACAACGCACTTCTCGATAGATGATGGGAGAATGTTCCTAGCTTCCCATCCCATGATCGACAAGATACGATGAGCGATCCACCCAAGAATGGTGTTGACCCGAGATGATTCAAAGATTGTTTTCATCGTACAAAAACCCTTATGATTGAACGTAGGACTTTGCCTACAAAAGAACAACGGAGTATAAGTATGCCTGATAATGAAGATATTTACAACGTTTACAGAAAAAGAAGCATATTAGTTATGCGTCAGGTGCGTCTATATCTGCACTTATCATGTAGTGGTCTATGTGTCCTATACGATGAGATGTTATCTTTGCGTGACTATAGCGCAAATCCTTCGTCACAAAGATTTTATCAAGTGACAAGAACATTCTACATGTAGGCCCTAGATGCTCTAAGATATCAACATGGTCTTCACAGATAGCATCATATGACTGCTTATCTCGTGTTGAGAGAAACTTCTTGTATAGTATCCAAAAGTTAGTATCCCCAAGAATAACCCCCTTCTTTCCTGGCAGGTCAGGTAGCAGGTTGCGTGTTTGCATATGTCTCACACGCGGAGAAAATGCGTACAAGTGTATAGGGAAAAAGGTAACACCATTGATACGATAATCATGACTATGTGTATGCTCTATATCTTCTATAGGGAATCTACTTATAAAGAGTGATACTGACTCTCGCTCACCTGTATGGATAGAGAGACGATACTTGTGATCTTCGAAGTGCTCCGCGATAAGATCACAATCTTCAGGAAGCACCTCTTGCAAGAACATTACATCAGCATTTGCATGCTTGAGAACAGGAATCACTTCGTCAATATTATCCCTCTGAAATGCATAATGATCCCTCCCTGGGAAATGTTTGATCCAGATGAAGTTACCTATATTCCACGATACTACTTTCATATCATCTAACGATAGCGTCAAAGGTATTTGCTGTCAATGGATATACTATATGTTGGAAATGAGTACAACTTATTAAAATAAAGACCATGTCGTATAACATGATTTTTATTACTGTGGACCCTAGCGGATTCGAACCGCTCGCCTCTGGAGTGCAAAACCAGTGCTCTACCAAATGAGCTAAGGGCCCGTATTTAATTGTGTGATGAGCTTATATTTCGTTTGACAATAATAGTGGTTTTGCAGAACCAGTGTCTATTTTTATTTTGCCAAATGAGCTAAGGGCCCATATTTAATCGTCTGATGAACTAAAACCTCTTTATTTAAGGTCTCAATATTCTACCAAAAAACCACCTTTTAGGCAAGGTAGTTTTTGTACAGAACTAGGTTAGCCTATTTGTTCGAGCTTCTTCTCTATCTCTTTTTCGGTAATATCGAGGCGTTTCTTGAATTTTTTTAGTATCATGAGCTCTTCTTTTGTAAGTTCACGCTTCTTCTCAGCTTTTACAAGGAGTGTATGGAACTCTTCAGTGTCTCGACGAAGTGCAAGTACATTAGTCTTAAGAGTTGTCTCCGCATCAAGCATGGTACGTCTCACTTTACGTTTGAATCGTGAGAACTGTACAAACGAATACCAGAGTGTGGCAACTACAAGTGTAGACGCAACAATAATAACAAGTAGTACTGATAGCCAATTCATAATAAATACACCGAACCTAAGAATAGGTATACTTTCAAATGTTACGACCTTGCTACTTGTGTAATCACTGACTGCACCTTGTGTTGTTATTGCGCGAACTTTCATCTCGTATGACCCAGATTTCATACGCGCGAGTAACGCAAGCGAATAGTTACCTTGTACATCTGCATTTGTAGTTTCTGTTATACTGTTGCTATCTTTATCAATAAGAGTAACCTCAACTGTTGCAGATGGATATGTCACTCCGGTAATGAGTAATGTATTAGTTAACTCTATATTTTTTGTATAGCTTGTTATTGTTGGAGGATCAATACCTTCTATTGTATATGTTAGTTCTGTTGAAACTTTGTTACGTGCTTTATCATATGCATTTACAATAACGGTATGTTTACCTACCCCTTTCTTAGGAAGTGAATATAAGTTAGTTGGTACGTAAGGATATACTACCTCCTTGTCACCATTGATTACAAGACCGATACTTCCAATACCTGAGAGTGTATCTGTTGCTACAACTTGTATAATTGGTTTCGGATTATATGTCGTAGAACC
The DNA here is from genome assembly GCA_027482685.1 of bacterium. Lineage (GTDB taxonomy): Bacteria > Patescibacteriota > Minisyncoccia > Phycocordibacterales > UBA5272 > UBA11704. The sequence goes on from JAIXVU010000001.1 coordinate 126,057, forward strand.
GTCAGGAAATGTTGCTGTTATCTTTTCAGGATTAACTGTGTCTATTTGAAAACGATAGTGCGATACAGGTCCCCAGCCAAGCTGATTCTTAAACTGCACATGCATAAACTGAACGCCGTCATCAGAAACTGTAAACGAACGATTAGAGACTGGAGGATCATATACTCTCGTTGGGATGTCTTTTTCTTCTTCGCCGTATGAGGTTCGAACTGCTGTAACATCAACTGGAAGATTCCAGTCAAACACTATATCGCGAGAGCGATACCATGCAGTACTATCTGGGTGGGTTGATGATTTAATAACCGGAACGGCGATATCTGTTTCTACAGCATCAGTACTGTTATTAATATCTGCAATACCATCTAGAATAAATGTTGCGTTTCCAAGAGTCCTTAGAACATTTGTCGCTTCTCCATCATTTGCTAGAACTTCACCCTTTGATAACGTAACAATTCCTTGTCCTTTTTTCTTAACTCTAAAATGTAAACTAACAATCTTACCTTGCGAACCACTAAACCCTGGATTAAGGATTGCGCCTTCTAGGGTTGCTCTACCGGACGTATTAGAAAAAGTTGGGTCTTCGGTCCATAGTGTAATGATGGAGCCAATTTTTTTAATAGAAGTAAGTTCAAGTGTCTCAGTAGAAAAAGTAATACCAGCTGAAACTGCGTTTATCGGATCTTGGTTACTACTCACGTAGAGGTTAACAGAAAATGTCTCCCCTATCTTATACGATCCTGTCGATGGAGAAATGATTAGATTAGCAGCATAGACAGATGTACTTGAATATACAGCAACAATACAAAATAAAATAAACAAGTTCTTACAGAAAAGTCTATGTATACTGCTATGAAAAAAACTTTTTTGTAAGAAATGTTTTAGTTCGAGTAAGAATGTGTGAACTACAGAATACATAAATAAAAGACAATAAAATAATTATACTTATACCTATCAGTATACGTGATGAACTTGTTTTTATAGGAAGGTTGTCAACAGGAAGTATCGTCCATGTTGTATACGTATTATTTTCGTAAAAGATTTTTATATGTGTATATGTTGTTCGAGATTGATTATCTAGAATATACAACATAGTATTAACCTCCTTCCATTCGGAATTCTTTACGCGAGTAATATCGTATTCTCCTGTTTCAGCAACTTCTATTTTTGATACCGGGCGAACTGATTGATCTTCGATGATTGATATATACCATTTATTATCACCAATATATGGATCACGACTTGTAACAACCTGAAGAGTGTTACTATCTCGATATGATAATTCGTTTTGTACACGAGAATACTCGATAGACTGAGTAGGAACTTCTATGTTACGTGTTTGAGTTGATATAGTAAGCGGTGTTCCTTTATCATTAAAAAGATACGCACGTGCTTCTGATATGCTAATTGGTGTCATTGTTGAGCCAGCGCGATTAATTGGAATTAAAGTAACGATAAACAATAATCCTGGGCGCACTCCGTCATAATACGGACTTCGTACACCTTTGTACCCTCCGGGCATGACGCCTTCAAAAACAAGAGTACTTGTCGTACCGCTCGTGATTATATTTGAACGTTTTGGTTGAGAGAGCCACAGTGACACAACACTACTACGTGTAGTAATACTCTCAACCTTAAATAAGGTCGCGTCGTATGTAAACTTCCCTTCAATTGCACCAAGAGCACTATCCTCAGCGTCTAATGAAACAACTACATCAAAGGGCTCACTGTTAGATGCAGACATTTTCGGAACGTCTAAGATAATAGAAGCTGCACTCCCGCTACTAAAAAGCATAAAGACAAGTAGTAGAGCTATAAAAATAGTAAGTGTTGTTTTTTTCATACGAAATATGTACTTAACCTGTCCAGCAGTATGCAAGAATACTAAAATCTACTAGATCAATAGACTCATCACGACTTAAATCAACGTTTGGAGGAAACCCGTATCTCTTATACCAAAATGCCATGATACTAAAATCAAAAAGATTAACAAAAGAGTCATTATTGATGTCACAATAATATGTACTTATCTTACGAATTCCTATATATACATTTTTATCACCAACACGAAACTTTTGCACAGAAGAACGAGGTGAGGATAGTGCCATATTTTCTGAACGTACATGAACAGTGTAATCACCAAGTGAAATATCTGTTGATTTAAGAGTATACGACCATTCACCAGACCCAGAAAGCTTAGTAGTGAAGTGAAGGACAGTATCTATATCTTCAGAAGATATAATGTAAAGTTGAAGAACTTGATTAGGCGCCCCTTTCCCACTAAGAGTTATGTAATCTCCGAAACGAACTTCACTTTTATCAATAGCAAGTGTTGGTGCAATAAGGATGTTATCGATAACCGTTGTTATTCCCGTAGTAACAACAACAGAAAAAGATTGTAGATCCGTACTTCCACTACCAGGAATTTCTGCACGAACAGAAAAGGTATACGTTCCTGTGTTTAGATCACGTAATGATGAGGAAAAAAATCCTTCGTTGTTAGTTAGAACCCTGTCTACAACGATACCATTCTTAAGAATAGATACTATGCTATTAGGGTATGAAGTTCCTCTTAGGAGGACGACTTCAGATCCCGCCTCAATTGTTATGGGAACACCGCTTAGAGGATTAGTTGGTTTGTCATAGAGCGGATACGACGGGGCAAGCGTGAGAAGAACCTGAGCAGATACAGTTACACTAGTTTCGAGAGACTCTGGGAGAGCGTGAGTAATCAGAGATTGGCTTACAAGAAGTGAAAACAGGAGAAAATATGTACGTAGTGAGAAACTACTCATCTGAGCGAGACTTTCTTTGCATTCTACGAAGTCTTTCAATGATAGCTTTATCATGTCTCTTAATTGCTATATGAGTAATGATGTAAACAGCAAATAGTACAAGAACGACAAGACTAATTAAATGCCATGGGATAATGTAGAAAGAGATAGTTGATGTAGTCTTACCTTTTTCACCGAAAGCAAGATCAAGATTGGCGGTATATTTACCAAAAGCAAAGTTACGATATTGATATTCTGCAGTTTCAAAGAATGAAGCTGTCGGAGAAAGGTTACCGTTTGAATTCCAAGTTACCTCAAAACGACGTATACTGTTTGGAAGTACATTACCTAGCGCTGGATTAGGGTTAAGCTCTTTAGCTACTCCTCCAACCATGTTCTTAATAGAGAGAGTTCCTGATGGATTAGCTCTATCATTTCCATTATTTGAAAAACGGTAAACAAACGTAAGAGGGATACTGGTGTAGACATTGGTTGTACTATTTTTTAGAGAAAAAGATAGGATACCCCCTTCTTCTTTGATAGTTCCAGAGACACGAAGTAACATAAGCATTCCAACTTTAGCACCGATAGACACTTCACCGCCATTAGTTGAAGGGCGAACTGTGTTAAGGAAAATGGCTGCAAAGTGTCCTCCTGCGTCAGCATTTTTTGGAACATTTATTGTAAATGGAATTTCTAGTCGATCTCCCTTTTTAATTTCCACTTTATCGATAACAGTAACCCATGAAGCAAGTCCATCTTTACTTTGAGAAAAATATGGTGTACCAGACTCACCTTGTGCTTCGAAGTTCTCTACTGAGGTATAAAATACTTGGTCGGTATTCTGTTCATTAATGATTAAGAACTTACCAGTGACTGGAGTACCCGGATCTGCCTTTATCTCCATACGTGCTGGAGAAACTGTCAAAGCTTGTACTGATAGTATAGAAGCGGTAAGAAGCAGTGCTGATAATCCTATTTTTAGTTTTGTAGATGTTACTTGCATGGTTATAAAGAGCTAATTAATTATTTTCTAAAAATTCGCTGTCGCGATATATGTCAGACCTGTTGTATACACACCCGCTTCTTGTGTAGCTTGGATGTTGGCTACATAACGAAGTGAATATGTTGTTGTGTTAGTTGACCCAGATCC
>JAIXVU010000008.1 GCA_027482685.1 bacterium
AGCATTTGTTGCTTGAGTACCAAGTAGTGTTCCGTTAGCAGTTGATCGAACATTAAGTGGACCAGAGTTAACAAAGACTCTTTGTCCTAGGGTGAACTTTGTACTTGTTGCAATTGGGGTAGGAGTAAACGTTGCTGTTACTGACTGTGACGTATTTAGTGTGACACTACAGGTACCTACTCCTACACACGCACCAGACCAACCACTAAAGGTAGACCCTGATTGCGGGGTTGCGGAGAGGGTTATAACAGTATTAACTGGTAAGGATGCGGTACATAACGTACCACAGTTAATACCAGTTGGAGACGAAACAACGGATCCGCTACCGGCACCAGACTTAAGAACAGTGAGAGTTTGGTTACCAGAACTCGCAGGCAGATTATAGTTCATTGTAACCGTAGTGCTTGTAGCGGCCGTAAATCCAAATACCTTAAGGTAATAGGCTCCTGATGTAGGGGCTGATATCGATATGGTCTCAGTGGATGTTGAGCGTCTCTGACTCTTCCAAGTAGATGCACTATTTGAACGAATTACATCTTTGTTCAAAAAAATATCAACATCACCTGTTCTTCCAGTCGTCCTTATCGTGAAACTCGTACTACTTGCTGGTAGCGTAAAAGAGTAGTACACGGCACCCTTGTTAGGAATACTTGATATAGTCACTGGTACGGCACGACTAAGAGGTAGAGGGTTAGCTGTAGTTTGAGCTGACACCACACCGCTTACTGATAAAGAAATTGCAAAAAAAGAAATCAGTGAATAAAAGATACTGCGGACTATGGTGCTTCTCATGATTGATATGTTGATACAAATAATAATACAACGAAGTATACATCACATTTTAGATTTTAATTATGGTTAATACTTTAAAGATGTGGATGAACTAGATACTGTTGTGAGAAAGTATCTTCTCAGTATTCTCAACAAGATGAAGTGGTAGAACCGATAATTATAAAAGACATTGCTTGTATGCTATGGCAGAGTTATGGTCATACCTTTTCTGTATAAAGCAACATCGAGTGAAGAATTATTAAAAATTGTTTTTAAAATATTCTCTTTCCTTGTACTTGTTGCAAGTGATACCTTGCTACGTGAACTGACGGTAGGAATAATAGTAAAAGACATTTTTTTGTCTTTTATAGTAAAGGACAAGAAGTATCCTTGCTGTGTCTCCTCTGAAAAATACTGATCAAATATAAAGTTACCTAATGAATAAAATATCGGTGTATTTTTATATAACTCAATTCCCTGTACAACATGCGGATGACTTCCCACGATGACATTAACACCCTTATCAACAAGAGCGTGAGCGAACTTTCTTTCATTATCACCTTGCATATGAATATACTCACTACCCCAATGTATGAAAGCTATCAAAACCGCATTACTGTGATTGCGTCGTAACTCGGAGGTAACACGTATCGCTTCTTTTTCATCCCATGAACTACTTATCATATTAATACCGTACACAATTACCGTCGTTGTTCCTATTGTCGTCATAAAATAACCATCTGTAGTTGTATGGTATGCACCAAAATGTGAAATCCCTTCTGCATCTAATACTTTCTTAGTATGAACAAGTCCGCTCATACCATGATCGAGTGAGTGGTTGTTCGCAAGAGAAACTGTTTCTATAGAATGTTTTTTTAGAATCTTAACAGTTGTTGTAGGGAAAGAGAACTGAAATCCATTAATTGGTGTCCTCTTATGCTTTTCTGGTATGGGGCCTTCTAGATTAGCTATAGTTATATGGGAAGAAAAAACCTCATCCACACCTTCTCCAAAAAGGTATTCTGAGCCTTTTTGATTTATTAATGTTTCTACATACCTCCCTAACATTAGATCACCTGTAAAGAGTATAGGTATAGGTTCCGAGATTGACTCCTCTATGTTCTCCTCTTGGATAGTACTCGCTGTTATGTCAGATATAGATTCATTAATTCTTTTTATTATAGGAGTAAGTGCCATAACCGTAGCAAAAAATCCTATTACTAGAATTGATATAACCACTTTTCTTACAAACTGTGATAAATACACGTAATGATGGAATAAGAGCCGATGAGCAGGATTGAACTGCTGACCTCGTCATTACCAATGACGTGCTCTACCAACTGAGCTACATCGGCTTATTAAATTTACTACCTTCCTTATGCATGATTGAATGTGTCTATCGATTTGCATCTTACGACCACTGTCTTCGGACGTCTTACTCACATCATAATCTACATTTCTCATTCATATTGTCTATTTTCACAAATTCACAAACAAGTAGCAATCAGTCTATCAAAATTATCCAATTGAGACAATCTTTGACGGTGAGTGGTGTCCGCTTATTATTCTTACTGAATGTCCCGGGAATGCTTCACGAATAATCTCTAGGATTCTTGTATTTGCTGCATTATTTATTGGTGGTTGCTTAACCCAAACACGCCATGTATCCTCACTTATTTTTTCTATATATTCTTTACTGCTGTTAGAGAGAACCCTAAGCTTGAGGTACATAAATAGATAGTTATTTGTAATTAGTTATTGGTTATTAGTTAGATGCAGACTTACTCACTAATTACTAATTACCAATAACTAATTACGCTTTGCGCGCCAAGCATCAATTTCTTTATGATTACCTGAAAGTAACACTTTTGGTACGCGGTATTTCTTGCCATTGTATTCATACACCTCAGGACGAGCATATATTTCATGACTTGCTATGCGACTCTCTTCAAGTGAATCTGATGCGTGGAGCGTGCCTTTTATTTGACGAGTGATAGCATCGATACATACCATTGCAGGTAGTTCGCCTCCTGTTAATACATACTCTCCTATGCTCCATTCTTTTGCTTTCAAAATTTTTTTTACACGGGCATCTATTCCCTCATACCTGCCACAGATAAAAATAATATCTGTGTATTTCATTGCGGTAGATTTTGCAAGTGTATTAGTAAACATATCTCCTCCTGGATTAAACATCACAATGAGAACTTTTACATTCTTTCTACGAGCAAGCTTCTTTTGTATTTTCTGTACACATCTAAGTATCGGATCAACCCACATGACCATCCCCGGTCCTCCACCGTATGGCTTTCCATCCACTCGTCTGTGCTTGTCTACAGTGTATTCTCGAAGTGCGTAGGTGTGTATCTCTATTATCTTATTTTCTATTGCGCGAGAAATAATCGACTCAGCAAAATAACTCTCAAACATATTCGGAAAAATAGTAACAACGTGATAACGCATAATATGTAAATATTACTTGACAATATACCATATTAGTAGTGTTTTTGCAAAATCCTTATCGCTCTTATATCGTCGTAAAGCAAAATCGCCTTGCGGCGATTTTGCTTTTTATATCACATAATTTCAGCAAAAGAAATCTTTCTAAAATTGCTTTAGATACGCGAAGCTGAAGAATTTTTTGAGAGAGACGTAGTAGACCTACGTTGACCGAAAAAAATTCTTCAGCGACAAAGTAGATGAAGTGATTTAGATAGATTTCAAATCGTTCATAACAGCGTCAACATCTGTAGTATCATATGACAACTGTCTCGGGCTACTCTCCCCTTGTCCTGACTGATCTGCTTCTCGGCCTAACGGCTCATTTATCTTAAGGTTTACTCGTGCGTTATTCTTCATCCCTACAACGCGAAGAAGCGTACGAAGAGCTTTTGCAGTTGCACCATCTCGTCCAATAATCTTACCCATATCAGCAGCGTCAACGTCAAGCGTTATAAGCACGCCCATTTCGTCCACTCGTCTATCTACATTAACAGCACTCGGATTATCTACTAAAGCTTTCACTACGTATTCTACAAATTCTTGATCTTTCATAATATTCTTTTGGTATACCTTTAGTGTAACAATGATGACGATATATGATAGTGCGTTATACACAGAAACAAAAAGAGAGCGTATGACGCTCTCTTTTTGTTAATAACACAGTTATACAATTATGCTTTCACTTCTTTTTTCTGGACAGTTTTCTTTGGAAGAACATTTACTTTCTTACCAGCGATAACTCCTTTAGTAACAAGAAGGTTGTGAACTGTTGGCGTAACTTGAGCGCCAACTGACATCCAGTGCTTCACGCGATCTGCCTTTGCCTCAAATATCCCTGCCTTAACATTATATGTTCCAACTATCTCAGCAAACTGAGAAGTTTTCGGCTTAAGGGTGCTTTCAGTCACAATAAGACGGAAGTGTGGGTCGTTCTTGCGTCCAGTACGTTGTAGTCTAATTTTTAACATAAAATAATATAGTCAAACCATTATACCACAAGCAAAGAGAAAAGAAAACCCCCTTCCTACTACTTCTCATAAAAGCTGGAAGGGTGATCCTGTGCCGTGGAGCTACTATAAATCTCTTATTACTTCCCGTACTGGGCAGACTCTCAAGTAACAGAGATTTAACCCAGTCTCACCGAGAAGCATACGACGTGCTTCTGGACAGTCGCACGGTATGCCGTTTGGATTTCCATCATCAAAAGCTGGACAAAAATCTCCATCAGTATTTAGGCCTTTGGCGGCAGTTGAGTTTGTTTCTTTCTCAAAAAGAACTAAGAGAATTGTAAGTGATGAGGAAGACATATATTCCCCTCCTTTCTAGACTTTTAGTGTAGCGTATACGCGACTTGGAAGCAACCTTGCTACTAATTTTTGATAGCCTATAAAGAATATGAATATTCCTAAGCTATGTCACGTCTAAGCAATGAGAGTATAGTCAATGACACGTAGATCAAGATTTGCACTTTTTACCTGTATTCTAACCGGTGTTCCTATTTTCCACTCTATGCCAGTTCTCTCACCAAACACCCTTCCTCCTTTTTGATCATAGTTATAAAAATCGTCCCCGAGATCACGTAATCGTATCATTCCTTCACACTTACTTGTTTTTTCTTCAACATATATACCCCATTCAGATACACCTGATACTATGCCATCAAATTGTTGCCCAATACGATATGACATATACTCAACTTGCTTGTATTTGATACTTCCACGTTCTGCATCACTTGCTTCCTTCTCACGGCGACTAGCCCGAAGACACAATGACTCATATAACCCTCGCTCATCTTCACGAGGATAGTCATCAGTAAGTACACGCATGAGGAGACGATGTGTCAGAACATCAGGATAACGACGAATAGGTGACGTGAAGTGTGAGTAGTAGTCAAACGCGAGACCGTAGTGACCAACGTTGTTGGTACTATAGACTGCCTTTGCCATAGAACGTGTGATATGCACTTGGAGTAACTGCTTCTCTGGTTTATCTCCCATTTTCACAAGAAGACTATTAAGATCTTGGGATGGAATGAGACCGTCCATGAACCGCACATGATAGCCGAGTCCTTTAATATAAAGTTCTAGGTCATGCATTTTCTCACTATCAGGTTTATCATGGATACGATACACGCAGATGGCTTTGCCTTCACCATTTTTTTCCTCTTGTTTCTTTGTAATAAACTTACTCACATATTTATTAGCGAGAAGCATGTACTCCTCAACAAGTTTGTGTGTATCACCGCGAGTCTTGATATACACATCAACTGGCACACCATTCTCATCTAGCTTGAACTTTACTTCTTGAGTTTCTAGAGAAAGCGCGCCGTTCTCAAAACGAGCCTTATTGAGATTCTTTGCTATTTTGTTTAGTGTATCTAGCTCATCAAAAAAATCACCATTTTTGGTATCAAGAGTCGCCTGTGCATCCTCATAGGTATAGCGACGGTGTGAATTGATTAGTGAACGCCCGTACCATTCGTTATGAACTATTCCTTCATCATTAAGTTCAAGCACGCATGACATCACGAGCCTATCCTCACCTTGTACGAGTGAACAGAGATCGTTAGATAACACTTCAGGCAACATCGGTATACATCTATCCACCAGATACACCGATGTCTGACGTGCGATTGCCTCATCATCAAGAGCCATATTAGGCAAAACATAATACGACACATCTGCGATATGGATACCAACTTCATAATGACCATTATCTAATTTTTGAAATGAAATAGCGTCATCAAAATCCTTTGCATCAATTGGGTCGATGGTGAATGTAGGGATGGCACGAAAATCACGACGATTAGCCTTGTCCTCATCAGTTATACCGCGTAATTTGATAGCGTTTGCTTCTCCATTAACTTCCTTTGTATGTTCATCGCTAAATCCACGCTCAAGAGCGTACGCGAGCATCTCCGCATTGTTATCCCCTGGTTTACCAAGCACTGTCGTAACTTTTCCGAGCGGAGATTTCTTGGCATCAGTCCATTTGGTTAATGTGACGATCACTTTCATCCCGACTTTTGCTTCACCTAGCTCTTCTTTTGGAATTAGAATATCTGTATAAATACGTTTATCATCAGGTACAAGGAAATACATTCCACCCTCCTCTTCTACCACTCCAGCATACCCAGTACGTGCACGATCAATTATTTTTGTAATTATGCCATAGAGTTCATCCTCACCTTTGGTATTCTTTTTTTTTCCAAGTAACTCAACCTCTACAATGTCCCCATGGAATGCAGTTGCAAGAGAATCATGTCCGACGAAAATCGCTCCCTCATGTTCTAGATCTTGTACTCGTACATATCCATCTTTCTTTGATGTAATACTAATCGTCCCTGTGTATAAACGTTGCATAATTTACTGATTATACCATAAAAGAACTTGGCTCTTACTTCGCGTAATCCTCTGCCTGTTTGAGGTTGATTGATAATAGTTTACTACCCCCATCAACTCCAAGCGTTACACCGTATAACATATCACAGTGGTTCATTGTCTCGCGGTTATGTGTGATAACAAGGAGCTTACTTTTCTCAGCAAGACGCTTAAGCATCATTCCGTATTTACGGGCGTTAGACTCATCAAGTGGTGCATCAGTCTCATCAAGCACCATAAATGGAGGTGGTGTGATAGATGACATTGCAAAAAGTAGCGCGATAGACACCAGTGCGCGTTCCCCGCCTGAGAACATGCCAATCTCTCTCACTTTTTTATTTGGTAGCGATACATCAATATCGACACCATCTTCGTGATGCTCATTTCCTTCGTCATCAATCTTTGTAAAGGTGACTTTTGTAAGTGAGGCAGATCCTCCTCCAAATACTTCTTGAAAAAATGAATTAAATACTTTAGAGACTTCATCTACCCCTTTCGCAAATTTAGTGGCAAGAGTATCGGTTAACTCAGTAATTAAATCTTGCAATTTTTCCTCACTTGCCTCAATATCTGCGAGTTCTTTTGTGAGATACTCATCACGTTCACGTGTACTCTTGTATTCCTCAAGGACCTCTGTACGATTCGGAATAGTTGCTTCTTCTATGCGTATCTTTGACCTTTCTATGGCTCGCGTAAGATCGTAGAGTGGTATTGTGAGATATTTCTCATCAATGTCAAGCTCGCGGTACCGGATTAAATCGCGACCAACAAGCATCACCCCTTCACGGAGTAACTCATTAATTTTTTGTTTACGATTTTCCATAGACGCTTCCTCGTTCTTACGAAGAGTAATTGTCATTGCAAACTCACGAGACTTTGAGCGCAATTCTAGCAACTTCTTCTCTTCTTCATGGCGAGATAGTATCTTATCTCTTTTATCTTGCTGAAGTTTATCTAGTCTTGACGTATGAATGTCTACTTCGCTTTGAAGTAGTGAGAGAGTGTCTTCATACGCTCGTATACTCTCATCAAGAGATATAATAGATTGATCAAGTATTTCTTTTTTCTTATTTACATCTGTTCCTTGCGTATATTTAGTAAAAAACTCTTCTGTATATGTAGAAGCACTCTCTGTTGCATGCTTCGCTTTAGCTATATCACCTGAAGTGATTGCATTGTCTATCTGCTCAATATAGTGAGATGATGTAGCATGTGCATTAGTAAAATCATCCTGAGAAATAACAATATCTTTCTTTTCAAGAACTCGCTCTAAATCTCGTAATAGAAAATTTTTCTCAGCTTCTAGTCTACCAAGGGATTTAGTGGCGCTATCTTTTCTTTCATAAAAAGATCGTATCTCTACTTCAAGTGTTTCTTTTTCTAGATTATCAACATCTTTACTATCAGGTGTACCTTGCTCTAATAGCTCTATCTCTTTTGTGATAGAGCTTAAGATCTGAGCGAGAGACTCTGATGTGCCTGCTTCTTGTATCTTCTGCAACCCTTGTTCTACTTCTTTTTCTTCACGATTGAGATACGCAACAAGAAGTCTATGTAAGTTTTTACGCTCTTCCTCCTCTTTCTCTATTTTTTCTACCTGACGTTTGAGATGTGTAAGATGAGGTTGTATTTCTTTTTTGATAAGACTAACCTCATGTACATGGGATTTTACTTTCTCTAATTTACGCTTACTCTCAGTTAACCGCATGTGGTACACACGGAGTCCAAGAGCATCCTCAAGAGCTTCTTTTCTGTCGCGAGGATTGGCGAGTAGGATTCTATCGGCTTCACCTTGGTTAATAATTGTGTGCGCACTCCCCCCAATGCCAGCGAACGATAATAACTCTTGCACATCTTTTAAGCGAACCTTTGCATCATTTAATGTATAGTCACTTGTTCCATCTGCGTATATTGTACGGGCAAGTGTGAGCTCATCATACGCAAGGTACGGCGCAAGATCAGGGCTAATATGAGCACTTTCTACTTTTACTCTATTATCAATCACCATAGTAACAGACGCACGAGATGATGGAGCAAGATGTTCTGAACCTTTCCAAATGATATCTGCGCCGATTTTTCCCCGCATAGTCTTCATAGACTGTTCCCCTAATACGAAACGAATTGATTCTGCGATATTACTCTTACCACTTCCATTTGGACCAACTACACCAGTTACCTGATGTGTAACGTCTAGCGTAGTTTTTTTAGCAAATGATTTGAATCCTTGTACAGTAATGTGGGAGAGCTGCATAGATAGATACTAGATTTTAGGAATTAGATGTTAGAGAGTACAAATACATAACACAGATTACATAAAGTGTACCACATGAATACTAATGAACTCATCTAATATCTATCATATAAAATCTAAAATCTCGTGGCATGATATACTCTCCCCATGTTAGTACTGCATGCAATTATTTTAGGAATCCTTGAAGGGTTTACAGAATTTCTTCCAATATCTTCAACAGCACATCTTATACTTGCAAGTAAGCTCCTCAAAATACCAGAAAGTGACACTCTTACACTTTTTTTAATTACTGTACAAGTTGGTGCGATACTTGCGGTACTCGTATACTTTTATAAAAAGTTTTTTAGCGTTAAACTCTGGAAAAAGTTAATCATTGCATTTATCCCAACAGGTATTGCTGGGCTACTTATCTACCCATATATAAAATTTCTTCTTTCATCTCCGTGGATACTGGTAGTTACTCTCTCTCTTGGTGGTGTTATCATGATAGCTGTTGAGAAATGGTACACCAAGAGATATCTCCATACGACTTCAGGAAATCTCTCTGATATTTCATATAAGCAAAGCTTCTTACTTGGATGTTTCCAAGCTCTTGCTATCATTCCTGGTACGTCACGCTCAGGCGCTACAATTATTGGAGGTTTGATGATGGGACTGAGACGTGAAGTGTTAACTGAGTTTACATTCTTACTTGCAGTGCCTACCATGATAGTAGCTACAGCGTATAGTGTCTATAAACAACGTGAACTACTTGCACTTGATCATGTAGTAACACCGCTACTTGTTGGAACAACGCTATCGTTTATCGTAGCTCTCATTGTTATCAAATCATTCCTCGCGTACATCCGTACAAGGTCATTTGAAATCTTCGGCTGGTATCGTATCGTACTCGCTGTTGTTGTTGCACTTGTGCTTATGTATACAAATTAACGTTTATACTTCCGTGCAATCTTCACACGATTGAGTTCCTTTTCAACCAACCCTTCAAATACTCCAAAGTCTACATCATCATCCTTCTCCTCTCGCATCTTACGCGCCCGCTCAAGTGCCTCCTCTGCACGTTTATGGTCGAGCTCATCAACTCTCTCACCACGTTCAAGCAAGACCACGACTTCTGTTAAACCTTTACGATGAGGACGAACATTAACGAGTCCTTTATATACTGCATATCCGATACCTGCTTTTCCTTTTCTAACCATTAACTCCCCTGCTTTAATAGTTGATACTATCGGAATATGTTTATCAAGCACCGTAATCACTCCCGTTGTTGTTGGGATGCTTAGACTATCGACTATTTCATCGACAATAATTGTATCTGGAGTGAGTACGCGGAGTTTTAACATATATTGGATGGTTATTAGTAATTAGTTATTGGTTATTAGTTTGGTTCATAATGTATTGACTAATTACTAATTACAAATAACTAATTACTTGGATGAGTTATGTTTATTTACAACATCATCAATTGAACCTTGCATATAAAAATGTTGTTCACCTATATGATCATGCTTGCCTTCCAAAATTTCCTTAAATGATCTAATGGTATCAGCAAGCGGAACATAGACACCTTTTGCTCCAGTGAATTGCTCTGCGACGAAGAACGGCTGTGAGAGGAACTTTTGAATACGACGTGCACGAGCTACTGTCTTCTTGTCCTCATCTGAAAGTTCATCCATTCCTAGGATAGCAATGATATCTTGAAGATCCTTGTAACGCTGGAGGACTTTTTGTATTCCACGAGCTACATCATAGTGCTCTTGTCCTACGATATCCGCTTGTAAAATCGTTGATGTACTATCAAGCGGATCAACCGCAGGATAAATACCAAGCTCAGACAGTGGGCGTGAGAGTGATACCGTAGAGTCCAAGTGCGAGAAGGTTGTAGCTGGTGCTGGGTCAGTGAGGTCATCCGCCGGAACATATACTGCCTGCACTGAAGTTATAGAACCATTCTTGGTTGACGTAACACGCTCTTGGAGTTGCCCCATTTCTGTGGCAAGAGTTGGTTGATAGCCTACAGCTGATGGCATACGGCCAAGGAGCGCTGAGAGTTCAGACCCCGCTTGAGTAAATCGGAAAATATTATCTACGAAAAGTAATAAATCTTTCTTCTCTTCATCACGGAAGTACTCTGCCATTGAGAGTGCTGAGAGCGCCACACGAGCACGTGCTCCTGGCGGTTCATTCATCTGACCAAAGACAAGTACCGTTTTATCAAGCACACCTGACTCCTCCATTTCACGATAGAGATCGTTCCCTTCACGTGATCTCTCTCCAACTCCAGCAAATATTGAATATCCACTATGCTCTGAAGCGATGTTACGAATGAGCTCTTGAATAACCACGGTCTTACCAACCCCTGCCCCACCGAAAAGTCCGACCTTACCACCTTTAAGAAATGGGCAGATGAGATCTATGACTTTAATACCAGTCTCAAGCACTTCTGCTTTTGTTGACTGCTCATCAAAACTAGGTGCTTCACGGTGTATTGGATATGTCTTCTTAGTCTTCGGTGCAGGTTTCTGGTCGATTGGATTACCGGTCACATCGAACATTCTTCCAAGTATTTCAGGGCCGACTGGTACTTGTATTGGAGCGCCTGTATCAGTAACCTCCATTCCACGAGTGAGTCCGTCAGTTGATGACATGGCAACTGCACGTATATCGTTATAACCTAGATGTTGAGCAACTTCAAGTGTGAGTAGCTCACCATTAGTGCGCTTAATAGTAAGAGCATTTTTTAGTTGTGGGATATTCTCTCCGAATGTGATGTCTACAACTGGTCCGATGATTTGTGTGATTGTTCCTTTCATAATTAATTAGTTATTCCTAGCATATCTTGTAATTTTTTGCGTTCGTCTTCGTGTTTACTTGCTGTCTCTAAAATAGTGAATAAATCTCTATTGCGACCTCGTGGGTTGTTGCGTAGTTCTAAGAATTCATCAAACGATATAAAGCTTGTCTGTATCTTTTCCCCTGGATCAAGCATTGGTTCTCCGATTTTACTACAATTTCTTGCAATATAGAAATAATTGTCCCATTCTATCTTAGTACTATGGAATGGGTCTGAGATGAACCAAAGAGACCAATCTTCAGAAACGAGACCTGTCTCTTCGCGGAGTTCACGCTTAGCATTTTCTAGCGTTGTGATATTAGGTTTACAGACTCCTCCAGGTAATGTAGTAAACAATTGTCTTCCTGGTTGCTCTTCTTGATCTATTGCTATCTTGTTCTCGTATACTGCTATTACTGTTACACTATCTCTTTTTTTAATAGCTTCAAAGAGCTGCTCAGAACCATCAAACATTTCCTGCTCCCAGTGATACACATCAAATAGTATACCGTCAAAAACTTTTTGCGCGTGGTCAGGAATCTTTTTCATACGATTATATGCTTGGTGTTATCTGTGATGGCTGAGTTTCAGTAGATGTGGCAACAGTTGGTGTTTGTCCTTCAGCAAATCCAAATATCATATCATGAAGTTTCGCTCTCTCATCTGTATTATTCGCTGCTCGTTCAAGAATTGGTAAAAGCTCTTTGTTACGTATTTCAGAGGTCTTACGGAAATCCAAGAACTCATCAAAGGAAATAAGCTTAGGTGATATCTTATCCCCAGGATCCTCACGAACCGCTCCACCTTGTGTTACATTACGTGCAATAAAAAAATGATTATCCCCTATTACCCATCCATATGGAGCTACGAACCATTTGGTGAATGCTTCTGCTTTGTACCCAGCCTCAAGCTCAAGCTTAAACTTCGCAGTTCTCTCTGGTGAGTCTAACCCTTCGCAGTGTCCACCTGGAAGAGCGAGAAAAGGTGCCTGTCCTGGTTGCTCCTCTTGTAGCACGAGTATCTTATCTTCTACAGTTGCGATAATAGTCACACAGTCCGCACGAGAAGCCGCCTCAAAGATAACAGTAGATCCATCAAAAAGTGTCTGCTCCCATTGCCATACGTTATATCGTACGCCTTCAAACATTAGTCGTGCATTGTCAGGGAGTTTTTTCATAGTTCGTAGTATACACCAAGGTTAATTACTTAATGCCATCGCACCAGAAGTTATCTCCGCAATCTCTTGGGTAACTTTTTCTTGGCGAGCACGGTTATAGTAGAGCTTAAGCTCATCCTGTAACTCTTTTGCATTATCTGTTGCGCTCTTCATCGCAAACATTCGCGCAGAATGCTCTGACGCATAACTCTCAAGTATCGCACCATAAATAATGTTATGTAACATCATTGGGATGATAGTTGATAGCACTGTCTCTTGATCAGGTTCGTAGGTGTAACGAGGTTCTCCTATAGTGTCGGGGTTACCATCTTCAGCACCAAATGGAAGTAGTTGTACAAGTTTTGGAGTAAAGACACTTCCTGAAGTGAAGTGTGTATAAAGTATTCGTACCGTGCCAACTTTCCTTTCTCTATACCAGTCTAGTATCATCTGCGTAGCGGTATGAGCATGATCTGAAGTAAGTTGTGGGTGAGTAAATGAAGCGAGGGTCTCAACGTGTAATTTTTTTGCAACTTTTTCGGAATATTTACCAAATGCAATTATCTTGAGATTCTTCCTTTCACTTTCATTATATGCCTCAAGTAATTTACGATATACGTTAACATTATAACTTCCACACAATCCTTTATTAGATGATATCAGGATTACTACTTCATCAGATTGACCATTATGTACGAGAAGTTCATGACGCACAAGAGGGTCAAGAGCAATATCTTCAAGTACAGCTTTCGCCTCCTCATAAAAAGGGCGAAGTGTATGAGCGCTATCTACAGATTTTTTCATCTTAGCAGCAGAAACCATCTCCATTGTCTTGGTGATTTTTTTAATACTGCCGACACTTTTTATTTTTTCCTTGATAACTTTTGTTTGCATGTATAAGTAAACGTAGCTCTTTATATTTTGAGGCTATGCTTTATGTGACTCTTGATAGGATGTTAGCACTTCTTTAAGTGATGCTTCTACTGATTCATCCCAACCCTTATCAATACCTGTGATAACAGATGCTCCGTTACGAACAATATACTCATGCATCCCTTTCTCCCACGCAACAACCTCATTTACTGGAATAGCATCAAGGAATCCGTTGTTCACTGCATAAATTGATGCAACCTGTAATGCTGTCGGTAACGGATTACCGTTTGCTTGCTTGAGCATCTCTTGAGTTCGCTTACCGCGTTCAATTGTACGCTTAGTATCAACATCAAGATCAGAATCAAACTGTGAGAAACTCTCAAGTTCACGATATTGCGCCATTGCAAGCTTCATCTTACCTGCATTTTTTTTCATACTCTTGGTCTGTGCTGATGAACCTACACGAGATACTGATGTACCAACATCAATAGCAGGACGTACTCCTTTATAGAAAAGGTTAGCGTCAAGGAATATCTGCCCATCAGTAATAGAAATTACGTTAGTTGGAATGTACGCTGAGATATCACCTGCTTGTGTTTCGATAATTGGAAGTGCGGTTATAGAACCACCTCCTGCTTCTTCGTTTCTACGACACGCACGTTCTAGTAATCGTGAGTGGAGATAGAACACATCTCCGGGATATGCCTCACGTCCTGGTGGACGCTTAAGAAGTAACGACATCTCACGATACGCAACAGCGTGCTTAGAAAGATCATCATAGACAACAAGTACGTCTTTCTTTTGATTCATAAAATATTCTGCAATAGCAGACCCAGCATACGGTGCTAGATACGAGAGTGCGGCAGAGCGTGATGATCCTGCGAGCACGACGACAGTGTAGTCCATAGCGCCTGTTGCCTTTAGTTTCTCTACAATCTGCGCAACTTTAGACTCCTTCTGACCTATCGCAACATACACACAGATAACACCATTACCTTTTTGGTTAATAATCGTATCTATCGCAACCGTGGTTTTACCTGTCTGACGGTCTCCGATAATAAGCTCACGCTGTCCACGACCAACTGGGATGATAGCATCAATTGCTTTTATGCCTGTCTGCATCGGCTGATTTACCGGCTCACGCTCCATAACTCCTGGGGCAATCTTCTCTACAAGTTCACGATGTTTCAGCCCTGTGAGCGCTTGACCATCTAGCGGATTAACTAGCGGGTCAACAACACGACCAAGTAGTTCATCTCCAACTGGAATAGATAAGACGTGACCCGTACGACGAACCTCCTCACCCTCATGCACACTATCTGCACCACTTACTACTACAATCCCAACCATCTCACTTTCTAGGTTAAGAGCAATACCACGGGCACCGTGTGCGAACGTTACTTCTTCCATACTTGCAATCGATGATAGTCCCGTTACACGAGCAATACCGTCACTTACCGAAACAACAGTTCCGACATCTTGAATGTCTATCTCGTTACTCATTTTCGATATTGTCTGCTCTAGCTCTTTGATTATTTTTTCTACTGACATAGTTGAGAGTGTTAGTTAATTAGTAATTATTGGTTAGTTGCTTGATGATACGTTCGGCACTTCCATCGTATACTTTTTCACGGAAACGTGCACGGAATCCTGCAAGGAGATTTTTATTAATAATTACAGTGTGTTGATTACTCTTTTGGTCGATATTAGTAATAATTTTTCTAATAGACGAATCAGATAGTGGAAAAGGTGTTTCAATAACGAGGGTGTCTTTTTTTATTTGTGCGGCATGAGCTATTTTTACAGTCCGTAGAATAGCAGGAAGCATACCGAGCAAATTGTACTTCTTAAGCATTGTTACGAGCTCTTCAACTGAGAGAGTTTCTTTGAGTATTTTATCTGCTAAAGCACGGCTAATGTTCATATGTTTGCTTGAATTATACCTGCATACGCGCGATAAGCGCATTATTCTCATCCTCTGTCATTTCTTTTTGAAGAGTCTTAGCATACATACTCGCAACTAGTGATGGCGCTTTCTTACGGAATGCATTTTCAACTTTTTCCGCCAAATGCTCTTCTTCTTTTTTTAATGCTTGATGCTTTGCATTGATGTCACTCTCAGCGGACGCAACAAGTGATGCCGCTAGCTCAGCGCCTTTACTATGAGCATTGTTTAGTATGGATGTCTCTTCCTTACGTGCGTTTTTGATGATTTCACTTTTCGTTTCTTCAGCTTGTGCCAGGAGGATTTCACTATCACGTGCTTGATTGAGACCTTTTTCTATTATCTCTTTACGAGTATCGATAACCTTACCGATTTTGCCAAAGAAAAACTTCTGAAGCAGAAAAAGGATAATGAGAAAGTTGAAAAAGTTAGCAAGAGCGACATGCCAATTAAATCCAACTGTTCCTAGAATGTCGAGAATACTTTGCATACGTACATACTGTTATTAGTAATTAGTAATTTGTTATTAGTTGAATGTATACGCACACACTAATTACTAATTACCAATAACTAATTACTACCCAAGGAGGAAGAACGCTACGAGCGCGAATATAGCCGTTGTTTCTGTCATTGCAACCGCGATGATCATCTTTGAGAAGATAGATGCCTCAACATCTGGGTTACGTCCGATTGCTTCCATAGTCTTACCTACGAGGTATCCTTGTCCGATTGCTGTTCCTAGCATTGCTAGAATACACATTCCTTTTGCGATATAAATTGCTGCTTCTGGTGTCATAAAATACTAGTTGTTAGTTTTTAGTAATTAGTTATTAGTTGAATTCATAATACTGAACCCAAAAATATCCAACTACATTTCAATAAAAATTCGCCTTGCGGGCTGATAAAGGTATTATAGCAGAAAAATAAAAGTTTGTATTGTGGGCACGGTAAATGCTGTCAGTTACTTGATAGCCACCAGCTAATTGAATAATTTTCTAAACTAATGCTCTTTCCCTTCTTTCTTTAGAACTAGTGAGTAATATACCGTGACGAGTGCGACGAATACCACAGACTGCACAACGCCGACAAGGAGCCCCATCCCCATCCAGATAGCAGGCACACCAAACGCGAACGCTCCGAGCAATATGACAGTAAGCACCTCATGAGCGAACATGTTACCGAAAAGGCGCAGTGATAGTGATAACATCTTTGCAAATTCACTAATAATTTCGATTAGCCCCACCATAAATGAGATAAGCGCAGACATACCAGAACCTATGCCATGGCGAAAGCCCTTTATTACTTGCTTGATCTGGATGAAGTGTGAGAGATATCCGAATACCCCCTGCTCACGCATACCAACTATCTGCATCATGACAACAACCGCAACCGCAAGACCAAATGTTGTGTTAAAATCTGTCGTTGCCCCACGGAATAATAGTACGTGTTCACCTCCAATTGTGAGATGGAGACTGTTTAATCCAGGGATAAGAGGTAAGAGATTTGCGATAATCAGATACACCATTAATGCACCAACATACGGGATTATTTTTTTTGCTTTTTCGTGTGTGCCAACTATCTGAGTAATGAACTTTGCGATTAGTTCATAAAAAATCTCCATAAGGTGTTGACTGCCTGATGGAACAAGCTTGGCACGTGAACTCTTAATGATTAACATTACTACAAGAAACGTGATGAATACTGTGGTAAGAGTTGTTGTTGCAACAGAAAAAATACCAATATCTCCAAGAATTGGGGCATTAATAGTAGGTATTGGTTCTTCTATACGAAAAAAAGAAGACTGTTCTCCGTGAGGTACTGCCATTTATGTTATGAAATATAACAGAAGTATACCACACGACGTCATGCAGATGAAGTGCTACAGATTCTTTAAGTCTTGCTTTGCGAAACTGCCATCTTCTTCAGTTTTCGGCATTGGTTTATAAAAATGAAACAACACCCATAAACCAAACAATGATGTACATACAAGAATAATAAACTTAAAGTATATCCAACCACCTTCTGTCAAAACACGCCGCGCAACTTCATTTGAAAGTGCTATAGTGATTAAAAATACTATCCATGCACGAGTAATACTAACCCAAGCGCTATCAGGCATCTTAATGCTATGGCTAAACGCAGACTTCAAAAATAACTTACCGTGTACATATCCCCATGCAAGAGTAATGGCAAGCACAAGATCATACACCGTATCACGTATTTGGATATATTGGGGGTGATGAAAGTATAAAGTCGACGCTCCAAAAATAAGGGTAATAAACGAAATGTAAAAGGAAAAATATGGTATTCTTTTTTCTACAATAATTGCAAAAAGCGATGTAAGCACTGTTGCAACCATAAACCATGAAGTTGCGGTATAAAAGTCACTAAGCTCAAATGCAATAATAAATACTAACGGTGGACTAAAGTCTAGAAGAGAACCAGTAAGTAACTTAAAGAGTATTCTTTTTTCAAGGAGAGGATGCGCTTTGTTAAAAATGCTCATGATATACTAAAGAGTATACTATTATTAATTTTATGCAACGTATGAGCCGTCTATCACATCAACTAAAAAACCTTTTTAATCACATTAAACACCCTCATCTTACAACTCCAGCTGCAGTTCTCCTCGGCGCTTTTATTATTGGAGCAAGTATTATTGGATATGGATTTATTATGCGCGATACTGGCGCAAAAGAATCTAGTACAATGTTTACGGGAAGATCTATTGATGAAAAAGAAATACTGGAAGGAAAAGCAAAAAGCAAAGTTTTTGTTGTAGAGTACTCTGACCCAGAATGTCCATTCTGCGTAACGGTTCATCCAACACTTAAGCAATTACGTAATGAATATGCTGATAAAATAACATTTGTTTATAGACACTACCCTCTGACACAGATTCACCCACGTGCATTTGATGAATCAAAAGCAATAGAATGCGCTAATACTCTTGGTGGTAACAAAAAGGCATTTGAATACATCGACGCTCTCTACGGTTATAAATCTAATCAGCAAACTACACAATTAGCCGCTAACGGAAAAGAAGACATAGCTAAGAATGTCGGTCTCGAGATGTCTGCGTTTACTGCATGTATGAATAGTCAGGCAACATCTGATACCATAAATGCAAGTATTAATGATGGTATCGTTGCAGGGGTAACGGGAACACCGTCAACCTTTATCCTCGTAAAAACTCGTAAAGGTTACGAGGTGGTAAGCATGGTAGATGGAGCACGTCCAGCTGCATACTTCAAAGCAGCAATCGAAGAAGCCCTATCCCGATAAACCTAGAATTATTCTACGTTTTAGAATTAGAAAAATACACAGGGCGGCCTTCGGCCGCCCTGTGTATTTTTTATTACCCCCCCTTCCCTACTTCACCTGGAAACTTGCTCGTACAATTGCAGTAACTTTTTTCTCAATAGTTGATGTGTCATAACTTCCATAATCACTCACATCAGTACTGTTCTTTTGCGTAATCTGAAATATTCCTTGAGACGCATTAGTTACCCCACCTATACGACCTCCGGTAGATTTTGCAATAGCTTCTGCTCGTTCTTTTGCATTCTTCCCAGCTTCTTCTAATAATTCTACACGCAAACTAGCAAGATCTGTGTATAAGAAATCAACTGAATTTGTCTGCACCTGTGCACCAATAGTACTAAGATCATTAGGCGCGTTAAGAGCAAGCTCTCTGATCTTCTCTACATCACCTGATTCTATCAATATCATTTGACTTAGAGAGTATGTATAAAAACCTGAACATTGCTGACGACCAGAATTATCATAACTTACCTGATTTTGGGTCTGACAGACCACGGATGATGTAATTGGTTGTATTGTTATTTCGTTTTCTTCTACCCCTTTAGATACTAAGTACTTACGTACAGCTATTGATATGGCGCTTAGTTGCTTAGACACAGGAGCATACTCAGTCTGACTTGCGTTTTTTGTAACAGATAAAGTCCACTTTGCTCTATCGCTTTCTACGACTCTTTCAGCTGTTCCTGTCACACTAATAGTATCCCCACCTCGCAAGCTTCCTAATCCGTTAGCAAGCACAAAAGAGCTTGCTACCCACGCAACACTTATACATAGCCCAAAAATGACAATGTTATTCTTTACAGCAGTTGTTATGTTATCTATCATACGATAATCTTCTAGTTACTAATATCTATAGAATACTCCTAGCTATATACTTTTACACGTTCGGCTGTACACATATTTACAAAAGAAACACTATGTTGTAGAATTCTAACGTGCGTAGTAACGGGTATACACCGATAACCTACACACAACAAGAGGGGTGGTAATGGTCGCAAAAAACCATAACACCTCATTTTTCAATCCTCAAAGCATGAGGAGAAGAGTAATGACTCAAGAAGTTCAAGCTGTCGCATCAACGCGAATCACAGGATCGGAAGCAGGAGACGTGATTGCGCTGAGTACCGAACGGCCAATTGGTATCTCCTTTCCAATCAAGCGTTGTGGCAACAACACCACAATTACCTACAAGAACATTGAAGCTTACCGAGTAAGTGTCATCATCCCATCTGATGGGATGATGACAGTAACCATTGATCAAAGGCGTTTGCAGCCTTACAGCTGGCAATGCCAAGCCAAATTTCTGAAGTGGCTTGCCAATGCCAAGGGCTGTCAGAAAAATGGAGGGGTCTATGGTCATCCCGACTGCGAGTTCGTAAAGATCTAAGTCGAGCTGACTCTAGTCAGATGAACACGGGGCACACAAACCCCAGAAGCTTCTTCGTTCAGAACTGAGTTCTAGACGAGGAACGAAGGTGAGCTTGCGCTCACCTTTTTCTTTTGTCTAATTTTTATATTCTACATTTACTTCACATCCACTTTTACTTCCTCTGCATGAGATTTTACATTAACCTCTTCGTATATTTTCGCAATCTTACCTTGTTCGTCGATAAGAAAACTGGTGCGAGCTATTCCCATATACTCTCTCCCCATGAACTTTTTCTTTTGCCAGACGCCGTAGGCTTCACATACTTTCTTATCAACATCGGACAAAATCGGAAAAGGTAACTCATATTTATCAGCAAACTTCTTATGGCTCTTTACATTATCTGCGCTTACCCCTAATATCACTAGTCCCATTTTCTGAAACTCATCATGCCCATCACGAAAAGTACACGCTTCGGTAGTGCATCCTGGGGTATCGTCTTTTGGATAAAAATAGAGAAGTACTTTCTTTCCTTTATACATAGCAAGACTGTGCTCGTTACCATCTTGATCTTGTAGTACAAAATCTGGTGCTTTTTCCTGTAATTTCATCATAGATTATAGTATAGCATCATGCATGACTATGTGTATGATGATGTGTGTGTGATGATGTTTCAGTAGTATCAAATTGCTTTCCCTTCATCAACAGTATAGCAATAAGTGTTGTCAGTGGGACAGCGCATAGTATGCCTATAGAACCCACAACTGCACGCACTATCTCAGTTGCTACACCCTCCCTGTTAATGAGCTCAAGAATAGGTGTCGTACTCGTATAGAGTAACAGCACAAGAGGAAGAGATGCACCAGTGTACGCAAGTATGAGCGTATTAATAACCGCACCGACATGATCTTTGCCTATTTTGATAGCTTTTGAATATACTTGTCCGAACGACAATGACCCATTCATGCGAAGTATCTCTTGTACAACAGAGGCTTGCGTAATAGACGCGTCATCAATAACACCAATTACTCCAATAATAATCCCTCCGATGAGGAGTGCGACAAAATCTAAGTTCCCTTGTGTTGCGATATTAAGGTAGACACTTTCCTCTTCTGAAAAACCAGTGAGGTTAGTTACCCATACTGCATACTTTGCAAGAAGTACCGTGATAATAACTGCAATAGAACACCCGAGAAACGAAGCGGTTGTCATTCTGGTAAATCCATGCGTAAGGTACATCACCACAAAAAGAGACAGGAGTGCTCCTAATGTAGAAATAACAATAACATTACCGCCAGTTAAAAGCTCTGGAAAGAGAAACTTAAAAATTACCCCAAACGAAATAAAAAGCGCAATAAGTGCTAGAAATCCTTGCTTACCTCCTAACAATACCACTGCCACAATGAACACTACTAAAAGAAATATAAGTGCTGGTATTCTGTACGGTTCTTGAATAGAATAATACATCATGCCATTTGTGTATAAGTATTTTACGTAGACTTTATCGCCAACTTCAAGAGCAAATGCGGCGTCTTCTACTGTAATCTCTGTCCCTTTTTTTTCTTCACCTTGTAAAAACCTCACTTGTACTGTTTGGTATGTTGCCTTAGTGTTAGTGTTTGGCACTTCACGTACCTCTTTACTAAGAATTTGTACAACTTCTCCTAAATACGTCCCCTCTCGTTCCTCATTACCATTCACTACGACTTTTACCGTTGATGTTGATATTCCACGGATGGTATCCAACGCGTGGGAAGGTACACCACCTACAAATGTGCTAAGTGCGACTACAAAAAACAGAGCAAGTCCTAGGCGCAATTTTTGCATAGTCCGTATATCTCCATTGAGTGCGTTGTTGTTTGTTTAAATTTTTTTGACTTTTTAAGCATTTTCTTAACAGTATCGTCAATCGAAATACCTTCAATTTTTTCAATAGTCTCACAGTTACTACACACTAGCTGATGTGAAGCGCGCCCGGTTTCAAGTTCGTAATGTGCGTGTCCATGGTTAAAATCTAGTCTACGAAGTAATCCAGCTTCATGTAATGAAGCGAGATTTCGGTATACTGTTGCTTGATCAATGTTATCTTTCTTGCGAAGCGCATCCACGAGCTCATATACGGTTACAGGATTCTTAACTTTTGAAAGATATCCAAGTACGGCCAGTCTGTGCCCTGTAACACGAAGTCCTGCTTCTTGTACCATTCCAGTCAATTCTTCTTGTGTGTAGGATGCCATATGAATACCATTATATCATATACCAATATGCCTGCGAAGCATTTGCAAAAATTAAAAATATTTAACAAGAATAGCATTATCTATCCAGTATTAATGCAAATAACTTGCATTTTATAAAATCATACATTATAGTATACTTATCCTTCAACCACCTACGAGATAACGATATGACATCATCTCTAATTCTACTCATTATTAGTACAAGTGCACTCCCTTTACTATCTATAACTGCAGTAGTGCTTCGCCGTAACCTACTAGAAGGAAAATGGAAGCTGGTCTTTCTTGTACTTGGGTTAGCGCTTCTAATGTTCAGTGTTATAAGCGCATTTCACGACCACGGTGAAGAGCTTGGGCTTTCTGATATTGTAACAGGTGTGGTAACTGCGTTACTAACTTTTCTTATTCTTTCTCGATTCAGTCATAAGCACAAACATGAAAAAGAGCTAGAAGGCGCAAAAGGTATTGTCATAAGTGAAGCATTCCACTCGCTTATTGACGGAGCTCTCATCGGAGCAACATTTCTGATAAGTCCAGTAGTTGGAAGTGCGGTAGCATTAGGGATACTTGTTCATGAATTACCAAAAATAATAGGCACACTAACTGTTCTTAGATCACTTGGACTATCTACTAAGAAAACAATTCTCTACGGCACACTGGCACAAATCGGTGTCCCTATCGCCGCTCTGTTTGTATACCTACTCGGTAAAGAAATTAACCCTGAGCAATTTCACACACTTGAGATAGCGAGTATCTCATCTCTTGGAGCAATTGTACTTTGGATAATTTACCTTGAGATTAGATTCCATCGAAAGCACGATCACAAACACAGTGAACGTGACGATAACGGAACAGCACATTCGCATTAAGTTGCAAGCGGGCAAAATCACGCCCGCTTTTTATATGCGAATAACTTGCATATAATTTATTTTTAAGCTAAGATATAGCTATGAAAATTGCATTTGTAGGAAAAGGCGGTAGCGGGAAAAGCTCCGTATCATGGCTCGCTGTTAAAACCCTAGAAGATATGGGTATTTCTACCCTTGCGATTGATGCTGACCATAACATGGACTTAACCAGCAACCTCGGGCTCGATCCAGAAAAGACGCCGCTCATGCATAAGACTGAACGTGAGTTTATGGAAGCCGTTGGCCTTGGAGAGAACGATAGATTAGTAACACTTACAACAAAAGAGGGTTCACTACCTGAGTTTTCCTTTAACCCAAAAGATAGTTATACAGCCTCCATTACTACATCAATAAGTAAAACAGTAGACCTTATCAATATTGGCCTTGGAAGTCCAGATGTCCTATATACAACAAAGTGCGCTCATGCTCTGTCTGGGCCGCTTAAATTCTATCTTGGTTTACTCAATGCAAAAGATGATGTTGTTATTATCGATAGTGTAGCAGGAACAGACATGATGAATTATGGTTTGTATGCTGGTATTGATGCGGTGATAGGAGTAGTTGAACCTCATCGCAATAGTGTCAAGGTGTTCGAACAAATAGCTGACCTCTGCAGAAAAGTAGATATCCCTTTCTTTGGGGTCATCAACAAGCCTACAGATAATGAGTTTTATCAAGGAGTAAAGGAAAAGTATGGTAAAAAAATAATCGGAGAGATTCCATTTGATTCAGCTATCATGGAATATAACTTCACCAAACTTTCAACAGAAACCAAAGGGGCCATGAAAGCTGTGATGGAAAAACTCCAAGCATTACCAAAAAGAAATGGTCTTTCGAGCATTTACAAATTTCAACATTCTATCAAAGAAAATATTTAATTTGCGTTGGCAACTATGTGCGGAGTATTTCCTCATATGGTTGCCAACGGAAGTTGGCACTTGCTCTTTCAACCAACTGGAGAAACAACCATGTGCGGAATCGTACACCGTCCCACTCGTCGGAAGGATCTCGATCCGTCCACGTTCCCCAAGCTCTCAGTGTCTGCTGTGAGCAAGATCGTAGCCGCCTGTGAAGATGTCCATATCCCACATCTGGCGACTGCGCTTGTCCTTCACTTTGCCAATCACATGGCAGGCAAGAAGTGCTTCACGCTGGAAGTGATCCCGTTTGCTCTCTACGAGGGTGATAAGCGGATTATCTCGCGTGAGAGCGTGGAGTCCGAGGCTGCGGTGATACATCTAGCCATGGCCAGCACTGTCCGCCGCACCATCAACGCAGAACTGGCTGAGGTGGGGCTTGTCTTCGAGCTTGGTCACTGCTGTGATATTCAGATGTGGGAGCTCACTCGTGAAGAGGAGGCGGCCACGATGTCTCATGACTGGAACATCTGGCGTGCTGATAAGCTCCGCATGCTGACGAAAGATGCGGAAGAGATCGTTTCGTCGGAGGAGTTCATCTCCATTGCCGGCAATTTCAACCGAGATCTGATCAGCACGATGATCTCACTCGCCAGTGAGCAGCTGACACATGTCGACCACTGATAAGTCATTCAGTGCTTTTCTGGCTGAGAATGCAGGCCATTTCCTTGAGCTTTGTCTTTTGGAAGGGTTTGTGTTCTCGGTGAGAAAAAGTGCTCACCGTATTACAATACGCTGTGCTCTTCCAAGCGGGATTGTCCGATTCGTCATCTTTGACGATCATCGGGTAGCAAGCCCCCACGGTGGCAAGCCACATGTGTGCAATCAGTGGTACAAAGCAGTTGGTGATCCTCTTTCGTTTACGATGGGGGAAGAAGTCAACGATGCTTCACGACTTCAAAGTGTGCTACGAGCAACCGCTGTCATGTGTCTCACACAAAGCGAGGCATACAACGACATGAAAGCTCGTATCTTCCCTTAACCAAGGGTTTCATTCCGAAAGGCGTCCTCGAGACGCCTTTTCTTTTTCTTTATATTTGATAGTATTATACTCACTTGGCAATCAAGCCAAGAGGAGAATGCTTTGCCGAGTTCTCGAAACCAAAAGTACACAGTACCTCGGTGCACTCGCAAGAAGTACGAAAGAGATCGTGCAACACCAGCGCTCAATGAGCAGATGGCAAAGACCATCATCATCGGCCGTGGGAGGCAAACCAACAACTAAGGTCTCATTCTTAAACTCAAAGATCGCTACATGCGATCTTTTGTCTTTCAAGTTAAACAATAATTCCCCCGCCAATGCAGAGATTATCATCATAGACAACAAGTGACTGCCCGCTTGTTGCGGTGAGTGACCCTTCAATAACTTTTACATGTGTGTCATCAATATACTCTACAGTAGCAAGTGGGGCGCGATATCTAGCGCGTGCAGTGTACCTTCTACCGATTTCGAGAGGTTTTGTCCAGTTTACTTTATCTAAGACGATAACATCCCCTGTTTTTTCTGCTGGTTGCGCATGTGATACTACTAGAATATTTTTCTCAATATCTTTTGCAATAATAAAATATGGTGTATCTTCTGTAGATTTTTTGGTAACAACAAAACCATGTCTTTCACCAAGAGTATAAAATGTTACACCTTCATGGTGTCCGATAACTTCTCCTTGCTCATTACACACATCACCCTTCTTTTCTTCAATATACTCTTTAAGTAATGTTTTGATATCTATTGTGCCTACGAAACATAATCCTTGACTGTCTTTCTTCTTTGCAACCGGCAACCCTGCTTGCAAAGCTATTGCACGGACCTCTGCTTTTTGTAATTCACCAACGGGAAATATGACCGACGAAAGAATGTCAGGTGAAAGCGTCCAAAGAAAATACGTCTGATCTTTTTCTTGGTCTATGCTTTTTGCAAGAGAAAAAGTACTCTGTCGTTCTTCTATGCGAGCATAATGCCCTGTTGCAACAAACACATCTTTGTCTTGTTCTTTTGCCCATTTGTAAAATGCACCGAACTTCACCTCACGATTACACATAACATCTGGATTTGGTGTTCTACCACGTCTATACTCTTCTATCATGTAATCGATCACCCCTTCTTTATATTCCTTTTCAAGATCAAGTGTGATGAATGGAATATCTAAATGGCTAGCAACTCGCATTGCGTCTAGCCTGTCTTCTTTCCAGGTACATTCTATAAAATCAGGCTGCCAAACTTTAATAAAAACTCCAGTTACATTATATCCAGTTTTTTTGAGTAAGTACGCAGAAACTGACGAATCTACTCCACCAGAAAGCCCGACAAAAACTTTTTTCTTTAACATATTTATAAGTATTACTCTACCACGTAAGTGCATAGCATGGCTAGACATATGTTGCAAAGTGGTTTATTATACAGGCGGACCCATAAGGGATTCGTACATCTTGTACGCAACTAGGAGATACTCATGATTCTCCGTATCGCAGCACTTTGCTTGCTGGCTTCTCTCCCTGTCTTATCTCAGGCTCAACTCCATGGACACCGTCACCATGGCAATCATGGTGGGGTAGATGTGTACATCACGTTTGGTGCTCCTGTATGGCAGCCTCGCATATGGGCACCACCAACTGTAGTGTATATACAGCCACCTCCTCCGCAAGCTTTCTACCGAGATGTGAGGTATCTCGCACCTCCGTCTATATATTACAGGCAGGTACCTGTGTATCAGCTAGCCCCTCCTTTTTGTCGTACAGTGGTCTACTACTGGATCGACAATATGGGGCAAGGGTGGCAAACCTGTTACCACTGAAGGAGGAAGGTCATGAGCTCTCAAAGTTCTGTGAACAGACTTCCGATGAAACTCTCACCACGAAAAAGTATCTTCATCAGGTTCTTAGCACTTGTATGGGATGACGATGAATCATCCGCTGGACAGATCTACAACGACCTTATCTATCGTCTCCAAAATCCGTTCAACATTCTGAAATAAAGATGTATAGAAGAACTGCTTGGCGCTACGTTTGTAGTGCCTTTGTTTTTATCTAGAACCTTCTAAAAAATTATGCACTCATCAGCTTCTTGTATATCTCAACAAGAGCACGAGTATCAGCAAGAGCGGTGTGTGCTTTGCTATTTTCAACTTTTAACAAATCACATAAAAAGCGTAGAGAAAACTTATCTGCAGATGGGACATCATACAGCCTAGCAAAAGCAATTGAAATCGTGTCTAATTTTGCATAATGCATTTGGTTATCCACCCCAGTCTCGTCGAAAGCTTTCATGACAAAGGCATAATCAAAAACAAGGTTATGTGACACGAATGTACAACTTTGTGTCTTCTTAGCAAATTCTTGCATTGCTTTTTTCCTATCTACCGCAAACATCCAGTCAACTTCATTATAACCATTTACTCGAAGAGCTTGCTCATCGGCTGTATTTATGTGTTCTGGTTTTATCTTCCATTCGGCTTCTTCAATAATTTCAATTGACGGACCTTTACCTTCACGTGTTACTTGTCTTGCGATAATAACAGCAAGTTCTATTATTTCATGTCTATTAGGATCTGTGCCTGTTGTTTCTGTGTCAATAAATGCAAGATTGTGTACTTTCATATAATCTATTCTAGGACTAATAAGTAAATGTGGTGTTACCTAGCATACCACAACACATCATCAGTAACATAGGCATATATATCACCTAAGGTATTTATCGATATTCTTCTTATGTTCATCATAGGTCTTAGCATAGTACATATTGCCATCATTGCCAGTTATATAGTAAAGATAAGGACTTTCTGTCGGATATATCACCGCCCGCATCGCAACAATACCAGGGTTATTAATAATACGAGCTGGTATCCCTTTGCGAGCATATGTTTCAAGAGCAACATCAACCTGTAATGGCATTCCTATCTCCAAGCGTTTCTTTAAAATACCTGATACGATTTTCATATCCACTTCTCCTTTCGCTTCCCCCTCAAGAATCGCAGCAAGGGATATGAGGTCACGTTTTGTATCAAGCCATGACGGAAGTGAGGTTGTACCAAACGCAATCGAATACTCTTTATCAAACGTATCCGTTAATATCTCGATGCTTTTTGATTCTGTTGTGGAAGGTAGCAGGAAGTAGGTTGATGGAAACAAAATACCTGTAGCTTTTTTTTCTATCACTGTATCTAAAAATTTCTGCTTGGAAAAGAGAGGTAAGGCGGATGCTAAAAGATTAGCAACCTCCTCATCAGTACTACCTTCAGGAATAGTGACAGCAACTAGTGGCTTCGTTGGACCAATAAGCGTCAACCTATCAACCAAAAGAGCAAGGGGTAACCTGGTATCAAAAAAATACTCCCCGAGCTGTACATGTCTATCTCTTTTTCCAAACGATACCCATATACGAAACACGAGTGCGGAGTGAGTATATCCTTCTGATTCTAATCGAGCGCTGACACTGCTTAAGCTTTCTCCTTCATTTACTATAAATGACTGGTTAATTGGAAATGCACTAGGTGCGGTAAAAAGACGAAAGATAAAATATATACACAATACTATACCTACTATACCAATCAAGTACTGTCGTAATCGCATAGCTCTATTGTGGGAGATTAACTGGTGCGACTCCCTTAGCACTATCAATACGCGGAAGAGTAGGTGTTCCAGCTACTGCTCCAGGGAAGTGCCACAAGGTAGCGAGTTCCTCTAAATTTAAACAGCTAACCTCAGCATGCGGGTGATCAAAGGGATGAAATATGGATTCATATAACATACGAAACCTTTTACGAGCTTTTCCACCGTGCTCCCAAAAGAATATATCCTCCCATTTATCAAGAGAATCACGAGGCCCTGCATGTGGAAAGAATCCTTCTCGTTCAACAAATGCCTCAAACATCTCTTCCTTACGCCACGGAACTCTTTTACCAAAAGTATTTTGCCAAGGAAAGTCATAATTATCTACAGTGCTTAAACTAAAAGCATTTCCAGGTGTATTTCCACTATTATTGAAATGTCTCATGATAGCAAGTGTGGTTGGAATATACTGCCCCTTCACTACGTCTTTTTTTGCTATATAAATGAGGCGAATAATTGTACGCACGATAGGCTTGGATAATTTACGATTTATTTGTTCTATTTCATCTTTTTCTTCTTGTGTTAACGATACCTCCCCTTTACTAACTTCTTTTGGTTTATCAAAATTATATGTAATTGGCTCTGAGCCAATAATTTTCCCATCAGCATCTTTTATATCTTTCGTTTTCGGATTGCCGTAGTCATCATAAACAGGGTCTCCTTTTTTAAGAACTGCCGCGGTTCGTATTTGCTTCTTGCGTGCATTTGCCATGTCGGCAAGTGACATATGTTCGTGAGACTCCTCATTAAGGTATGTTTTTGGTAAAACTTTACCGTTATGTTTACTATCATCCTGCACCAAAATCTGGAACCATCCATATTCATCTTTACTAAGTGAACCGAAAAATTCTAATAATGGTGTTATTGGATCAGTCTTAAACTCTTCTTTTGGATCTTTATCAAGTCCGTAATCAACATACGTTTTGAGAGGTAGGTAGTCTGCCTTCATTGTATAGTCCCCACCATCTTTTTTATACGTATTACCATTTTTATCTCTTGGAGTCCAAGTTTTACTAAGTGGATACATATTCCCCCACATATCTACATCCTTAGAGAGATGATGATAACGAATTCTAGATGTATAATCATCAGCTTCAATAATCTCTATGCCTGGATACTGCGCATAAAGGTTTGCCTCAATAAGTGAGCGAAATTTTTTATGTGTTCGTATGTAAAAATGTATCACACCCTCAAGAGAAGCTATCTCTAGTGAGAAAAAATTAAGCATTTGCCCCTTAACGTTGCGATCATACCACGTACCTACGCCACTATTCTGAAGAAGAGCACTTAAAGCAACTTCCATAGCAAGTGGAGATTTGAAAATATCTCGAGGTAATTTAATCTCAAGCAAGATACAGTCTTTTTGATACTTATTCAACCATTTCTGATTGATATACATCTTCCAAAATCGCCAACACCATGCACACACAAGAAGAAATGCAAAAAGATAAAATAAAACAAGAGTTACATCAATTAGAAACTGCATATATGATAAAGTATACCAAAGTTAGGATATAGGGACTAGGGATTAAGGTTTAAGTGACTTGGATACAAAGATACAAAAAGCGACGCCTGCGGCGTCGCTTTTTGACTAGTCCCTAACCTCTAACAATCTAGTATCTAAATTAGAGTATACTCTCCTGCTATTTTTTTGAAGTGTTTTGCATTTTGTAGATTTACAAGTACCGTGTTTGGCTTTACTACACGCTTTACAAGAACACGCTTGATTACTTCATCTTTTGGAAGAGGACGACCTGCTTCTTTGAGAACTTCCGTAATCACATCACGAACAACTCCGCCTGTATGACCCCAATCCTTAAGACCGTACATTCCACGACCAACTAGTACAAAACGTGGATCCTTAATAAGCTCATTGTGACAGGTTGCAACGTGAGCCTTCTTACCAAAAGTCTTATTTATCTCTTGTGCAACTTCTTTAAAGTGCATAGGTCGATTAGCACGGCGCATAATGAGATACGCGTAATCCTTTATACCGCGAGCCTTCACATGAGGAGATGTCATGCGACCCCATTCGTTTAGCTGGTTCTTGCCGATTACTTTTGAAAGCGTAAGATAACGCTTGATGATATCTTTGTTGTTTTTGTATTCACTTACAAGCTCTGTAAGATGTCCCATAAAGCGATTAAATACCTCTTCTTCGCTAATAAGATCTTCTTCTCCGATGCCGTCATGAAGTTTACCGAGTGATCCACGAACATGGTTACCGGTAACCTCATCAACACTAAAATGTGCGGTAAAGTTATCATCTTCCTTATGCTTTTTGAAATCATCATGAAGCGCGAGATAGAGCATAATGTGATTCTGGATAATAGGATCTTTTGATATATATTTCATCAGATGATCCTCAGATACTACAGACCCTAAATCCTTGATAATACTTTTGAGCTCATCAAACACAAAAGCATGCTCCTTGTAATCCTTTGACTTTCTGATAGAGGCAAGAGCAAAGTTCTCAATCTGACGAACACGCTCACGTGTAATGTCGTATGTCTTACCGATTGCTTCAAGTGTCATACGGTTTTCCTTCTCGAGCCCATAACGATTAACCACAATCTCGCGAGTTCGCGGGTTAAGAGTTGTGAGCAGCTTTTTTGAAACAGCTTTTGGTTTAAATGTGATACCTGGCATTTGGGTTTTTAATTTAGTAGTCTTATTCTACTATAACTTGCCAAAAACGTCAAATTAGTATCAAATAAAAATCAAAGAACGATATTAACAAGACGGTTTTTGACGAATATAATTTTCTTAGGTTCTGCATTTTCTATATATTTCTTATATATATCAAGGGTTTTTAGCAATTCTATAACTGCTTCTTCTTCTAAGTCTTTCGGTGTGATAAACGTCCCTCGTAACTTACCAGCTACCTGAAAAGCATATGTTACCTCACTTTCTATCATAAGAGACTCATCTGGAAGTGGCCAACCTGAGGTGTGGATAGAGGTCGTATAACCTAGATTCTTCCATAGTTCCTCGGTAATAAATGGTGCAAATGGTGCAAGAATCTTCAGGAACATTTCAAAGTCACCTTTCGCGATTTTGTCTTTCTTCTCAAACTCATTCACACAGATCATGAGGGACGATATCGCTGTGTTAAATGCAGTACTATCTATGTCACGGCTGACTTTTACAATGGTCTGATGGATTATAGGAAGAGACGGAGTATTCACTACTACCTTACCTGCACACTTTTCTACTTTATCCATGAACCTACTCACTCCAACTATTGCCTTGTCATCCCATGCAACAGACTGATCAAAAGGACCTATAAACATCTCATATACTCGCAGCACATCAGCACCATATTCTGTAATTATTTTATCTGGATTAACAACATTACCAAGTGACTTGCTCATCTTTACACCTCCTGCACCTAGTATCATTCCTTGAGATGTACGTTTATAGTATGGCTCGCTTGTTGGAACGATTCCGATATCAAAAAGGAACTTATACCAGAAACGTGAGTACAGTAAGTGAAGCGTTGTATGCTCCATACCCCCGTTATACCAATCTACCGGCAACCATTTTGCAAGGAGATCCTTATCCCCTAACGCCTGATTATTCCTTGGATCAATATAACGCATAAAATACCATGATGAACCCGCCCACTGTGGCATTGTGTCAGTCTCACGACGAAATACTTCACCATTATCATCAGTTGTAAAATGCCCCGTAGAATCAATACGCCCTTTCACATTCACCCAGTCTGAGATTATCGCTAGCGGTGACTCACCATTATCTGTAGGTTCATATTTATCTACCATCGGTAACACTATTGGTAACTCACTCTCTGCAACTGGATACATAGTTCCATCCTTGTCGTATACAACTGGTATAGGCTCCCCCCAATATCGCTGACGAGCAAATACCCAATCACGGAGTTTAGATTTGATGACAATCTTACCTCCAACTGCTTCAGTGATTTTCTTACGAGCAACTTCTGAAGTAAGTCCGTAGAAAACTCCCTCTTCAAAAACTTTTCCTTCTCCACAATAAGGTTTGTTGTTAACTAAATCTATAAATACTTGATCATCAACGAAAATAGCTTTCTTAATTGTAAGATTATACTGCTTTGCGAATTCATAATCTCGCTCATCATGCGCTGGCACTGCCATGATTGCTCCTGTGCCATACTGAGGGAGAACATAGTCTGCGATGAAGACTGGAACTTCTTCATTATTTGCAGGATTGATCGCAACTACACCTTCTAGCTTCACACCTGTTTTTTCTTTACCTTCTGCACTTCTATCAATATCCGTCTTTAATCGTGCGTTATCTTTGTATTCGGTCACCTCACTACTATTAGTAATAACATTATTAGAAAGCAACTCCATGACAAGCGGCTGTTCAGGTGCGAGCACGCAGTACGTGCAACCAAAGAGCGTATCGGCACGAGTTGTAAAAATAGTAAAGGAACTTTCAAAAGACGCATCTTCAGATTTTATCTTAAAATCAATCTCACTCCCCTCTGATAGTCCGATCCAATTACGTTGTTGAGTTTTTATTTTTTCTAGATATGCTGTGTCATCAAGATCTTTATCTAGTCGCTCTGCATATTTGGTAATAGCAAGCATCCACTGTTCTTTGTTTTTCTTTTCAACCGTTGTGCCACAGCGCTCACATGCACCATCTACCACTTCTTCGTTAGCAAGCACACACTTATCCTTCGGACACCAGTTAACAGGCATCTCTTTTTTATATGCCAACCCCTTCTCATACATCTTTAGGAATATCCACTGAGTCCATTTATAATATTCTGGATCTGTAGTCTCGAACTTTCTCTCCCAATCAAATGAAAAACCGCAATCCATCATCTGACGCTCGAAGTTATCAATATTTTTGCGTGTCGTGATGCTTGGGTGTATACCAGTCTTGATAGCATAGTTTTCAGCTGGTAACCCAAAAGCGTCATACCCCATCGGAAAGAGCACTTCATACCCCTCACGACGTTTTTTGCGCGCTATAACATCCATAGCGGTATAACTACGTACATGCCCAACATGAAGTCCTTCACCGGATGGATATGGAAACTCAACAAGTAAGAAAAGCTTCTTCTTATCTCTTGTTACATCTGTACTATAGATACCATCATCCTTCCATTTCTTGGACCAGTAGTCACTTAGGGCTTTGTAATCTAGGTTACTCATATATACAACTATATCATTTCTCTATAAAAATAAGAAAAAGGCACCCCTTAGGGCGCCGTGTGATTTCTCCGAGTTTCTGATCTTATTTTCTGATAAGCTTGCAACGAAGTGCATTCCTTTCATCCATCCATAGCTCACCGCACTTGTTCTGTCCTTTACCATCAGGACCGGAACCCCAAAATGCATCTGTTGTAGAAGCCTCACAGAGGCTGTGTGGGCACGTTTCTAAGAGTACTTCGCACACCAGTGCATGCTGTTCGGTCTTGAGATGAATGAGTTCTCTCATTACGCCAACCTTGAGACATCCCCAATTATATCTCTTATTATGAGCATTCTTGGGATGATGCGCAATCCGCTTTGCTTCATATGGAGATGTTGCTGCGTGGATTGCGTTTATGATTTCTTGGTCGTCAAACTTTGCTGCTTGATACGCATGCTCAAGCGTTGGCCAAAGGCGTCCTCTGTACCGGATGGCAAACGGCGCAGTGTTATCGAGATAGTCAATTCTTGAAATATAGAACTGCCCAGGTTTTTTGTTTGACATTCGTCATTCTCCGAAAAATATATGAAATGGAACTACTATCCAAAAAAGATACTAAACTGTTTGAAGTCGAAAGTCAAAGAGTGGCGCCGTAGGCGCCACTCTTTGAAGAAATCTGCACAACAAATAGTTTTAAAATTATATTGGATACGCGAAGAGCAGATGTTTTTTGAAAGAAGACATACTCAAACGTACGGCGACTGACGAAAACATCGCTCGACAAAGTAGACGAAGTGATTTTAGAACTATTTCCCGTAGTACATGTCGGAGGATATAACACGCTTAAAACAAGTCCTCTCTGCATCGTGATTCCAAAATGGTGACTGGTCGTACTCATAGTAATAGTTATTCGCAGAATAGAACTTAGACCCATCCATCTGCATACCACGACTATCTATTGCACGCTTAGTCTCAAATGTTGCACACAGCTCAAAGACTCCTTCTGTTACAAGTTCTTTTTTATTAAGTGTGAAGTTCATCTTAATCACAGGTTGCTGAATAACTTTATACTCATACGCATTTTTCGTAACTGGATCAACTGGTACAGAGAATCCTTGTAAAGCACTTGTCAACTCATCAATAGTAAGTGGAAGCTTATCTGTTGTTTGGAAACGTCCTAATATTTGGCTTTGAATATTAGAGAGGTCGGTTAAACGAGTGCTGTCGATTTTCTTTGCTCGCATTTCGCTTGGAGTGCCTATTATCCTTACACTCCAGATGAGCGCACTTACCACTATAATAGCTGCAACAATACTTACAATAAACGGTATCTTTGTTTCCTTACTATAATCACGTTTCACTGAGTAGAAGTAATAACCAAACACAGAGAGCGCTACCGCAAATACAGAGAGCGCCTTATAGCCAAATCGTACTGACAACTCTCCTCCTAGATATGTATAGATGACAGAGACTAGTGTGCCAATAAGTGTACAGATAGTCACAAATATCGCAAGGTAGATCATTACCTTTCGTATGGTAAGGTCACGCTTGTATGTAAACTTTGCAATATCACGAGCAACATACCATGAAAGTCCAATATAAAGAGGGAACATGACAACAAGAGTTGCAATAGCCAACCTTACATCGCTGTTGCTTGCATCGACATACTGCATGCCATTTAAGATATCAGGAAACTTTCTATCTATTGCTGTAAAAAGTATCGTAAGTAGATTCGTAACACTCACTACAAGTGAAATACCGATACCTAGGTACACAAATACATCAAGTGCTTTTGTTTTTGTATCATTCATATATTTTTTTGAAAAGAAAAGTGAATAAACCAATGTTCCAACTAATACGACGGGAACGAGAAGTGCTAAGATAACCCCAAATACTGCTGTTACTACCATTCCTCAATTCTACCACTTGTATGATATAGTGGGAAGTATGAGTATTTCCCCTTCACAAAACCCCATAGAAAAGCTTGAAAATATGGCAATATCTCTAACTCGAGGTATAGGATCCATATGGTCAGTGATCATCCATACACTCCTTTTCGCAAGTGCTTTTATTTCTATTCTATTGGGGGCAGATGTCGACAGGGTGCTGCTTGTTCTTACTACCATTGTCTCACTCGAAGCAATTTATCTCTCAATATTCATCCAGATGAGTGTCAACAACCAGGCAAAAGCTATAGCAAGTGTAGAGAAGGATATTGATGAAATTTCTCATGATGTAGAAGAAATTGCAGAGGATGTGGAAGGCATCGCAGAAGATGTTGAGGAAATTGCTGAAGACGTTGAAGAAATTGCTGAAGATGTAGAGGACATCCAAGAAGACATGGAAGAGATTCAAGAAGATGTAGAAGGCATCCAAGAGGATATCGATGAGATACAGGAGGATGTTGAAGAGATTCAAGAGGCAGAGGATGACTCAGAAAAGAAACTTACTGCCTAGTCTTTGTTATAGTGGCGACTATTGCCATATGATCACTTACACCGTCAACAAGCTTAACATCTGAAGCGCTATACTCAGGTGTAGTGAATAATCCATCAACCATAAACTGAAGACCTTTTACACGATGAAGATTCTGGTCAAGGCTTGTAGTATAGTGCTTAGGAATGTTATCTTTATACTTTTCTACAATTTTTGTAAATGTTGCGTTTCCACGTGGTGCATTAAAATCTCCTACAAGGACAACCCCCTGTAACGAGTCCAAGTACTTAGACAAAGGTTCTACTATCTCAAGCTGATGTGGAGTTGACTCTCCGCGAACCGTAACAGGAAAATGAGTGTTTGCAATAGTGTATACCTGACCGTCTTCTCCTAGCATACTAACGTGTACAACTACATAATTTTTCTGTAGATTTTCATCTTTATTATATTCATCAAACACGATACTTACATTCTCTTCCCTGCCCCAGTAAAAGCAATAACCGCTATGTAGTATGTTCTTTGCAAAAATAGCATTCCCCTGTTTCTTGCCATGTTTATTTTTATAATGCTCTAAGTTCGAATTCTCATACATAAAAGCTTTATAAACCCCTTCCATTCCTAACCGTTCCTTAATTACAAGAAAGTCATCTTCAAGTACTTCCTGTAAACAGATTATATCCGCATTCTCTTTCTCAAAAAATGGAAAAATTAAATCGTAGTGAAAATCTGTTTCTATGTTAAGTGAAATTAGCCTCATGTTTCAAAATAATTTTAGTAACATAGCACCATCCATAAACTACTCAAACATATGCAGTACCCAATTGATAAGTGAAAGAACTATAGAAAAATAAATTGCATACAAAAAAGACGGGATAACAAATCCGGGAACAATATAGCTTGCAAGTACAATCATTGCACCATTAATAACAAATGAAAATAAGCCTAGTGTGATAGCTGTTATTGGAAGCGATATTATTGATATAATAGGCTTAATCGTTGTATTAATCACCGCAAGCACGAGCGCCACAACAAATGCCGTCCACCCTGTAGCTAGCGTAAAAGTAATCGGTACACCAACCTTAGTAATATAACTTGTTGCAAGAACTGATAATGTACGAATGATAAAATATCTCATAG
Source organism: bacterium (assembly GCA_027482685.1). Taxonomy (GTDB): domain Bacteria; phylum Patescibacteriota; class Minisyncoccia; order Phycocordibacterales; family UBA5272; genus UBA11704. The sequence continues at coordinate 37,784 of JAIXVU010000008.1, forward strand.
TAATTAGTTAGGATTGAAGTAATCTCTGCACTTCTTCAAGTTCTTCTGTCGATGCTTTGTATACATTAGACTTATCAAAATCACCTGGCGTGTTCGCTGGTACCAGATGAACATGGGCATGTGGAATACCAAAGCCTTCAATAAAAACACAAACACGTTCACATTTAAGTTGCGCCCTCATAACTTGCGCAATATATCTCACACGATGCATCATGTGGTCAAACATTTTTTCTTCAATGTCAAAAAACTGATCAACTTCTACCTTTGGGACGACGAGCACATGACCTTTTTTAATCGGATTGATGTCTAGGAATGCACACACATAGTCATCCTCATAAATTTTATATCCAGGAATCTCTTCATTAATAATTTGTGTAAAGATAGATGCCATATTCGAAAGTATACATCTTTATGCTATTTCTTGAAACTCCATACAGACAGAATTCATACAATACCTTTTACCTGTATCTGTTGGACCATCATCAAAGATATGACCAAGATGGGCATGACAAGTTGCGCACCTCACCTCAGTTCGCGTCATACCAAACTGTGTGTCGTCTACATATTCAACAGCGTTTGGTAATGCTTGGTCAAATGATGGCCAGCCAGTATCGGAATCAAACTTAGCATGTGATGCAAAAAGTTGGGTATTACATACTTTACAACAGAACATTCCGTCACGGTGTTCATTTAATAGTTTACCGCTAAAAGGCGCTTCAGTGCCACCATTAAATAACACATGCTTCTCCTCATTTGTTAAAACCTTTTTCTTTTCTTCAACAATTTTTTCTATATCCATATATCTATAGTAGCAATCAATTAGTAAACAGCAAATAGTAGAGAACGGAGGGCGGCCTTCGGCCGCCCTCGCTACTTCCCCATTTACCCTATACTAATTACTTTATCTACCTACTCCATACTATATTTTTCTCCTCACGTATCTGACATGTCTTATTAACAAATGCTTCACGTCCGCTCCCTTGTCTATACATCCCATAACGAAGTGGGTTCTTCTCTGCGTAATCCTGATGATATTCTTCTGCTTTATAAAACGACTTCCGTGGGAGAATGTCCACAACAGACGGTGTATCGTACACATAACTATCATTTAACTCTTTGATAACCCCTTCTGCAGTTATCTTTTCTTCATCACTTTCATAATATATTGCACTCTTGTAGCTATCACCTCTATCACCGAACTGCCCACCAGCATCAGTTGGATCTATGTGGTCTATGAAGTGTTGTAGTAATTTCTTATACGACGTCATTTCATCATCATATGTTACCTCTATAACTTCACGATGACCTTTATGGTCCTCATATGTTGGTGAGGTTATCTCACCGCCTGAATACCCAGATGTAACAGTCACGACACTCTCTGCCTCTCGCATATCATGCTCTACACACCAGAAGCACCCCCCTGCTAAAATCAATGTCTTTATCATATATGCAAAGTATATCTTACATCAATTTTTCAAGAAAGTTTTTAAGAAGCTCTTTCTGTGATGATCAGTTACACCATAACTCTTGATAGCATCATAGTGAGCTTTTGTTCCATACCCTACATGACTATCAAATCCATAGTGTGGAAATTCTTTTGCAAGCTCTCTCATCTTTGTGTCGCGGTAGACTTTTGCAATGATTGACGCAAGAGCTATCTGTCCAATCTTCTCATCGCCTTTAATTATCGTCTCTTGGTTAGAATACTCTGTAGGCGCATATAGTGAACCATCAAGATACACTTTTGTCTCTTTTGAAATATCGTGAGCATGCAGTACATCTAGAGATTTTTGCATCGCGGTTTTTATTGCGACAGAAAGTCCAAGTGTATCTATTTGATGAGCTGTCATTTCACCCAGTCCGTAGATAATAGAACCCTCTTCAACTAATCCGTCTACTTTGTTTGCTATCTCTATGCGAACTTTTTCTGATAACTTTTTACTATCTTTAAGAACGCCTTTTGGAAATAACGAAAGAATATCTACATCATGTCGCACCGCGCACGCGCACACAACAAGAGGTCCGGCTATCGGACCCCTCCCTACTTCATCAATACCAATTACGTATGTCATTAAATTTTAGTATACAGAAAATAGGCATACAAATGAAAACTAGACTTAAACTAAAGTTTAGTTTCTGTTGTGCGCCGGGGTTGGAATTTCACAACCTTCATTCGCTTCACTCATTACGGTTTAGAAGACCGCTGCGGTTTCTATTCTTCCGCTACGGGAAACTAAACACGTTTCCCGACCCTTTTCCTTATTTAAATCCAGCCGACAGTAAAAATAAAACAACAATGAAAAGCTTTTCATTGTTGTTTTATTTCTATGTGCGCCGGGTTGGATTTGAACCAACGAAGGCTAAAGCCATCTGATTTACAGTCAGACCTCGTTGACCACTTGAGTACCGACGCATAAAGGTCACCGTCACCTGCACATGCCGTGACAGCGAAATACATAATATCAAAAATTAGGCCATTTTGCAAAAGAAATACACGACGCCGTAGGCGTCGTGTATTTTCTATCCCCTAATTTGCTTTTTACTATTTGCTAACTGCTTAGAATTATTTCTCCTTCTTCTCCACTTCTCGCAAGTTACTATTAAGCGGACTTGGGATCTTCTTCGGTTTCTTTGCTTCAACTAATATCTCTCCTTTTTTATCAAGCGACACATATGCAATTCCTCCTTTCATGAATTTCTTTGTGAGCATGAGTGACGCAACTTGGTTAAGGATAGTTGTCTGCATGAAGCGTTTGATAGGTCGTGCGCCATAGTGTGGGTCGTAGGACTTATCTGCAATATATGCAACTGCATCATCAGTAACTTCTAGTACTATCTCTTTATCTGCAAGTCTTTTGCCGAGTGATGCAACCTGTAGCCCGACAATACTTTTAACTTCACCCTTAGACAGTACATCAAAGATAATGGTCTCATCTAATCGATTCAAGAACTCAGGTTTGAAGTATTCCTTGAGTGCATCCATCACCTTTTCTTTTACTTGCACGTACTCTCCACCAACTTCGTTATTACTGAATCCTATTTGCTCCATCTTCTGAATATACTGACTTCCGATGTTAGAAGTCATGATGATGATAGTATTCTTGAAGTTAACTACACGGCCCTTACTATCAGTTAGGCGTCCTTCATCTAATACTTGAAGGAGTAGGTTAAATACTTCAGGGTGAGCTTTCTCTACCTCATCAAACAAAATCACTGAGTATGGTCTGTGACGTACTGCTTCTGATAATTGCCCTGACTCATCATACCCAACGTACCCTGGGGGTGAGCCAATTAGTTTACTAGTACTATGCTTCTCCATGTACTCGCTCATGTCGACTTTAATAAGTGCTTTTTCATCATTGAACATGAACTCAGCAAGTGCCTTGGTAAGTTCGGTCTTCCCTACACCAGTTGGACCTAAGAACATGAAACTTCCTATCGGTCTCTCTGGATCATTAATTCCAGCACGAGAACGTCGCACTGCACCAGATATCTTAGCAATAGCATCGCGTTGTGCTATTACTCTCTTACCTAACTCTTCTTCCATACGGCCTAGCTTCTCTTGTTCTTCTTCGAGCATGCGAACAACAGGAATTCCTGTCCAACGAGCAACGACAGATGCGATATCTTCTTCATTGATTTCTTCTTTGAGAATACGACGAGTTTTTTGTAACTTCTTAAGTTTGTCCATCTTATCATTAAGCTCTTTTGTAAGCTCTGGTATTTGGCCATAACGAATTTCTGCGACACGTGTTAGATCTGCGCGAAGCTCCGCGTTATCACTTTCAGTACGTAGCGCTTCAAGTGTTTTCTTTATCTCACCAATCTCTGTTAATGTTTTCTTTTCATTCTTCCACTTAAGTTCTAGTTCGTGAGTCTTCTCCTTCACGTTTGCAATTTCTTCTTCTATTGCTTTGATACGTTTAAGAGTAGACGTGTCATCATCGTCATCATGAGCAACCACTTCTTTAATAAGTGCCTCTTTTTCTATTTCAAGACGCATTATTTTACGATGTGCTTCATCTAATACTGGAGGTTTGTTCTCAAGAGCGATACGAAGTGACGATGCGGCCTCGTCTATAAGGTCAATCGCTTTATCTGGAAGGAAGCGTGATGTGATGTAACGAGTAGAGAGGTTCACTGCAGAATGTAACGCATCATCAGTAATACGCACACCGTGGAAGAGCTCATACTTTTCTTTTAGGCCACGCAAGATAGCAAGAGCGTCTTCTTCTGATGGCTCTTCTACAAACACTGGTTGGAAACGACGCGCAAGCGCTGGATCTTTCTCAATATGCTTCTGATACTCTTTTAGTGTTGTAGCGCCGATTGCGCGGAGCTCACCTCGTGAGAGTGCAGGCTTGAGTAAGTTCGCAGCATCTGCTGATCCTTCAGTTGCTCCCGCGCCAACAATTGTATGTATCTCATCAATGAAAAGAATGATACCACCTTCTGATCGTTCAATTTCTTTCATGATTGCTTTGAGACGCTCTTCGAATTCTCCACGGAACTTAGTACCGGCAATTAACATTCCAAGATCAAGCGACACAAGTTCTTTATCTTTCAAACTCTCTGGCACATCCCCCTTTGCCATACGAATTGCGAGACCTTCTACTACAGCAGTCTTACCTACTCCCGCTTCACCAATAAGTATTGGATTATTCTTCGTACGACGTGAAAGTATCTGCATAAGACGCATGATCTCAGTATCTCGCCCGATAACTGGATCGAGCTTGTCTGCTCGTGCCATGTCTGTGAAGTTACGAGTGTACTTTGCAAGAGCTTTATTTTTCTTTGCAGACTGAGCTTCTGTAATGTTTTGTGAACGTAGTTCTTCTAGCACGTGTTGCGCTTGGTCTTTGTCGATTCTGAAACGCGCAAGAAGTTCACGCACTTGCCCAGTGGACTCTAGGAGTGCGAGGAAGAGATGCTCGGTTGAAACGAACTCATCATTCATGCTCTGCGCAACTTTGAGAGATGCTTCGAGTGTTGTTGCAAGATCTGGCGTTAGATACATCTGGTATGACTGGCTCATCGTTGCTGATCCGCCTGGCACTTCTATCGCATCTACTATGCTGTCTGTGAGGTGTACGATATCAACTTCTAAGCGTTCAAGTATGGCATGCACAAGTGACTCTTCTTGTGTGAGAAGTGCTCCCATGAGGTGCAGTGAGTTCACCTGATTCTGCCCACGCTCAACAGCGAGTTCGTGTGCTCGACGAATGACTTCTTTTGCTTTTGTTGTGAAATTGTTAAATGATGGAGGCATACTAGATAGTTATTAGCTTATAGGCGATAGCCGTTAGCTAATTCAAATTACAAATTGAATTAAAGAAACTAATTACAAATTACTAATAACCAATTACTACATATACAGTGTATCAGTATTCCGGCATTCGGTCGTGGTGGATAAGCGGACAATTCGGGAATGGTGAGGAGTTGGTTCAGTCGAATTTTTTGAGTACAAAAAATTCGACACTTTTACTCCATCACCTCCCCTAACAATGCCAAAATGTAACATCTGAGTCAACTTGACATTTTTATATAAAGTAGTAGTATGATGAAGTCGTTCATTTCATCAACATTGCCTAAAAAGCAGTCAAACAGTAGAGGAATCAACATGAAGCAATTTTTGAGGGACTTTCGAAATACCTTTTTGCTGCTCTTCCCTTTTTTGACGTACTACGTGCTCTTCGTAGTTGTTGAAAAGGAAGGGCGAGTCTTTGATGCTCAAGCGGCATTTTTGTCCGTTCTAATCGGCGCTGCTGTCGGTGCAATATTTGGCTGTATCCTTGCTTATCTTTGTGCTTTTCTTTGGGGTTGGCTGAACAAGCACAAGAAAAGGTACAGTGGGAAGCAATCCACTGATATTGACGAACTTCGTCAGCGTTCTCCCTGAGGACAAAAATCAAAACAATCAAGCGCGCCGTAGGCGCGCTTTTCTCATTTTTATATTTCACCAGATTCCAGATAAGCGAGGAAATTGGTTTAGATGCAAGGCGCAGAATGTTTTTGCTACTAAGGCGTACTCAAATGTACAACGCATGGAGCAAAAATATTCTGCAACATGGCAGATGAACTAATTTATTCGCTTAAATCCTCTCTTCCACTGCATGCCAGTCGATTGATGACATGAAAGCGTTAATATAATCCGCTCGCTTGATCCCATAATCAATCATAAACGCATGCTCCCATACATCCATCACAAGGAGTGGTGTTCCACCGACGAGATGCCCATCTTCATGCTCACGAATCCATACATTAAATAACTTACCTTCACGTTTATCATGTGCGAGCACGACCCACCCCACACCGCGCATGGAAGCCATCCCACGGAATTCCTTCTCCCAATTCTCCACAGATCCCCATGTCTCTACAATCAATTTCTTAAGAGTTCTGTCACTAAGCGATACTCCACCTTTTGCCATGTTGCCGAAGTAGAGCTCATGCATACGCATACCATTCCATTCCCATCCGAAACGACGATGAAGCTCAGCAAACTCTGGAGTACCAGGTTCTTTAGTCTTCATCTCGTCCACCAACTTATTCGTATTGGTAACATACCCTTGGTAGAGCGTAAAGTGGTTGTTAAGAAGTGTGTCACTGAAACCAGTGAGCCCTAGTAAATGTGAAAAATCTTTTGCTTGGTACATAGTAAATAGTTAATAAGTTAATAGTTAATGGTTGTCCTCTTTATTTGAGTTAATGAGCTTAGTTAACATCTTCATAATACTTTCTAACTCAGAAAACAATTCAACAAATTGCTTCTCAGAAATATAATCCAAGTTTTTTGCTATTGTCAGTTGGGTTTCTATCTCAGCGCCAGATCCTTGGGCTATTCTAAGGAAATGCATAAACTCTTTCTTCGAACCTCTCTTGCTTCCTTCTGCAATATTTGAAGAAATTGAAACAACCGCTCTTCGTAATTGAGAAGACAACCCATATAATTCTGCCTGAGGAAAACGAATCGTAACTTTATAAACATTCGTTACAAATGCGATTGCATTTTGCCAGACAATTAAATCACGAAACGTCTTCATATTCTCAGTATACAATGAATTTAGTATTCGCAGTTATTAACCATTAACTATTAACCATTGACCCTACTCGTATACTTTTCTCCCACTTCCTTCATCGCTTCCACCAACCGCTCTATATCTTTCTTCGTTGTACTACGTCCGAATGTTATACGAATATTCTCTAGTGCTTCTTTCTTATCCACACCGAGTGCTTCTATGACATAACTACCATCAGTCTCACTAGACGCACACGCGCTCTTGTGTGACACCGCGAATCCAAGCGCATCTAACCGTAGTATCATCTCTTCGCTACTTATGCCAGGTACTCTACAGTTAATGTTATTAGGCAGTCGCTTCATCGTGCGGCCTGTTATATGAGATTCCATTGCATCATTTCGTGGAAGTGGTTGCTCTTCACCATCTTTAACAGGCTTGCCATGTTTAACTTCATCAAATACCCCATAGTAAGTTATGGATGGAATTTCTTTTGTAAGTTCAGTTCTACAAAAATCATTTAAGAGTTGTAGGCGCCATACTTCGCGCTCTTGTAGTTCCTTTGCTTCGCGTAATGCTACACCAAACGCATAACATAGTGGCACTGCTTCAGTCCCACTGCGTAGCTGTCTCTCTTGCCCGCCTCCATAGGTAATCGGCTCTACACGTACCCCTTCACGTTTATACAGTAGTGCTATTCCTTTCGGACCATAACATTTACTACTATTCACTGTCATTAGATGCACACGTAGACGCACGACATCTAAGTTACAATAGTTCGCTGCCTGACATGCATCGATATGATAGTACGGATATGCAGTGTGCGTACGTGTGTGCTCCTTCTTCCATTCTTCTATCGCGCGACCAATTTCTTTTACAGGCTGTAGCGTTCCTATCTCATTATTCGCATACATTACACTCACTAGTATTGTGTCTTCAGTTAATGACTCACGAATAGTTTGTACTTTTACAATACCGCTAGCATCTACTGGGATGTATGTCACGCGAACTTTACCTGCACGTTCTAGATTTCGAATTGGTTCAAGCACCGCTGAGTGTTCTATTACAGTTGTAATGATGTGGGGTAGCACATCTGTGTCCCCTTCTTGCTGTTTACTACTTACTACGTGCTTCTTGTACCCTTCATATGTCCCCATAACCGCAAGGTTACAAGATTCAGTACCAGATGATACAAAATATATTTCATATGCATGTGCATTCAGTACTGTTGCGCACATACCGCGTGCTCTATCTAATACTACCCCTGCTTCTACTCCTTCTCTATGAATACCAGAAGCATTACCGTATGTAATCATCGTTTCAATGAGCGCAGCTTCAGAGAGAGCGCTCACAGGTGTTGCTCCTGCATAGTCCATGTACACACGATGATGCTTTTTCCACATCTGTAACAAGTTCTTCATATACGTTAACTCTACCATGTGGGTGGTTAATAGTTAATGGTAAATAGTTAATAGTTAATAGTAAACAGTTAATTGCAAACATCTATACTTCAAATTTCAAATATAAAAAAGAAAGTGCCCGCCAACAGAGTTGGCGGGCTGGGTTGAGACGAAGCTCAAGGTTCCCTACGGCATCAGGGGCATGCCGATGGGCGTACCGGATCGGAAATCGATCGGGCGCAGCAGGTGTCTCATTGAGTCTCCTGGATGCGTCGGGCCGAGATGGGCCGACAGGTTGTTGGCGCGGCCGTCATGGTCACGCTCAGTCGAGCGAACCGCTCATGTTTGAGCGAGGCGGGCAAACGTCACGTGGACGTCGCCAGCCTGCCGCAAGCGGTTGGCTCTCGTGCCCGTGCCGATCAGGCGTGGGTGGTGGCGGCCAGCGTGGCCGAGGTCGTGTAGGCCGCGGCGCAGGTGCCGGCGGTATCTTGCAACACCAAACTTGCATGGCTCGCCTGCCTGATCACGTTAACCAGTATAGCAGGTATTATGATTTTGTTAAGTACTAGACACGGTTTATGGTTAATAGTCAATGGTTACTAGTTAGAATGCTTTATAAATAAAGTAGTTTTAGAAAAAATAAAGTTAGAACCATAAACTCACAACTAGAAACTAGTCTAATATGCTACACTTTTACGTATTCATATCTGGTATCCAACCATTAACTATTGACCATTGACCAGCTACTACCCATGTCCTACATCCCCCAACTATTCCTCACCTACCCCACTATTCCGATTGCTTTTGCTTTTGGTGTTATTCTTATTTATGTTATTTATCTACATTATCGGTTGCGCATGCTTACTCGTGGAAATGGTGCAGCATCTCTTGAGTCCACCATTCATACCGCACTTGCTCATGCAAAAGAAATCCACGAAGAGAACAAACTCATCCGTGAACACGCTATATCACTAGATAAACGTGTATCTCATGCACTTCGTAATGCGCAGACAATACGCTATAAAGCATTTGAGACAAATGGTTCTAATCAAAGCTTTTCTGTTGCCCTTGTGAATGAACTTGGTTCTGGTGTTGTTATTACCTCTCTTCATGCACGAGATCGTCTCACTACATTTGCAAAACCGATAGAAAAATACACAAGTAGTTATGAACTAACTGAAGAAGAGCAAAATGTTCTAGAAGACGCACGGAATGCTCATACAATGTAATTGGTTATTAGTAATTTGTAATTAGTTGCAATGCATGACGCCTACAGCGTCATGCATTGTGTATCCCAGCTAATTACTAATAACAAATTACTAATTACCGTCTAGGCTTCTTTACAAAATCATGCTATAATTGCGTAATTAAATTATGTCAAAAACCCCAGCAAAAATGGAGGCAGTTCCACGTCAGCCTGTAATAGCAGTACTAGGCCATGTTGACCATGGGAAATCCTCTCTCCTTGATTTCATCCGTAAGTCTAACGTTGTAGATGGCGAAGCAGGTGGTATCACCCAGCGTATATCAGCATACGAGGTACAGCACAAAATGCCAGATGGCAGTACAAAAGCTATCACATTCTTGGATACCCCAGGACATGCTGCATTCCAGAGCATGCGTGAACGTGGAGTAGAGATTGCAGATATCGCGATACTCATAGTGTCAGCAGAAGATGGTGTAAAGGCTCAGACACTAGAAGCGTGGAAGACAATTGATGCACGTAAACTTCCATACGTTGTAGCTATCAATAAAATTGACAAGCCGGGTGCAGACATTCAGAAGACAAAGAACTCCCTAGTTGAAAATGGAATCTATATCGAAGGGTACGGAGGTGACGTCCCTTGTGTAGAAATATCAGCAAAAGTTGGTACCGGTATTCCAGATTTACTTGAGACACTTCTACTTGTCGTTGATATGAACGCACTTACCGCTAATCTAGAGACCGAAGCAACAGGAGTTGTTCTTGAAAGTTTCATGGATCCAAAGCGTGGAATATCAGCAACACTTGTTATCAAGGATGGTACACTACCAAGCTCTGGTGCAATCGTAGCAGGTACAGCTCTTTCTCCTATTCGTATCATAGAGGACTTTGCAGGACGTACCATCAAATCCCCTCATGCAGGTCAGCCAGTAAAAGTTACAGGGTTTGATGAGATTCCGGCGTCCGGTGCAATATTCGTCTCATCATCAGATAAGAAAGCAATGGAAAATCTTCAATCAGAGACCAAAAGCGCTACCCCAAAGGAAGTACTTGACCCGCGTATTTATAGAAATGCAAAAGTTGTTGTTCCAGTTGTTATTAAGGCTGATTCACTCGGGACTTTGGACGCTGTTAAACGTGAGCTCAAGAAACGCGAGACCGATGATGTGAAAATAAAGATAATCGCAGAAGGTGCAGGCTCGCTCTCTGAAGGTGATATCATGCTCGCCTCATCTGATGAAAAAACAGTAGTGATAGGATTCGCTATCAAGCTAGAGCCTAAGGCTCGCGATCAGGCGGAACGTTTCAAGATAGAGCCACATCTATTTGATGTTATTTATAAACTATCAGAATGGTTCGATACATTAGTCGAGAGTCGTATGCCATACGAGGAGAAAGAAGTTGTTTTAGGAACGCTCAAGATCTTACGTACATTTAGTTCACAAAAGGATAAACATGTTATCGGAGGAAAAGTTGAGACAGGTAAGCTAACTAATACATCAGTCGTTAAGATAGTCCGTCGTGGTGTAGAACTTGGTCGTGGCAAAATAGTAGAACTACAATCACAAAAAATAAAGACCGCCGTAGTGAATGAAGGCAACGAATGTGGTCTCATGATTGAAAGTAAGATAGAAATGATTCCATCTGATGTGCTTGAGGCGGTAGAGATTGAGAAGACAAGAATCTAATCTTCACATGTAACTTTTTACTAGTATCATGGATGCAAATAAACCAAAATCAGAAAGGCAGTTAAAAGTAGAACAGGAGGTCCTCGCTATCACGCAGGACTTCTTTCAGCGTGAATCTTCGGGTGCGAGCATGATAACCATCACTCGTACAGATATATCTCGTGATATGAAGCATGGGACTATTTTCATGACAGTGCTGCCTGAGAACAAGGAAGAAGCGGCGATTAACTTCGCCAAGCGTATGCGCAGTGAACTGCGTCATTATGTTATGAAGAGACTTCCTGTGAAAGTGATTCCATTTTTTGAAGTAGAGATTGACTACGGAGAGAAGAACCGTTTGCATGTAGAGTCCCTCCTAAGACAAGATAAAGAAAAGCAAAAAGCTATCGAGGAATTACGTGAACAGAAACAGAAAGAATTAGAGGATAATTAAAAATAGAGACTTCGAGGCATTCAGTCTTGCATTAATACAAATGTCTATACAAAAAACGGGGAACGCTTGCGCGTTCCCCGTGTTTACCAAGCCAGCCCTCCCGAGCTGCTTGGCGTATTGTCAGTGCACTGTGGCACCTGCAGCCGTCTGAGCGGCTGCGGTCACGACCGGCGCCTGTGGCGCCGGCTCTTCGTCAGCCTCGACCACATCGGCGTTGCCGTTGGCAATCGACGCGGCGACTTGGTCGACCTCGTCCTCGTCCCAGAGCGGACGGAGGATGCTGGCGATGATGCTTGCGGCCGGATTCGAGTGCCCGGACTTGAGCAGTTGGTATGTCGGGATGTAGTTCCCGACCACCAGCCCTTCCGGGGCGCCGAGCGGTGCCACCGTCAGCTTGAGCGCGTGGATCATCGTGGCCCGCTCGCCCTTCCCTACCGGCACGAAGCAGGTCTGGAAGATGAGAGGCTTGTCACCGACGTTGAAGCCGAACGTGCCGACCTCGTCCTGGTCCATCACTTTCAAGAGTGAGCTCCCGATCTCGCCTGCAGCGATCTGCTCCCGCAGACCATCCATGGCCTCGCGGATGTTGATCGCTTCGGCGCCACCGGCGACCTCGATTGCACGCAGAAGTACGTCCATGACGGCCTTCTTCGTGTTTTCGAACTGCTGGTTGACCTCACGGTCACCAGTGCTCGCCCGCTGGAAGTACCGGCGCTTAGCCGGGTCGTCGTGCGAAGCGATTGATCGCAACTCATCGAAAAAGATGAAGAAGCCGACCGGCACCTTCCCGTTCTCCGAGCCGATCACCTTGGCCGCTTGGCGGTTGCCGCGCGGATTCGTGATAGTCGTACACTCGAAGAGGACATCTTCGAAGTAGAGATTCTCGACATCGCCGAAGGCGAAGAGAAGAAAATCCTCCGTGGCCTGCAACCGGATGGCTGCGTTCTTGAGCGTCTCCTTGACGGGGTCACTCGTGGCAGACGTGCGCTCGACCATAACAGTCAGGTCGGGGTTGTTGCCGGCGGCCGTGGCCAACTGCGACGCGATGTCACCATGCGTCAGAGCGCTCCTGCCGGTGCGGCCGGTGTGGCCGCGGCGACCGGTGCGGCGAGCACGGCCGTTTGTTTCGTCGTCGTTGCTGTCGTCACGGAAATTCTGCTTGCCCATGTCGGGACTCCTTATTTGAGAATTCATTACAGGGAACTACGGCGGCTATTCGGTTTTTGCTACCCAATCAGGGTGAACGCGATTAGTCGTCGGCGTATTATAGCATAATTAAGTACTTTGTCAATATCATCACAGGCACTTAACTTGACAAAAGTACAAAATAGTGTATACTATATTCACTGGACTATTGGGGAAGTAAAAACCTTGATAGAGATCCGGTAAGTTCATTGACTTTTCCCGCATTTACTGTAGCGGGTCAGGAGAAAATTCATGCCGAAGAACAAGGGTGCTGACGGACGCGGTGACAGCAAGAGCATCGCTGAACGCGAAAAGCAGTCGCAGGACGCGAAGCTCCGTCGAAAGAAAGTCGCCGCTGTCGAAGGCGGTGCGGTCAAGTCGTTCGCCGACCTGACCGCTCTGCCGGTCGAGAAGGTTGTCGTTGCGACGGCGACCATCGACGACATGATCAACGGCCGCGTGGCCACTGGCCACGTCATCGGTGTCGGGGAGGGCAACCTCTTCGAGGTCACCCAGAAGGGCCTGACCCTTCGCGCAGCGGAAGACCAGGCTCTCACCGGCTACACCACGCGGGGAGAGAACATCTTCCTTCCCTTGTGGTCGCTCACGCTGGACGAGTTCACCTCGCCGCTTCGTAACGGAGCGAAGAACCAGTTTTTCGCCGACAAGCAGGAAGCGATGTGGAAGCACATCGCTTCGGAGATGACTGACGAGCAGACCCGCGCGCTCAAGAAGCGCTTGGATGACGAGAAGGAGTCCGGCAAGTACGTCGGCGAAGATCGCGAAATCTTCGCCCGAGCGAACCGGAACATCAGCGACGCGTTCGAGGCACTCACCCTCGAGAACTGCTTCGTGGAGTTCCGGATCGGCAACGATCTCGAGAAGAGCATCGTCGTCGGCGTTAGCGTCAGCAACGGCGCACTCGAGCTTCGCTTCGGCCACGTCGGTGGCGGGCATGAGCTCGCTGGCAAGGTGATCAAGGGCACCGTCCTCTGGGCTTCCGGCGGGCTGTTGCCCGAGACCTTGAGCGAGGCTCAGCTCAACTCGGTCTTTGGACCGTCGCTCACCGCCATGCGGTCTGTGCTGCTGAACGGCACCCACCGTGAGGTGGTAATATCCGGGCTCCTGGCTGCCCACCAGCGCCTCCGCAAGGAAGGGCGGGCAAATCAGAAGGTGGCATCGGTACTCACACTGGTCCCCTCCAAGAAGGTCGAGACTCCGGTCGCTCAGACCGTCGCCCCGACCCCTGCCCCCAAGCCGGTCGCGCAACCCGCACCGGTGATGACCGGAACGGTCTCTCCCGAACAGGACAACATCACCCAGCTCATCAAGAGCTTGCGTGAAGCCGGTATGAGCCCGAAGGATATCGGCGAAGCCATTGCGGGCTACAACACCAACAAGGCCAGCTCCGGCAGCAAGTCTGCCTGATCGGCCAAGTGGCTCGTGCAATGCGAGCCACAAACACGCTCCACCCCGACTAACCGTCGTGCGGTGGAGCTTTTTTATTTGTAATGCATTTTCAGTATTCGCAAAAAATACATTTTTACGCTATAATCTCTTAACAGTTTTCAAAAAGTAAATATGCCCGGGTGGCGAAATTGGTAGACGCACTTGCCTTAGGAGCAAGCGAGGCAACTCATGAAGGTTCAAGTCCTTTCCCGGGCACCCTTTAGTACATTTTGATTCTCAAGAGAGTCAAAAGGTGGATTAAGTGTTTGTTTATAAGGTTTTTTATCCTTAACATAAAAGTTCAAGAAGATTTTCCTCATTATATAGTCTAAATCACTCATTTGTGTCATTTTAGGTATGTTTTCTGGGACTTTTTCCATAAGTTTAATAAATTCAGAATAAGTAATAATTCCATCTTTTTCGTTGTCTAATAACTTTTTAAGTTTAGTTATCTCTTTTTCTTTATCTTTAATACTTGCCTCAATCTTTACAATGTCATTTCTATAATAATCTTTTATATTATCCGACTCATTTCCTACAAGTAAATCTTTCACTTGTTCAAACCTTTCCTTTAAATAGTTTATTTGTTTTGATAACACCAAAATGTTATTTTTCAATATCCCAGAATTTTTTGATAAAACATTTTTCATCTCATTAACAAAATGGTCATAACTCCCTTTACTTGAAAAAGGTTTTTGTTCTAGATAGTCAGTTGCAAATCCTATTATCTCTTTAGCTCTTATAGATTTATTTCTTTGAGGGCATTCCACTGTATCACATCTGTAATAAAAGTACCCCTCAGAGCCGTTCTTTAGTTTTTTGCTTGTTATTCCAGGTGTTAACGCTTCATTGCAGTCACCACAAATAATCATTCCAGTCATTAAATTAGCTTTCTTGTTATCTCCTTTTTTATATCTCTTGGAAAGTTTAATAAATTCTGAATTACCAGTTAGTTTATTTATTCTAAAAAATTCATCAACTGTAATCATAGGAATGAAGCCTTGTATTTTTATGAGATTAACAACCACACCTTTTCCATACATAAGAATGCCTGTATATACTGGGTCTTTCATTATTGTTAACAACCTTTGTTTGGTCATTCCATAAACTTTAGGAGATGTTTCTGTATTTGAGTGATAATAGTTATTATCCTTTAAGTAATCACATATTTCATCAAAAGTCTTTCCTTCAAGGCGAAGCTGAAAAGCGTTTTGCAACAAAACAAAGTTTTCACCATTTGGTATAAGATTACTATTTCTATCTTTGAAATAACCATTCTTTGCTTTGTTTACATAAGCACCTCTTTCAATACTTTTTTCATTGCCACGCATAACATCATCTGATAATTTATCGGAGTATTCTTTTGAGAGAACAAAAGTAATGCCTAGTAACATTTTTCCACTCGTATCATTCGTAAATGAAAAACTAGGAAACTTCAAATCTGCTATGATGTGCTTATCAAGCAAATCTATAACCTCTCCCGCCTCTTTCATATTTCTGGATAACCTATCTGGATGCCAAGCAATTATTCCGTCGTACTTACCACTTTTTAATCCATTTAACATTTCTCTAAAAATGGGTCGTATATCTGGCTCTTTAGCAGACCTTTTTTCTATAAGAATATCCACCTTCTTTAATTCGTTTCTTTCAGCAAATTCAACACATTTATCAACCTGGTCCTCAATTGAAAAAACTTGTTTACTTTCTTCATCCGTTGACTTTCTTGCATAGATTACATATTTCAATTTTGCTGTGTCTACATCTCTGCCGTTTATTGGTATTGCTAACCTCAATAATTCAGCTAACTCTTCAGGTGTTTTTGGAAAATCTGACATGCTGTTATATTATCACAATACAAAAGAGAAAAGACGGCTAGAAAATAAAGCTGAAGCACTCTTGGTTGTTCCAAAATTGACCATTATTAATAAAAAGAGTACTTTGTTTAGCGTTTTACACTACCCCATTTATCAAGCATATCTAGCGCTTTCTTTTTTTGTTCTTTAATTTTTAATATGTTTGCCTCAGAATCATAGTATAAATTACTTGAATCTTGTGGCATTACTCTTGGTTTTCCATATAGACGGTCAAAGAAAATTTGAATAGCCTTTATGTCACCATTTCTTGCTTTGTTTATAAGTTGAATAAGTATAATTTGTTCAATATCTATATCTTCCAAAGTAAATTTATCTTTATGTGTTTCGTTATATTGATTTACATAATTTATAGCAATTCTTTCCATTGCCAAATCTATGAGAGTGCTATAATTTCTCACCCCTTTTTGTCTTCCATTCGGGTTGCCTGACTGACCCTTTTGGAAAGGTTTCAAGTTACTTTTACTTTTAGGATTACTTCCCCGCAAAGTACCGTCTTTTGATATTGTTTCACTATTTCTTTCACTGCTTTGCATATGTATATCATAATAAAAAATAACAAAATAATACAGAGAAAGTGTATATGTTTATTCTTTGAGCAAATTCATTAGTACCCGTAAATTACTCTGGCATAGTTTCTTCTGTGAGAATCACAGGGGGTTGAGCGCTCTGTACAATTTCTACCAACTTTGCTTTTTTCTTTAGCTCGGTCTTTGCTTTTGGCTTAGAAACATCTAAGGTTGTAGTAATTATTTGGTAAACAGATTCTAAAATATCTTCACTAGAAAAGTTTACCCCTGTCTTACTTTTTAGGTTTTTCTTTAGAAGCTTAATAACCGACTCATCAAATAAGTATTTTGATAATGAAACTGGCGACAAACTGTCAACTTTTTTCCAATAAATATCAAGTAAATTCTTTGAAATAGCTTTTTTAGTAATAAGTTCAAACAAAGTAAAACAGTCTTTGTAATCTTTTTCATTGAGTAAATCTAAATCAAAAACAAGTTTTGTGTAGACTGGCTTTGCAAACATAACCTTATAGAGCTGAAACTGTTTACCATTTAAGAGTAGTATCCAGTCTATACCCTCACTAGCTGAGTAACCCAAACTTTGCCTTAGGTGATTTTCATTTAGTTTTATACCTAGCGACTTAACTTCTACAACCATCCTCTTTTTCTTACCTGTTTGAATAACATAATCAGCATAACCACCACTTATTTCATACTCAGTTTTAATCTCTTCATTTTGAGAGTATCCGAGTACGTTTCTTAAAAAATCATTTATAAGTAATCTAGTGCCAGACTCGTTTAATTTTGGGTTATTTTTATATGCCAAAACTAAATCTTTCTTATAATCCTTAATAGCATCTTTATGGTTTTTCATAAGACTGTTAGCGAGTTTTATCTTTTAGTTCATCTAATAATTTTTTCAACTTGTAAGGATTAGCAACGTTCCTTAACACCACTTCTTGCCCCCCAGTTCCAGCAGTATCAATAGAAATAATCCCCGATTTGGTAAAGACTCTTTGTAGGAATGGTTCAGAAACATACGTATCAGTTATCTTGTTGTAGTCAATACTCACCAAACTTGTTGACAACCATCCTCGGTGGATTAAAACTCTTTTATTAGTAAAAGCATAGACATTTGCTCGTTTAACGTAAAATAAGAAGTAGAATAAAACAAAAAGAGGAGCCCCTATTGTGAAAAATGGTAAAGATATAACTAACCAAATAATCATATAAAAAATTCTATATTTATCACCGACTGAAAACTCTTCTTTAACTTCTTCACTGTTACCTAAAACTTTCTTCCAAATATCTTGATTTACTGTATTCATATTATTAAGTTGTTAAAATTAATTTTTAAGAGCTATATAAAAAACAAAATAGGCACCCCATATAGCGGAGTGCCCAAAAACCAATAGATTAACTACTGATTATGTTCTCCGCATAGGATGCCTATGCTGTACACAATCAGTAGTTAACCCTTGTGGGTTTTTGATTTATTTCTTATTGGTTTTTGGGCAGTTTAATTATATCACATAGAGGAAAACACCTTATTACTACTATATAATAAGTTCAATAACTCCTTTGTATATACAAAACTATCTCTTTTCTATTCCAAGAGTTACAACTCTCCCATCCCCACTTGTTACTTGCTGTGGCAAAGTACCTGTACTTACTGGAGTTTTTGGAAGATGTTGAACTACATCTGTTAAGTTGTCTTTTCTCATATACTAAAAGTATACCATGCTTAATAAGTAATAATTAGAGTGTCTTTGGCATACTCTTTAGACAGAAACTCTTTCATAGACTTATTCCAAATCTTTACTACTTCAAGGTTATTTATTAGTATTTCAAAAAGTTCAAGTGTGGTATGATACTCTGCACAGAATAATAAATACCCATACTGTAATCAGTATGGGTATTTATTATTCTGTGAGCATTTGAAGCATGTGACCTGCGTCACATGCGGAAGGACTTGAATAGAGGTCGCGAAACTTTATCGACGAGCTTGCGAGGAGAAGTTTTGTGACCAAGTCCTTTCCCGGGCACATAAATACAAAAGACAGACTTTCAAGGTCTGTCTTTTGTATTGACTGTGTTTCTATAGAAGCAAACAAACTTGCTTTGTTTGCGGAAGGACTTGAATACGAGGTCACGAAACCACTTCGAGCAGAGCGAGGTAGTTTTGTGACCAAGTCCTTATGATTAAGGTATAATATAAATATGAATAGATTTGAACAAACATCACCCACAATACAACAAGCCGAAAGTCCTTTTAAAAATACATTTGAGAATTCTGAGTTCAAAATAAAACTAGATAAAGCTGTAAGTGATTTTTCAAAATCACACATTAATCTCTCCGATACAAATAATGCCAAATGGCAGTGTTTGGAAGTATCTTGGGAGTTCATTAAATTTTTAAATGATACTGAGGTAATTACACCTGAAATGATTGAGCAAGGTGTGGTTGGAGTTTCTCATGCTAATATCAAAGGAACACCTCACACAGTAGCAAAAGTCGGGGATAAATTAATTGATTGGACTTATAGACAATTTGAACCCGAAAGCCCATTTCCATATATTCATACCCTTTAATTTATTTTATAAATCTTTGTAATTGCTGTATAGAAGATTTGATATCATTACTATATAATGAAAATTCAGAAAGACACAATATTGGGGCACGCTATGATTATCCCTATTATATTCGAGGATAACAATATATTAGTTATCGATAAACCCTCAGGTCTTGTTGTGCATCCGTTTGATTTTTCTGATGAGTCAACACTTATTGATTTTTTACGTATTCATATACCAGAATCTTTTTCTATAAATAACACTATAACGCTTCAAGATGGCCGTGAGATAGCCCTTGGTGGTATCGTACATAAACTCGACCGTGATACCTCTGGTGTGATGGTGGTTGCGAAAAACCAGCAATCATTTGATGCGCTTCAAAAGCAGTTCCAGAGAAAAGACGGAGCACAGCCTGTTACAAAAGTATACGTTGCAGTAGTCGAGAGAATTATTAAAGAAGACTCTTTTACAATTGATGCACCACTGGGGAGAGAAAAGAAAGGCTACAAGCAAGTGGTCAATCCTAGCAACCCTCGTGGAGAACTGCGCGATGCTGTAACTAAAGTTAAGGTGATACAAAGAAATGCGGAAACAACGCTCGTAGAGCTACACCCCGTCACTGGTAGGACACATCAGTTACGTGCACACATGTCATCAATCGGACATGCTATTGTTGGTGACATCGCATATGGTAGCACCTTCCCTGCTACACGAATCATGCTACACGCACAATCACTATCGTTTATGGTTGATGGGAAGGAATATATTTTTGAGGCAAAGGTGCCGGACGGGTTTACTGTCTAAAAATATTTCTACAAGAAGTTATCGTAATAGATACGCAACGAGAAGCGTTGATACAATATCTCCTGCGAAGAGATACGGCGCTATCTGTCTAAATGGCACTTTACCAAACGCGAGACCAACGAGCAAGATATCATTAGGGGCTGGGAAGAACGCACTATAACAAAAGATGAATATATGTAACATCCAGTCAGGCAGTATCTTTATTGCTCTTGCTGTAAAGTCTGTTACTTTTTTCCAATGCCTATCTATAATATATGTACTTCTACTTATGACATAATAGAAAATAAAATCACTCAGACATACACCAAGGCCACCTGTGATACCAAGTAGAAGCGGATTAGCCCCACCTTTTGCAAGGGCTCCGATTGTGACGTAAAAGGTCGTACTGGTAATGGATGAAAATCCGCAAATAGCCGAGACAATAAACGCAACTAAGTATGAATTTTGTATGCCAATCTTCTGCACTAGCGAATCAGGAGAAACGAAATGAAAGAATATTCCCCATCCGATAGTAATGAGTACTATAAGTATGATAGGTCCATAAAACTTAAGCCAAGAGATAGTAATTTCTCTTTGCATACTAGTTGTAATATTTAGCAAGAAGAACCCTTGCACACATGAGACTTATCAAGACTACACCATAGGTTGTAGTCATTACCGTATTTCAATTAACACTTCGTTACGAGTCATCCATGGTGGAGTCCATGGTGCGTTATACCCCGCATATGATGGCTTCCCAATGATCTCTATTGTATCTTTAGATAATAGATCAAGTAATTTCTTTTCCATCGTCTCTATACGAGTATCAGTTCTGTATCCAGAAAATCTAATTACAGCAACTTGTTTGGCTGGAACTTCGACAATCTTAACCCTTTCATCAGTTGGTGTAGGAAGAGTATCTGGTGTATATGACTTTGGCATCCCAAAAGATATTGTCCTTGTTTCTTTTTCGTTACCTACGACAACAGGTGCAGTCATTGCAATTTTCTCTGATCCTCCTTCTTGCATAACTACAGGAGATGTCATTGCAATATTTTGCTTTTTTGTATTTGCTCCGAATATATAGCTAGCGACGATGGTGAAGCCTTTGTTCATCGACTCACTATATGATCCAGTCACTGTGGTTTGAGCCACAATGTGTGATGGATAACTTCGTATCTCGTATTCTTTTTCATTTTTCACAACTGAATATTCCGCCTGCTCAACACGTGAAGCAAAGTAACTGTATATAGACCAAATAACAAGCACAAGGACGATAACAAACAAAGTTATTATCATACTAATCAGTATAGCAGTTATGTTCTAAAAGAAGGCATAAAAGATGTACCTTAGGATTTAGCTATAATTTGATAGTGCCCAGGGCGGGACTCGGCTACAAGTTTTCTTTCGCCGACGCCCAAGAAACTCGCAGCCCGCCCCTCGTGGTTTCGCTTGCTAGCGAAACATCACTGCGGCCCTTCAAGCCTCAACGCACACCAAGCAGTTGGTGTGCTCCCTGGGCACTATGTAAAAAATACGTACATATGTGTACGTATTTTTTACATAGTGCCCAGGGCGGGACTCGAACCCGCACGCACAATGTGCTGAGGATTTTAAGTCCTCTATGTCTACCATTCCATCACCCGGGCAAATCTAGAGTGCTTGACTATTCTAACAAATTTTCTGAAACAAAGGAATCGATAATTACTTTACAACCTTTAATGTGAATAATCCAATAGTTGATACAAATATCGCACCGAGTGTGTCCATCAGCATATCCTTTTGTGCATCCCATATATCCCCTTGAGATCCGAGGAATGCGATACCAGCCTCACCCCCTGCCTTAACCGCGTACTGCCATTCAATAAGTTCATAGACCATAGCAAGAGTGCCAATGAAGCATACAGAGAGAAAGAATGCCCAGAACTTCGTAGCTACTTTCTTATATTTCAAAACATACTCCATGAGTCCATATGCAAAGAAGCCTGTCGTGAAGTGCCCAACCCTATCGAACATATTTCTCTCAAACCCGAAAAAATTATTAAACCAGTCAAACGGCACACGCTCAAATGTATAGTGTCCGCCTATTGTATGAAGAAACGGCAAAATGAACATAAAGAAATATGCGAGATTAGAAAATCTAATACCACGAATATAGAGAACAACGAGGAATAGGACAATCGCTACAATCGGAAGATTTTCTGCATACCACACATCACGTGAATACGGGTTGATACCAAGTGCGATGAATTCAACAACATAAATACTTAGTAATAAATGTGGAAAATACTTTTGTATGAAGGTCATATTAAAAGTATAGCAAGAGGATAGAGAGTACTATATAGATACTGTGGTCACGAGTTACTAACTGCACTAATCGCACCGCGTGTGAGTTGCTCGTAAGTACTCGCAGCCCCGCATCGCACGTTTTAGAAAAGTAAGAAATTCAAACTTTTCTAAAACATTGCTGCGGCTGGCACAACAGTGCAAAAGCAAAGAAGTTTGCTTTCTAGAACAAAAGCACTTGGCCTACCAAGCGCTTTGTTCTACTGTTGTGCCCCCAGTAGGGAGTTCGGTCACAAAACTACCTCGCGTTGCTCGAAGTAGTTTCGCGACCCCTATTCGATCCCTTACGCAAATGAAGCAGTTCATTTGCTCTGTTGTCGCTGATAATAAAAACACTTCCCATGATTACAAGGTAAGTGTTTTTATTATGGTGCCCCCAGTAGGGATCGAACCTACGACCTGCGGATTAAGAGTCCGATGCTCTACCAGCTGAGCTATAGGGGCATTTATGTGAGACATACTATACCATGCAATGGTAAATTATTCTAGAGTCTCCTGAGAAAATATGTTAGAATGAAAAAACTTTTTGAAATGTGATTTCAAGAAAGAATGATGCAGTGGCGAAAAGGTCCATGAGCGCAGCGAAATGTATGAAATAGCTCTGCGGTTAAACCGTAGCGTTAGGATGCAGAAGTAAGAAATAGTTGTTAGAATATTTGAATAAAGAATGATGCAGTGGCGAAGAGGCCTAACGCTGCGGTTTGCAAAACCGCCATTCGCGGGTTCGACTCCCGCCTGCATCTCAAAAAATAGCGAAGCGTTTTTTAAGGCGCAGGAAGACAGCACCTGCGTGCTGTCTGTCGAGAGTCGAAGCGCGGAGCTATATTTTTCTACCAAGAAAAATAGCGAGCGGCGGTCGGTGAGAAACTTCTGCGACGGCAAAAGTTTACTTGTCGAAGAATCTCCCGCCTGCATCTCTAACAAATAGAATCAAAAATGAATACAGAAGAGGCGCCTTCGGCGCCTTATTTGTATTCTATCTAACATAATTTTAATAACACAACTAATTTGCAAATATGTCTATGGTATGAGAGGATAAGGTCGGAAATATCTTTTTGCTCTTTTACAAAAAAAGCAAGCAATTCAACTCATCTCTATTGAAAGGGTAATCATGCGTATCACAAAAGCGTAAGGTTGTGTCATCGCTCTTGTGATGACGTCAATCTCGATGTATTTCTATCTGCTGTACTTCACAGGGTCACCGTTTCAACAAGCGAGTTACCACTGGGGAACATGGTTCTTTCTTGCTGGGCTGCTCTTTAGTAGATTCGGCGTGAATGATGTTGGGTCACATGGCTACCTTGCCTTTTTCGGTAAGGCGGTTCGTCATGCTGATGGCTCATATGTGAAGTGGGGAGATGGTATGTACCTTATCCCCACACTTTTCCCTCCATTTAATGTCATTGGCGTCCCTCTTGGTTGGACGATGAAGCACGCAAGTACAAGTGAGATCCCTATCCGTCCGGTAACACCACAAGAAGATAATTATGTCTTCTTGGATCATCGCTTGCCACGTTACAACATCAATTCAACGGTTGGGTATTGGCAACAGACCTTCGCGAGGCTAACTGAGAATTTTATTAGTTGGGTCTTTAGCTACAACCCACAGAGCGAACTACGCTACCAGAAGATTGGTAGTATTCTCATGGTAATCGGTCTTGCGTTAGGGTGGTTCATGCAACAGCGACAGGGATACTTCCCCCAAACTGAACAAGTGATCACATATCAATCTGGTGAACAAAGTGCGGCAAAGGCCAAGATGATAACTAATAATAATCGCCAGCCGCAAGTAGTAGAGAGTGCGGCTACAATGCCTCGCCAACAACCTCCTGTCATCAATGGGTATACCGTCAACCTTGCTGTGGGGCAAGTGCCGAGATATCCATCACGTGCAGACTTCATGGAGGTGGTCAAGACCTCAGGAGTGCAGTACTACTACCGAGATGTAGACGGTCTCAAATACTTCTGGTATGTAGAAGGTGAAAGTGAAGCACCTGTTACCCTACCTCCATCATCCTGCAAGATAGTGCCTGCAGGAAAAGAGGTAAGGCTATCCTCCAGTGTTCCACCACGGTACGTCATCAACATGGAAGAGTCCATTCTATACCGTGTGAAGAGCGCATACCTTCCCGAGAACGAACGCAGTCTGTTGTTCCCCAATAGTTCACAACTACGCAAGGGCACCTGGGGCATACTCCGTGCCAACTGGAACACCTATGACAGGCAGAGTGACGGTATATTGGCGCGTACCCTTCCACAAGGCTCATTACCTTCGTCACAGTATGGTGGGCTTGTTTGTTTCTGATCTCATATGACTAGCGATGCAGGTCTAGTCTTTGCACAGCCACGAGGTGAAAACTTCGTGGCTGTTTTCTTTTTTATATGATATCAGAGACCTATACGAAAGCTTGACAAAAAAGTGTAAATAGTGTAAGATAGTAAACAGATGTTGTTTGAATGTTGTATAAGTTTAAGCAACTAATTCCACCGTTTGGAGGAAAGATGAATGATGAAAAAAATCCTGAGGCGCCAAAAGTAGTTCTCGATGAACTACTTGGGAAGCTGGGGGTTGGAAAGGTGCCCAGCACCACCCCAACCCTCACGCTACCACCGGCCCCGACTGTGAGACATGCTACCGATTCGTCACGTGACATTGGTGGATATGCCTCACCCCCTCCGTCATCGGTCACCGATGGCAAGAAAGAAGAAAACAGCGCATTTGATCTGAAGGGGTTTCTCTTCAGGTTTGGAGTGAGCTCAGTTTTTTGGCTTGTTGTTGTGGGAGGAATGATACTCTACTTTGACAACAAAAGAGTCATTGCAGAATCATCCTCTC
This sequence comes from bacterium, assembly GCA_027482685.1. Lineage (GTDB taxonomy): Bacteria > Patescibacteriota > Minisyncoccia > Phycocordibacterales > UBA5272 > UBA11704. Next base: position 63,075 of record JAIXVU010000008.1, read on the forward strand.
AAGTCGCAGCACCGAAGGGTGCATCGCGACAAATTCCTATCCCGCCCTCCAGGTGAAGGCACATCAACTACAGGAGAGAAAAAACATGGCTGGACTCCCCACAACCGTTGGCAGTAGGTCTGCCGCACCGGCATCGGCAACAAAGAGCAACAACGCCACCCAGGTGTTCGTTGTCGGCGTTCTCGTGGCGATGCTCGTCATTTTCCTCCACCTCTGGGGGAAGTATGACACTGATGCGCGCACCCAGCGCGCACAAGAATACAGTCAGACGGATGGAGCTCGTGAAGAACGAGCCTACCGTCTCGCGCTTGAAAGACTCGAAGCGGAAAAACTTCGTGCGCAAGCAGACTTGGAGAGGGCAAAACGGCTCGACGGCCGCACTGTTCTGATCCCGCCCAATGGAGCTGTCTGCCAAGACGGCTACCCATGGTCATCAACCACCGGATGTAACCGGTAGAAAGGATAAGCATGTCTGACCCAGCACCAAAGGCCGGAGGTCTAAAGCCCGGCGCAATCCTGCTCATCATCGGAGCGGTCGTTATCGGTGTCATCCTCATCGGGGTCGCCATCGAGGAATTCCTCTTGTCCATTGCACGAGGAATCGGCAACGCATCCACCGAGCTCGCTCGTCGAGCGGGAGATATCAGTGTGGCAAAGCTGATCGCCCACGACATCGGAACCTGGATTGCAACAGCAATTGTTGTCCTGCTCTTCATTGGGTGGGCGGCGAAAAAGCTGAGGGAGTAGCATCCCCTCCGTGATGACAACACGTAAAAATCACCGAAGGCTACCCGCTTTCGTGTACATAGAATGTGTTCTCGTTTTACCGCGAGACCACAACCTCATGTGCGCGGAAAGAACGGGTAGCCTTCTTTTGTTTTGTATTGAAGTCGTATTGTTAGCCATCTCCAACCCCGCCTTTTCAAAGCCTTGTGTAGTGCGACGGCGCAGAAGAGAGATAATTTCTAGCAAGAAATTTACGTGCCTTGAAATGGTGGGTTACAAAAAAATATGATAAGTTTTTATACAAGATATCTTACGTATCGAACCCCTCATTTTCGAAAAATGAACCCATTTTTACACCCCATTTCATTTCCTATATACTTAACTTTACAATGACCCCTTCAGAAATAATCTGTATAGAACAAAAAGACTTCCATTCCCATCCTCTGCTTGCCCGATTACTTCAGCTTCATGATATACCGAAGCAACTATACATTCGTGGCACCCTACCTAATGTAACAATAGACGAGTACGGTCGTGCAACACCTCGCGTCCTCACTGTTGTAGGCTCACGCAAGCATACTCGTTATGGTAAACTCGCACTTGAAAAAATCATCTCGTCCCTTAACAAGGAAGAGGTCATCATACTTTCTGGACTAGCTCTTGGTATTGATAGCCTCGCGCATCAGTCAGCTCTTAGTAATACTCTACAAACCATCGCAGTCCCAGGGAGCGGTATCGCAACAACTGCTATCTACCCTGCCTCACACAAGCACCTTGCCGAGAACATACTAGACCAGGGTGGTGTTCTTCTCTCTGAGTTTCCACCAGACACAAAAGCTGCTCCATGGACATTCCCTGCACGCAACCGAGTGATGGCAGCATTATCTGACGCTGTACTTGTAGCAGAAGCAGAAGAAAAATCTGGCACGTTAATCACTGCACGACAAGCACTTGAACTTGGTCGTGATATAGGAGCCATCCCTGGAGAGATACTTTCACCAACATCACTTGGTACCAATCTCCTTATCCGTGATGGAGCATATATGATAGCTACTACAGATGATATATATTCTCTTCTCCATCTTACGAAAAAAGAAAAAGGTGATGAAGATATAGAACTAACAGCTGATGAAAAAAGTATCGTCATACATCTCACAGAACCACTAGAAAAAGACGCTCTTCTTATTCGCTCTAAGCTTGCACCGGATGTGTTTATGATGACACTTTCTACACTTGAACTTAAAGGAATTATAGAAGAGACATTTGGCGAAGTACGAAAGATAGTGTAGTATTCTAGGGCTTAGACTTTAGGGACTAGGGTCTAGCTACTACAAAAATACAGTATATGTTAAAAAAATAATGTATACTTATGTATACTTCGCTAAGTCAACAAATCTCTAAACTGCCTAACCCCTAGTCCCTAACACCTAGTTTTTATGAAACTCCTCATCGTAGAAAGCCCCTCAAAGGCGAAAACTATTGCAAAGTACCTAGATGGTGCGTACGAAGTACGTGCCTCTGTTGGACATGTACGAGATCTTCCAAAGAGTAACAAGAAAGCAGTGGATATAGAAGCAGGATTCGTCCCTCACTACGAAGTGAGTGTAGGCAAAGAAAAGGTTATATCAGACATTAAGTCTCTTGCAAAAAAATCAAACGAAGTCATCCTCGCAACCGACCCCGACCGTGAAGGAGAAGCAATAGCATGGCATATCCGTGAAGCGTGTAACTTACACAATGCTAAGCGTGTAACATTCAATGAGATTACCGAGAAAGCAGTAAAGGAAGCCCTCAAGCACCCACGCGATATCGACATGAACCTAAAAGAAGCTCAAGAAGCTCGTCGAGTGCTTGACCGTCTCGTGGGATATGACTTATCAGGTATCATCTGGCAAAAGGTACGTTATGGGCTCTCAGCAGGCCGTGTGCAATCCCCTGCGCTACGTATCATCATGGAACGTGAACGTGAGATACGAGCATTCATCCCAGAAACATATTACGTTATCGCAGGAGAGTTCGGAACCGTTGGCAGGATGAAAGAAAGTAAAAGTTACACACTGTTACTTGAATGTGATATACAACCAAAAGAAAAGACAGAGGCTGAGAGAATTGTAAAAGCTGGTCGTGCGAACAGTTGGGAAGTTGTAGCTGTTGAAAGTACAGAAGTTAGTCGTTCACCAAAAGCTCCTTTTACAACGTCTACACTACAGCAGGCGGCATCATCACGGCTCGGATACGCTCCATCACGTACGATGGGTATCGCACAAAAATTATACGAGAAAGGATTGATTACGTACATGCGTACTGATAGTACTACTATTTCAAAAGATGCTCTTGGTGAGATTGGTAAGGTGATAGAAAAAAACTTCGGTCATGACGTATTGCAAATTCGTCAGTACAAGACAAAGTCCAAGAATGCCCAAGAAGCCCATGAAGCAATCCGTCCAACACATGCAATGACAAGAAGTGGCGGGAGTACAGATGACGAGAAGCGACTCTACTCTCTCATCTGGGAGAGAACAGTGTCGAGTCAGATGAAAGATGCGAAACTCAAACGTAGCAAGGTAAGTGCTAACATAACCAATAAAAGCATACCGAATTTTTCTGTGACTGGTTCTGTTGTTGTATATCCTGGATGGTTGTTAGTTGATCAGGATGCTCGCGGAGATGATGTCATCTTACCGGAACTCAAAGTCGGGGATGAACTCAATCTCAAAACTCTTCAATCAATAGAAAAGCAGACTGAACCTCCACATCGCTACACCGAGGCAGGACTAGTAAAGGAACTTGAGAAGCGTGGTATTGGCCGTCCTTCGACCTATGCATCCATCATTTCGACAATCGAAGCACGCGGCTACGTTGATAAGATAAACAAGTCCCTTCATCCGACGGATACCGGTGAAGTTGTTATCTCATTTCTAGAGGACCATTTTGCGTCATACATTAGCGACACCTTCACTGCGGATATGGAAGACAAGCTAGATACAATTGCAGAAGGTAAAGCAACATACCTAAAAATATTAAAAGATTTTTACGGACCATTTATTAAAGATGTAAAATCAAAAGCAAAACTAGAAAAAGCGACTAACATGGGTGACGCACCAGAAGACATCCTCTGTCCACTGTGTAACTCTCCAATGGTTGTTAAGCTTTCAAAAAATGGTAAGTTCTACTCATGTTCAAAATACCCAGATTGTATGGGCGCGCGAAAGTTAGACGGTAGCGTAATGGAAGGACCGAAGAAGTTAGACAAGAAATGTCCAAAGTGTGAAAAAGGAGACCTCATGGAACGAGATGGCCGTTATGGTAAGTTCATCGCATGCTCTAACTATCCGAAATGTAAATATATAGAACAAGATGAGGAGATGCGCAAAGCGAACTCAACAGGAGTAAGTTGTAACAAGTGTAAAGATGGATACATGGAAGAACGAAAAGGACGTTTTGGGGTATTCTATTCTTGTTCTAACTATCCTGACTGTAAACATATCGTAAAAACAAGACCAACGGGTAATCGTTGTACATGGAAAAAGGTTGACGGCACTCTTTGTGGAGAACTCATGATGGAAGGGACAAAGACTATCCCTGAGCGATGCTCTGATAAGTTGTGTCCGAATCATAATCCTCACAAATTAGATAAAGTTGAGAAGAAGTAAAAACTTCAATTATTTTAGAAAAAATCTTTTCTTAGATACGGCAAGTATTTCGTGAAATAATTTTATTAAAGTTTTCTTTTTAACCCTACACTTTCAAAGCACGACAATTTCTTGCTAGAAATTGTCTCTGTTCCGCGCCGTCGCGCTTCCACGCGGCTTTGAAAGGCTGGGGTTAGGTGTAGCTGAAATACAAATGCTGTACTTTTACTTGTAACTAACTTTGCTACTAAGGAGTGTTGTGTGAACACTCATATACTTAACTTATTAATTCTCGGTAAAAGCGCTACACAACATCCTCTGTAGCGCTCTTCATTTCATTAAATAAATACTAGAAACTCTACCCTACTATATGGTATTGTTAATAGATGGACACTGTAACTATTCACAACACCGACCCGAACCGTATATTTGCGCTACTTCCTGACATTGGAGACGCTGATAAGCATTTGATAACTCGTGCATGCAAATTTGCAGAAAAGGCCCATGAAGGTCAACTTCGCAAATCTGGTGAACCATATTATAACCATGTGTTTGAGACAGGGGTTAACTTAGCAATGCTTAAGATGGACGCTGATACGATTGCAGCCGGTATCATGCATGATGTACTAGAAGATACTAATGTAACAGATGTTGAAATGTCTAAAGAGTTCGGTGAGCATATTACTAAACTTGTAGAAGGTGTGACGAAACTTGGTAAGTTACGCTATACCGGTGCTGAGCGTCACGTAGAGTCACTGCGTAAGTTCTTCGTTGCAATGGCTGATGATATACGTGTTGTTGTTATAAAACTCTGCGATAGATTACACAACATACAGACACTTCAGTATGTATCCCCTGAGAAGCAGAAACGTATCGCACTTGAAACGCTTGAGATACACGCTCGCCTCGCTGACCGCTTAGGTATGGGACGACTCAAGACCCAACTAGAAGACGCGGCCTTCCCCTATGTCTATCCAGATGATTACAAAAAGACAGTGGAACTTTTTGAAAGCATCAAGCCAATATCAGATGAACAATTAGAAAAAATAGTTACTGCGCTTGGTGAAGAACTCACTATTTTTGATGTTGAGATAGAACGTATCGACTACCGTGTAAAGCATTTGTATTCTCTTTGGCAGAAGCTCAAACGTTATAAGATGGATATTAGCAAGGTTCACGATGTTGTTGCACTTCGTATCATCGTGCCTACAGTTGGTGACTGTTACCAAGCACTCGGTGTGATACATGGACTCTATCGTCCAGTACCAGGGAGATTCAAGGATTATATCGCTGTTCCTAAGCCTAATGGTTATAGATCACTACATACTACAATCTTTTCTGGATATGGTAATACTCTTGAGATACAGATACGTACACAAGATATGCATCGTGAGGCAGAATACGGTATCGCATCCCATCTTTCATATAAAGAGCTAGGTAAACATGCAAGCAAAGAAGAGCTCATCAAAAAAACTGGCTGGACCAAAGAGCTCTTAGAGTGGCAAAAAGATGTAGAGCATCATCAAGATTTCATGAATAATCTAAAAACTGACTTCTTCCAAAGTCGTGTATTTGTACTCACTCCAAAAGGTGACGTGATAGATCTGCCTGAAGGGTCAACACCGATTGACTTTGCATATGCTGTTCACTCTGACATCGGTGATCATATCGCTTCAGCAAAAGTAAATGGCAAGTTAGTCCCCCTTAATACACAACTCAAAAACCGCGACGTGATAGAGATAGAAGTAAAAGGAAGCGCATCTCCAAAACGTAAGTGGCTAGACATTACAAAGACGACACTTGCGAAACGTCGCATCAGAGCGTATATCAAAGAACACGGAACAGCGCTTGATAAATTACTCACAAGGTAAATAAATGTAGTGCGTAGCTGGTGGCGTGTAGACAGATAATCTACTAAAGAAGACATGCTTCACGCGCCACTATACTGTCATTTTATATAGATTCTTTTTTCTTCATATAATACAAAGGCAAGTTGTATATACTTTTTCGGCACTTAATGATATGATGCACATCAGATCTTTATCCATACCACTGGAACGTACTGGAAATAAAATGGCAATTACCACAACGGTTACCCCGCCTGTAATTATCAACAACATCTCTAGTTTAATCGCGTACACGATTTCAACTGGGAAGAAACCTGATCCAGATGTGATCAAACGTGTCTTAGGAAACAATTCAAAAGATGACCCCATCTTTAAAGCCATGGCAATACTACAGGATGTTGTTGGCAGTAAACATATTGCACAAATGCTCGCATCTGACCGTGGTGCGCTTGCACTACGATGCATTTTTGATGAAATGAACAAAGCACATTCTTAACCGTTTAACCTTATGCACAGAACCGCTTGAATGCAAATGCATTCAAGCGGTTTTCACTTATTCACTCATAATTAATTCACAATCTAATGGCGGTATATATCCTTTTGTCATGAGATAACTATAGTAAAAGACGTACATAATTTATGAATAACATTTAAGTAGAAAAACTTTACTTTTATAAAAAATATGTTATTATGTAAAAGGTAGTCCTAGCTTCACTTCAACTTCCTTGAAAGGAAACCCTGATAATGAACACTCTCTATACCCCCGTGAACCCAAAAGCTGTTGTGGACATCAAAAAACGTCTGACTGGAGACGGTCTGATGGACATCTTTCGGGAGTACCTTGCGAGGGAAGAACTCCCTGACTGGTGCAAGAAGCCAGACGGTAGCATTTTCCTCGCTGAAGTAGTGCCGAGCGGAATCGAGGAGGTCATCACAGCGATGCGAAAAAAGTACCCCAGTGAAGATGTGGTCCAGGCTCTCTTGAGCGAGCGCGCGGCGCGGTTCATGCGAATGATCATTCATCAGCTCGAGGTGAATCCTCGAGTAGACACCGAGGTCTAGGACAAGCGGAAGACCTCATATGCAAAGGCGTAGATACCATCTGGGTATCTACGCCTTTTGTTTTGTGCACATTAGAATTTTTATACTGTAAACTTAGAAATATTATAGAGGTCTTCGTTCTGCTCATCGCTCTTTACTTCATCAATCGATCTATCATCCCCACCAAAGGCTCCAGTATCATCGTCGCTTTCCATAATATCTATGTTCTCTGGATCTACGTTATCAAGCTCTATCGCTTCGCTAGAAGTTTGTATCGGCATCTCACTTGTAACTACAAGAGAACCCTGAACTGTTTCTTTTGGGATCTCATGTACTATTTCTTGATGTCCAAGATGAGTGAACTCCATTGCGGTAACTGGTTTAACAGCTCGCGGACTTCCTCCTACCTCTTGTAATGTCTTCATGTCTTCATCTTTTAACGTATCGAACATCCCCTTGTGAGTCTTCTGCTCTCCACCTTTTCTGATAGCAATAGATAGTGCGAGCAATTCCTCATGTGAAAAGTAGTCAATCCAAATACGCCCACCTCGTTCTCGTGGCTCTATCTGTACGCGTGTGCCAAGTGTCTCTGCTAACTTCTCCTCCATATCGACAACCTCTGGTGTCATGAAGAGATCCTTCTTGCGAACTTTTTCAAATGCTATACGTCGTGCTATCTGCTCTGCCTCACGTACAGTCATCTTGCGCACCATCATTTCCTTAAAGAGTGTCATTTGTTCCTGTGGGCGATCAATGAGCATAAGCAGTGGTCGTGTATGTCCCTCTGTTATCTGACGCTTTGATAGTGCATCCAGTATATCTTGTGGAAGCATGAGTATACGCACAGTGTTAGATACGTACTCACGACTCTTACCAACTTTTTTGCCAACTTCTGTCCAGTTGAGCTTGAACTCATCTGCAAGACGTTGGAATGACTGTGCACGCTCTACAGCATTCAAGTCCTCACGTTGTAGATTCTCAATGATAGCAAGCTCAAGCTTCGCACGACTATCATCCCCCGTACGCACAACGACAGGTACTTGGCTGATACCTGCGAGTTTAGAAGCACGCAATCTACGCTCTCCGGCAATGAGTTCATACTCTACTTTTATACTACCGTCAGGTAGATGCGTCTCTTGACGAGATACAACAAGTGGCTGTAGTACTCCGTACTGACGGATACTGTCTGATAGCTCGCGTAGTCTATCCTCGTCAAATTCTCGCCGTGGTTGATACGGGTTAGGTACTATCTTATCTGTCTCTATCCAAAAAATTGATGTTTCTACTTGTCCCATGATGTTTCTACTTCTTATGTTAGATGAGTATAGCATGTGAGAACTATAACGCTGTAGATAAATAGTTGCGCGTGACAAGCGTGGCTTTCTGAACTATATAGATACTCACCTTATATTAAGAATATGTATAGAAAGACTTGAACAAGTTGTTTAAATATAAAAAGAAAACTGCCCGAAGGAAGTTTCCTTTCAGACAGAGTCAATTCTAGAACTTCTTATTCCAAACCTTGATTGGTGGAGTAATCAATCGCGGAGATCCATGCCGATCAACAAGATCTCTACGAAGGATGCGCATATCGAGCACAATGGAATTTGGGTACCACAACTCAGCACCTTCACAGGTATCTCTAGTCATTCCAAGAATTACACAAGAGCCGATTGAATACTCAAAGTAAGAAATAAGCTTCGTATCCCCTTCGATTTGAGCTCCATCTTTCCAGACATCTTTTTTGGGGCAAAATGAAAGCTCTCTCGGAAAAACATTTATATCGCCTAGAAAAACGTGATCCCAAGTATCGGTAAGCAAAAAGCTGCCAGAGGAAGCGGTTGGCCAAGGCTACGGCAATTGGACGACGTTGTGAAGTTGAGGTATTCATAACACTCTCCGTAAAGGACAAAGTTACGTTGCGTAGCGTTAAGCAATACGAACGATGTATCAACATTGACACATATACTCATACTACAATTTAAAACAGTTAGTGTCAATTTAAAAGTTCTGAAAACTTTCCTTGTTAAAAATTAAAAGTAAAATTTATTTTACCTAACAAGGCTTTCATTTCAAGTGCCGGAGGTGGGACTTGAACCCACACACCTTGTGATACGCGATTTTGAGTCGCGCGCGTCTACCATTCCGCCACTCCGGCATTTTTTGTGTGTATCGATTATAACACATCATTTACACATTCGCATTTATGTAGTAATGTAATCTTGGTTGTACATATCTACTTTAGGAGTATTCTTATGAAGAGAAATCTCATGCAAGTTCAATCCCCAAAAAAAGATGATGGGCATATCATCCTTCTCTTGATTACTTGTGTACATGAGTACTCAAGGTTTGCAAAGGGATTAAAAGCCCCGACCGTTGATGAAGTTCGTAACCTACTGTCGTCAGTGTATCAACGAAACATTTCTCCAAGAGGTATGAATCTTTTGATACGGCTTGCTGTTCGAAATGACCTAGTAGAAGTAGATAATGAGGAAATAATCCTAACAACAAAGGGTGCACTGCACTTCGTTTTCTCCAGTAAATATGTCATCCCGCCACAAACATCAGCATCACCGAAAGGAATATCAACGTGAGCGGAGTCCTTAAACAGCTCTCTGCTTTAAATCAAAAGATATACCTTCCTGCAACCGACCCGCGCTTCGTGCGGGTTTTCCTTTACCTTAAACATACTTCATGGTAGAGTAATGTTCTCCATTTTCGGAGTAATTAAGGAGATCCTTACAATGGGTAAAAAGAGGAACGCGGTAGAGTACCGGCTTGGCACAATTCTTGTGCTCAAGCCTGACATCAACCGTGAGAAGCTTGCAACGGTTCGCGGCCGACTCGGAGCAGATCCGACGACCACCGATGAAGAGCTCATGCGGATGACCTTCATCGTCGTTGCGCCACCGACAGACACCCAAAGAAATCCACTTGGCGGTGATGGCGTGTGGGTGAAAGGGATGGCGGAAGGACGTCGCTACAATGCGGTCAATATCTGCCACAGGTATCTGACACCCGAAAAGAAGCCAGAGAAGAAGTCGATCGCCGAGAATGCTGACAGCATCTTCAGGCAAGAGACCGAGATCTCAAGCGCTGTCTCATAACCCTCAACACTGCGTAGCATATCAAGGCTATGCAAGATTTTTAGAACAAGAGGACTGGTACTCTCGATGAGCCCAGTCCTTTTTCATATCTCTATAGAAACATTTCTTTTAGATAATCGGTATAATCCTCTAGAACGCATGCTCGCTTGCATAGTCAATGATTGCATCTGACTCGCCCATGGCAACATTTGCACTTGTGTCTACAAGAAACGGCATTGTGCGTGCATTATGTGACTGCACTTCTTTTAAAAACTCTGGATTCTTTATATTTCTTTCTTCATAGACAACACTACGTTCATGAAAAACATTTTTCACCTTCGCACAATACTCACAATTGTCTTTTGTATAAAGTAACAACATGTATTTGGAATAATTACTAATTACCCTGTAGTATATACCATATGAAAGAAGACTCTCAACCACTACCATCTATAATCGTAGTTATTGGACCAACAGCAAGTGGTAAAAGCGACTTTGCGGTAGATCTAGCGCTACAACATAACGGAGAGATTATCTCCGCTGATTCTCGTCAAGTATATAAAGGGTTAGATATAGGCACAGGGAAAATCACGCAACAAGAGATGAAAGGAATACCCCACCATATGATAGATGTATGTGATGTAGCAGATGTATTCTCTGTAGCTCGATATAAAAAAATCGCATCCCCTCTTATTGATGAGATACTTGCCCGTGGCAAAACACCGATTATTTGTGGAGGTACAGGGCAATACATTGATGCACTTATCTTTACTAATACATTTGCAGAAGTGCCACCAAATAGTAAACTTCGTGCAGAGCTAGAGAAAAAGAGTACACAAGAATTGTTTAATGAATTGCTCACACGTGATAAACATCGTGCAGAGGATATCGATCATAACAATAGAGTACGCCTCATACGTGCTCTTGAGATAATAGATACTCTTGGTGTTGTGCCCCGACTAACTCACCCTATTCTACGTTATAACGTTACTATGTACATCATGTCTCCAACAAAAGAACAGTTACGAATGCGCATACATACACGATTAGAAAAAAGATTAGAAAGTAATATGTTAGACGAGGCGCGCGCCCTTCGGTCGCGCGCCATCCCGGACACTCGTATGACATCTCTTGGGCTCGAATATGCATGGATGAATATGTATCTCAAGAATGAAATAACGTACGAGGTAATGAAAGAAAAATTATTCACTGCGATTTGGCGTTATGCAAAGAGACAGATAACCTGGAATAAAAAGTATGAATCTCTATTATTCACTCAAAAAGTTTCTTTAAAATAGTAAAAGCCCGGCCGCAAGCGGCCGGGCTTCGCCCTCTGGAAGACTGTGTTCAAAGGGTGCCTTTAGCAATCATCTGTGCGATTGCTCTGCGTGATTCGATTACTTTTTTCTCTTCCCCGATGAAATCCCAGAGACGAGACAGGATTGTTTCATCCCACTCAGGGTGAGCATTGATGAGGGCCACAACCTTCTTCTTGAGTCTTTCTACATCCTCCGGACGGATGCGTGGATTCTTTGCATACCACTTGCAAGAGAGAGCAACTGTTGCATCAGTCACTAGGCTCCGCTCTCGAATTGACATGAAGCATTGGTGTGCAAACCCATAACACTTCGCTTGCGTGAAGATACTTCCAAGCACATCAAGCTCTGTGGGGCTGAAATAACTCCACACCTTTCTTGGCGAAAAAATCGTGTAGAAGAACTTTCCCCAGAAAGTAAGCAAAGTAAAGACAAGCGCCCCACCACCTCCGACGAGAATCAGAAGTAGCCTCTTGATCCCTTTCGTCTCACGCACAGCATATCCGCATGCAGAATAGAAAGAACTTGCCGTGGAAAGACATGCTTCGGTCCATTGGAACCTACAGACATAGAACAGAAATCGCCCGAGGGCGAGGATAAAAACGAGAGGGTAACGATTCGCCCAGGTTGCAAGGAACAAACGACCGCCGTGGGTCTTTTTTGCATCATTGTCCATGAAAAGTCTCCTTGCCTTTGCAGTTTTGGACTATCCAAAACATTCTCAAAGACACCTTAATTTATTATACAACTATTTAACATATATGTCAAACGGTGTTAGAATATAATACATGTCAAAATACCTCACTACCATAGGACTAGAAGTCCATGCCGAACTCCACACTAACTCTAAGATGTGGTGTGGTTGTAAGAACGACCCACGAGAGAATCGCCCTAACGTTAACATTTGCGAGGTATGTATGGCTCACCCTGGCACTCTTCCCGTAGCTAATAAGGAAGCTATTAAGAAAGTGATAACTGTAGGTACTGCGGTTGGTGCTACCATCGCAGACTTTACAGAATTTGATCGCAAAAACTACTTTTATCCAGATATTCCGAAAGGCTACCAACTATCACAATATAAACTCCCTATCGTATCTGGTGGCTCCATCAACGGGGTAGAGCTTACTCGTATCCACCTCGAAGAAGATACAGCAAGCTCATCGCATGATAATGGCACAACACTCGTTAACTATAACCGAGCTGGAGTGCCACTTATGGAACTCGTAACAGAACCTGTAGTACATTCTGCAGAGCAAGCGGGAGACTTTGCTCGTGAGTTACAACGTATCCTCCGCTATGTCGGTGCATCAGAGGCTAACATGGAAATGGGTCAGATGCGTATAGAAGCCAATATCTCTGTATCAACCGACCCGAACAAGTTCGGTACAAAAGTAGAAGTGAAGAACATCAATTCATTCGCTGCAGTTGAAAGTGCTATCAAGTACGAGGTTGAGCGTCACATAGACTTGATTGAGTCAGGAGGAAAAGTTGTACAAGAGACTCGTGGATGGGACGAGAACAAGCAAGAAACATTCAGTCAGCGTAAAAAAGAAAATGCTCATGACTATCGTTATTTCCCAGATCCAGATTTGCCAAAATTGTATCTAAGTAAACTTTTTGATATCGAGTCAATTAAGAATTCGCTTCCAGAGTTACCGAGCGCAAAAAAAGCTCGCTATCTCTCATACAACTTAAAAGATGACGTTGTTGAAATATTGATTGATAACGTAGCGCTTGCAAGATATTTTGATAACACTATCACACACTTTGATATGTGGGATAAAGATGGCTTAAAAGAAGTATCAAAGGCTCATGTACAAGCAGCTGCTAACTATCTTATCAGTGATGTTTTAGGCCTACTTAAAAAAGAAAATAAAGAATTATCAGAGAGTACACTCCCGGCTCCAAGAACATTCTCTGTTCTCATCAATATGACCCTAGATGGTGAACTTTCATCTCGTGGCGCGAAAGATCTTCTTCCATATGTTATGAATGGCCAAGAGATTGATATCAAAAAGCTAGCTGAAGAAAAAGGCTTGATCCAAAAAAATGACCCAGAGCTACTGAAGAAAATCGTAGCAGAAGTCCTTGCAGAAAGTGAGAAGCAAGTAGCAGAATACAAGAGTGGAAAAGAAAGTATGTTCATGTACTTCGTTGGACAGTGTATGAAGAAGAGTAAAGGCGCGGGTAACCCATCACTGTTCCAACAGTTATTAAAAGAAGCTCTCACCTAGTTGTATACTATAGAGACGATGGAAGAACAGAATCCTTCACCAACATTCCTTAAGCGACTATTCACGAAAAGATTTACTAAAGACTTAGTATTTAGTCTTATATTCCTGTCTTTCTTTTATATGCTTACACACAACCCAATAGTACGCCCTATGTCAGAACTACCTAATGGAGTATGGAGTATAGAAATTATGCAACATCCTCTAGTGTTTGGGCTTGCAGGACACAACTACTTGGTGTTACGAAACAGTGACCGAACTATTGTGCGTGAGTTGCATGGATTAGCCACTGATAGAGAGAAAGGTACGTGGAAGTATATTGGTGCAAAAAGTACTGACGTGCTGCAAGTATGGGAGTTTGATAGCCCGCGTAACTATCAAGCAGAGAAACGCTTCCCTCGTATCATTCTTGCACAAGGTAGCGAGCAAGCGATGTATGCTCTTTGGGCGCAAGCAGGAAGTTGTAAGGATAGAATCAATACAAAGAACACCCCCTACCCACCACTTGGATTCTCATTGCGTAATGAGACAGAGAACTCTAACTCTGTAGCGTACACGCTTGCAAAATGCATGGGGCAAGAAGTGGAACATTTGGGACTATTTACTCCTGGGTCAAAAACAGATTTGTTACAAAAATAACTGTTCGAAAAATTGCAAATACATTTACCTGACTACTTTGCATTCTTAAGTGATGCAGTAAGCACATCACCAAATAGCTTGATAGTTTCATCTTCATACAAAGATAGTGTATAAACAACTTTTGCTTTTGAGGCTTTCTTTAATTCTTTTACTTTCTTTTCTACTTCACTTGTATCTATCGTATCAGTCTTTGAAAGAACAACGATCTCATCTTTCGTAAGAAGCTTTTTATCATATGCACCGAGTTCGTTACGAATAGTCGTATACACTGCTCCAACATCATCATTCTCCGCAGATACAAGATGCACGAGCGCATGAGTGCGTGTAATATGTCGCAAGAACTTATGCCCGAGTCCCTTACCGTCACTTGCGCCTTCAATAAGTCCTGGGATATCCGCAAGAACGTACCCGAAGTACGCACCCAAGTTAGGTTCAAGTGTTGTAAACGGATAATCTCCAATCTTTGCTCCTGCTCGAGTAAGCGCGTTTAGAAGAGAAGACTTTCCAGCATTCGGTAATCCAATAACACCAACATCCGCGATGAGTTTAAGTTCAATATCAAATGTTGCGAATTCTCCTTTCTCACCTTTTGTAAACTCTTCTGGTGTACGATTAGTGGAGGACTTAAAGTTCTCATTCCCTAGGCCGCCTTTTCCACCACGCAAAATAAGGAAGTCTCCTTCTTCTGTATACTCTTTTGTAATATCATACTCACGATTATGCACCACTGATCCAATCGGTATCTGTAAGTAAAGATCCTTTGCGTCACTTCCATGCATACTACGCTTTTGCCCTGCCTCACCTTCATCTGCTGTCCAGTCTTTTTTATGTTTATACACTGCAAGTGCTTGGATATCACGTATAACGCGAAAGTATATATCTCCTCCACGTCCACCATCTCCTCCTGCTGGTCCGCCATACGGAACACCCTTCTCGCGTCTCCAACGGACGACACCATCACCACCTTTCCCTGCAGAGATATTGAGAGTTACGTGATCGATTAACATGGGCTATATAATACCACATTTCCCTTTATTTTGCAAGGTTTTTATTAACTTTCTAAAAGCTTGCGAAGTTGTAGAAAAAGATTATAATGACCGTATATGAAAACATATATTGCAACACTAGGGGTATCGATTGCTTTATTCTTTGGGTTTTTCTCAACTGCTTCCGCATACTATACAGAGTCATATCCGTATACATATAATAATTACTCTTACTATAATACTAATGCTAACTACAATAATAGTTATAATGCTAATTATGTAGTATCTCAGCCTCAGAGTTATACCTACACCAGCGGATGTTATACCTATTACTATAATGGATATACTCGCACAACGTCAGTTGTAAGTTATAACTGCACAACTACATATAATTACCCATCATATCAATATCAGACGTACTATACACAACCAACATATAGTTACTATGTCGCACCAGCTAGTCAATATCAGACATATAGATACAATCGCGATATAGGTGGATGGTACCCAGGAAACTACATTTTTAACGATAATAACAATACATGTTACTGGTATGGAGGATACCAAGTTTGTAACTAACCAGTTAATAGTTAATAGTTGAAACCCAGATACAAATGTATAACAAAAGAGCGACGCTGACAGGCGTCGCTCTTTTCTATCATTACAATTTTGTTAGTTTCTTAATAATTTCTTAATCGTTCTGCTTTATCGTGACTTCGTATTTTTTCATGTACTTTTGCCTCAATCTGTCTGATACGCTCGCGTGTAACACCGAACTCCGCACCTACCTCTTCTAGTGTATGCATCACACCATCAAACTCACCTAATCCATTACGCATTTCTACTATCTTGCGTTCCTTCGGTGAAAGATCATCTAGTATCTCGTTAATCTGATCTGCAAGTATTCGATGTGACGCTTCGGCGTCTGGTGAGAGTATCTTATCATCTGCGATAAATTCACCAAGTGTTGACTTGTCATCATCATCACCGATTGGCTTCTCAAGAGAAACAGTATCTTGGTTGATATTTTCTATAACGTGTATCTTCTCTACATCCACTCCCATCTCCATCGCAATTTCTTCTGCAAGCGGGTCGCGTCCAAGGTCCTGTGAGAGACGACGAACGACTTGCTTGTACTTAGCAATAGTTTCTACCATGTGCACAGGGATACGGATAGTACGTGACTGATCAGCGAGTGCTCGTGTGATAGCTTGTCTAATCCACCATGTCGCATAGGTTGAGAACTTGAACCCCTTGTTCCAGTCGAACTTTTCTACTGCCTTAAATAGGCCGAGATTACCCTCTTGAATAAGATCAAGTAGTGTTAAGTCAGAACTACGTCCAACATATTTCTTTGCAATGGAAACAACAAGACGAAGGTTAGCCTTTGCAAGTAATGCTGTTGCCTCTGGATCACCTTTTTCGATACGGACAGCAAGCTCACGCTCGTTATCCCCTGAGATGAGTGGGTACTGACCAATCTCACGAAGGTACATCTGGATACTATCATGAGTACTATCACTGCCAGCAAGTTTGGTAAGGTCATCATCCATATCCAGAAGGTTACCTCCTTCTAGAATATCTATACCTGCACTTGATATCTTTTCATATAATTCTTCTAGATATAAAATATCCGTCTCGATTGTTGGAAAATAACGAATAATCTCATCATATGTGATGAAACCACGCTCCTTACCTTTTGCAAGGAGTTCTTCTTCGTTCTGATCTCTTGTAAGAACTTTCTTAGTCTTTACTTCGGCTTTTGGCTTACTTGGGCCAGTCTTTATGGTAAATGCCTTTGGCTTGTACTTAGGCTTTACTTCAACCTTTGGAGAAACTTTCTTGACTGGTTGTTTCTTGGTTACAGCTTTCTTGGTTGTAACTGTTTTAGATTTTGATATGACTTTCGTTGTCTTCTTTGAGGATACCTTTGTCACAGCTTGTGACTTCTTGGTGAGAGGGGTAGAGGTTGACTTTGTTTTTTTGACTACCTTTACCGCCTTCTTAGCTTTTGCTTTTGTTGCTACGCTTTTCGCTGTAGTTTTTTTCTGTACACTCTTTGATTTTGAAGAAACTTTTTTCGCCATAGGACGTGTACACGGGATTATACTACAAAGAACCCTAAAAGTCTAGGCCTGTTGTCCACTTTTTATGTGAGCATCTAATTCTTTCAAAATTGATTCATGGTTTGCAGAGGGGTCACGTAGAGATTGCTTGAGCTCTTCTGTTTTTTCTTTATGTACTTCACGTTTACATGTTGCAAGGAGATCGTCAAAATATTTTGCCTTATCACCTACAACCTTTTCCTCAAGACTAAACATTTCTTCTTGAATAATAGCTTCTGGGAACTGATGTATATCTATGCCAAGCTGTATAAGTCTCTCATCGTTAAGAGCGTCAATAAGTGTCGCAAGAGCTACTATCTCACGGGCTAGCCGTTCTTTCTTTGGGACATATACAGTAGTTGCTTGTTCTTCTTCTCTTGCTACCGTTTGACCACGAAGTAACTCTTCTGTAAGAATAGTCTCAGGAATAGAAGCGCGCGATGCGATGACTTTTATGAAATGAGCTTTATCTATTGGAGACTGAAGAGCACGAACAAATGGGAGTACGTCGGATACAATCTTCTGTCCTTGGATGCGTGTGTCAGCCTCTGTCTCTATTATTTTTGCAAGCATCAGCTCTATTACATGACGCTTGTTCTTTACAGCATCTATCCATGCATTCGGATTTTCTTTAATTAAATCTGCTGGGTCCTTCGTTCCGATGTCACCGACGACATAGACATCAAGCCCACCAAGGAGGCACAGTAACGCAGTCTTCTTAAGAGCGTTTTGTCCTGCTGTATCTGTATCAAATGAAAGTATAACCGTATCGCAAAAACGTTTAATAATATGTATGTGTTCATCAGTAAACGCCGTACCTGAAACTGCAACAGTATTATGAACACCTGCTTGATAGCTCATACAGAGATCCATCTGCCCTTCTACCACAATAACTGCCTTGCTCTGTGACATTTCTTTCTTTGCAGTATCATAACCAAATAATATCTTGGACTTATGGTAAAGCGCAGTCTCTGGTGTGTTAACATACTTCCCTTGCGCAACCGTCGGGTCAACGAATTGTGGCATGATACGACCTGAATATCCAACTGTTGCGCCGGATACATTTCGTATCGGGAACATGATACGCCCGCGAAATCTATCATACCAACCTTTAACCTTTCCTTGTGCATCAAGTGCTTGTATCATCACGCCGGACAATTCCATCTCCTCTGGGGTATACCCCTTCCCTGCCAGATATGTGAATAGATCTCGCCATTCATTACGAGCATATCCTATGTGGAATGTCTTAATAGTTTCTTCTGTTAGTCCACGATCAATCAGATACTGTTTCGCTTCTGGGCTTTTGACGAGATTATTTTCAAAATGCTCTGTTGCGTCTTTTAGAAGTGTGATGAGTCTCGTGTCTTCTTTATTCTTCTGTGAGTCTATAAGCGAGACCCCTGCACGATCTGCTAGTATCTTGAGTGCTTCATAGAACGGAATGTTTTCAATTTTCTCCACGAAAGAAAAGATGTCACCGGACGCTTGGCATCCGAAACAATGAAAACTCTTTCGTTCAGGTGAAACATAAAATGATGGCGTACGTTCGTTATGGAATGGACACCTCGCACGAAATTGCGCTCCTGACTTCTCAAGCCTGATATACGTAGATACAACATCAACAATAGAGAGATTTTCCTTCACCTGGTCCTTGGGGTTCATGTAGACAGTGTATAGTTTATGGTCAATAGTTGCTAGTTGACAAAATTTCTATTCTAAAGCAAAAAGCCAACCTTGCAAGTCGGCTTTTCAAAGTAATGCGACATGTACACATTACTCGTGCTTCTTATATACACGGCATGCATAGCCTTTGTATTTCTTTTTTGCATCTGGTGACGCAATCTTTCGTTCACCAGCTGTCACGCACGCAGCATGAGACTTGAGCCCTGCCACGGTCTCGTAATGAAGCGTCACCATCGGGCCAGACTCAGCATGGAGACTATAGAGCAGTACCAAAACAATTACTTGCATAAAGAACTCCAGTTAGTTGGCCAAGACACATCTATAGAATATTCCTTGTTTTTTAAAAATGCAAAAGTGGCGCCTACGGCGCCACTTTTGTTTTCTATTTGTATTTCAGTAAACGTCAGCCGGTTTCAAAATTGTTTTAGATGCGAGGAGCTTAAAAATTTTTGCACGAGACGTACTAGGTTGTACGTTGAGTGCAAAAATTTCGTAGCGACAAAGCAGATGAAATAATTTTGAAAGCGGTTATGCTTTCTTGTTACGAAGACCTGTACCAGCTGGAATAAGGCGTCCAATAATAACATTCTCCTTCAGCCCTCGTAGCTGATCAACCTGTCCACGAGTTGATGCTGTGATGAGCACTCTGGTCGTGTTCTGGAATGATGCACTTGATAGCCATGAGTCAGTTGATAGAGCAACATCGGTGATACCAAGTACAAGATGTCTACCTTTTGCTTCTGTTTGACCAAGAGCTTTTACACGAGAGTTTTCAGCGCGGAAGGTTGACACTTCAACAACATCTGACTGAGTAAAACGTGTATCTCCTGGATTAGTTATCTTCACACGTCCAAACATTTGCTTGATGATAACTTCGACGTGCTTACGAGAGATAGACGCACCTTGAAGTTCGTAGACTTTGTTGATTTCAGCTACAATGTACTCTTCTGCAACTTCCTTACCAGCAAAGTTGAAGAGCTCATCAATATCTGCTGATCCATCTGTTAACATCTGACCCTTCTTAACCTTATCTCCAATCTTTACGATTGATTGACGACGGAATGGTACCGTGTACTCAACTTGCTTACCACTCTTATTACCCTTTGATCCATCATCATCTGCTAGTAGTACAATAACTTTTTCTTTCCCTTCATCACGCATACCGATTATCTCTCCACTTTCGTGAGCAATAATTGCTGGGTTCTTAGGCATACGACGCTCGAAGATTTCTTCGACACGAGGAAGACCTTGTGTAATGTCTGCTCCTGCAACACCTCCTGAGTGGAAGGTACGCATCGTAAGCTGTGTTCCTGGTTCTCCGATTGCTTGCGCTGCAACGATACCGACTGCCTCACCTAGATCTACCTTCTTGTTACGCCCCATATCAAGACCATAACACTTCTGACAGATTCCATGTAGTGACTGACACATAAGTGGAGAAAATACATTAACCTCGACAATACCCGCTCCTTCTATTGCAAGCGCATCGTCTTTACTGAGAAGGTGATTCTTCTTAAAGAGCACTTCGCCATTAACATTGATATCATCAGCGATAACACGTCCACGAATATTCTTAGAGATTGGCACCTCAATACCGAGAGCATTCTCTTTACGAATAAGCTTGCTTTCTTTTGTTCCACAATCAATTTCAGTAATGATTGCATCTTGTGCCACATCCACGAGACGTCGTGTAAGATATCCTGCTTGCGCTGTCTTAAGCGCGGTATCTGAGTTACCCTTACGAGCACCATAAGTAGTGATGAAGTACTCAAGTGGAGTTAGTCCTTCCTTGTATGATGAGATAACTGGGAAGTCCAAGTTACGTCCTGAGTTGTTAACGATAATACCCTTCATACCAGCCATCTGAATAATCTGTGCCATTGTTCCACGGGCACCGGATGTGATGAGGTCATACACTGAACCATGTTTAGCTATTGTTGCAGGAAGAGCCTTCTCGATACGTGCACGCACTCCTTGCCATACTTCAATAACTTTTTCATAACGTTCTTCTTGTGAAAGAAGACCCTCTTCATAATCACTTTCAATACGCGCAGCTTTTGACCAACCTTCAGCAACAAGTTCTTTCTTCTCTTTAGGAATGGTTACAGCGTCGATATTCCATGTTGTACCTGATACTGTCGCATACTTATACCCGAAGGCTTTTATCTTATCTATAACAGAAGGCGCAGTCTCAAGACCGTAAGTCAAGATAACTTCATCAATAATCGCTGTCATCTTTTTGATTGTTACTTCTTCATTAATATATGGGAAGTCACTTGGGAAGACAGAGTTGAAAAGTAGCCGTCCAACGGTTGTCTCGAAACGCTCACCATTAAACTTCGCATACTTCTCCTTATCAGTTGGCATGACAGAAATCTTGGCACGGAAAGAAACAACACCGAAGTCATACGCTGTGATAGCTTCATTAGGTGCTTCAAAATATTTTCCTTCACCTTTCTCTCCATCAATCTGCTTAGTCATCCAGTACGCACCGAGCACCATATCCATACGAGGGTTAACAATAGAATCTCCTGATCCAGGCTTAAGGAGGTTACGGTTAGCTGCCATTAGTGTACGAGCTTCCTCTTGTGCTGCAACTGAAAGTGGTAAGTGTACTGCCATCTGGTCACCATCGAAGTCCGCGTTAAACGCCTGACATACAAGCGGATGAAGCTGGATAGCGTTACCTTCGATAAGCTTCGGATTAAATGCTTGGATACCAAGGCGGTGGAGTGTAGGAGCACGGTTAAGAAGTACATATTTTCCGTCAATACATTCTTCAAGAATTGCCCACACTTCAGGTATTCCGTCTTCAATCAATTTGTTGGCACCACGAATGTTAAACGCCAGCTCTCTTTCAAGAAGCTTAGAAATAACAAACGGCTTGAAGAGCTCAAGTGCCATATGCTTAGGTAGACCACACTCATTAAGTGAGAGCGATGGACCAACCACAATAACAGAACGTGCTGAATAATCTACACGCTTACCGAGTAGGTTACCACGGAGAAGCCCTTGCTTACCTTTCAAGTTATCAGAGAGTGACTTGAGTTGACGCTTCTGTGATTGACTCATAACAGCATCTTGCCCATGACGTGCTGAGTTATCAATAAGCGCATCAACTGCTTCTTGCAAGATACGCTTCTCGTTACGGAGAATAACATCAGGCGCACCAATTTCCATCAACTTCTTAAGACGATTGTTACGATTAATCACTCGACGATAAAGATCGTTCACATCTGATGCTGCATAGCGTCCACCTTCAAGAGCAACCATAGGGCGAATACCTGGAGGAATAACTGGAATAACAGTCATAAACATCCACTCAGGACGAATACCTGCATTTTGGAAAGCACGCACAAGTGAGAGTCTCTTCTCAGCCTTCTCACGCTCAAGAGCTCCAGCTTTCTCAAGTTGAACAACTATCTTTCCTTCAAGATCTTTAAGATCAATTGTCTTGAATATCTCATAGATAGCCTCTGCTCCGATACCTGCTTCGAAACATGTCCCATACTTCATTGCAAAGCGGTGATAGGTAAGCTCATCGAAAATCTTCCATGGTTTGATCTCTTCTATCTCTTTCTTTGTTGCAGTGAGGAGTTCGCGGAGCTTATCCTGAGTTTTTTCATCACTTGCTGACTTTACCTTTGCCTTAAACTCACTGTCTAGATTAGCAAGTATCTCTTCCTTGGCAGCTTGGTTAACTGACTTGATAACATATCCAGCAAAGTAAATAACTTTCTCAACATCTCCAACTGGCTGAGCGAGGATAAGAGCGATACGTGATGGTACGGTACGAAGGAACCAAATATGAGCAACAGGAGACGCAAGTTCAATATGCCCCATACGTTCACGACGAACGATAGATTTTGTTACTTCTACACCACACTTCTCACAGATGATACCCTTGTAACGAATACGCTTGTACTTTCCACAGTAACATTCGAAATCCTTTTCTGGACCGAATATTCTTTCATCAAAAAGACCGTAACGCTCGGAACGTCCTGTACGGTAGTTGATAGTCTCTGGCTTTGTAACTTCACCGTATGACCAAGAACGAACTGCTTCTGGAGATGCAATTTTAATCGCGAGGCTATCAAAATTATTTGTATCGATTGTTTTCATAGTAGTTTGGTTACGAAATTATAGAGACGTCTCACCTAGTAATTGTTCTGTGTATCCCTCTGGCTTAACAGGGTCTACATCAAGCGATAGTCCACGGAGTGTATTTAACATCACTGTAAACGACGCTGGTGTGTTAGGCTCTTGAACATCTTCACCTTTTATAATGCTATCAAATGCAGCAGAGCGTCCTACGATGTCGTCTGACTTTACTGTTAGCATCTCACGTAAGATATGTGATGCGCCGTATCCTTCAAGCGCCCATACTTCCATTTCCCCAAAGCGCTGACCTCCACCTTGAGCCTTTCCACCAAGTGGTTGCTGAGTGATAAGTGAGTATGGACCAATCGAACGCATGTGAATCTTATCTTCAACCATGTGGTGAAGTTTCATAATATACATCACACCAACTGCAGTCTCTTGATTAAACGCTTCACCTGTTCGTCCATCATAGAGCTGAATAGTTCCTGATGCTGAATACCCTGCTTTTACAAGTTCTTCTTTTATTTCAGCATCACTTGCTCCTTGGAATGATGGAACAATAGCTTGATATCCAAGAGAATCTGCTGCAAGACCGAGGTGCATCTCGAGAATCTGTCCAAGGTTCATACGTGATGGCACACCAAGCGGTGTAAGAATGATATCTATAGGAGTCCCATCTGCTGCAAACGGCATTTCTTCTACTGGGAGGATTGTTGAGATAACACCTTTGTTACCGTGACGGCCTGCAAGCTTATCTCCAACTGAGATGTTACGCACTTGCGCAACTTCAATATGAATACGCTTGATGATACCACTTTCAAGGTGATCCCCTCGTTCACGAGAAAATACTTTTACTCCGATGATACGTCCACGCTTACCATGATCAAGACGAAGTGATGAGTCCTTCACATCACGCACCTTCTCACCGAAGATTGAACGAAGAAGTCTCTCTTCTGGGGTAAGTTCTGTCTCACCCTTTGGTGTAATCTTACCTACGAGAATATCTCCTGGGCGAACTTCTGCTCCGATACGGATAATACCGTCCTCATCTAAGTTCTTAAGCTTATTCTCTCCAACGTTTGGAATATCATGTGTTGTGACTTCTGCTCCTAACTTCGTATCACGTACATTACATACGAACTCTTCGATGTGAATAGATGAAAACTTACTTTCCTTAACGAGTCTCTCTGAGAGAATGATCGCATCTTCGTAGTTCGCACCATTCCATGACATGAATGCCACACGAATGTTATGCCCAAGTGCAATCTGTCCATTATCTGATGTTGCAGCGTCCGCTAGTACTTGGCCTTTCTTTACTTTATCACCAAGTGACACAATAGGTCTCTGGTGGAAAAGGTTAAAGGCGTTTGTTCGAGCAAAGTTAATGAGTGGGTACTCATATTCTTTTTTATCAGCCTTAAGTACTATCTTCTTAGCATCGACATACTTAATCTCTCCTGCTTCATCAGCTATAACAAGACGTCCAATATGCTTTGCAGCAACCCCTTCCATACCTGTAGCTACAAGAGGCGCTTCTGGGCACATAAGTGGAACTGCTTGCTTTTGCATGTTTGAACCCATGAGTGCACGTGATGCGTCATCGTGCTCGAGGAATGGAATCATAGAGGTTGCAACAGAGAATGCTTGGTTAGTTGCTACGTCGATGAACTCGACTTCACTCTTAGGTGCAAGTCCTGGCTGACCAACACGACGGATCTCAATTTCATCCCCTAGTAGATTTCCTTTCTCGTCATACTTATTCCCAGCATGCGCGATAATGTGACGCTCTTCTTCAAGTGCGTTCATGTATACTATCTCTTTTGTAATCTTTCCGTCCTTTACTTTTACATATGGAGTCTCGATGATACCGAAATCATTGATACGCGCATAGTTAGAAAGACGAAGGATAAGACCGATGTTCGGACCTTCTGGGGTGTGGATAGGACATACACGACCATAGTGTGATGTGTGCACGTCACGAACTTCAAATCCAGCACGCTCACGTGTAAGACCTCCAGGACCAAGGGCAGAGAGAGTACGAAGGTGTTCAACTTCAGCGAGCAAGTTCTCTTGGTTCATGAACTGTGAGAGCTGGTTAGTAGTAAAGAACTCTTTGATACGAGCCTGTAGTGGACGCTGGTTGATGATAGCAATAGGAAGCGTGGTATCTGTATCAATAACAGACATCTTGTCTTGGATGTTACGCTTCATCTGCATCATACCTGTACGAATCTTCTGTGCCATCATTTCACCTACATAACGAACGCGACGTGATCCAAGGTGGTCAATATCATCCTCTTCTGCGTTAGGATCATTGTTTAGTTCAACAATGTGTTTAATGATATCCACCATATCTTCCTTAGATAGTGTTCGGCGTTGTGCTTCTTTATCTTTAGGGTCAATAGACTTACCAAAACGCTTGTTGAAACGAAAACGCCCAACAGGAGAAAGGTCATAACGCTCAGGAGACACGATAGAGTCAATGTATTCCTTTGCGTTTTCTGGAGTAGCGAGATCACCATCACGAAGTCTCTTGTAGATCTCTATATATGCATCATGAAGTGTCTTTACTTCATCACGCTCAACTAAAGCAGAAATAATTGGTGAAGCTACTTCATGATCATTAAACGCTGCTTTTATTTGTTCATCAGTAGTGAATCCAAGCACGCGAAGAAGTGCAACGACAGAGAACTTACGCTTCTTGTCGATACGAACATATACTCCACCGTCAGCTTCTGTCCCAAGTTCAATCCATACACCACGAGATGGAATGATTTTTGCACCGAAGTATCTTTTTCCTTTTGATTCTTCTGAGTCAAAGAATACACCGAATGATCGAGCAAGTTGTGGTACAACTACACGCTCAACACCGTTAATGATGAATGTTCCATGAATAGTCATCAGTGGAAAATCCGCCATGAATATTTCCTGCTCTTTTGTAGTATTTAATATTTTGTTGGTGAGCTTCACACGAGCACGTAGTGGTGCCTCATAGGTAAGCTTGTTCTCCTTTGCGTACACTTCATCGTACTTTGGAGCTGAGAGTTCAAAAGAGATGAACTCGAGATCGAATTTCTTCTCAGAGTAATCACGAAGTGGTGAGAACTCACGGAAAATTTCTACTATGCCTTTTTCTGTAAGGTCCTTGTATGAAAGAATCTGGTTTTCAACTAAGTTAGGAATATCAGTCAGTGGTGTACTGTACTTTGCAAACGTTTTTTGTGGGCGAGCACCGGCGGTTAGATATGTTTTTGGCATAAAGACAGATGTTGCCACACGGCTCTCTATATCCGTGTGACGTTACGTTACAATAAACTTTTATAAAAATTTTCTCTCATTCCCCAGTTGGTTCGAATAACCCAAAGTATTCGATACGTATGCAAACCTTTCTCTCTATTTTTCGTAACTTAATCGTGGGTCAATAGTTGGATTATAATACCAGTAAATGAAGAAAATAGCAAATTCTATTAAAGACAATTATTATTTTAATACGATAATATTTTATATGGGGTTTTGTAGGACGATACGACAGATCTTTCGTATTAAATTTTTAAGTTTTTTCTTTTTAACCCCGCCCTTTCAAAGCACGGTACTTTTTTGCTAAAAAGTACCTCTGTTCCGCGCCGTCGCGCTTCCACGCGGCTTTAAAATGGCGGGGTTGGGTGTGGTGGATACAAAAGAGAAAGCCCGCCGAAGCGGGCTTTCTCTTATCAAGCTAATCAATTTTATATATTGCAGTACGAATCTTTGCGTTTTCCTTACCCTCTCTATTCTCTGGTTTAAATATGGAAGCAGTAATTGTTTTAGTGCCTTCATCAAAAGTGAAATCATAAGTGCTTCCAAATCCTCCGAGCTTGACGTATGTTTCTGTTCTTGGGTTAAGCTCTGACTTTGTAATTGTAACTATATCAGTTGAGCCTTTTTTATAATAAAGTATAAGAGTGTCATATACGACTACAATATAATTATCTGTTTCAACAAAATTACCAAATAAAGTCATTCCAAGAGGGTTTTTGTCTAGCCGGTTAAGAGTGTTTACATCATATATACTTATATCAAGCCCAGCCTTGCCATTTAAGACAGCAAATGCGACAGTTTTATCGTCTCTATATTTTATTAGAATTGTTGACTTTGCTTGTGATGCATTATTATTATAGCTTTCAAGTATTGGTGTGTATACATCCGAATACTTTTCCGTATATCGATCAATGACTGCTTTATCTGCTACTGAAAGTTTATCGTATGGATACTCTTGAGTGGGTTGAACCGGAGCAGTAGTAGTGGTAGTAGCTGACTGAGTAGTATCATCCGTTATAATCGTCGTTTCTTTACTTTGGTAGAAAAAGGCTGCCAAACCAAAAAGTACAAACAAAATGATT
This sequence comes from bacterium, assembly GCA_027482685.1. Taxonomy (GTDB): domain Bacteria; phylum Patescibacteriota; class Minisyncoccia; order Phycocordibacterales; family UBA5272; genus UBA11704. The sequence goes on from JAIXVU010000008.1 coordinate 90,847, forward strand.
ATAATTATATACGTTTTTTTCATAAGAGCTTGATTATAACATAAAAAACCGAACTTTTTAGAGTTCGGTTAAAGACACTTGAAAACTGATTAGAAACGACAACCACTCAACCACAGACAAAAGCTGGGAGTGCCGTTGATATTTGCAAGGTAATCGAGAACTCCCGTTGCGCCGTTGTACCCATAAGGGTCAACAGTCGCATAGCTGTTTGGCTGATAATCATTGCTGTAACCACTTCGCAGCTTAAGAGTTTCGAAATGAAGATGTTGACCAACAGGCTTAGTTGGTGGAGATATATTTCCTGACAAACCAATTTGTTGACCATCGACAACAGCTTGACCTGGGACAACGTCAATTCTGCTTAAGTGAAGATACTGACTGATAAACCCATTTCCGTGGTCGATACCAATTGCTCCCCACGCAGCACATCCCTCGCTAATACCTTTCGGCACACAACCGCCGTTCTGATTGACAACCACACCACTTGCCGCCGCTCTCACTACAGTTCCAGTAATCGCGCTATAGTCATAGCCAGGATGAGCGTCATAGTTCAAGGCTGTGCCTGAGGTGCAGTTTTTAACACCGGTTCCCGATGTTCCCACATAAAGACTTGCCAAGAAACCTGACCATGACCCTGACTTTATCGGGTAACACGGAGAAGCTGCAGACATGGGGTAAGCCGGAGTTGCCTCAAACTCTTCGCCTGTGAAAGAAACAATTTTCCCTTCCTTTGAATAAAGGGTGGACATATAGTGATCAAGAATCGAAGTTATTCTTTGAGGTGTATAGGCCCCGAGAGGATAGTTGGCAGTTTGGATAGGGAACCGCATGATCATCCCCATCGTGTTGTCAATGAACTTTACGTCGTCGATCTTGAAAGATACTGCTTCACTTGAAGTGATAATGAAACCACCCATATCAGCTGTACTACCACCCAAAATGGCGCTGAGCGGAATCATGGCCCGATACCATTTGCCGGGTGTTGCAGTCGTTGCAGAGGGTACGATGTAATTTTCGAGATTTACAACTGAACCAACGACAGTATTGGTGTGATCAACCAGTTGACCATTTAGCCTCTGAGTTGAGGTGGTCTTTTGGAAATTAACCGCTACGTGCGTATAGCTTGCTGAAGGCATCGTCCACCCTGCATAGATCTCATGAACCTGAATACCTCCGTATGCACTTGTTGGAGTGAAATCGATCCAGTAATTATCTGGTGTACCACCGATTGTTGGCGTAGGCCCACCCCAGGAAAACAAATAAGTTCCTGGACCTTTGGTACCAGCAACACCTTCAAACAGAGTCGTGTTGATATCGAACCGAAGTTCATCAACAAAGATTGTTGCCGACCCTGTCGGATCTTCAATTGCCACCCATTTTATCTGCGGATTTGGCCCCAAATTCAAGTGAGAAATCGGAATACGAAACCATGTCCACTTTCCAGTTGGGATAGTATTGGTTTCGCTGTAGCTTGTCAAAAGCAGATCAGTTCCTGAGCCGGCGGATGTGCCTGCAATGAAGTGGAGCGAACTGCCGCCACTCACGTTGTAAATGGCGAGATTAAGCTCCTTGTAGCCGACGGTACTGAAATATCCGCTTCCACCCACAACTCCTGGGGAAAATGCTCCCCAGGGAGCGTTGAACACAATCTTCGCAGCCTTCTGCCCTTTGAATAGGGTTGGGGGTGTTTCGAGTGTTGGTGTTGCAATACCCCAAGACCAGCTGTTCCAACCGAAGCCAAGCGAAGTGACTGGTGGGTACACGGTGTTGTCCGTGGTTAAGTTTTCGTCGAACATCGCTGACGAGACTTGGGCGTTCACACCCAAAGAAGCGACAAGCGCAAAGAGCGCTGCCAGCAATCTGATTAGTTTATTCACAGCAAACCTTTCGTAGTTGAGAAAGAACATCAACTTACGCAAAATTACGTAAGTTATCTCAGCATAGCATTTAATTTACAACTATTGTTGTTCATAGTAGAAAATAAGTGATTCACCAGCTTATATCCCCTCCTCAGTATAAACAATTCACTATATACTAAAAAGTAATGAAAATACTTATAGTAACAGGACATCCGAGAAAAGAAAATCATACAGAACGGATTGCTACAACATATAGAAATGAAGTTGAACGACTGGGACATACGGCGAATGTAATCAATGTCTACGATACAAAATACGAACTACCTTACATGAATTTTGAAAAAGATTCGTTAAGTGAAGATGACCAGAAGAAAATTAAGAAGATGCAAGAGATGATCACGTGGGCAGACGAGCTTGTGTTCGTACATCCTATTTGGTGGGCGTCAATGCCAGCTGGAATGAAAAACTGGGTAGATGCAATGTTTGCACCCCACTTTGCATACAAGTATAACGAGAAAGGAAAAGCAGAGCCCTTACTAATAGGTAAAATTGCAAAGGTGTTCTGTACAGCTGGATCATATGCATTTTATTATCGTATTCCTTGTATTAGATTCTTTACGCCCATCAATCTTATCTGGCGATATGCAATACTTGGATTTGCAGGCATTGAACTAGTTGATATCAAGATATGCGATAGAATGAATGTAAATAATGGTCTTCCGCCTAAAGGACGCTTTGAATCTTTTCTGAAAACTATCAAAAAATCAGCTGCACATCACTAGACTAGGTGTTAAATAGTTAGGAACTAGGGACTAGAAAATACAAAAGAAAAAGCGCGACCGTTGGTCGCGCTTCAGAGATGTACCACCGTCCCATCGCACAAGCGATGATCGAGTGAATCATGCTCAAGATGGTGAGTATCGTAGTTTTCAAAAAGTGGATGCTCACGATACGCACACCCGCACAGGTGGCAAACCCTTCCACCACTTGCACGTCGCCACGTAGGGTCATCATCTTGATGAAGTGGTTGAAATGGTCGCTGACTGGACTCACGAAAGAGTAATCGGGTTAAACGACTCATCCCATGAGGTCGTCCCATACTCACATCTTCTAGATCATCATTCATTTGACAACCCTTTCAGTATTTGTATAAGTTGTTTTTGTCTCTCTGTATCTATCGTAAGAGATGTGATACTTTTGTGCGCGGATCTTCGCACCTCTTCATCTGGTGACATAAGATCCTGTGCGTAGCTTTCGTATAGACTACGCTGGATGATTTTCGCATTTTCGGTAATAGCAAACCCAGCGAGCACAACAGATCTCACGCCTGAAAGTTCGTGCTCAAAGACAATGGCAACATGAGTCCCCTCTGGGCATTCTGGAGGGAAATCGTTGTAGATAACTTTATACATTAGAAAACCTCCTGTATATCTAGCTACAGCAGAACACCTCTCTTTAGACTACCATATCTATATCATTTGAGATATTTTAGAATATTCTTAACATCTTCAAAGAGCACTTGCCTCATACTTCCATTATAGAGCGCAACCGCTGGATGATAGAGCGGAAGTAGTGTCGCCTCCCCCCATTCAAACATTCCCTTATATACCTGACCGTGCATTTGGCCAATTGGTTGCAATTCATTTGCAACACCACCTTTTGTAAAGAGGTACTTCATACTAATACGCCCCAGCATCACAATTACCTTTGGTTGTATAATTGCCAGTTGTCTATCAAGAAATGGTGCGTAGAGCGCTATCTCATCATCTGTCGGATCACGATTTTCAGGCGGTCTGTCTTTCACGAGATTAGTAATATAGACCACCTCTCTGCTTAGATGAATAGATGTGAGCATCTCATCAAGTAATGTACCTGACCTTCCACAGAATGGTCTACCACTCTTTGCCTCCTTCTCCCCCGGAGCTTCACCAACAAAAACAATTGACGCATCAAGCGATCCTTCACCAAGTACAGGAATATAGTTATTAATCGTGCGGTACGAATAAAGCGGTGAATGTGTAAGAGCGACTATATCATCATGTAACTGTTGCATCGCAGTAATCTTTTTGTCACGAGTTTTCATGTATATAAGCATAGCAAAAAGTTATCAACACAGACCCTTTACAAAAGTAGTAATAATTAGTAATATAATTATGTCCAACTACATATGAAAGGAGGTCGGACATGAAGCTCTTTCACGGCATCAAAACGTGGTCCGTCGCAATGGTCGCTGTGCTCTGCACGCCGGCCGCCTACGCCAGTTCCTGCAACGGCATCACCGACTACGTCGGCGCCATGTGGCAACGTGAGATGGGGCACTTGTCCTATCACGCAGACATGTTCGGAACGATGATCCTGACCGGTGATTACCGACTGTTCTGGGTCATGCAAGTGTGCTCGACCAAGAGCATCCTGTCGACGCTGTTCTTCAGCGTTCCGGGCTGGATTGTCCTCGGACTGATGATCGTCTTGGCTCCGCGAGGATGGCGTCTGCTCAAGCGACATTCGCAGCTCCTGCGGCCTCGTCTCGCACGAATCTGAGAACCTCCTCGACTGTTACAGTCCCCACCGTCACAGTCTTCCCGCTCAACCCCACAAGTTGAGCTTTTTTTATTGTATACTTTTATCTAATGGACATACCTAATATTAAAAACTTTATACATTACAAGACAAGAAAAAAATATCTAGCTCTAGATGTAGAACACCCTCTTGCAAATGCAGAATATTATCAGAATGATGATGAATCCTTTTCAATAGGTTTGTATACAATTGACGGGCAAGATCTTTTCATTGCTTGGGGTCCAAAAGGTAACTGTACACACCATGCGTTACTATTTACAAATCCACCTATTACTGGAGAAGGTTGTGTTGATTTTAGTATTTATGGAAACAAAATTCTTTTTCGTGAAGAAGATAAAGACTACACGTATATAATTCCGAAAGTTACAAATTAGAAACTACTACTTCATCTCACGCAACCAATTCTTCATATACATTATTTCGTTTGATTGAGATACGATGATGTCACTTGCGAGTTTCTTTAATTTCTCATCCTTGGTAATCTCAAGTAACTCTTTTGACATTGTTACAGCAGATTTATGGTGAAGGATCATCTCTTCTAAGAATTGTTTATCGCTTGTAATAGGTGGATGCTCATCATGCATTGAAAACATCGCATCACCCTTAGACATAGAGGAACTACTATGCATATACCCATCACGCCATGTGACTACACCAAATGTAACCACAACACCTACTAAGATACCGAAAAGGAGTACAGCTCCTTGAGATTGCTTGGTCGCTACTTTATGTTTCATATCAAAAAGTGTACCACACACTCTAATAAAAACTACTCCACATATGTGGAGTAGTTTTTGTATATATTTTTTGACCTACAAGAAACTATCTAGCGACACGCACCTGTGGCGACTTAGTTAGACTTGAGATACGCGAGCATGGTATCAGCGTCTGATACTTCAAACGGGTCGTTTGGAACATTATCACCAAATCCTGGCTCTACGAAGAGTTTCTTGATAACCCCGTCTTCTACTACCATAGAGTATCTCCATGATCTGTCTCCGAAGCCTAGGTTTTCTTTCTTAACAAGCATACCCATACCTTTTGTAAACTCGCCATTTCCGTCTGGAAGAAAATGAACTTTTTCAAGTCCTAGATTCTTCTTCCACTGGAACATAACGAATGCATCGTTAACTGAGAGACATATAACTTCATCTACTCCGAGTGCTTTTATCTCGTCATACTTTGCTTCATACCCTGGGGCATGTGTTGATGAACATGTTGGAGTAAAGGCTCCAGGAAGAGAAAATACTACGACTTTCTTTCCTTTGAAAATCTCATCTGTGGTAACATCTTGCCATCGGAATGGATTACCCCCTCCGATAGATTCATCACGCACGCGAGTCTTAAACGTAATCTGTGGAACTGATGCTCCTTCTGTTAGTTGTGACATATGTTGTAGTAATTAGTTATTAGTAATTGGTAATTAGAAAATACAAACTTCAAATTTCAATTCTATTCTTTTGCAGAACATTCATACCTGACAATTCTGCTATACATCTATAGTATCGTATCTTCTCGACACTTGCAAAAGAAATAGAGCGACGCCTGTCAGCGTCGCTCTATTTCTTTTGCATATTTACCAAATTCCTTCAGCGGTGGACGTTTCAAAAGATAAGAATTTTGGATGAGATGCGAGGCGAATAAAATTTTTGTGACTAAGGCGTACATCTAGTACGACGCATGGAACAAAAATTTTATTCAACGAAGCAGGTCACCAAAATTGTTATCTTTTTGGGACGAACGTAAGAGCATGGCCAAGTTTAGTCCCACGTCCTGTTCGCCCGATACGGTGAATATATGTCTCGTAGTTATTTGGAATATCGTAATTAACAACAAGAGATATATCGTTGATATCTAGTCCGCGCGCTGCAACATCAGTCGCAATCACAACTTGCACCTTACCAGAAGCGAGTGCCTTCACAGCACGCTCACGTTCACGATTATGCATATCACCATGTAGTGCGAGAGCCTTGAACCCACGTTTGGTAAGCTCATCAGTAAGTCCGTCAACATGACGCTTCATCTCACGGAAGATAAGAACCTTAGAGTATTCAGGCTTATTCAAAATATCATGGAGAGCATCCACCTTTTCTGCATCAGTGGTTACACGTATTACATCCTGCATAACAGATGATGCGGTATCGCGTGACTTAATAGATACAGTCACAGGGTCAACGAGGAAATCTGTACAGAGTCTCTTAATCTCTGGACTAAATGTTGCAGAGAAGAAAAGCCCTTGCTTGTCCTTTGGCATAGCACCTAAGATTGAACGCATATCATCAATGAATCCCATGTCTAGCATACGGTCTGCTTCATCAAGTACGATACTATCGAAGAAACTCATGTTGATCTTCCTACGTTCGATAAGATCCTTCACACGTCCTGGTGTTCCGATAACGGCGTTAACGCCTAGCTCAAGCTCTTTTATCTGTCGCATGATTGGTGAACCACCAACACAAGATACAGAGAAGAGCTTCATCCCGCGTGTGAACGCTACGAACTCTGCCTCAACCTGCATAGCAAGTTCACGAGTTGGAGTAAGTACCATCATCTTGTGATCTTTATCAGCTACGAGCTTGTTGATGAGTGGAATTAAAAATGCTGCTGTCTTCCCTGTTCCGGTAGATGCAATACCTATCACATCTTTTCCTGTGAGTACTTGTGGGATTGCTTGGTCTTGTATTGGAGATGGATTGATGAGACCTTTTGCAGTTAAGTTCGCAGAGAGTAGCTCATGAATGTTGAAATCCGTGAACTTGTGTGTTGGAGTGTAGTTGTTGGTTTCTGCGATACCAACCTCTTTGTTAATGAAAAGCTTCTCGTCGATATAGTCCTTCTTAAATGATCGCTTAGCGTTAAATGGGCGAGGTGATGAAGCGCCACGAGAAAATCCACCACGTGAACCTCCGCGTGGTGCATATCCTCCACGTGAGCCTCCGTCACGTGATGATGAACCGCGTGGTGAATAGCCTCCTTCGCGAGGAGATGATGAGTAAGAACGAGGTGAACGTGTGCGAGAATCGGTACGTGAGTCAGAAGACCCACCAGTTGTTATGGTATACATATGTATTTGTAGGCAAGAACACGCGAAATAACGCAATGATTCTTATTTAGTTAATTTCATTATTTGCGCTTACCTTCAGTAAAAAGAGAAGGGTTGTATGGTTAACCACAACGCGTCAAATCAGAAAAACCTTTTGCCTGACTACACAGTGATATCCATAAAGGAAATAATACAACTATTATAGCAAACTATAGACTTTTTGTCAAACAAACTTTAATTACCATAGTGGCACGATACGTAAAATATTTTGTATTAAAATTTTTAAGTTTTTTCTATTACCCTCCACCCTTTCAAAGCACAGTACTTTTTTGCTAAAAAGTACCTCTGTTCCGCGCCGTCGCGCTTCCACGCGGCTTTGAAATGGTGGAGTTGGTTTGGTTACTACAAATGAAAAAGCCCACCGAGGTGGCTTTTGATAATGAGTTATCAGCTCAGTCGTAAAAGAGCTTATTTTGTAAGGATTATAGTGCAGTCATGTCCGTAGGGATCTTTGAGGAATGAGTAATTTGTCCAGCCATTTTGGAGGGCGAGGTGTTCGATAGTTTCGCGTTGGGTGATGTCGAATTCAAGGTAGAGAGTACCGCTAGACTTTAAAAATTCTTTTGCGCGACTAAGGACCTGTTTATGGTAATAGTAACCGTCTTCTTTATCGAAAAATGAGAGTGGATCTTCGGCTCCTAATTCCTTCATTACCTCATCCTGCATCTGTGGTGGTACATATGGTGGAACTGCAAAGATATAATCATACGTACCAGAAGCACCTGTCCATGTGTCCCCTGTTACGACTCGTGTGCGGGTTTTCTTGATATTATTTTTGGTGATTGAAATATTGATCTGCTTGGCAAGCTTCGGGTCAAACTCTATCATGTCGACTGTAGACTCTGGGATATTTTTAAGTATCGCAAGCCCGATGTTACCAGACCCTGAGAATAGGTCTAATACTCTTGTCGTAAACGCAGGTGGTGAGTTATGAATGTGTTCTAGTGCCTGCGCTACCCAGTGAGCGGTCTCAGGACGTGGGATCATAGGACGAAGTGACAGGTCGATTTTTGCACCGCAAAAATCGACTGTACCCATCAGATATTCAAAAGCCTCCCCTTCTGACATGGCCTTCACATCATTAAGAAACTCCACAGTCTCTATGCCTTTATACTTTTCTAGTCGTAATCGTGCGACTTTATCTTCGAACTTCATATCTACGATACTACCACATATCTATCACGATAAGAGATAAACACCTCCGTTTCAAGACTTGCCTCACATTGCACACTGTGTTCTCCGGAGATTTTCCATGTAGCAACTAGGTCAGCAACATAGACAGCGGGATTAATAAACATCCCAGCCCACCCCAACCGCGCAGAGACATCAATAAACATTGTATGAACTAACGGATAGTGTGTGCATGCGTAGAGGATATGTGTTGCATGCATTTCTTTTGCATATAGTATTGCCTTTTCTATACTTTTCATAATTGCAATCGTATCACCTTTTTCTATCTCACCAGCAAGAGTGGTTAGTGTATATGTTCTATGAGGAATAATTTTCTCACTTAGTATGGATTGATACACACGAGATGAAATTGTAGCTTCTGTTCCGATAATCAGTACATTTGCCCCGTCAAGTAATCCAATAGCTCGAACACCATCTATCATATCAATATATGTATCCCGTGTAATACCAATCTCTTCGAGAAGTTCTTCAGTTGTAGTAACAGACATACTATTACACGCACTTACGAAATGTGTTACACCTTGTGATTTGAGGTATACAAGAATGTTTTTTATGTATACAGTTATTTCTTCTTTAGACTTGTTGCCATATGGTGCATTCGCGCAATCACCGTAGTATAGAATATTTGCAGGTGTTACTTTCTGTAGTTCTTGAAGCACCGAAAATCCCCCTACACCAGAATCAAACACTCCAAGAAGTGGTTCACCTTTCATTGTATTAGCCACGTATCCTCTGAACTACGCGCGCGGTTGAATGCTCACACTTCTCACTACAAAACCCAGGACCCTCAGCTGACATACATGACGGACAAATGAGAAAGAGCATGTTACATTCGGCATTTGCACAATTCTGATACTTCTCCGTCTTGTCATCACAACGTTTACATCTACCGATTATCTCGCGCTCACCGCCAAAGTCCATAACGAGCCGTTCATCGAAGGTATAGAGAGTACCGAGGAAATCCTTCCCAGGATATTTCTCCATATAACTATGCATACCTCCATCTAGCTGATGGACATCTTTGAAACCTTTCTCAAGAAGCAGCGCTGACATTTTTTCACACCTAACACCCCCAGTACATACTGTAAGTACGGTCTTATCTTTAATATCAGGAATTTGTTTTTCTATCACATCTAATTTTTCTGGAAGCTCTCGAGACGCGGTCATGCCGGGGTCAATTGAGTTCTTGAAGTGTCCCGACTCATACTCGTATGAGTTGCGCATATCTATCACAACAAAATCTTTCTGTGACTCGTACCATGTACGAAGTTCATCAGGCGATAGATGTGGGGCAGTTTTTGTACGAGGGTCAATACTTTTAGGAAACTTGGTTGCAACTATCTCATCACGAACTTTAACCGATAGCTTTGGGAATGATACTCCAGTTCCTGCGCTACGCTTTATCTGCATATCGGAAAAACGAGTGTCAGTTAGAAACTCTTTTAAGAAACTCTCAGTATCATCATGCAATCCTTCAAGTGTAGAGTTAATACCCTCCTCTGCAATGATGATACGACCTTTGAGGTTATACTTTTCACACAACATTCTATATGTACGCTTGAGCTCTTCAGGATTGTCAATTGTGATATATTTATAAAACAAAAGCACTTGATATGTCATAAAAAATATTCTAACAGAAAGAGTGCTGATAGCAAAACAAAAACTAATTGTAAGCATAATAGAGGTTTTGTAGACAAAGTGTTTTTTTGTAGTAGTATGAAGACCACTATCGACCTGTGTACCGATCGATATCGTGCCTTACGTGGCAACCTGTTCATTGAGAAAACCGGAGAATCGCACATGACAAATGCTATGACAGAATCCGATATCTCACCGTTTCTAAACTACGAAGATGCTGTTGCCGTTGCAATAGCAACACTAAGCTCATCTGTTGCTCTTTCCTGTGACAGGAATACGGTAAAGCTCACAGTGTTCGAAGCATACGTGCCAGCTAACAAAAAACTAGATACCGGCACCAACTGGGCAAAGGCTATCATTGTTTTCACAAGTGCCACAGCAGGCATTCATCGTGTCGCTGTAGTTTCGCATGCAGTTGACGGTGGCTGGAGCAAATGGGAGCATGTTCTGCTTAAGTACAGTCCCTTCTTCCGCGCGCAGGAGGGCGTGATAACACCCACGCCAAAAAGACTGCTTGCTGCCTAGTGATACAAGTGAGACGCCCTGATACAAGAGTGGTAGCCGTTAAGGTTACCACTCTTTCTGTTTATTTTTTATTATCAAGCGCTTTAATCAAGTCTCCCTTTGTGCCATCTACTTTCTTACGTGGATTGAGGATCTTTTCCGGATCGAAGAGATGTTTTATTGTTTCAAAAACACCATATAACTCTTCACCATAAAAATCTTTAACAAATGGTGTACGGATAATCCCGTCACTATGATCTGCACACATATTTCCACCTAACTTTTTAATAAGAGTAAAAACATCATGGGTAAGAGCAATAATCTTCTCTCCAACATTAGCATCATTAAAATCAAATAGTGGAATAATGCGAAGCGATCCGTCCCCAATATGCCCGTGATACGCATACTTGATACCATGACCTTCAAGTATCGGAATAAGTTCTTGTACGAATGTCTCAAACTGATCAAGTGGAAGTATGACGTCTTCAATGCACGGCACTGCTCGTATGCCATCTTTATTATGATCTCTAACAAGAGTGAAGGAGTTACGACGTATCTGCCAGAGATTCTCACGAGTTGTAGTATCAGTAACATGAGTTGCGCGGACATTATGTTCGTGTAATAAACGGAGACAATCCTCAAGTACAACAGATGTCTTATCATCATTTTCTTCACTAAACTGAGCAAGCACCATGGCTTTCGTTGATGATGTGATAAATGGCTCAACAGTATCAGCAATTTCTTTTAAGTGAATACGAGCCTGCTCAAAGGTATGAATGTCAAATGTCTCTACACATTCTGGATTATGCTCTTTTACTTTAGTAAGAATAAAAGGAAGATCGTGAAGTGAGTCAATAGTAATTGCGATAAGTTCTGTATGCTGTGGAATAGGTACGAGACGAAGTTTTGCAGAAACGATTATCCCAAGTGTTCCCTGTGCTCCGACAAAGAGTGGAGTCATGTCGAAGATTTCATCATGAATAACTTTATCTAATCGATACCCTGATGCGACTTTTGTAACACGACCCATTCTTTCTTTAAGATGTGCGCCGTACTTGGTATGTAGCGCTGCGACTTCTTGTTCTTGTGCTGTTGTGAGAGCTTTGAGTGACTTTGGTTCTGTTATTATTACACTCCCATCAGCAAGGACTACTGTAACAGAAAGTACGTTATTGATAGTTGCTCCGAAACGTACACTTTTCTCACCTGATGCGTTGTTACCTATCATCCCTCCTATTCCACACATTTTGCGAGATGATGGATATGGTGCAAACATGATACCAAGCGGCTCGGTCAATGCCTCAATATCACGAAAATACGCCCCCATCTCTACCGTTGCTGTCATTGTATCTTTATCGACATGGATTGCATTCATATAACGTGTCATGTTAAGCATGTACCCGTCATTAAGAGATCCAGCTGACATGCATGTTCCACCAGCACGCACTGAAAGATTGATATTAGGATTAGTTTTTTTCTCTTCTGCTACATGCTTCACAACTGCGATAACATCATTAATGTTCTTCGGGTAGACAATTGTGCTAGGCATCACCATAAACGCACTTGCATCTCGTGCATGTGCTAGTCGCGCCTCATCTGTTGTATCGATATCACCGGTGAAATTTTGTATTGTCATAATACTTATGAGTATACATTGAAATATGGAATAGGTGTGTGGAAGGAGAATTTTATACCTAATATTATAAGTTTCGTTCTAACACTGTGACCCTTCAAATCTCAACGTAACTCAATATAGGCTGGTTAATTCAACCCTACAAAATATTAAATCCCGAAACTTTATGTTTCGCGATTTAATATTTTGCACACACTGATGGATGAAGTAAGAACTAGAATTATGAATTGAAATTAAAAACTTTTAACTCCATTCAACTTATTAAATAACTATACAATTTTAATTACAACACTACCCTTTTTACGACCTGTATCGACATATATATTAGCCTCTACAATTTCCTCCAACTTAAATGTCCTGTCAATAGTAGCCTTTAATTTACCGTCATCGAACATACTAGCAAGCTCTTCCAAATTTAATGACATCTCTTTTGCTACATCAAAACCATTAACAGTTATATATTGACCATTAACTGCTATAAGGTGCTTAACTTTAGCTTTTGAAATTTTACCAACTGCATCAAAAACTATATCAAATTTTCCTTCAATCTCGCTAAGGTCTGTAACTTGGTAATCATAGACTTTGTCAGCTCCAAGAGTTTTCGTTAAGTCTAATCCATCTTTACTGCACACAGCAGTAACACTGCAGCCCAAGTATTTTGCAACTTGTACAGCCACTGACCCAACAGCACCAGTCGATCCGTAGATTAATACTTCCTTATTTTTACTGGCACCTGCTTTACGTAAAAAGTATAATGCGGTGCTGCCCACGAAAGGTAACGCACTAGCTTCTTCAAAACTAGCTAGCTTAGGCTTTAGCGCAATTGCTTCTCTAATAGGCAGAGCACAATACTCACCATAAGCTCCAAAATTAAATCCTGTCATTGCAAACACTTCGTCACCAATTTTAAACTTATCTACACCTTCACCAAGCTCTACTATTTCGCCTGCTAATACGACACCAGGCACACGTCTTGGTTTTACTATACCTAGTAAAAAACGTATAACAATTTTTGCAATGAAACCTTTAAGTCCTGGACCTGCATCCAATGATCTCATTCTTACATCTGCCGAATTCACAGAAGCTGCTTTAACTTTAATTAAAACCTCCCCCTTCCTAGGTTCTGGCTTCTCAATATCTTGAATACTTAAGACATCAGGCCCTCCATAGCCACTTGCAATCACTGCTTTCATATTTTTATTTAATATTTTTTTATAGTAAGGAATTTTACTTTTACAGTATACCTTTTCTGTGTCCATTGCACTCGTAACAAAAGAATCATATTTCTATTACCATTTTTCTAGATGCGGTCGATGGGATTTGGTCACAAATTTATCTTACTTTTATATTCATGGGTTTAGCTATAAGTTTCGTTTCGTCGCCACTCAACGAACTCGCAGTCCATCGCTTGCGATTCTCGATGGGATTTGGTCACAAAACTTCTCCTCGCAAGCTCGTCGATAAAGTTTCGCGACCCCTATTCAAATCCCAACGCCCATGACGCAGGTCATGGACTTCTATCTCGTCACGAAAAGTAAAAAGTACCGATTTATTAAAATCGATACTTTTTACTTTTTGCGCGGTCGATGGGATTTGAACCCACGACCCCTGCCGTGACAGGGCAGTGCTCTAACCAGCTGAGCTACGACCGCATCTTTTATTTTTTACTTGCAAATCTTCTAAAACATTTGCAGTTACAACATTCTACCATATTTATAGGAACATTCAAGACAACTTTCAAGACAACTTTACTGTGATACACTAATCAAATTATCTTTATACCCCAACTAGTTACTAACAACTAATTACTAATAACTATCCCTATGGCTTCATTTTCTCCTAAAAAATACTTCAAAAAAATTGGCACACCCTCACTTATCACTAAGTACTATAATACACATGGACTAGAGGTGCTATTCCCAATTTCCGAAGGAACGCCAAGAAAACAAATTATAGACATGCTCATCGAAAGTCATAAGAACTTATCACCAGAAAAAAAGATTCTTATTTCACAAGAGCTTGCCGTACTTGACACAGTGTCAAATAAACAAACTGTACTCTTATTACCAAGTATTTTCAAGGAGCACAGGGTTGCAAGAAATGAAGAGATTGAATGCCAAACAGATGCTGACAAAATATTACACATATACATCTACCATGATGATATTTTTAAAGAAATACTTTTCTTAAACGATTTTTACAAAAATCGTTCATATATGATCTATGAAGCGCCAGAGATTGATATCAAAGCAGCAGAGTATAATCTCACTGAGCTTTCAAAAGAGCTAACGCGAATATTAAACACTGAGGAACGGGTAACTGATTGTGATGTAACAGGAAAGATACTCAATAACATTCTCTATGTAAGTGCTGTATTTGATGGTCTGCCTGAGATTATACCAATACGAAATAATGAAACTGGAGAATTAGATAGAAGTAATACTCGTAGAAAAGTAGAGCAGATACGTTTCGTATACCTGCCTCAAGACAAAGAAGTACTACTAGCATACAAAGGAAACAAAGAAGAGAAAAATATTCTTCTTGATACTTTCCTTAGGATAGTATGTAAAGGTAATGGTTTTGAAGATAAGATTGAATCATTTGATTTAGAAAAAATTAAAAACAAAAACTTTGACTTTTTAACTAATAAGAAAAACATTCCTTTGCTTACATGGAAAATAAAAGCGCTTACGCTTAGCTTTGGTGGAGATGAGAAGTTTAAGAAAAAGCTACGCATCACTCTACCTAGTTCTGTCCATTCTCACGGACTAACACCATTATATGAAGCACTTGAGGAAATAAAGCTTTCTTCCGACCTTGAATCTTTTGAAATAGAAAATGTTTCTTTTATGTTTTCATTTACTGATAAAACGACACCAGACGCTACTATCAGTACAGCGTGTACCGTATCACTTCTAAAGTCCTCTCTATGTCCCCTCTTTGAGTATGAACGCCTCGCAAGATCACTCCTTAAGCAGTCAGGGATTGACGAAGGATTTGTAGAACAAGCAGTAAAAGAAAAAGATGAAGTGACGAAGAAGTGGGAAATATAGCGAGGGGTGGGAATGCCTGCAAGTTCCATGTCATCGACGCTCTATGGACTTGCAGGCTGTTGCTCGCAATTCAGGCCTCTACCCTCACAACGCTCCGCCGGTTGTTCCTACCACAAAAGTAAACACTGACTTTCTCACCGACACAAAATACAAAAAGTTAAGTCAGATGACTTAACTTTTTGTATTTTGTGTCGGCGGGTGGGAACGATCCACCGACCTTGGGCTTATGAGTCCCACGCTCTAACCAACTGAGCTACGCCGACATATGTATTGATTGTAACCATGCTCATAAGCTCATTAATCAATTGCGCTTATGGTTCCATGTCTCATAACAGCCGAGCTATGCGACATACATTACTTGTTAAGTTTGTTTGCACATTTCTAACAATGTAGTACATATACTACTATAAAAAATATACTTTTTCAATATGTACTCTTGTAAAAAAACAATACTTGTGGTACTATGTTTTAACTTAGGGTAAGTATAGCTTACGCTAAACAAATGCATAAAAGAAGAATGCAGAGGTAACTCACAAGAGACAAATAGCTCTCATAACCTCCGAGGTTATTGATACTCGTTAAAATAATCAAGATAGTAAATATATAGCGGGGTAGAGTAGAGGTAACTCACGAGGCTCATAACCTCGGGACACAGGTTCGATTCCTGTCCCCGCAACAAGAATAATAAATGACGTACTGCAATCAGTGCGTCATTTATTATTCTTGTTCGCATTAGAAGCATGTGACCTGCGTCACATGCGGCAGGAATCGAATACGAGGTCGCGAGACTTTATCGAGGAGCTTGCGACGAGAAGTCTTGTGACCGATTCTGTCCCCGCAACAAGTAAAAGAAAAGCGACATCTTCAGGTGTCGCTTTTCTTTTACTTAATCGCCTTCAATTCTCTAAACACCGACTCAAAAAGAGTAAATGCTCTCTTGGCTTCTCTGTCTGTTAATACAAAATCAGAACCTTCATGAGCAACTCTATTACGAATTTTATGCGCATCCCATGCGAGGTCAATAGTCTTGAAACTTGCGCCCTTTAATTTTTCACCTACACCCTCACCTTGATAGCCTTTTTTATCAAGTACTTCAAGTAACATATTATCAGCTTCCATAATACCAATCCTCCATAGCGCCTCGCTATCACTACTCATGTACCCTTGAATGATTGCAAAGCGTGGATGGTCGTTAAAGTCTTCCACAGTCGGCGGGGCAGCAGGCGCATCATCAAACACCGGTAGATTAGCAATACCTGCTGGATAGGTATCTACTTGCTCATCTTTCTTGCTGCTTGTATCTTGTACAACATGGTATCCACCATGCGAAGTTGCACCATGTCCATCATGCCCGCCATGTCCATGTGAGAAGTGCTCTTCATAATCATTAAGAGCGCTATCAAATGTAAAATACCATTTAAGAACTGTGTACACAAGAAATACAATTCCAACTAACGCAACGATTGACAGTAGATCAGCAAAGAGTGCAAGCACAGGGTTCTGTATAGAAAAATGCAGCCCAGTTTTCTCAAAATCAAACGGCGCAATCTGACCAATATTCTCAGCATCAAGTGGATAGGAATCAAACCCGTCAGGTATCCCATCACCATCTGAGTCTTTATTATTTATATCTGTCCCCATATAACTCTCTGCTCTATCGCTTACTCCATCACCATCTATATCAACCGTAAGAGCGGATATTGTAGGATCAAGTGGCGCTTCATCACGCCCATCTATCACTCCATCACTATCTGTATCATTATTAAGCGGATTAGTCCCCTCCGCGAGCTCACGTCCATCAAGCGAGCCATCTCTGTCACTATCGGGATTGTTTGGATCCATACCGTGTGTAAGTTCATAGCTATCTGGAACACCATCTTTATCTGTATCTTTTGGACCAAATCCGAAAAAATCTCGCACTTTATCCCATATTGTATAATCTGCCTCATAACGCTCTTTTAATTCTGCGCTAGTTAAATTCTGAGAATCATTCGGACTATCATCTGATACATCTGGTATGCCATCGCCATCACTATCAGGAAATGTATATCCAAAAGCCTGCAAAATCTTCTGCCATAATGTAAGTTGTATATCAGCAGGCGGAACTACAGCGTCTTTTGCAGCAAAGTATTCATTAAACCATCCGCGATCACGAAGACCATCCCATGTACTATCTTTGCGTGCCTCTATGTATTCTTCTGGGCTAGTTCTCCAAATAACAAACAACCAAAAATACTTTATCCAAAGTAGTACATCATACACGCGGTTGAAAATATAATCAATGGATAGAGAATACATACACTAGTTGGTAGTCAATAGTTATTAGTTAATAGTACCATAAAAAACCTTCGGTTTTTTGTGTATTAAGTTTATTAACCGCTAACTACCCTAGCTTTTCAAAAGCTTTACCGTACATGAACAAAGTATCTTCACCATTATGTGGAGCAATGAACTGTATACCAAGTGGTAGACCTGTTGCGGTCTTACCTGATGGGATAGATATAGCTGGCACACCGACAATATTTACTGGCACTGTGAAGATATCAGCAAGATACATCGCAAGCGGATCGTGAGACTTCTCACCGATTGCAAAAGCTGGTACTGGAGATGTCGGGGTTGCAATGATATCAACTTCAGTAAACACTTTTGCAAATTCTTTCTTTAACATCTCTCGTACAATATTTGCTTTATTATAATACGCATCATAATAGCCTGATGAGAGAACATAGGTGCCTAGTAATATACGACGACGAACCTCTGCCCCAAACCCTGCAGTGCGAGACTCAAAATAACTCTTGATACTCGTCTCCCCTGGGTGTGACAGCCCGTAACGAATACCATCGTATCGCGCGAGGTTAGATGATACTTCCGCGAACATCACAATATAGTACACAGAAAGCGCTTTTTCTACTTGATTGATCGTTATATCTTTGATTGTGTAGCCTGCGGACTTTAATTTTTCAATTGATACATTAAAATTAGTAAGAACTTCAGCATCTATCCCTTCACGGTTAACAAATGACATCGGCACTCCAATTACTTTTTTCAAACTTTCTACTTTCTGCTTTCTACTTTCTACTGTGAGCGACGTACTATCCATCACATCATATCCTGTGATAATGTTATACACTTCTTCTACATCTTCAACTGAGTTGGCAAATGGTCCTATTTGATCAAGTGATGAACCCATTGCCATGAGACCAAAACGTGAGACATTACCATACGTAGTCTTAAGGCCAACAATTCCACAAAATGAAGCTGGTTGACGAATGGAACCTCCAGTATCAGAGCCTAGAGACACAGGCACTCCACCATATGCAACAATTGCCGCTGAGCCGCCGGAAGACCCACCTGCAACACGAGTTGTATCATGCGGATTCTTAGTTACGCCGTATGCTGAGTTCTCGGTACTTCCTCCCATTGCGAACTCGTCCATATTCGCTCGCCCTATAAGTATCGCACCGGCATCACGCAACTTCTTCACTACCGTTGCATCATACGTTGCAACATAGTTCTCAAGTATCTTGGACGCTCCTGTTGCAATCTCACCTTTAACCAAAATATTATCCTTAAGCACAATTGGAATACCTGTGAGTATGGTTGCAGTACCATCTGCGAACATTTCTTTTGCTTGTGCAATCTGTGAAGCAACAAGAGTATCAGAATACATACCTAGGAGTGCATGAATATCTCCATCTTTTTCTTTGATAGTTTTTTTTGAAGTATCAACAAGAGCATCAATAGTTATGATGCCGTTCTTTAGTTCTTCGTGTAATTGTTTCAAAGTTTTTTGCATTGTATTTGTGTATTTCTAGTCCCTACTTCTAGCCCCTACTTAAGTACTTGCATTACTTCCACATATCCATCCTGTGTTGCTGGAGCGTTCGCTAATATCGCATCAGTCTTCTCGCCGGTTCCATTGGTAACAATATCCTCACGTACGACATTATATGTTGTGTGGTCAGCTGTTGTAGCATCGCCTGTAACGTCATTTATCTCAGACACATAACCAAGTATCGCCTGCATATCAGCAAGCATTTTGTCTTTCTCTTCTGGAGCGATATTGATACGCGCAAGCGTTGAAAGGTTATCTAAATCAGAGATGGTTAATTGCATAATATGTAGATTATATCATATCCTTGAGACCTTCTTCAGATAGTATTGTTACCCCTAATTTTTGAGCATCAGATAGTTTACTTCCTGCGCTTTCACCAGCTAAGAGATAGTTTGTTTTGGCAGATACACTACTTGATACTTTACCACCGTGCTTTTCTATCAATTCCTTCGCCTCATCACGAGAAAGTGTTGGAAGAGTACCGGTGATTACAAATGTAAGACCAGAAAGTTTACTACTGCCAACTTTTTGTTCGTGGATTATTGTTACTTCTTTGAGTAGCCTGTCTACGAGGTTAGCGTTTTTTGCGTTAGCAAAAAACGCTACGAGCTCAGCACCAACTTTATCTCCAACACCATCAACCGAAGTAAGCTCTTCAAATGTCGCCGTGCGAATCTTTTGTATGTCGCCAAAATGTTTCGCAATATCCTTCGCAGTCTGCTCACCAACATGACGAATACCGAGCGAGTAGAGGAAGCGGTTAAGTGGTACTGTGCGTGATGCATTGATGGACGTGATGATATTATCTGCAGACTTTTCTCCGAAGCCTTCAAGCCCATCAATATCAGATTTTTTAAGATGATAAATAGACACAACATCACTTATAAGACCGATATCATGGAATGTTTCTATAATCTTTTCTCCAAGCCCTTCTATATTCATCCCTTTCTTGCTTACAAAATGTATTAACCCTTCAATATGCTGTGCGGGACATTCACTATTACGACAATATAACGCTGCAGATAACTCCTTGCCGATAGAAACTCGTGATAATTCTGTAGCACACGATGGGCAATGTGTCGGCATAGTGAACTTCTTAGCAGTCTTTGATCGCAGTTCTTTTACAACATCAAATATTTCTGGGATAACATCCCCTGCTTTCCGCAACATAACAGTATCACCTACTCGCACATCTAACCTTTCTATCTCATCAGCGTTATGCAGTGTTGCTCGTGCCACCGTTGATCCTGCAAGAAGTACTGGGGTAAGCTCCGCAACTGGAGTAATAGCTCCTGTGCGACCAACTTGAACTGTTACTGCAACTAACTTTGTAGTTACTTCTTCTGCAGGAAACTTATATGCAATACCCCCGCGTGGTGACTTTGCTGTGTACCCAAGGACATCCCACAGATTTCGCTCGTTGATTTTTATGACTAATCCATCAATACCATAATCTTGTTCACTACGCTTGTCTATCCATGTATCATAAAATTGCTGAACATCTTTTAGAGTCTTACATACTTTTCTATCTGGATTTACAAGGAAACCAAACTTCTCTAGGGCATTTAATTCTTCTTCTTGCGTTGTAAAGGCTCCCCCTTCAATATCATACGAGTATATCTGAATATTACGCCGTGCGACGACTTTTGGATCAAGTTGACGTAGTGTACCAGCAGCTAGATTGCGTGTATTAGCGTAGAGAGGCAACTCTTCCTTTGCACGTTCGTTGTTGATTATATCTAAATCTTTTTTCTTTATCCATGCTTCACCGATGACAGTAATGGTAAGAGGTTGAGGTAAAACAAGCGGGATAGATTTTACTGTACGAATATTCTCTGTAATATCTTCACCCACCTCACCATTACCTCGTGTTGCAGCACGCGTAAGTACTCCATCAACATAGGTCATGATAACTTTTAGTCCATCTATCTTCATTTCTGCAACATAGGATGGTTTTTCCGTTATACCGTTTTTAATCAGTAGTGTAATATTACGGTCTTCCCACTCTGTTAACTCATCAAATGAAAATACATTATCAAAACTCCACTGCTTGATATCATGGGTAACTTTTTGGAATGCATCTATTGGGTCTCCTCCTACACGCTTTGTAGGTGAGACTTGTGAGTCATACTCTGGGTATGCTTGTTCAAGCTCTGCGAGCTCTTTCATTAAACTATCATACACAGTATCAGATACTTCTGGGGTATCATAAACATGATACAAGATACGATGACCCTCAAGCAGTTTACGCAAATCTACTATTCTTTGATGTACACGCTTGGGGGTATTGCTATCAGCCTTCATATACAGGCTAGTATACTATATAGAAAAATCTTGTTCTGTATAGCGTATTTTTATTGTATTTCTGTTGTATTAACTACTGCACGTTCTACACTTTGCTTCAAATTTTGCTGACATGTGGCAAAACCACGAGAAATTATCTGACGGTAGTTTGCGGTTTTATTAACCGTAACTCTTGCACAACGGTAATTACCATCGCCTATCGCCATTCGCATGGTAAATGATGTTGTATAGCCATTTTCTGTTACACCTTGTGAATTTAGTCTAGAAAATGCAGTGAACGTGGTGTTTGAGGTATCGGGGTCTATGTCAAATATTGGTGAGGTGGCACACTTAAGATCGGTTAAAGTAAGCGTAGAAAGATTCCTCACTTGGCGGGCTAAATTAACCTGTTCTAACGTATTTGCGATAGCAGTTGTTGGTTCAACAAGCGGGTCATGCGGGAAAATACCGTATCCAGTATCTGGATCGTAATACTTGTCATCAATCATTACAGTACATGCAACACCATTATCTGCAGAATAATACGCAATCTGACTAAGTTTTGATAATTTTGAAAAATATAACTGCTTAGAAAGTATCACGGTAATACCGGAAGAAATAAGAAGCACGATAGTACAAATTAGCATTGTAAGTGGCAGAATAAAACCTTTTGAGACATGATAGTCCCTAGAGATATACTTTGTGATATTGGTAATAGATGATCTAGTCATAGGTATATTATGAGCGTGAGTGTAGGAAGTCAACGAATTTTATTTCTCGTGAGAAGCCGCTTGGTCTACGAAATGTAACTGTTGATATGACGCGGAGATCGTCATTATAGTCAGCATCAGGTCCACTAAACGTTTGCAGTGATTGTATCTGTATACTTCTTGTGAATCGTCTATCTCCAGTACCTCCAATATCACGTACACCAGCACATACATAGAGCGAGTCTGCTTCTCGCAATGAAAGATTGCCACAAAATGTAGCGTTACTTAGATATTTAATTGGCGGCTGATCAATATCACTAGACATGTCAAGAAAATCATATGAACAGCCAGACGGATTATCGCTTACATAACATGACACACCTCCATTAGTAAAACTGAGCCGTTCGCGAAATAATCGCCACGCTGCCTCACTTGGCGTTTCTGCATTTTGAAGCACGCAGTCTGTTCCAGACTCCTGCGTACATCTAATATATAGCGAGTCTTGTTGTTGGCGCAATAACTCAACAGCTTCTTCAGCAAGATACGTCGCTATCATTGAATCTTTGGTAAGTCTTGCATATGATGTAGCATCAAGAGCAACAGTCAGTGGACCTAGTACAACAGATGTAATAACAAATGCACTCACAAGAGCTTCTATGAGAGTAAATCCTTTTAATGGCACGCATGTTGTTTTTTTCAGAAAAGCGAACTTCATAAAAATATACATTAATTATCTATTCCTCTAGGTACAGCCGATGCCTGCAAATTGAACTTTACTGGGTCTCTAGTTGGTTTAGTAGGAATTGTTATTCCTGCTATTGTAAATGTGATGATTGGTTGATCGAGATCGCTAACACTCAAAACATCTATTGCTCCAGTTGTAGAATTTGCCCCAGATACATAAAATACAAGGGTTTGTATATTTACATCAGTTGGTGTTATCTGATAACGTCTAGAAGGTGCGCCAAATGGAAATTCTTCTTTATATATTACTCCAATCGTCTGACCATTTATTGTAGCTTCATCAATATGATACATAACTCTATCTTGTGTTGCATCAGTTGACCCTACTAAAGGACTACCTGGTCTAAAAACAAGTGCAGTAGCACCATCTGGGAAAGCACAACTACGACGTGATGATGTTGCTAGGATTGGTTGACTTTCACAATGAAAATCAGTTCCGTAACGCATATCACGGCCCATAACTTCAGTAGCTAGATTAACCCCATCAAGAATTATCTGTGTTTCTTGAATTTTTGTATTAATGGCTTGAGCAGAAAACAATGCACCAACTGCAATGATAAGCACAGAGCTAAAAATAGAACTAGCCACAAGTAGTTCAACAAGTGTAAACCCTCGCACAGATGTGCGGGTACATGTTTGGAATCGTAGATTGCGTAGTAGTGTTTGCATATACTTATAATTGCGCATCACATCCGGTAGCTGATGATCGTATCATGCCAGAACTAAACACCTGAACAGATCGAACATGACCTGCAACAAGTATACCATTCTGAATTGCTTTATTTGAACGCATCTCTATACACGCCCCCATAACTCTGGTGGTGGTATTATTAAGATAAATAGAAGGAAGTGGGCTAGGTCTGGTGAAAGAAATTGTGAGTGATGTTACTTGGGGGGTGTTGTTTGCTCCACAACTGAATGGGTATGATGTACCTACACATATCTTTGATATAAATGAAGTTGAAGATGTAGCAAATATTGTAACAGTCTGAGCCTCATTAAATGGAGTGGTTGCGGAGTATAGCCCATCACCTATAGGTAGTCCGTTTGAAGTCCCGGCAGAAGCATCTACAGTATCTCCAAAAAGAATTACTCTCCGTGGGGTAGAAGCGTCAAAATACACTCCATACCCCCCAAGAGAGTTATTGACAGAGTCTACTGCACTACCACGTATCTGAGCTTCTCTAAGTGCTAGTGCGATAGTTTGATTATTGTTAGCGAGATTAAGCCTGACTGATGTTTCTGGATATCGATATATGAGTGTTGTCGATATTACCGTCATAACCGAAAGAGATACCAAGAGTTCTAGCAAGGTAAATCCTTTATATCTCGGTAAAAAGAAAATGTTAGATTTTCCTTTTTGATTATTGTCTTTGTGTTTGATAATGAACTCTAAGATTTTCATTCCTTAATAGTACCACCTAGAAAGTAGGTTTGCGATGGAGAAGATATCTATATCTGTGAACAGTACGATTAGAAAAGCAATAACAATAAAAGGTACAAATGGTATTGCTTTAGACACAAACGCAACATGGTTGGTTTTCGTTTTGTATTGCTTATCCAGAATATATAAGATTACCCCGACAATTGCTCCAAGCCAAACTGATATCATTAGTACTGCCATACTTTGCTCTATACCAAAAAATGCGCCGACACCGAAAAAAAGAATCACATCTCCAAAACCAACACCTCTTCCACGAGTAATGATAAAAAGTGTTAGAAACGGCAACGCGGCTACGACAGGGCTAAGCAGGAAGAGACTCTTTGATTCATCTGGGGTCATTCCAAGATAACGATAACAAAACATTGCGAGTGTTAGTCCAATAAACGCTAACAAAAAGCGAGCTGGTATGAACGAATGCCTTTTGTCATACAGTGCTATAACCCCAAGAACTATAAACAGTATTGTGTAGTATAGTCCGTATCCGATTTTATGCGTTATGTCGATTTGACTTGCGATAATAGTTCCATACAGAATTACAAAAACTGTTCCATAGAATATTTCTACAAGCAAACTTTCCACTCCATATACAGATTTACAGTACCTACACTTACCTTTAAGCCAAAGATACGAAATAATAGGAATAAGGTCAGAAACGCGAAGTGCCTCTCCGCAGGAGAGGCACTTACTACGACTTTTAATGATAGGAGCAACGTACAAACGTGATACTACTACCTGTACGAAACTTCCTATTGCTGCACCGAAGATAAATGATACAAGATACGCCACGATGAACGGTATACTATACAACTAGTGGAACAATTACTACTGTTGAGCAGATACATCAAAGACACAATCAGTTGTCGCATTACATCTAGCAATGTCACCGTCAGAACCATCGTAGTCGTCATCGCTACCCGCAGTTGGAGACGCACCAGAACCAGGGTTGGTAACTGGAGGCATCATACCTAATTGGTAATTAAGTGATCCTGTTGTTGTACTATATGAAGATAGAATTGTTGTACCTACTGCTGGGTAAAATGCACACGTACTTGTTCCAAGAATTGTTTCAAATGTTGCTGTGTTACCCGCCCCTAGACAATCACGATCGTTATCTAGACCTTGTGAATATGTTTCAAGGTGAACCCCTAGGTGATAACCGAATGTTACAGGGTTTCCAATGTTTGCTCCTGATACTGTAAACGCAGTGTATCCGAACTTATCACGATTAGATATTGTTGTAAGTGTTGATGACGCAAATGATGGTAGAAGTGGTATAAATGTAGGACTAAGAGGAGCGAGTGAATAAGGATACTGTCCAGCGTTAGCCTCAGCGTACTGATCAAGCGCGAGCTGTACGGATTTAATTTCTGCTATCTTTTTCGCATCGCGAGCTTTCTTGCGCGCATTCTGAATTGGAGCAGCGATAATTGTTGAGAGAAGTCCGATGATTGCAATAACCACGAGGAGCTCAATGAGCGTAAATCCTCGGAAACCTTTTTTCATAAAAGTGTGTATCATATATATTATTTATCTTTGTAGATACTTTTAGTATATTCCCCTTCCACGAAAGCACAAGTGACTAATCCCGTAGTCTGTGGATAAATGGAATTCTGGTAGTAGGCAGTACGAAGAAAGCAGTCAGGATGTACAGAAAATAAAGCACTACGATACCACTAACTACTCTAAGCTTTACGCTAGTCCAATCAAAGGAGCTATATACGTAATAGAATCTGACAATGAGTACATAGGGAGAAGAACTGCAGACACGAGTATTCCAACACCAAGTCCGAGCCCAACAATCATCGCAGGTTCAATAAGCCCGATAACATTATCAATAGCAGTATCAAGCTCACGTTTATAAAACACCGCCAAGTTCTTAAGGATATAGCCGAGCTCTCCCGTCTCCTCTCCAATGCCCACCATTTGGACGAGGATATTTGGCACTTCAGGCTCTTCATAGAGAGCTTTTGAAAACGATGTACCTGTTTGGACTTTTTTTGCAACACGGCGCATTAGGTCTTTGTGGACAGTATTTTCTATAAGATCTGCGGTAATTTCTATTGCTCTCACAATAGGCACTCCACTTGAAAGCATTGTGTTCATGTTATCTGATAGTCGAGTAAGGAATATCTGCCGGTAGAGTGACTTAAATACTGGTGTCTTAAGTTTAACTTCATCGACTTTGTGACGACCTTCGTCTGTCTGTGCCCATCGATAAAAAAGCCAACCAAGTACAATAAGTGTAGGAAATGTAATCGGACCATATTTAACGAAAAGATCAGAAATAGCGAGAACGATACGCGTTACAAGAGGAAGTGTTGCCCCCTGCTCTGCGAAAAGTGCTGCCATTTTAGGGATAACAAATGTGAGCATACCCACCATAATGAGCACAAACGTTCCTATGACAAAGGATGGGTAGGTAAGAGCTTTCTTTATCTTCTGGTTAAGTTCATACTCACGATCCATAAAGTCTGCAAGATAGAGGAATACTTCGTTTAACTTACCTGTTTCTTCGCCGGACTTTACCATGTTCACATAAAATGGTGAGAAAAGTAGTGGTCGTCTAGAAAGGGCATCTGACAGAGAAACACCAGACTCGATATCATTAGATACACCGACTAACTGCTCTTGTAGAGTTTTGTTTTCGTTTTCGGCAGCGAGCAAGCGAAATCCTTTTAAAGCAGAGACACCCGCCTCGAAAAGAGTTGCGATCTGCCGAGAGAAGATCACCACATCTTTAGGTTTTATTTTTTGTTTGAGCGCATCATTGAGCATTCTCTGTGGATCAAGAGAGAACCCTTGACCTTTTTCAGCAATATCAATAACACTAATAGAACGCTTCTGAAGTAGAGATACTGCATCATCAATAGAAAGTGCCTCTATTTCGGCTTCTACTTTTGTATTTTCTATTGTTACACCACGATAATGAAAGAGCATGGTATATGATTATAAAAGTCTATCAAAAAGATTTTGTCTACGAGCAAATGCGCGTGCATCCTCTCTTGTAACCTCACCACGACGAACAAGCTCTGCAAGGTATCTATCAAGGTCAATCATACCCTCCTGTGAACCTGTCTCTATGAGTACGTCAATTTCGTGAGAGCGTCGCTCACGTATGAGATTAGCAACTGCGGGGGTGTTGATGAGTAGTTCAAAGGCAGGAATAAGCCCTCCTGAGATACGAGGCACTAGCCTCTGAGACATAATACCAATAAGAGACGATGCTAACTGTACACGTATCTGATCCTGTTGATCAGCGGGGAAACTATCAATAATACGGTCAACTGTCTGTGCTGCAGAGTTAGCATGGAGTGTGGACAGTACTAAGTGCCCTGTCTCAGCTGCAGTTACCGCGGTTGAGATAGTCTCTTTATCACGCATCTCCCCTATCATAATCACATCTGCATCTTGTCTGAAGATATGCGTAAGTGCAGTATTAAAGTCCGCCGTATCAACACCAACTTCTCGCTGCTCAATGAGGGATTTATCTTGAACGAAACGAAATTCTATCGGATCTTCAACGGTAACGATGTGACGCTTGGACTCACTGTTTATCATGCCTATCATTGATGATAAGGTGGTTGACTTTCCTTGCCCAACAGGACCAACGACCAGGAAGAACCCTTGTCGCTCACGAGCTATTTGTATCACTTGTTCTGGTAAGTTAAGCTCATGAATAGAGCGAACCTTTGGAATAAGACGTAGCGCTATAGAGATAAACCCTCTTTGAAACGAGGCGTTTCCACGCAAACGATATTCGCCTTTGTGTTCGTAAGAAAAATCAAGTTCCTGCGAAACAACGAACTTCGTGAGTGCTTTTTCACTTATCATAACTTTAAGCAATCCTACTGTATCCTCAGGAGTAAGTTCCTTCTTGCGAGTAAGAGGTATGAGATCGCGATCCACACGTAGAGTTGGGAACGCGCCAACTGAAAAGTGAAGGTCTGACCCCGACTCTTTGATCAGTGTCATGATAAGATCATCTAGTTCAATTTCGTAATTCATAAAATAAATTGGTAGATAGTACAAGTAATGTACTGATAATAATTAGAGTATAGCAAGAGAACGTGCAAGTACAATTATATAGCCGTGGATAAAAAAGTCTGAGTACTAAAGCTCATTAATTTCAGGAAATGGAATTTTACCTGCAATACATTTTATCATTGCATCTTCTTTTAGAGTAACCATGCCTTTTTTACGAGCAAGCTGCCAAATTGCCTCCTCACCTTTACTTCGCAAAATTGCCTCTTCAATATCCTTGTCAAAGGTTAATATCTCAAACACCGGCACACGCCCCTTCATACCAGTCGGGTACTGAGCATTTGGAACTGCAGTGTGAAAAGGTCTATCAAGTTTGTATTTTATCTTAAACTCAGGAGGAAGATCAGCAAATGTTGTATCGATAAGTTTAGTAAGAGAAGCATTCATCTCCATCGGCTCTGCACAACCTTCAGCAATTGCTCGTGATAGACGTTGACCAATGGTTGCTATAATAGTTGGCGCAATAAGATACGGCTCTATACCCATATCCAATAGACGTGTGATAACACCGATTGCCGTGTTGGTGTGAATTGTGGAGAACACTAAGTGTCCAGTGAGTGCTGCTTGGATAGCAAGCTGGGCAGTTTCTGCATCTCGAATCTCTCCCACCATGATTACATCAGGATCTTGACGAAGAATAGAACGAAGGCCGGAGGCAAACGTATACCCAATTTCTGGGAACACCTGTGATTGGTTCATCCCAGGTACGTTGTATTCGATAGGGTCTTCAAGAGACACCACATTTCTATGTTCACGGTCAATTTCGTTTAACATCGCGTATAGCGTTGTTGTTTTTCCTGACCCTGTAGGACCTGAGATAAGCACCACACCGTATGGACGACCGAGCATGTCTCTTAACTGCTCCATTTGATGTTCAGAAAATCCAAGAGTGTTGACGGGACGAACTCCACGGTAACTATCCAAGATACGGATTACCACCTTTTCTCCATAATACCCAGGAAATGTCGATACACGGTAGTCAATTTTGTGATCACCGAACTTTGTACTGAATCGCCCGTCTTGTGGCTTACGCTTCTCATCAAGCTTCATGGAACACAGAATTTTAATACGAGCAACTATCATCGGATGTAACTTAGGTGGAAGAGACGTAACGATATCAAGACGTCCATCCATACGACAACGAGCTCGAACCGATGCTCCAACATGCTCAATGTGTATATCAGATGCCCCGTTATCAATAGCATAACGAAGTATAGTACTAAATATCTCAGGTACAGGTAGTTTTGCCAGATCTTTATCAAGGCCACTAGTTATTGATTCTAAGTCAATTTCTTTTGAGTCATCATCTTTTGAAACACCATCTTTTACAACATAGGAAAGTGTTGCAGCATCATCAATCTTAGTTGTAATACTTGCTTTTTCTCCTTCATCTGTGATCCCAAAGTGTTTTTTGTAACCGCTGTATGGAATTAAAAATACTTTATACGGTGTGTGGTCTGTTCCAAAAAGAAACTGAAGGCTATCGAGTACGTTTGCATGATCAGGGTCGACTATCCCAACAAGCAAAACTCCTTCTTTCATTTCAAGAGGGGTTGCGAGGAATTGTTTTGATTGAGCAACGCTTACATATTTAGTAAGGTCACTATTTTCTTTTATCTCATCTTTATATATCGGTAATCCGTAGAGAATATTACGAATATCAAGTATCTCGGCTTCTGTTATATTTTTCTTAAGTAAAACATCATCAATAACCGCATCTTCACGCGTTGCTAAATCAGCAGCTATTTCTTCTGCTTCTTTTTCTGTTAACTTATTTTGACTAACGAAGAGGTCGAGAAGAAGCATAAGGTAAGAATGGGTCCAAACGTCCACGAGTGGCGTTTGGAGATATTACCTCAGAGTAATCATCAAGCATTTCTACAAGAGGGGAGGACATAAATGAAACATCTTTAAACGAAATCTTTTCTCGTGAAGTAACATTGATGAAACTAATAAAATTAGCACTAAGTAATTTATCACCTCCAGTAACTGATATGGTGGTTGTCTCACCCAGAATAAACCTATCGTATAAGTAATACCCCCCAGCAAATACAGCAATAAGAATAAAAACTTCTATAATAATGGTCTTCTGTTTTGGTGAAATAGATGGTGTTGTCATACTATGTTATTTACTTTATATAAAAAGTGTTAAATCTTACTCTAAATTCTATAGAATCTGGATTTTTCTCTGAGGCTCCAAATGAGACAGATTCTATTTGAAAGAGCCTAAGATTGGTTTCAAATAGTCTTATAAGATCTTTAAATCTTGGATACGACGTCGTTACCGAAAAACCAACACCATAGACACCTGGTACTCCCGCTGCTGGTTTTGTAAGCTCTGAAACATTTAAGTCTTTAAGGGTAACATTAATAATATTTGCCATATTAACCATTTCACTTAAAAGACGAGTACGATCTATCGTGTCCGGAACCATTAGTTTTAGTTTTTCTTTGTCACTACCACTAATTTTTTCATAGTCTTTTTTTAGATCATCTGCTTGTTTTACTATTTCTTCTGCACGAATAATAGCTTGAACATACTGCTGTTTTTCTACTTTGAGTTTAGAGATACTTTTCGGTTGCCAAAGAGTACCCTCACCGCTATAAAGCGGATTAATGACAAAATAATACAGAGCTCCAGCTAATAGTAATAAAAGTGTAATAAGTAATTTAGGTGACATGGCTACTGGGCTTGATTAACTGAAGGAACTTGTCGGGTTTCATTGTTTGTCTTAATAATAAACTCCTCAGGCAATATTTTCTTTATAAGAATAGTAGATTTTATAGAAAAATTTACCGTTCCTTTTTCGTCTGCACTAACACCACTAAACGTAAGATCAGGCATATAGTCTGAGTATGGCTTATTTTTAAGTGTTTCCTGTTGCTGAATAACCGTCTTATAGTCAGGTGACTTAGCAGCAATCACGATACTATAGCTTTCTTTTGTTTGCTCACGTTTAAAATCGAACTGAGAATACGTTATTGGATGTTCTATGCTATCTTCTAAAATACGAAATGCTGTTGCAACTGACGCATGCTCTGTAACTAGTTTTTTTGCTACTTTCATGCGTGCTGATAACACTATCATGTCGTTAATCGGCAAATCTTGTAATCGCGTATCATACTGTGCAAGCTTAGTTTGTTGTTCTGTTACATCCCTTTGGAGTTTCTGTTGATACAAAAACAAGACTAAAGATAGAACCAGAGTAACCCCAAAAACAACTGCTGCAAGAAACGTGAATAAGCTACTCTTTGATTCTTTGAAGCGATTGGTTAACCCCTCTGCCGAAAGAGTTGGTGGTGGTGTCGTATCTTGAGTTGGTTTAAATGAAAACGGCATGAATTATTTTTGAGGAACTAGCTTCTTTAAGGCACATCCGATAGCTACTGCATATGTTGGACCGACTTTTTGTATCATATCATGCAAAAAATCTGGCACGCTTATCTGGTCAAACGGTGTCGCTATCCTTCCTGGGATGTGCACCGTCTGATCATATGCACCGAGTAGCCCTGGGACTCTTGCTCCGCCTCCAACCAAAATTATTCCTTCTATCACTTGATTATACTTTTTTTCATACATCAAAGATAGACGTGCGACCTCACCAAACAGTGGATAACTAGAAAGTTGCATCACATCCTTAAGATATGGATTAGATGCATCTCCTAAGTATCCGAAGCGACGTTTAGCTTCTTCAGCTGTTTCAATTGAAAGTGAAAGCGCCTTAGCTAGTTGTGCGGTGCTCTGTTGTGACCCCCTACTAATCACATGCATATCAAGTACAGTACTTTGGTATACAAGTGATAGTGTTGTAAACTGCGCTCCTATATCAACGTACAAAATCATTGCTTGTGTAAGTGGTGGACTGCTCCGCATAAGACTATATCCAGGTATTTCATAATCAACAGAAGTAAACTCAAGTTTTGTTGTTATTCTTTCGTAGAGATTAAGTGTATCGTTCTTAACAGCAGCGAGAACTACGTTCATCATTCGTTCATCAACCTTTATCTCTGAACTATCCGGTATGTGCCACCAGTCCATCTGTACTTCGGTAAGCGGAACTGGAATATATTTCTTAGCTTCAAACGCCATCATTGTTTTTAGTTGAGTATCATCAACCTTTGGAACTTTAATGAGTGAGACGAATGCTCCTGACGGATCAATAGAAACAACTGCATTTTTTGCAGTTATTTTTGCGGCAGCGAAAAGATCACGCATAACTTCTATGAACTTATCCTCCCCGAGGTGAGTGGTCTGGCCTGCAATAAGACCCATATAAGGACCGAGCTCAACCTCCCCATATGTGTCTAAAATAATCTTTTCTTTTTCGCGACGTAGCTGTACTACTTTTATAGATGACGAACCTATATCAATACCAATCGCTTGAGCAACATCCTCTTTTTTGAAAAAACTAAACATACTACTAGTATACATCGTTTAATGATATAGTTTATAGCGTATACACTTCTATTATGTGGATGATACGTAAGACACTACAGTCACTAAGCAGCATACTCTTCCCACCTCTTTGCTATATATGTAAAAAAAGAGATGCGCTATTGTGTAGATCTTGCATCTCCTCACTTGCACGCTCAATAGATACTGAGTCTTTATATATTTATAGTAGTTTTAGCTATCGTGACCCACATATAAAAAAAATTTTACACGCAATCAAGTACTTCCACAAAAAAGACTTACTTAATCCCCTAGCATTAGTACTTGCGGAAGATATGAAAAAACAAGGATACTCTGGACTACTAATTCCAGTGCCCATGTCTCCAGTGCGTAAATACATACGTGGCTACAATCAAGCTGAAGAACTTACAAAAATACTCTCTCGTATAACTGGACTACCTTATGCTACCGGTATCCTTAAACGCTCACTCATAACAAAACGGCAAGTAACAATGTCTACAAAGAAGGAAAGGCTACAAAATCCAAAGCGAACCTTTCACCTTACATCAAAAAAAGACATCTTAAAAAATAAAAATATAATACTTGTTGATGATATAACAACAACAGGAGCAACACTTAGTGAAGCTCGTAGCATGTTACTTGGTGCGGGTGCGAAAAATGTGCAAGCAGTCACGCTTGCACATTAATCTGCATACTATTATTAACCCTCTCTTACTGCTGAACTTCCTGTACCTCTTTAGCCCCTAAGAAGACCCGCGCAACTGCACGCAGAAAGTCTGCCTGAATCCCAATCTGTGCTAGAAAAGACTCTTGCACGCCTTTATCTTCAAGTATTCTAGTTACATTATCAGTTGTCGTACCACTAAGAATACGTTGTACCAATCCTCTTTCACTGCCTTTATCATCTCGTCTTAGAACACCAGTGTTTGAGGTAGTGGTACCAGTGAGCGCTACAACCTTGGCCATGTACGTGTCACGGACTTTTTCTATCTCTTTTACCGCGTCTTGATGAAGAACAAGTAACTTCGCATTTAGTTCTTGATTACCAGTAACAACTGGGAGGCCGAGTAAAATAGCATGCCCATCACGCCCACTTTTTGCATCTTCACTAGCTTTACCGGATGATACAGCTTGACCTTCTCGTTTCTCCATACGCTTATCCTGTGCGACTGTTGGACGTGGAGGAACTGCTGTGGTGCTTGCTTGAACGCGTGCTTCTCCATAACCCTTGATTGGTACAAGCTTAGTCTCAACTACTCCTCTTTGGCCTTCTTGTTGTGGCTCTTCGTGAGGAATACCAGTATCATGAGCAAATACTGATGATGCAACCAAAAAAACACTTAAAAATGCAGCATAAGATACTATTTTTTTCATATACCGAATAGTTTAGTATAAATACCTTAATTACGCTAGTTATACACCTAGTAGCCACATGACATATGGTAATTTCTTATAAATGTTCTACACTTATTATTGTTAGGGGTATTTAATAGTTTGCATAATAACCTACAAGATAATAATCTTATGGACAATACACATACACATAGTGAGCATGCTCACGGGGAGCATCATCATACAAAAAAGAAATTAGTGCATCACGCAGAATCTCTTGAAACTTGGCTTGCTTCTATATTCAAAGATGCGCCACACATCCCAGATGGAGGGCGCAAAGTCATTGCGGATATATTACCTTGGCTTGCGGTAATATTTGGGGTTCTTGGCATCATAGCTCTCTTCTCTGCGGGAGTTGTCAGCCTTGTGCTATCTCCACTTATTGTACTTAGTGGCGGAGCATACGGTATTTATCTCTTCATTAGTATTGTTTTAGGACTTGCATCATCTGTGCTTTCTTTCCTTTCATTTAATCCACTTCGTGAAATGAAGAAAAAAGGCTGGGATCTAACTTTTTATTCACTTATTATAAGTGCTATCTCAACCGTTGTATCACTTGTCTTTATGATGGGCGGACTAGGAGGGATACTTGGGGCTGTCATTGGTGCGTATCTCATCTTTGAAATTAGAGGAATGTACCACTAAAGATATAGTTGACTATCTGTAACTAGGATGTAAAGAGCGGCGCCTACGGCGCCGCTCTTTACCTTCACACTTCTACAACCAACCAGCATTACTGCACTTCTATGTAGTAGTCTTTACTTCCGTAAAGTGTATATCCTTCCGCTGTTTTCTTCGCGTACACTTTTGCACGCGCACCAATTTTATTCTCAACTGATCCAAAATCAGGAATACCGG
The DNA here is from genome assembly GCA_027482685.1 of bacterium. Taxonomy (GTDB): domain Bacteria; phylum Patescibacteriota; class Minisyncoccia; order Phycocordibacterales; family UBA5272; genus UBA11704. Next base: position 126,129 of record JAIXVU010000008.1, read on the forward strand.
TAACACTTCCCACTATTGCTTGTGACCAGCCTATTGTAGTAACCACCTTCTTATCATCTACCGTGATACTGCATTCCCCATCTGCAAAACAAGCGGTCGAATATGCAGTGATAATACCTTCAAAACGTTCTTCAGGCGCTGATTGTGCTATTATTTTTTTATTCAACTCTTTTCTCGTTAATGGACCAACATACCCGGTTGGCGGTATTCCATTTGATCTTTGGAACATCTGCACAGAAGCATATGTAGCCCGTCCAAAATACCCGGTTGCAGGAGTCTTAAGATACCCTTCTTGTATAAGGATAGTTTGTAGAGCTATGACATGCATACCTCGTGACCCTAGCCAGAGATTTCTTGTTATTTGAACATTAGTACCATTATTTCCACCGCTATCTCCTCTACTCTTTGTAACGAACTCTACAGACAGACTCTGGTACTCATTTGTAGGGCACGGTGTTGTGATACATCTAATTGTATTATCTCGTTTATAGACTACTGTGTATGAAGTGTTCGGATTCAGATTGCCCACTGTCACTTCTGTACGACCGACTTCAGTTTTCTTAGGGAGACACGCCTCTGGTGTTGGGTAGATTGCGATGCATACTTTATTTGTTTCAAAATATTCAAAGTAAACCCCGCTTCTTTCTTCTTGTGTGATATCTCCAAGCACCTGTGGTGAAAGTGAGAACGTAGCTCGTGTATCACCAACTTGAGATACAGTAGGCCCGTTGAAGTATCTTGCGGTCTCTTTTTGAGAAAATGCAGACGAAGTAGCAAGTGATAGTGCAATTCCTGCAATGATAACAACTAATTTTTTCATGCGTTATATAGATAGTGTAAATAATAATGGAAAATAAACAGCCTAAAGATTATTTTAAGCCCTTTCATGTAGTATAACAATCTAGCTCTATTCTTGTGACACTCTTAGTCTAACTAGATATCTTCATCCTTACTAATTATTCCTCATAGACAAAAGATACCAACTACGATAACGACCTTAAAAATATCACAGCTTTGTTTTTGTACTCATCTTTTTTCTCATTACTCATCTTGCCATATAGAACTCCAATAAATCCAAGCCTCCCCTCTTTTTGAAGTACCTCATAATGCTTCCCCACAAAACTCCAAAAAAGTGCATCCCATACCTCTGACCAATCGCCTTTCTTGTAATCACTCATCTTTAGAATATAGTTTGAACCTGAGATATAGGGCTTCGTAGTAATTATTCCTCCATCAGCATAGAGTGCCATACTATACACATTCGGTACCATCACCCAGTCATATGCATCAATATACATTTCCATGAACCACTTGTACACTTCATGAGGCTTAAAACCACACAGATTCATAAAGTTCCCCATCACCATAAGTCGTTCAATATGATGTGAGTAGCCAGTATGTAGTACACCCTGTATCATATGATCAATAGGTAGTATTCCTGTAGCCCCTGTCCAAAAACTTTTCGGAATATCTCGTGATGCACTAAAGTAATTCTTGCTACGTATAGTCTTCCCTTCGCGTATATAGATAGCACGCATGTATTCTCTCCATCCTATAATCTGCCTAATAAATCCTTCAAGCGATGCAATAGGCACATTATTATTTTGTGCATACTGTAATGTCTGTTGTACAACATACTCCGGTGTAAGTAACCCGATATTAAGTAATGGTGAGAGTACACTGTGAAATAGCAACCCGTGTTCTATAATCATTGCATCCTCATATGGCCCAAATGATGCGAGCTTCACTGAAAGAAACTCACTGAGCCACGCACGTGCTTCTGAATGTGTAACAGTGTAGAAGAATCCAGAGAGATCTCCATAGTTCTTGCTAAAATTTTTCTCTACATATTTTTTTGCTTCTATGACATGAGTAGTATCTGAAGGTTTTGGCAACTCTGGCAACAGTAACCCTTTCGGAACCTTTTTTCTATTCTCTGTGTCATAGCTCCAAGTACCACCAACAGGCGCACCATCCTTTTCTATTAAAATACCAAGTCGCTTACGTTGCCACTCATAAAAATTTTTCATAAAGTACATACGTTTACCCTGCTCTCTATCAAAATATTCTGCAAGCATTGCCCTACTTGTTAGGAAAAGTGGTGTTTCCTCTATCGTGTACAAAATATTACTTTTACTGAGTGCCTGCGTGAGCCGTGTCTCTAACCAATCATCAACCACATCAAAAAAATGCACGTGCGTAATAGAATAACCTTCGAGAATCTTCACAATATCTCCAGTATTTTTTAATGCATGTGTCTCTATGTAATGAACTACATACCCTTGCGCTACAAGCATCTCTTCGTAGCACTTCATACTCGCACGATGTAGTGTAAGTTTTTGTTTATGAAAAACATACTGCGTAAAAAACAACGGCTCCTCAATAAGAATAACCACTCGCTTAGGTGAAAGTAATATATTTTTCTCAAATAGCTGATGAGGGTAAATGAGAACTGCTTCCGTAATTCTTTCTATAGTACTCTTTGTCATTTTTATTTATAGATATAAATATGCTTCACATTTTTTCCAATACGACATAAATCCCCGTGGAACATGCGCAATCTCTGGAAACAGATACTCAGGTGAAGAGACTACACCTGGCCATCTTTCTAATGCAGGATGACTTTTCCTGTATACACTTTTACCTATCGACCATTCCTTCAGTTCATCTAATGTACCAACCACAATATGAATGCTTGGTATATTCTTAGAAAGAGCACATATAAATGCTATGCGTGCAGGGCTAACAGGAAACATAGTAAGTTCGTCTCTATCAATAAAAAGCACTTTTGTAGCTGGGGTATTTACAGGGTTCCATGTTGGGTCAAGTGTCCAGATGCTGTACAGCATATAACTATCTCCAGATAGCATATCTAAGGTACCTGTACTCTTAAATAACTCAAAATCCGTAGTAAGTGTAAACGGCACACCCTCCTCTAGCTCCTTAGGATCAAGCACCGTAAGGAGTGACGTGTCGACATCTAGATATGTATTGTTTTGGCGTACTGGAGAGAACTTATTGATCATCTCTTGATTTGCAACATATTGTTTTGAACTAAATGTACCAGCAACCCATTGCCATGAGAGAGTGTTTGATGCCTTATCTCCATCTACAAGATAGTAGAACATATACCGACTCACATCCCACCAACTATAATGCCCGACATTTGTAGCGAGCATTGCTTGCCACATGCGAGCATGATTATGCATGTATCCAGTTGTATAGAGACTCGCATACGCAGTATCTATTGCAATGATTCCTGTTGTAGCATCCACAAAAGCCTTCGGCACACCGTATCGCCTCACCCCAGTTTGCGGAGATTTAAGGTCTTTAAAAATTCTATCTTGCTCCTCAGTATACACCCTCTGAAAGAACTCTCTCCACGCAAGTTCAAAGATAAACGTATACGACTCTTTCACTGAGTACTTCTTAAGCACACTATCTCGCACATACGGAAGCGAGACAACCCCGTGTGTAAGATATGGTGAGATATGCGTGACGGCACCATCAATGTTATTTCTACTTCGAGCGTAGTGTACTGGGTTGATAGATTCTAATCGTTCAATAATTTTCTGGTACTCTGTTGGGAAGGATGGAGGCATAATGACAAAATTAGTATACACAATTAAGGTAATAAATAAAAAACTACGATATATTTTTTAGTCTTCAGAAGTGGACATAGCTTCTTTCTTTAGCGTAGATATTTTTCTCGTTACCTTCGTAACTCGTCTTTTTCGTGAACCATGTTTTATGTATACTTTTCTTGCTATTTCTTTACTCGAAGCTTTCTTGACTCCGAAGGTTTTAAGTTTGTGCAGTTTGCTGGCTTCTTTGAAGTTAACGATAGGACCTGGATATGCGCTTTGAGTTATTGTAAAAAGTGATACTTCCGGATATGCGAGGATATCCTCTATCTTTACATCTCGAAGTTCTGGTAGCCATTTTTTAACAAAGGTACAATTCGGATCTTGATCAAGAAGCTGCTTATGCGGACTATACACCCGTATTGTATTAATACCAATTACCCCAGCTTGCATCTGCATCTGGCTCCAGTGGATACCAGGCTCATAATCCAAAAATATACTAGCAAGAAATCTCCCCACAAGACGCCAATCAAGATCAAGTCCAAACACTGCATAACTCACAAGAAGCGCCCTCATACGAAAATTAATAAATCCCGTTGTGCGCAAGCATCGTATACATGCATCAATAAGGACCTCTCCAGTCTGCCCAGCCATATACTTTTGGAAGAGCTCTTCATTATGTGTGTACTCTATCTGATTAAACTCACTATTAATAGCAGTAAGTGGCATCATACAATCATCTTCAATACGCTGAACAAAATGCCCCCTCCAGTGAAGCCGCTCAGTAGCTGCAAGGAGTCCACTTTTCTTTTTCTTATCTTCGTGTACCTGTATCATGTTTGAAAATGTATGATGTATATATCTCACTGATAAGCTTCCGTAAGAAATAAACTGTGATAATCGTGACCCATGCAGAAGAGCACTATTTGGACTAGATATGCCACCTCTATAGCCACCTACTCTTACATCAACAAATGATTGTAGAACCTTCATGCCACATTTTTCGGAGCATTTTTCGAGCTGATACTTTTTTCCTATGTTATTTTTTATACGTTCTAACGATGCTACTACGTTATCGACACCAAACTCTTTTGTAAGATCGATACTACTTACACTGCGTAGTCGTGGTATTGGCATTATACTTGAGCTTAGGCACTCTCTTATAGACTGATTTCTTGTATCTCTGCTAGTAAGCCTCCTTACGATACCACTATGAGGAATTTGTATCCAAGATATAGCATTCTCCTTGCAGAACCTTAGGATTCTTTTGTCTCTTCTATAGGTACCATATGTACCTGCTTCTTCATGACTTATGAGATATTGCACCTTTTCCTTGTTATGTATTTTTTCTAAAAGATGTATAACACTTCCATGAAAAATAACTGGAGAAATACCATGGTGCATATAGTTATGATAAAGCGGCAGCATAGCACTCAAAACTCCATACTGTTGAAACTCTGAGAATTCATACGATGTATCTTCGTTTTCTATGAGATCAGTCTCGAGTCCCATAATAGGAAGCATTGGCATATTTTCTTCTACACTTATGGCAACAGCTTTATGCAAAGCCTCATTATCATGAAGCCTAAAATCTCTTTTGTGAAAATAAATAATCATAGCAATACTTATAATACTACCGTATCTTAAGCATAATGATAATCAAAAAAGACAGCTACTATACTAAGAAGTATATATAGAGAAGACAAGATTCTCTTATATATCACTCATCCACCGCTCAACAAAAATGGCCACCTGGGTTCTAGGGTGGCGCATTTTTGTACAAGCGGAGAAAGTGGGATTCGAACCCACGGGGCTAATAAAAGCCCGACGGTTTAGTAAACCGTTGATTTAAACCACTCATCCATTTCTCCAAAGTCATCGTAGTATACACGAAAACAAAGAACTTTTCCTCCCCATCATTTTTGCAAAAAAATACTCTTAACACCACAGCTACAGCTCTTATGCTACACTTTTATTATATGAAACAAAATAAAATATCGTACAGTCTTTACGCATTAATTGGTATTCTAAGTATTGCAGTTGGATATTATATCTACACTACAAGTACAAAAGAAAAAGTTACTTCCGGCGCTTCCCCTTCCATGTCATTTTTTATTACATCAGCAAACCCAGGCAGTGGCGCTAACCTAGGAGGACTCGCTGGTGCTGATATGTACTGCAAAACTCTCGCAGAGCGCTCTGGTCTTACAGGTAAGGAGTGGCGTGCATACTTAAGCACTACAGCAAGTGGTAGTCAAAAGGCTGTGAACGCACGAGACAGAATCGGAAACGGTCCATGGTACAACTACAAAGGTGAACTCGTTGCGTCAAATCTAGAAGAGCTTCATTCTGAAAATAAAATTACGAAAATAACTGCTCTCACAGAAAAAGGAGAGATAGTTTCAGGGCGAGGTGATGCTGTTAACGTTCACGATATCTTAACCGGATCAAATGACAAAGGAATGCTCGTAGCAACATCAACCGATACAACATGTAGTAACTGGACATCCTCAGATAAAGGATCTGCATATGTTGGCCATCATGACAGAATAGGTATCAACGACTCCCAAGCCATGAAGTCATGGAATTCATCCCATCTATCACGTGGCTGTAGTTTAGAAGGACTCAAGTCTACAGGTGGTGGTGGACTCTTCTACTGCTTTGCACAATAAAAAATAGACTAGGCACTTACAACAACACGTCCCAAGAGACGATGATAATTTCACCGCAAAATCTTTCTCGTTGCCGCAAAATAAAAAAGAGTCCGCATATGCGGACTCTTTTTTATTTTGCGGAGACGATGAGATTCGAACTCATGAAGGTATTACTACCTTGCCTCGTTAGCAGTGAGGTGCCTTCGACCAGCTCAGCCACGTCTCCGTATTGATATTCTACTACCTACACACTTTTCTGCACGTTTGTATATCTGTGATCGACCAGGCTATATGTTGACGCCTTGTGCACAAGGCTATGCCACGTCTTTATATTGATATTCTACTACCTACACACTTTTCTGCACGTTTGTACACGTACTACATACACATAGCCCCTTATACTTATTTCTAAGTGATTTGTATTCTACCATATAGACTAATAGCTTTCTAATATCTCTTTTGCTACACTTATACTCATACAAAAAATAAAATAACTATATGAAAGAATTCATTACGTTTATTCGTGAGAAAGGAGTGCTCGGGCTCGCAGTCGGTATCATCATGGGTGGTGCTGTTACCAAGCTAGTAACAAGTATCGTTGATAATCTCCTCAATCCTCTTATTGGAGTAGTCACAGGTGCTGCGGGTAATCTAAGCTCTCTTGTATATACAGTGCCGATGACACAAATAGTCTTTAAGTACGGGGCGTTAATTTCTAGTCTCATCGACTTTACTGCGGTGCTTGCTGTTGTATACTTCGTGTTTGTAAAAAGTCCTATCGGAAAAATAGATAAAAAAGCAGACTAGTCACTATCTGGACACTATAGAGTATCCAGATACTATCTATAGTTTGTATACATAACGTAAAAGATACCAAGAACATCCCCAGCGCACCATGTGCGCTGGGGATGTTATCACCCGCCTTGATGTCATAGATGGAAGCTACCCCACCGTGCGGGTCTTGCGCCCGAGATCTTGCTCTGCGAGATACATCGACTCCCAGAAGCCGAGAAACCAGAACGGATTCCAAAACATCGGATGAAAGATCATCATGTCATTCTCCTTGATGCAACTAAATGAAGAAAGTATAAGAGACATATCTTTTTAGTTACCTCTCCACAGATGAGTATACTCCTATGTCTACATATACAAAATACCCGAAGCATATGCTTCGGGTATTTTGTATACAATCTAAGATGTATATAACTAGTCGTGATAACTCTCTATCTTATCCATGATAGCTAGAACTTCATCTGGATATGTCGGTACAACTGTTCCGTTATAATAATAGAGTTTTTCTTTTGAGCTATTACCTGCGTAATAACGTGCTGTGTTAGGGTTAGCACCTCCGAGATTTCTACCGAGAGCCTCGATAGCCTCCTCGTAACTATGGAAGTTATGCAACTTACATGAGCCCCAACCGAATGGGTTATACCCACACGCAGCCTTTCCACCAGAAGACTCACGGACCGCAATAGCTGGTAAAAGACTCCACTCAAGACCGTACTTTTCAGCAACTAACACGAAATTCATACCTGTACCTTCAAGGGGCATAGAGCGTCCTTTAAAGTACGTATCTATCGCTTCAGCCTTTTGCTTACGTAGGTCATTCACTGATACTTCTACCTTTGTTACAGGTGTAGTATTAAGTGATCCGATATTTGAGGGTAGTGAGACACTAGGGATGGCCATGAATGGCACAAACGCGAGGATCTGACTAACCTTATAGAATTTTTTTATCATAATTGCGGTAGTTACGCTCTACCAACGATCAGTAACTGGGAAACTTTTAGTGAAAAATAAAATACCTAAGACTTAGATATTGTTTTACCTCTCACTATTTGTATGGGTACAGTGTAGCAAAAAGGAGGCCATTTGTCAAGCATTACAACACACTTTTTACTGTAATGTCAAATATATACTCCTAAAAAGCCTTGTAATATATAGTAATATTGCAAAAGGACAAAAACTGTGCTATCATGCGTTTTACCTAGAAATATAGGTTATTTAGCAAAAATAGCTTAACAAATGCAATTCTAGGACTTTGAGCTATAAGCCACCTGCTAATAGCTACATACTGTCTCTCATTGGCCTCATCGTCTAACGGTTAGGACACAGGCTTCTCATGCCTGTAATCGGAGTTCGATTCTCCGTGAGGTCACAAATTTTAAAATCCCCATAATAATTATGGGGATTTTAAAATTTGTGACCTCACAGGAAGATGCCTGCGCATCTTCCGTGGAGAATCGATGGGCGGAGCGTTATGAGGCTAGCAAGCCGAATCGCGAGCGGCGGCCTGCGAGTTTCTTGAGCGACGGCGAAAAAAAACTTGTAGGAGATTGTCCGTGATACTCAAATCATTCTGAATTTTATAATAAATAGATACTGTATTTAAATTGACAAAAGTATTGTATGGTGTTATAATATATTTGTTGATCTTTGGTAATTTCTCACCCCACACCCCATCAAAGAAAGAGGTTTCCCATGAGTTACGTTACTTTGTACTTGCAAATTGGCGGCGCCTACCTTACTGTTCTTTTCTTGATCTTCCTCGTCGACGCCTTCGTACTGCATAACCCGAGAGATGCCATCACAGCAGTCCTCGGAAGGCCCTACGGGAGACACCGAGACATCTTGACCATTGCAGGCAAGGCGGCTCTGCAGGTGGTCGTATGGCCGTTTGTCATACTCTTGTTTATGTTTGTGGGCTATGATACGTGGAAAGAGCGCAGAGAGTCATCTCGACGAAATCTGTTTCGTGGCGTTGCTTCGACCACTTTCTATGAAAGAAAGCTCGACCCCGAACGTAGGCACATTGGGTTTCTCGGACTTCAACTGGACGGTGGCATCTCAGAAGATGCCTTCACCCAGCAGCTAGAAAAGGTGGCTTCTTGCCCCCGTTGTTTGGCGGGCGCCTCCACGGTGATTCAAAAGCACTATGGGTCAAGCCAAAAGACTCTCGTCGAAGCGTTTACTCGCGAGCATGAGGGTCACTGAAAATCTCCATCAGCCCGTACCAGGAAAAAAGGAGTGTTGCCTAAGACCGCCCCGCAGGAGACTGCTGAGCGGTTTCTTGTTTTAAACATTCATCACATCGTTCATCTTTTTCTCCAATAATATGCTATAAACCAAAATTATAAATTTGAAATATACTATTTTGAAACTCACAAAACCCCCTTATATCTTCAATAACAAGTTTACAATTTTGCATCCCTTGGGTCACAATTTAAAGTTAGATGAAAGTGTTTAAAAATAAAATTACTACAAATAATATATTAGTGGTAAACTCTAGTACATGCTAAAAGTCCATTTACATAAACATCCTAGTGTTAAACAAAAAGTAAATTCCGATACAACGTTTTATACAGTTAATACGCATGAAGAGTTGCGGCAGATTGCTCAAAAAGCAAGAGAAATAGAACATCATATTTCTATCCTAACCGAGAGGAGGGATGTATTTTTCGAAGAACAGGATAAAAATTTTTCAATACAAGTAGACTCGAAATCTATGATGGAAGCAAGCCTTCTTGTTCTTATGGATAAGAAAAAAATCACAAATGCGCTTTTCATTCATGGATCATCTGTCAAAGACCCACAATTAGACAATAAAGTTCTTACTCTCGGAGCCAAGATTCTTCATGATGGTGTTACAAATAATTTGATTATTAATGGATTATCTCAAGAGATTTGCACAGAAAAGAATCTTGCATACCCGGGTGTAGAACCGTGGACAGCCACACTCGAATCACTTGGGGTCTCTAACGTGCATCACATACAGCCCTCACTACATACAGCTGCTGAATCTGCCAATCTTGTAGACTTAGCCATTCGTAACAATTGGAGTAGCGTCACGATTATGGCCTTACCTCATCATCTTCTTCGGTGTATGTGCCAGATTGTATATTTTTTGCATCAAAAAAGTGCAACTCATATCAAAGTCTATGCACGTACATTTGATGACGTAGATTGGTTGGCTCATGCTTCTAAGCCAGTTCTTGGTACTGGTAAATCTATTGAAGGGGCATTATTTGATCATATAGAAGCTGAATTTCAACGCATTGAAAAATATATGGACCCAACAGGAAAAGGATACACGCCGCATGCTACACTTGAAGAAGTAATTGAGTATATTAAAAAAAGAGATTAATCCTTACCGCGTGTCTATAAAGTCTTTAGAAGGTTTTTCATTTTATGTATTAATTCATGCATAATGCTTATAATTTACCGAAAGTATCTAAACCCCCTTACCCCCACCAAAGATTTCCAATTCTACCCCCCTAACTCACCAAAATCTTATACTTTTGTAATACAAACAAAAGTCGGTATACTTGTATACATATGGAACAAGAACCACAAAATACAACTAACCAACAAGAGACATCATCATTTACTAACGAAGTAGGATTAGCAAAAGCTCTTAGTGACGGCATAATAACGAAAGAAGAACTCGAGCAACAGATTGATGATGTACCTGCTTTACTGGGTAAATTAAGAAGTGTTGGTGAAATGGAGCTTGCAAATAAAATAGCTGATCAATTCGGTCTTTCTGCTGTTTATGCAACAAACCAAGATGGAACCAATCCTTTTTATACAACTGTACTGCCGGAAGATAAGTAAACAATGCGAGCAAAAATAATTTCTTTTGAAGAATTAGATACCCTCCGCCCAACGCTTGGGAGAATTGTCTGCACATCAGGTGGGTATGATCCAGTACACCCTGGGCATTTATCTTGTATTCAAGAATCTAGACATTATGGTGATACAGTTGTCGTGATAGTAAACGGTGACACATTTCTAAAAAATAAAAAAGGTAAGCCATTTATGGATCTGCAGACAAGAATGGACATCCTGTCATTTGTAAACGGCGTAGACTATATCATCCCCTTTGAGATAGAGAATGATCAGACGGTTATAGAAGCTCTTAAACAAATACGTCCGCATGTATTTACTAAAGGAGGAGACAGAATAGACGAAACATCAATCCCAGAGTGGAACACCTGCGTAGAACATAACATCAAAGTAATATCGGGTGTCGGGTATGACAAGCTATGGAGTAGTTCAGATTTTCTCAAGTCATGGGTAGAACATCACAGTAAACAAAAATAAATACTCAAAATAGCTAGATAGATAACTCTCTTTCTAGATTATCCCTTCTTAAAATAAAATATGTGAATAGGGTAGCAAACAACGACAAGACTAAATAGAGTCCAAGCGCTTTCTCATATGTCATAAACTGTGGAGTAATCTCTCTAAAAGAACCAAGTACAAGAAGGTATATCCACGATACAGCAGTTGTTGCGCCGATAAATGCAAACAGCGTAGTGTTTTTCTCTACTGCTTCTCTAAATGCATCCTCTGTATCTGCAATACGTAATAAAGGAAGGACTTTGTAATGAAATATAAGAGATACAAGATACAGCAGAAAGAAAATAGTCATCTTCGCAAGGAATGGCTGTGATTGAAAATAACTAATCGCTCCATACTGCGTGTACTGAAACCAAAAAAAAGCCAACCCAGACAGTAGAGTAATAAGAAAACCACTCCAGAGAATCCTAAACGTTATCGTGAGTATATCAAGCTCGTCTTCTGTTATCTTCCTATCGCGTACTGTGCGAAAGAAAAGAAAGCTACTTGTGATTGCGCTTCCTACTCCAAGAATAACGCCGATAAAATGAATAAAGGTGATAACGAGTTTGAGTTCCATGGATAACAACTTCTATCTATTTTCCCATGCTTTCTCTTGGCGAACAAGTACACTTTTTGGATCATGGGATTCTGCGAGAAGCATTTTTACAATTCTTTCCATACGCATACTCTGAGATCCTTTTACATAAATAATATCTCCTTCACCAACCACTTGTACGAGTTCTTTACCTGCATCAATAGAGGTATCACATGTCATGATATTCTCATCAAGCATACCACCATCAAGTGCACCGTCTACGGTAACGCGTGAGCGGATACCGACAGCGTAGAGCTTATGAGCTGACTTTGCGGCTATCTGTCCGATATGATAATGCGCCTCATGTGTGTATTCACCAAGCTCAAGCATATCCCCTAGTACTGCAATCTTACGACCTTTGGTATCTGTCTCACTTAGTGTTTTTAGTCCATGCTCTGTAGCCTTAGGTGACGCATTATAGCTGTCATCTATAATGATAGAACCATTCATTCCTTGAAGAAGTCGCATACGCCCACGAGGCTTGTCAGCATCACGAAGTGACGCGCACGCTATCTCAAACGGTATTACAAGCTCACGCGCAACAGCAAGCGCAGGAAGTGCAGCGTACACCGGAGACTTACCTATAACTTCAGGCAGTACAAGATGCGTAACAGCACCATCTGCTACAATGTCTGCCTCTGTACCTTCAAGCGGGTGACCATACATTCTAACTTTTGTTGCTTGTACGTCAGCTTTTTCATGTATACCAATTGATACTTTACGTGCTTCTGTTTTTGAAAGTAACTTATCAGCATCGTGGTCATCAGCGTTATAAATAAAAACACCATCTGCTTTTAATGCTTCTACGAGATACCCTTTCTCGGTAACAACCGCATCACGATTTTCAAAGAATTCTATGTGTACCGGAATTTGCCCGAACTGCGTAACAACAGTTATGTCAGGATTAAGTAATGATGTGATACGCTTGATATCCCCTGGACGATCAGCCCCAATCTCTAGCACAAGATGGGTTGGATACTTTTCATCAAAAGCAACAAAGAGTCCGCGAACAAGAATAACAGCCCATGCAAAAGGGTTATTCCAGCCAGACTTTTCACCTAATATTGTAAGCGGTACCCCGAACTCGCTGTTTAAACTCTTCTCGCTACGACGTACATGAAAGTGATCTTTCATAACTGCATATATAGCGTCCTTGGTGGATGTCTTGCCTAAGTTACCAGTTACACCGATGATAAACGGTTTGTGACGAGCAAGGACAAGCTTGGCCTCCCATGTGAGCAACCGAACAACGAGCGACTTGAAAAAAGATTTCATAGAAAATATTTTGAATTACCGGATTGTATGAGTATAGTTTAACACAAAAGGTGGCCGCGTAGCGGCCACCTTTTGTGTATGTATTTATTTACTTTTCATCAATGCTTTGTGCTCTTCGGTGTTTAACTCACCACATTTCTTCCACTTCTTACCACTGCCGCATGGACATGGGTCATTGCGACCAATTTTATTCGCACTAGATGCTTGCACTTTTGCATCAGGAGAATCAACCCCTGGGAGTACTTGCACGAACTCTGCTTGTTGCGCCATCTGCTGTGAAGCAAAGAACCCATCAATATTTTCTAAGAACGAGATAAGTTCATTAGTTAATGACGCCTCAAGCCCCTTAAACATTCTTAGGCCTTCTTTCTTATACTCAACGAGTGGATCACGCTGACCATATGCACGAAGATTAACACTAGAACGTAGATGCTCCATCGCATCTAGGTGTTCCATCCACAATGTATCTATAACCTGTAGCATCATCACACGGAACATATGACGAATAGCTTCTTTTGTATACTGTGTTTCTTTTGCAGAAATAATCTCAGCAAGCTCTGGCTTACGCGCAATAAGATCTGCAAAAACTTCATCAACAAACGCTTCATCATTGAACAATATCTTACGTCGTTTTGTGTAGATGCTTGTACGTTGCTGGTTAAGAACATCGTCATACTGAAGTGTATGTTTACGAGCATCAAAATGGAAACCTTCTATCTTTTCCTGAGCACCTTCCAGTGCTTTAGATACTATCTTACTAGATATCGCCTCATCTTCAGGAATGCCGAAACGCCCCATCATGTTCTTCACATTGTTTGAACCAAACACTCGCATGAGATCATCTTCAAGAGATACAAGGAACTGCGTCTCACCTTGATCTCCTTGTCGTCCTGAACGACCACGGAGCTGATTGTCGATACGACGAGCTTCATGACGCTCTGTACCTATAACAAAGAGCCCACCGAGAGATATTACCTCGTCTTTCTCCGCTTCCGTTGCAAGAGGACCACCTAGCTTAATATCCACTCCGCGCCCTGCCATGTTGGTTGCGATAGTAACTGCACCACGCTTGCCCGCTTCTGCGATAATTTCTCCTTCTCTTTCATGATTCTTTGCGTTAAGGACTGCATGTGGAACGCCAGCACGATTGAGGTATTCTGAGACCACCTCATTTTTTTCAATTGAAATTGTACCGATGAGAACTGGTTGTCCTTTCTCGTGGAGCTCTTTTACTTTTTTGGTTAATGCTTGCCATTTACCCTTCTCTGATTGGAAGATATTATCTGGATGATCTTTTCTATTAATAGGATTATGCGTTGGTGTTGGAGTAACAGGAAGTCCGTATACCTTGAAGAACTCTTCTTTTGAAGTCTCTGCTGTTCCTGTCATACCAGATAACTTTTCATAAAAACGGAAATAATTTTGGAATGTGATAGACGCAAGTGTGCGAGATTCCTGCTCTATCTTCACACCTTCTTTTGCTTCGACTGCCTGATGTAGCCCGTCTGACCAACGACGTCCTGGTTGCATACGACCAGTGAACTCGTCCACGATGATAACTTCACCATCACGTACAACATACTCACGCTCACGGAGGAAGAGTGCTTTTGCTTTTACTGCGGTTTCTAAATGGTGCACTTGTTTAACCCCTTCAAGAGAATAAATGTTAGTGAGACCAAGCGCAGTCTCTGCTTTTGTGATACCTGCTTCGGTTAATGCTATCGCGCGTTGTTTCTCATCCACTGTATAATCGTCCCCTTCTGTTAGACTTTCTGCGATTTTCGCAAAGTTAGAATACATATCACTAGACTCATTCGCAGGAGCTGAGATAATAAGCGGAGTACGAGCCTCATCTATCAAGATAGAGTCTATCTCATCTACTATCGCGTAGTGATGTGAATGCTGAACAATTGCTTCCTTACTATAGCCGATATTATCGCGTAGATAGTCGAATCCGAACTCGTTGTTAGTACCATACGTTATATCTGCACGATATGCCTCCTGACGTCCGATAGGTTTAAGATAATCATACACAACTTTATATGCTCCAACTTTATCAACGGTTGCATCATCCTCCTTCTTTTCTTCTTCGTCTAGATGGGTACTATCGTAAAGGTATGATGACTGATGGTTAATAACTGACACTGACATACCAAGCATGTCATACACCTGCCCCATCCATACTGCGTCACGTCTTGATAGATAGTCATTAACTGTAACAATATGTACACCACGGCCAGTGAGGGCATTTAGATACGCCGGAAGAGTAGCAACGAGTGTTTTACCTTCTCCTGTACGCATCTCTGCAATATTTCCACGATGAAGGAGAATACCTCCGACAACTTGCACACGATAATGCATCATATGAAGCGTACGACGTGCAGACTCACGAACGAGAGCAAACGCATGAGGAAGCACTGTATCTAGTACTTGCTTTTCAACACGTTTAAGCTCATCCCCTGTTAGACCATCAAGGTCTTTTGTAACATTTTCTTTAAGCGTAAGAGAGCGTGCTCGTAAATCTTCATCACTAAGTGCTTTGAGTTCATCTTCATACAAAAAAACCTGATCAACTATAGGGGTCAATTTTTTAATAAGTTTCTTTGATTCGTCTGGGAAAAGCTTTTCTATAAAAGATGGGGCCATAGATTTGGTATTATATCACGAAATATATAGTTTTAGAATTAAAGGAAATTTGGGAAATAGGGAGATGGTTGTGGTTCGATATGATGAATATTTCGTAGTATAATTTCATTTTATTTTCTTTGTAACGTTTCCATCGAATTACATACATAAAAGCTTGCTAGCTTTTTGCTTAGCTCGGCATACTCGCTTGTACAAGATCATTCTCATGGAAAAGTCAGGCTTGTTGAAGTAAAACTGTGCAATCTTATTTTAGATGAAGGGTTAGAAATTTTTCTATTCCTTTAACAGGATTATCTATACTTAATGAAAAATTATGTGGTCTTGTATACCACCCTTTCTCTGTTAGATTTTAAGCCCTGTAATATATCTTCGATTTTAATTTATATTCTTATCTTACTCTTCTTGTAATAAAAAATAAAATCTCTCGTGGGAGCGAGAGATTTTATTTGATGTCCGCAATGTGCGACTATGCGCGCTTTGCTGTCTTCTTCTTTGCTGCAGTCTTCTTCTTAGCTACTTTCTTCTTAGCTACTTTCTTTACTGCTTTCTTTTTTGCTGCCATAAAATTTAATTTTATTATACAAATCAGAGAGTGTTTATAAAATTTTTGATCACGACCATGATCATCTCTCTCTACATATAAGTATGACACTCCTACACATACACACAATAGAAAAATAAAATAAATATGTGGATAACTTTTATTTTAATTTTTTATTGTTTATGCATATGCGAAGAGTTTGCATAAATAGTGAATGATTGATGGTCAATAGCTAATGGTTTGGTAGAGAATAGATACAAAGAACGGCGCCATAGGCGCCGTTCTTTGTATCTATTCGTGTCTATTCTATTTTATTTGTTGTCTACTATCTATCGATTACTTACCACTTGCCTGCTTTTCTTTTTCAACCTCTTCTTTACTCTTTGCGCCATAACTATGCTTCTTAGCTTTACAGTTACAACCATATGGAGCAATATACTCTTTTACGAATTCTTCACCATAGTCGTATAGTATCTCGTCTCCCTTGTTAATATTTTTAATTGCTTTTACAAAAACCCTCCCTTTTTTTACATCACTTTCTGCATTTCCAGCTTCTTCGCATGCGTGATTACAGTACCTTGCAATATTCCAACGTACAGACCCATCTATTGTCTTGTTACGATTCACCTCAAAGAGGTACTGATTAATTTTTACATTCTCTGCTTCTTCTTTATTTAAAATATTTCCTATGTACTCAATAATGAGTTCACCTTTCTTGATATCCTCCTCTGCAAAGAGTCCGAGACCTGCCATACCGCGCTTTACTTTTACAGCTTTGAAATGATGATCTGGAAGAATTTTCTTACCCTCTTCTGTTTTTTCATTCTTAAGACTTAATCTACTTGAAACTTTACTGATAACTTTTTTTAGAGCTTCCTTACTAATCTTTCCACCTTTCTGCAATACATCTGATTGCTTGTTCTTTATATTTTTCTTCATGATGTTTGTAAGCATACTATAGATAAATCTCTCATACCAACTACCACCATGTGCATATCTATATACTCGTATAGATCATCTATAAAAAAGAAAAGCCCTCACGGGCCTTACGGAGAAACAAAGTTGAATGCACTGAATGGGAAGAACGGCTCCCCCATACTGTAATTACCAATCATTATCGACATCGACTTGTTATCGATGCCTTCGAGCAGTATGCCTTTTATCATGATTGAAGTAACAGGATGTACCATGGAAGAAATTCCCCCTCGCACCTTGTAGGTGTGTTTCAGAGAAGGAAGTTCAAACAGCGTGAGGCCGGGAAGTAAACCCTGTATTTCCCAAGCCTTCATGTCAGGCAACACAACACATCTGACGGTAATGCCAGGCCTGACAAGAGCTTCTGTGAGATCTCCTATACGATGTCGTGCCATGTGTATCTCTCCTTGTAATGATGCTTACGTGCATAGAGCAGTTAAAGAAAGAACATATTTATTATTCTCTAAACAATTTTACTCTAACCATAAACAAAAACAACCCCCCTTAACTGAATACCTTTGCATTCTTTTTTCTCCTATACTACTATAGAGAGATGAAAGAACTCCCAAAAGAACTCACCGCTCCATATAACGGAGCGGCAACAGAAAAAACTATTTATGATATGTGGGAAGAAAGTGGTTACTTCAACCCGGATAATCTTCCTCATGTAACCAAAGACCCGTATACAATTATTCTGCCACCACCAAACGTTACTGGAACACTCCATACAGGTCATGCCATCATGCTTGCTATTCAAGACACCCTCATACGCTATAAACGTATGCAAGGGCACAAAACACTATGGCTACCAGGAACAGACCATGCTGCCATAGCAACCCAATCAGTAGTCGAGAAAAAAATCCAAAAAGAAGAAGGTAAAACTCGTCACGATATCGGACGAGAAGAACTACTTAGACGTATCAATGAGTTTGCGTTAGACAGTCAGTTGATAATTCTCTCACAGTTCCGTTCCATGGGAGCGTCACTGGACTGGTCACGTCTCGCGTTTACTATAGATGATAAACGTAACTTAGCAGTTAAGACAATGTTCAAGAAAATGTATGACGATGGTCTCATCTATCGTGGATCACGCATTGTTAACTGGGATCCGAAAGGACAAACAACAATATCAGATGATGAAGTGGTATACGTTGAAGAGAAAACTAAGTTCTATTATTTCAAGTATGGCCCATTTGTAATCGGAACTGCGCGTCCTGAGACTAAGTTCGGTGATAAATATGTAGTAATGCACCCAGATGATGAGAGATACAAAGAGTACACACATGGACAAAAGCTGACTGTAGAGTGGATTAATGGTCCGATTGAGGCAACTATTATAAAAGATGAATCTGTAGATCCTGAGTTTGGGACTGGGGTAATGACCATCACTCCATGGCATTCTGTTGTTGACTTTGAACTTGCAGAAAAGTATAAGCTTGATTATGAGCAGATTATAGATAAGTATGGCAAGCTACTTCCTATTGCAGAAGAGTTTGCAGGCATGAAAATAAAAGATGCACGGGATAAGATAGTAGAAAAGTTGCAAGCAAAGGGATTAGTTGAAAGGATAGAAGACTACACGCATAATATAGGTACAGCAGAACGTACTGGAGGTATCGTAGAACCACAGATTATGAAACAGTGGTTCATTGGGGTTAATAAAGAATTTGAGCATTTTGGTAAAACTACTACGCTTAAGAAATTAATGATAGATGCTGTTGAAAGCAAAAATACTACGATTATTCCTGATAGATTTGAAAAAGTATATTTTCACTGGGTAAATAATTTACGTGACTGGTGTATATCTCGTCAGATATGGTACGGGCATCGTATACCAGTCTGGTACAAGGGGGATGAAATGCATATTGGAATGGAATCCCCTGCTGAAGATGGCTGGGCGCAGGATGAAGACACACTAGACACATGGTTCTCTTCCGGTATGTGGACATTCTCAACACTTGGTTGGCCAAATGATACAATAGATCTCAAAACATTTCATCCGACCGATGTTCTAGAGACTGGACACGACATACTATTCTTTTGGATTGCACGTATGATCCTCTTTTCAACATATGCACTCAACGAGGTACCGTTTAATGTTGCGTACCTACACGGACTCGTGCGTGATAAAGATGGAAAGAAAATGAGTAAATCAATTGGTAACGTTCTTGAC
This sequence comes from bacterium, assembly GCA_027482685.1. Taxonomy (GTDB): domain Bacteria; phylum Patescibacteriota; class Minisyncoccia; order Phycocordibacterales; family UBA5272; genus UBA11704. The sequence continues at coordinate 145,699 of JAIXVU010000008.1, forward strand.
CCACGTGACCTATCCGTAAAGTATGGGACTGATGCATTACGTATGGCACTCATGGTAGGAAATGGTGCAGGAAATGATTTGAAGTTAGGTGAAGATAAAGTAAAAGCGTATAAGTTATTTGCTAATAAAATATGGAATGCAACGCGATTTGTACTTGAGAGAACGCTTGATCAAGAAGTTGCAGCACAATTAAATGAGGAAGATGAATCTGTATATAAGACATGGCGTGAAAAGCATGCAGATATATCTAAGGATATCGATGAATACCGTCTACATTTAGCATCTGAAAAATTATATGACTATTTCTGGCATGTGTTTTGCGATGAAATCATTGAAACCCGAAAGGTACGTATTGCAAATAATGACGGAAAAGAAAGTGCCCAGCAACTTCTCACTATACTCTTACGAGAACAAATTATTGCAATACATCCTTTCATGCCTTTTATCACCGAAGAGATATGGAAGTATATTAAGAAAGACAGTGACACTATGTTGATGGTGACAAAATGGTAGAACTAGAGGCTAGATAATTAGGAGCTAGGGAATAAATACAATACTAGATTACATTCTAATGAGCGACGCCTACGGCGTCGCTCATTGAATTTTTGCATTGTATTAACTAGCCTTAAGCACTAACCCCTAGGCGTCTACTTCTCCCCTGTGGATAGAAACATGGAAACATTGACAAGTCTGGTTGTATACTACAGAGATACACAAGTAACAACCTATATTTACCATGCTTAAAGAAAAAAAATCATTTTTCGAACGACTCGCAGGCTCCATAAGTGTCGATGATGAAGATGACAACTTGAATTTTCCTGTTGAAGAACAAGAAGATGACGCAGAAGAAGTTCCTGTTAAGCATGCAACACGTCGTCCTGAGCCACAACCACTACCAGTCTCAAAGGCAAAGTCACGCCACCTACCACTTGATGAGGATATGGAAGAAGTAGATCCTGATATGGAAGAGGGTGAGCTTTCTGTTGATGTTTACCAAACAGCAAACGAAATCATCATCGAAGCCATGGTAGCTGGTGTTAAGCCTGAGGATCTCCACCTGTCTATCACTCGTGATATGGTTACTATTAAAGGTCGTCGTGACGGGAACACTCAAGTTACACATGATGACTATTTCTATAAAGAGCTCTACTGGGGAAGTTTCACTCGTACGATTCTCCTTCCTCATGAAGTTGAGATAGAAGAAGCAGAAGCTGTTGAAAAACACGGGCTACTCATTATCAGACTTCCAAAGGTAGATAAGGCACGACAAGCGAAAATTAGAGTGAAGTCGATATAAAATTAAAAACTGCCTGAAGGCAGTTTTTAATTTAAATACTATTTTTAATGTAAATACTTACTCACATCATTGATATTTGCTATATCCTCATCCGAAGCACCATGAGATTTAATATATGCAACCATATCTTTCACCTCGTCTTCTTCAACCCTATCTTCAATAATATGTTGCGCAATAATTGGGTGGTTATCACAAAAGGCACGAAAAGCAATTCCGTAATGTTCAACCCAATAAGTAATAATTTCGCTCGTGAGTTCTTTATTATGATGTATTTCAGGAAAGTGTGTCATTAGTAGCACCATTTGATATGACAATGCTCTTTCCGTTGGAATGATGATTTTCTTTTCTGGAGATCTTGGTTGATCACTGTTAAAATTTTGTCCTGGGTTAAACATACTTAAAGTATACCAAAGGAATTTACTTAGACCCAGGCTCGGTTACAAATCTTTTCTCACCGTCGCTCAAAAAGTTCGCAGCCCGCCGCTCGCGATTCAGGCTTCTGCCCTCATAACGCTCCGCCCATCTCGCCTGTCGAAAGTGATGCAGGTCAATTTCTGTCCCAGCACAAAATACAAAAAACACCTAGACGGTGTTTTTGTATTTTGTGCTGGGACCCAGGCTCGAACTGGGGACCCTTTGCTCTTCAGGCAAATGCTCTACCAACTGAGCTATCCCAGCAATATTTAATTTTTCTTTACTTTCACGTTTACACTCTATACTGAGAAGTATTTGTCTGCAAATGACAATTAATCCTTTGCCAACTAAGCTATCCCAGCAATATTTAATTTTTCTTTACTTTCACACTCTATACTGAGAAGTATTTGTCTGCAAATGACAATTAATCCTTTGCCAACTAAGCTATCCCAGCATATTCTATTTTTCTTTTCTCAAGTATTTTACAATCTATCTTCTAGAAACAGTTGTATTATCTTATCATAAAAACACTTTAGGTGGAAGTCTTTAGTTTTGTGTTCTAGGTGCTGTATTTTCAGACTGTATAGAGTTAATAAACTTTTCTAGTAACTGTGCTTCTGGGAACTGCTTGCGCAATACGTCAAATTGATTGAGTCCTTCTTGCACCTTTATGCTATTACCCGTGAACGCTGTAACAATAGGACGAACATAGTAGTACGCTCCTCCAATAGAAATAAGTATCACTAGCCAATATAAAATCCTAAACGCATTTGCTATCCTTTGCTGTCTACGCAGACTACGAAGTATTTCGTTATTCTCAATCGTTACTTTGTACACCTCTTCTAACTTTTCTTGATTACTCAAATCTATTGGAGTCATTAAATAAGTATAGCATCCATGGTGCACAAGATTCTAGGATATACCAACCAAGTATTCAATATGGTAGTATTACTCTACCGCTCTCGTAGTTCAATGGATAGAACAGTCCCGTCCTAAGGGATTAATGTGGGTTCGATTCCTGCCGAGAGCACAATTAGTTTGCCACCCCGAGTAATTTGGCCATTTGATCTGGATTGAACCCTATCATAACCTCATCTCCAATCTTTATAACAGGAACTCCTAGCTGTCCTGTCATTTCTACCATCTCTTGACGCTTTTGTGCATCCTTACCTACATTATAATCGCTGTAAGAGACCCCTTTTGCTGCCATCCATTCCTTTGCCATATGACAGAAGTGACATGATTCTGTACTGTAGATCTCTACATGAGAAGTTGTTGTGTTATTTGTATCCATAGATTTTCAGTATATCAGGATAATACAGCAATAGGCAAACAGCACTACATAGATAAGAAATTATAGTGCGACCAAAGGCTATGTCATAACTTCTTTTTTTCTATTTAACCTTCTATAATCTACTACTTGCTTTCTTTTACTCCTCGCCACCAAATAAGTAACCTTTCCCACATACTTACATCTGATCTCACATCAGCCACTGAACTTTTCTCATCATCGTATACCACAATTACCCCTTCCCCTTCTTGTACTACTGGAAATGTTATACGAACATAAGCCTCAAACCCCCGCGGCGTATTAATATCAGCATTTTTTTGTTCAGCTTTTGCTACTTTCTGTTCTAAATCTTTACGCTCTACTGCAGATTCAGTCTCTAATTTATGAGTTTCTATACGTTTATCATTAAGCTCCATGACCGACCGAAGAAGAAGTACAATAGCAAGAAATAATACGACTATAGTAATTCTTGAGTACAATAACCTACGCACTATATACTTATGTTGATATTCTTTCATGTCTTTGGTACTATTAGAATACATTTTAGCACAGTCGCGAAACGACTCTATATAGAACACTATGATTTTTAATGCAAAAAATAGAAAAACAGTTGAAAGAATATGGGCGGTAGTTGCAATCTTTATAATAATAAGCATGGTTGCCTTCTCGCTCGTAGCCCTGCTAGCCTAGGTACATCAGAAACAAAAGAAAGAGCGCCCGAAGGGCGCTCTTTCTTTTTTAAATGTATCCATACGTATCCTAAAGAACAAATGGCTTTAGATGTTAGGGGTTTAGAAATTTTTGGAGAGAGCTGTAGTTAGACCTACAGTGACCGACAAAACAGATTAAGCCATTTGTTCTTTAGGACTTCATCATGTCAAGGAATGTATCATGAGATATATGAACCTTCCCCTCTCGTTGCATTCTATCCTTACCGCGCTTTTGCTTTTCTCGCAACTTCATCTTGCGTGTGATATCTCCTCCATACATATACCCTGTTACATCTTTCTTCATTGGAGCAATGGATCGTGAAGCAACGATACGTCCATGAACATACGCTTGTATCTTGATACGAAATAATTCAGCGGGAAGTATCTTCTCTAATTTCTCAACAGCATCTTCACTCTCTTCACGTGCTCTATATTCTGGTATCACACGAGAAAAAGCAGCGACACGCTCTTCCGCGACATAGATATCAAGCCGTGTAACGTTTGCATCACGCATCTCTCCTGCATCATATACAATAGATGCATACCCGCTTGATGCCGACTTTACTTCATTAAAAAAATTACGCATGAGTTCACGAAGCGGCATGTTAATGCGCATCTTAACCCTATCATGCCCCCAGTCGCTCATATCAGCTACATCTGCCTCATGTTGTGGCAAAAGTTGCATAATAGCACTTACATAGTCATGCGGGGTAATAATTGTAAGCACAATCCATGGCTCACGCACTGAGGTGTACTGCCCATGATCTGGGAAATGTATCGGTGTATACACCATCTCTTTCTGCCCATTTTTGAGTGTTACTTCATACGTAATTGACGGGGTTGTTACAACAAGTTCTTGATCAAACTCCCGACGAAGACGTTCTGTCACAATCTCTAAATGAAGCATGCCAAGGAATCCGCAACGGAACCCTCTCCCTAAAGCACCGGATGACTCTTCCTCAAAGGTAAGTGAAGAATCTGATAGTTTTAATTTTGAAAGACTAGACCTTAAATCATCAAACTCATCTTGAGTTTCTGGATAGATAGAAGCAAACACCAGTGGTACAGGTTCTGCATATCCAGGAAAGGCTTGTAGCGGACGTGATGCTGTTGTAACAGTATCTCCAACACGCGCGATACCTGGTTCTTTAATCCCTGTTACGATGTACCCAATTTCACCTGCGCTAACGTTATCCTTCTCTCTCTTCTCAGGAGAAAATGTTCCGACTTCACGAATAATAAATTTATGATTAGACTGCTTGAAAAGCAATGTATCTCCGGCACGAACACTGCCATCAAGTACGCGGACATAGAGTATCACACCCATGTGATTACTATATTCAAAATCAAATATCAGTGCGCGTGTCTGATTACCACCAGCAGGGATAAACTCGCTCTTGGGTTCAGGAACACGTTTAATAATTTCTTTGATAAGCTCCTTAACCCCCTCACCTGTCTTTCCTGACACCGCAAGTATCTCATCGTGCGAACATCCAAGTAATGTTACTATCTCATCTTTTACATCGTCAACATGAGCAAGCGGACTATCAATCTTTGTAACAACTGGAATAATTGTAAGCCCAGTCTCCTGTGCCATTTGTAAGGTAGTAAGTGTCTGAGCTTGCACCCCTTGTGTGGAATCAACAAGAAGTAATGTACCCTCTACCGCACGAAGAGATCGTGATACTTCATATGAAAAATCAATATGCCCCGGTGTATCAATAAGATTAAGAACGTACGGAATACCATCATCTCCTTTATAGTCCATTCGTACTGGGGTCATTTTAATAGTTATTCCCCGCTCGCGTTCAAGTTCCATACTATCTAACACCTGCTCTTTCATATGACGCTTATCAACGGTTGAAGTTACCTCAAGTAATCTATCTGCAAGAGTAGACTTTCCGTGATCAATATGTGCAATTATAGAAAAGTTACGAATATGCATAGCTATGATATGTTATCTGTAGACTTCTTTCTACTATAGAATAGACCAAGAAGCAAGAGCTGGCTCACTGCAAAACTAACATATGCATATATAAGAGCCATCTCCCCTTCACTCTTATAGTATGACCCGACCGAAATAGACAGAATCGTACTTATCACCATAGCTACAAATACTCTCCGTGTATCTTTCATGGCGTACAAGCTAATAGATAAATATCCTGATATCATTGTAAGAGGAAGAATAAGAAGTAGTCCTTGTAAGTAAAATGCGATATACTCATTGTATAACGTATTACCATAGAGTACGAAGATAACGGCGTCTCTAAAGAAATAGATGATGCTAGATACCATGACACCCACAATACCAAGAACAGCTAAGTATCGTCGAACAGTTTTTTTATACTCATGCTGTCTCCCTTCTATATATTCTTTTGAAAGCACAGGGAGAGATGCAGTAGTGATACTTTGTTGTATAAGCTGAGTTACTGCATCTGTAATACGATGCGCAAAAAGATAGCTCGAAAGACTACCGGGACCAAACGTCGTCGCAAGACCTGTAAAAAAGATAATACGTATCTGTGATGTGATATTCGTTCCTGTGCGCGGGATAGCGAGTGCAACGAGATTGTGTACATGGCGATAGGAAAAATGATACCGGATCTCACGAAGTCTCGCATTTCTTAGAGACAGCAACTGAATACCAAGCGCAACAATACTTCCAATAATTACTCCGTACAATAATCCTCGTAATCCATACACAGGATACAAGTACAAAATACCGAATATAATACCAGAAGAATACCCAAGTGGAGATATTCCATATAAAATGAATTCATTTCTAAGCTGTGCAAAACACGATATAAGAGATGTAACACCTAAGAAAAATGGCTGTAGCAGAAGTAATCTTGTCGCAAAAATGAATTGATCAAGCTGTTCCTGAGTAAACCCAGGCACGATATAGTGTGCATAAAGAGGCAAAAAGAGTGCAGCAATACCAGAAAAAATACCAAGAAGACCTCCAAAGAAAAGAGTAAGTGAGAAGAGTTTCTGTCGTGGATCAAGAATTACTCCATGACTATTTTCTTTTGTTAGGAACGGCACAACAGTTCCAGCTGTAACAAAAGCAAGTAGTGTACCATAGATAAGATCTGGTATACGAAATGCTGCATTATATACATCGAGCGTTGGACCTATAGTAACGTGGGTAGCGAGCAATCTATCACGTATGATAGCAAGCATGAGTGAGAGTGCGCTAAATACCGCTAACAATAAGGAGTTTCTAAAAATCATCGTATTGTAATACTACCAAAAAATAAGCCTTTTTGCACGACATTATACTTCCTAGTTGTTTAAAAAATAATAGAAAAACGACTTCGTGAGAAGTCGTTTTTCATCTTTGTGTTCTACCTATAAGCCGAATTCTGTCCGTGTAGTTACCTACACTGTGTAATCATGTATCTGGGATAGTTGTTACCAACCACCTCAAGCGACACTTCCGCAACGAGACGGACACGGTCTTGCACATGTGTAAGGATTTAGCCGTTTCAATTGTATGTTGCCATACACATCACCCGTGCACTAATGTGCATTAGGGGCCTTGCGCTTTCGCACAGAGGCGTCTCTGCTCGCACCTCTATAGTTACCTACGACGGGGGTTACCCGCTACATTTGTTAACTTAATAACTGTGTGTTCGGACTTTCCTCTCTCATTATTAGTATTGCAAATAAGAAGAGCGATTACCCAGTAGAACAAACGAATAGTACAACGGTTAGAGTAATAATGCAAGCACCTTAAAGGATCCAAGTCTTTGAGTTAAAATTGACCTATCTCTGCTTTCGCTCCTATAAATAGCCCATATTTCTCGCTTGCTCCCGCTGGAAGTTCAAGGACGTACGTAGCCTCAAGTGTGTTAATAAATGCTTTCGGATAACTCTCAGGTTTTACATTTCGTTCAACATGAACAATTAACCCATCTTCGTTAATCCATAGTATATCAATTGCAAATAACATATCCTTCATCCAAAATCCATACTTACCAGGTTTATCAAAAACAAATAACATCCCCTTACCTTCACCTAGCCCTTTTCTTCCTGAGAGCCCAAGCTCGCGTGAGCTCGGTGTATCAACAACTTCTGCTTTTACAGTTCCTCTTGGTAAGGTAATCGTTACTGTTGTAACAAGTAAATCACGCACAGAAGGTGTGGTGCATGTTTTTTGTGAAGCACAATAAGCGCCATATACAATAAATCCAAAAATAGCTACGATTATAACTGCTATAACAACTTGAAGTAAATGCGAACCTTTCTTTACTTGAGAAAGGTTCGCATGCTTCATGTTTTTTTGTTTATTTTTTTTCATGATACTTATGTAAGTATACAATGTAGTTAAAAGTCAGAAATTGTTTCTGCTACGCGAAGCGAGTTAATTTTTGGAAGGAGGTGTCGTAGACCTACAGTGACTTGCAAAAATAAAATCGCGACAAAGTAGATGAAATGATTTATGACTTTCTACCAGCTTTTGCACGGTCAGACTCAGTAAGTAATTGCTTACGCAATCTCACTGATTTCGGAGTAACTTCTAGATACTCATCTGCGTTCATGATTTCAAGACCACGCTCAATCGTTATCTCCCATGCAGGAACAAGTACAATTGCCTCGTCCGCTCCGGATGAACGCATGTTAGATAGCTGCTTGCCTTTAGTTGGGTTAACCATCATCTCTTCACCTTTTGAAGTATTACCAACAACCATACCATCATATACTTCTGTGTTAGGTAAGATATAAATAACGCCACGGTCTTGTAGGTTCCACAGTGAGAATGCTAATGCTTTACCATCAGCCATAGATGTCATAGAACCAACGAGACGACGCTGGATTTCACCAGCATATGGTCCGAACTTAAGATATCGAGCTGATAGTATGCCGAGACCTTTTGTATCAATAACGAACTCTCCACGATATCCGAGAAGTCCGCGTGTTGGTATCTCAGCTTTGATGCGATTGATACCATTTTTCTCTGACATATCGGTAATCATTGCTTTACGGCGACCAAGCTTCTCCATAACAGCTCCAGCAGACTCAACAGGCACATCAATAACAAGCTCTTCATACGGCTCTTCTTTTACACCATCTTTCTCATGGAAGATTACCTGTGGTTGTGATACTTGCAGTTCGTATCCTTCGCGACGCATAGTCTCAAGTAACACACCGATGTGGAGTTCCCCACGACCATACACAAGATACTTATCTGTATCAAAATCCACCTTTAGCCCAACATTAATCTCAAGCTCTTTCTCTAATCTCTCGCGAATCTGTCGTCCAGTTACAAACTTCCCTTCTTTTCCAGCAAAAGGAGAGTCGTTAACGAGAAAATTAAGAGCGATTGTAGGTTCATCGATATGAATTGCTTGCATTGCGTCTTGGTCAGCGTTTTTCACAAACGTATCTCCAATATAAATATCAGAAAATCCAGCAATCATAGCAATATCTCCCGCAATGACCTCATTCACGTCCATTCGATTGATACCATTGAAAGTAAATATCTTTGTTACTTTTGCTTTTGATGTTGTTCCATCTGATTTTTTGACAATCAACTCTTCACCAACTTTTATTGTTCCATCATATACACGAGCGACCGCCATACGTCCAAGGAAGTTATCATATGCAAGGTTAAATGCCTGTGCAACTGCAGGCTTGGTCATGTCCCCTGTAGCACGTGGAACTTTTTCAAGGATAGTATCAAGTAACGGCGTAAGATCTTTTCTTTCATCATCAAGAGATTTCATTGCAACTCCTTCACGACCAATGGCGTATACTGTTGTGAAGTCTAACTGCTCGTCGTTTGCGCCAAGCTCAAGGAAAAGCTCAAACACTTCATCGTGTACTCGTGTAGCATCTGCTGCTGGCTTGTCTATTTTATTGATAACAACTATCGGCTTTAAGCCCAGTTCAAGAGATTTCTTAAGCACAAAACGTGTCTGAGGCATTGGACCTTCTTGTGCGTCTACCACGAGCAACACACAATCAATAGAACGTAATACCCGCTCAACTTCTGATCCAAAATCCGCATGCCCAGGAGTATCTAGAATATTAATCTTCACACCCTTGTATGGTACAGATGTATTCTTCGCTGTAATAGTAATACCGCGTTCTTTTTCCATCGGATTAGAGTCCATAGTTTGTCCTTCCACACCTACTCCACATTGTTTCATGAGAGCATCGGTAAGTGTAGTCTTGCCATGGTCCACGTGTGCGATGATAGCTATATTACGAATTTCTTGTTGCATACAATTGTGTGTTAAATAAAAAATAAAATATGCGTCGTCTGTGCAAACAAACGCAAAAAAGACTTGTGTCTAAAGTACAAAGAGTATAGCATAACAGCACAAAAAATGGAAGCTCGTCAAATAACCCTCTATCCATGCGTAACAACTCGTAAAAAACAAAACACGACCCGATTGGTCGCGATTTCCGAGGCGAATACCGAAGGAACATCTACATCCTTACGGGTCGCGTTATAGTTACACAAAAATTGAAAACAATTACTTATCTGGGTTCTGGTAAACAGCTCCCGGCCGAGGAATATCTATGTATGAGCCATCACTATTGTAGCTTCGCATTGTGCCATCTGGCAAAATTTGAATACGAGACCCTGTAACTCTAGCTGGCTGAGTCGAGCTGGGAACCGGCACGACCTGTTGCTGTGTTGTACCATTTGGCACTTGTGTTGTTTGTGCACCAGAAGTCTTTACCACAGCCGACGGAAGAATCAACACATAGATAAAAATGATTACAGCTAAAATGAATATCACTATAAGCTTGAACTTCATTCTTAGTAAAGCATATGCGCCGAAAAGAATGACTGCCGCCCAAAGATACCCTGTTAAACTCATAACACACCTTACCTTTCTATCTAAGTTGATGAATGTATCCAAAAACACTTTACCACACTAAGATACGCCTGACAATACAATGTTACTATCCAATGACTTCTCTTAAAAATGCCTTATCGCTTGGCTTGCGACCTAGAAATGCTTCTATTAATTTCATCTCATCTTCGCTTGATCCTTTTTCTAATACCTCACGTCGCCACTTTAATCCAACTTCACTATTTGTCATTACATTTTTATTCCCCTTTGTTTGAAAAAGACTAAACGCATCACATGCATACACAAGCGCCCAAAGATATGAGTAGTATCCAGCGTCATACCCAACAAGATGCCCGAACCCTGCTGGGAACAATGTCTCCTTTTCTGGAAGCTCTACGTTAAAATAGAACTTATTCATCTTCCTGTATGCAGACCGTGCATCTTTTACTTTTCCCGTGTGAAGATCAAGATCAAGCTTGCCCATGATGAGCTGTCTAGTATATGCATATGCATTTTGAAAATTCTTGCCACTCACGATTCTTTCTCGCATATCTTTTGGCATCGGTTTTCCTGATATGTAATGTTTAGATAATTTACCTAATACTTCTACATTCCATACCCAGTTTTCCATTATCTGTGACGGCGTCTCAACAAAGTCCCACGCTACATTAGCTCCCGCTTGAGATTCTAATCGTGCTCGAGTGAGTGTCATGTGTAAGAGATGTCCAAACTCATGAAATAGTGTCTCAACCTCTCCTACAGATAGAAGCGATGGGGACTTTTTTGACGGAGCTGGGAAATTACATACCATTGAAGAAAATGGTGCCACATACTCCTCTGTCTTGTATCCCTGCTCGTGCGAGACAACAACATCAAACATCGCTGCATGACCGAACTTCCCTTCTCGTGGAAATAAATCCATTGAAAAATATCCAATGAGTTCCCCCTTACTTTCTTTAACCGCATCTTTAATTTCAAAAAGTTGTACATCCTTGTGCCACAACTTTCCTTCTATTTGTGTAATAGAAATTGAAAATAGCTTCTCACACAATTTAAATAATTCACTACGCACATGATCAATTGGGAAGTAGCTTCGTGTAGTCTCAGGATCAAGATCAAATAATTTCTTTTTTAAATCTGTTGCAACGTATGAGATATCATAATGCTCAAGTTTCTTGATACCGAGAGACTTTGCATGAGCAACAAGTGACGCGACGTCTTTCTTTGCTTTTGGGGCGAGTGTCACAAGAAGTGAGTTCTGGAACTTGTCTACCGTATCTCCACTTTTTGCCATACGTGTCTCAGTACGAAAGTCCGCATGATGCCTGTATCCTAAAATAGTCGCTATCTCATGACGAATCTTTACGAGCTCTTCTATGATTTTTAAATTCTTTGGTCCGCCTTTTTTTAGATTTTTAAGCGCTAATTCTTTTCTCTTCTCTCTATTCTTTGCTTCTGCCATAAACGGAAATAGATGCGGGTATTGTAGCGATACAATATACCTGCCATCAGTATGTCTTGGAAGCGACTGAATGAATCGTGTAGACAGCCCTGCAAGCTCTTCTTCTGTACATAGTATGTAATCTTGGTAGTCATTTATATTTTTACGAAAGTCTGTCGAAAGTTTAGAAGTCTTCTTAAAAAGTACTTTTAGTTTCTTTTGCTTCTCATCCGGTAGGTCAAAACCCATCCGCTTGTATTCACGCAACGTCTCTTCAAGAAGTTTGATATCTTCCCTGCGGAGTGACTTCTTCTCATATTCATAATTACCTTCATAGTATTCACAAAGTGCGATGTACATTCCTCTATCATACTCAATATCAATGAGCTTTTGACTTGCTTGCATGGCGACCTCATGTGCCGTATCACGTATCTCTTTCTTAGGAGACACTTCGCCAAGTAGCCCAAGCTTACCGAAAAAACTTTCAAACGAATCATCACACCTCTCAAGAGCGTAGAGAGTGTTCTGATATGTGCGATTCTCTGGAAGGATTTTTTTTATTTCACTATAAGTTTTCTTTTTATGAGCAATATACGCATCGGCAATCTTTTTCATCTGCGCTTGCGACATTGTAACCCAAGCAAAATCTTTTGCAGTAAGTGGTATGGTACGTGGTAATGCAGACACTTCTTTCTTTTTCATACTAGTTTTAGTTATCATTATGCTATTTTAGCATACTTGCAATGTATATCATGAGCACCCTGAAGCACACCAATACTCATCAAGAATTCTCCTACTATTTCTCCACCAACGAATTTGAATTGTTTTTTAAAAAGCTTGAGCCATGCATGCTTATCCTGCCCTATTTCTTGCGAGTACACATCTAACCATTTCCTGAAACCTCCATACTCCTTTTGTATAACAAGTAGCTGGTTAGCATTATATATCGCTGCGCTAATTTTTAATCGATTACGAATGATACCTGCATCACTCATAAGTCTCACAAAATCTTTCTCATTGTACTTTGCAACTTTTTTGATATCAAAATTATTATATGCTTTTCTAAAATACTTCTCTTTTACCAGAATTGTGCGCCATGAAAGTCCTGCCTGGTTAATCTCCATCACAAGACGACAAAAGAGTTCATTATCATTTTCTATTCGTACACCATAATGAAAGTCATGATATATTTTATCGACATCATTCTCATCAGTAATGGAAAGTACGTAGTTACAATATGGATGCGATAGTGTCATATACCAAGTATGCGATAGACACCGATACCAAAAGCAATAGTTACATTAAGAGATTCTTTTGTGCCGAGCATTGGTATCTCAGCGATAACGTCAGATAATTCTAGTACCTGATGATTGATACCCTCAACTTCATTTCCGATAACAAATGCAATCTTGTGTTTGCTTTTGATATCTATACTTTTATAATCAACTGAGTTATCTGACTGCTCAAATGAAATACTATAGTATCCGTCCTCTTTCAATTCTTTGACCGCCTGCACTACATCTTCTTTGTATTCCCATGCAACCGTATCTTCAGCACCGAGTGCTACTTTTGCAAAATCTTTTCGCTTCACTTCCTTCTTATCAAGTGGAGTTGGCGTTGTACCGCAGAGAATAATTTTTTCTATTCCAACTGCGTTTGCGGTACGAAAAATAGACCCGACATTATACACACTACGAAGGTTATCAAGCACGGCTACTTTCATATCTGTATCCTATCATACACTACCAGTGTTCTCACATTTACTTTACTAGTATCTTAAAGAATGTAAATGAGGCCGCCTGTGGAGGGCGACCTCATGAAGACAGCTCATGTCTACTGATTCATTTTTTCTTGGGTTGTTGCAACTTTCGACGATGATTGCTCTCTTGTAGCTGAAGACGTCGATCTTGCAGATTAAGATCTATAAGCTTCAACTTTTTCATCATCTCATCGTTGAGAATGATCTGCAGATCTCGTTCAGCTCCGATGTTCATCCAGCACCACTCCTTGTGGTTCTCATAAAAGGTCTTAAGCACCTCCATGCCTGATGACCCAAGCCCACCACCTGCAACAGAGTGCCCGTTACTTGAAGCACCGAGAGTCAACTGCCGAGTAATGGTGGACGCCGTGACGAACTCCGTACGCAGAAAGAAAACTCCACGGTAGAAGATTACTGGATTCCCACCGATCTCAACTGTCCTCTGCATATCCTCCGTGTAAACATACGAAGGAATGATGAGTTTTTCAGTATAGTTGACATACTTATCTTTTTTTGTGATGGGGTCGGTAACAATCGGAATGTCGTGACTGGTTGACGCACCAAAAGCGCTTACTTCACTGATAGGTAGACCCTCGGGTGTGATATAACTGTTGGGATGAGCGCAGATGCGCGATGTCCTCACCTCACCTTTCCCAAACACAGTCTGCACCTGCGTGGTCATGTTGATCACCGCAGAACCGCTTGAGTGACGGGTTGTGCTTTGGTCAACACTGGTTGGGCTGTAGATCACTTCCCCACCCTTACCACCTTTCACGTTTCCTGTAGTAACCGACGGATTACCGATTGCCGCTGCAGGCGCATCAATTACAGCTCTCTGAGCGTACGAGGTGGTGGTGGCAAATACAAACAGAATGGAAGCACTGAGATGTGCTTTCATATTGAGGATGTTCATGGCAATTTCCTTTCACAGAGTTGTTACTAAAAGAACTACGATACCGTAAAACTAACACTTGCTATGATGCATGTCAACGATTGACAAAATTAATATTTAGAGTATTATACTGTCATCTACTTTGATGGAGGCATCATGCCCAACCTAGCAAGTATCCGTTCTTTGATGATGAGTTTGGTTGCCACCTTCTTGCTAGCAGGCTGTGCAACGATGAACCAAGGAGATAGTAAGGTAAAAGCTTGGTCTGTTGACAACGGTCATGCTAACAAATGCACCTTGATACAAAAAGGTAATCAGGTGAGATGTAAGCCGGATTCCATAATAGTCTATAACCAACTAAGCAGTGCTGTGCTTAGACTGCCACCTGTTGACCAGATGAACTTTCGCTACTACGCGAAGGACCCTGCTTTTAGGAATGTTCCTTATTTCCACGATGTACCCGGAAGGACCATTGTCTTTGACTTCACAATAAAAATTTCTTCGTTTGAAAATAAATGGATGGGAATCTGTGAGGTTACTCTAACAAAAATCAAAGATACAGAGTACACGTACCAAGAGACGTGTAAAAACGATACAGGGAAAGTTGAGTTCACAGCTCAGTCAGTAGTAAGAAAGGCCGGCAACATCCAAGAACTACTGTCTTTGAGGTAACTCCAATCCAAATTTTCAATAGTGAGACGACCGCATACCACCACGTATGCGGTCTTTTTGTATACCAGCTATAATATAGTAAATACTAAAAGAAAAAAGGACTGCGTGTTGTAACGCAGTCCTTTCAAGTTGAAGGTGATCCGAAGTAGATGTTTAGAACAATCCTCCGAGGAGACCACCAAGAACAGGCAGACCGACAAGGCTACCCGCGAGTGTGCCGGCTATGGCCCCGAGCCCGGACCTCCTCTTGTCTTCTTTTGCCCCTTGACGAGCAGCATCGTTGACTGCCTTAGCATCGGCAACAGGATCTCGTGGAGAACCTGCAGTCCCCGCCGAGAGTTGCCCCTGCTGGAACATCTGCCCAGATATCGGCATGCCGGTCGCCGGATCGATACTGCCAAAAGTGGAGAGACCCGTTCCTTTGTTAAGGTTCGTGTTCTTGATGCTGTTGTCAATGCGATTATCTTGCCGGCTATCTGTATTGCCAGTGATAGCGATGATATCGCGACCGATGACTGCCCCTGTGGCGTCAATCTTCACACTCCTGTCAATGACTCGGTTGTCAGCACGGTTGTCGATGATCTTCGTAGGCGGAAGAACAATCCGCGGGACACCGCCAAGCTGGCTGTTGCCGTCACCTTCGAGCACACCACGAGCAAGCTTAGGCAAATCAGACAAGACAGTAGGTTCTTGCAACACGCCTCGACGAGCGAGAATCTGCTCGACATCAGGACGATTTCGCGTGGTTGCAGGACACACACCTTGGCAGTTTGCAGTAACTGACCTAGGCACGCTACTGCCATCAGGGCACGTGAACATGACAGCGGGACAAGCCATTGTGTCAGGATTGTTCGAAGGCAACACTTCTAGTGGCGAAGTTGAAGCCGCTGTCGCTTTCGGCATCCGAGCTGGAATATGCATCCGCTCAGACGGAGTCACCGTCTCTTTGGGTTTCCAGTTACCACTTTC
>JAIXVU010000011.1 GCA_027482685.1 bacterium
AACTCTCTCTGCTACCTCACAATCTGGATCTACCTTCAGTGGTTGGTCAGGAGCATGTACAGGGTCAGGTACTTGTGTGGTCTCTCTAACAAGTGCAAGGAGTGTAACCGCGACGTTTACGAGTACTACAACACCTCCAGTAACATCAACATCATCAACATCTTTTGGCGTACCTCGTTCTTCTGCTAATATATTTATTTCAGGACACAGTCTCTTAGATGATCCTATGGCTGATAGAATGGTACTTGTTGCTAATAGTTTAGGGGCTCAAGCTCAGTATAATCAACAAATAGTACTTGGTTCTCCTATTAGAGTTCGTACTAAAGGTAATGATCCTAACGTAACAACGTGGCCAGGGTATAGTTTAGGTAAAAATAGAAGTGGAGCTACTGGATTAAACGTTATTAACGAACTCCGTAGTCCTCAAACTATAGGGGCTGGGAATAAGTATGATGCGCTTCTTATTACCGAGAGACATGACCTTCTAGGTCCATTACGATGGGAGGATACTGTTCGTTATACGCGCCACTATCATGAACTTGCTATAGTAGGGAACTCACAATCAACCACGTACTTCTATGAACCTTGGCTTGATATGAATAAAGATAATCCAGCACCATGGATAGCATATGAACGACAGGCTTCACCAGTGTGGAAATGTGTTGTTAATCGTATTAATACATCTCTTCAGTCTGAAGGTCGCAGTGATAGAGTAAGAAGTATCCCAGCTGGACGAGCTCTTGCTCTCTTGATTGAAAGAGCAACAACAGGTAATGTTCCAGGGATAACATTGGGAACAACACGTCAAACGGTTGATAGTTTGGTAAGTGATACAGTTCACTTAACTAGCCTCGGGGGTTACTACATTAGTCTTGTTAACTACGCATCAATTTATCAACGGTCTCCTGTCGGTGCGGCGTATCCATCTGGCATAACTGCTACACAAGCTGCATCACTTCAGAATCTTGCTTGGGAGTTTGTGCTTTCTAATAATGCAACAGACACTTCTATGAGTATGGCAGGATGTCAGGCGTATATGCGTGATACATTTTGTCAGGTATATTCTAACTTTATGCCAGGATCTGCTCCTAGTGTAAGTAGTTGCCAGTCAGACTATACACAACAAAACTACAACAATCCGTTCTACTTTAGCACCTCTACTGATAGTTCTTACTGGTATCCAGCCCCGTAGAGAAAAGAAATTGCTATCAAAATAATATGACGCTTGCGATAAACATCGTAAGCGTCTTGTTATTTTGATAAAAAAGCGTTATTGTATGAAAATGAATAACAACGAGTCTGACATAGATGCAAAAATCTATGAACTTGAGCAGCAGATGATGCTTCCAACATTTTGGGGCGATAAAGAAAAAGCGCAAAATGTAATCAAACTGCTTAAAGAGCTTAAAGATTCTCGTGATGGGGTTAGTGCTTTAGATAAAGGTAGTGCCGTACTCTCAATACTTGCTGGCGCAGGTGGAGACGATAGTGAGGACTTTGCTCGTATGTTATTTGAGATGTATGATGCGTATTTTGCATCACATAATTTCACCTATACATTTCTCCACGAACATACAAATGATCATGGAGGATACCGAAATCTAACAATAGAAATTAGTGGTAAGAATGCTTACGGGACACTTAAGAACGAGTCTGGTGTGCATCGTCTTGTGCGTATCTCGCCATTTAATGCTCAAGCAAAACGTCATACATCTTTTGCGTTAGTGGAAGTTCTGCCGGTTATCCCTCAAGCGCAAAAAAAAGAACTCTCACCAGATGAGATACGCATTGAGACATCAAAATCATCAGGCCCTGGCGGACAAAATGTTAATAAACGAGAGACAGCGGTTCGAGTAATCCATATTCCAACTGGTATTGCAGTGTACGTCGCAACAGAGCGTCAGCAAGAACAGAATAAACAGAAAGCCTTAGAGATTCTTCAAGCAAAACTTTTTAAGTTAGAAGAGGATAAACGTCGCGCCGAAATAGAAGGTCGTCAAATTAGTAAGACAACTGAAATAGAATGGGGAAATCAAATACGTTCATATGTACTTCACCCTTATAAGATGATAAAAGATCATAGAACTGGTTATGAGACAAGCGATGTTGATGCGGTGCTTGAAAAGGGTAACATTGAAGCCTTTCTTGAGGCTGAGAAACTATTAAAATAGATCAAGCATGTTTTTATTTGTACACATGGCATGTATTTATACATCTATGATAGAATAAGTATATGCTTTATTTTGACAAAGTCTCAAAAGAATACGAAAACAGAAATAAAGTTCTCGATAATATCTCTCTTACAGTACATAAAGGTGAACTTGTATCTATCGTTGGACATTCTGGTGCTGGTAAAACTACTCTTATCAAACTCCTTCTTGCAGAAGAGTATCCCACTGAAGGAACAGTGTCATTTCATTCAGACGATATTCACTCTTTACGCGGTCGTGATATGACAGAGTATCGGCGTAAGGTCGGTGTTGTCTTTCAAGACTTTAGACTTATCCCAAACAAAACTGCATATGAGAATGTTGCTTTTGCCATGGAAGCAGCAGGTAAACACGATGATGAAATAGAAGAAGATGTTCCGCATGTGCTTGATCTAGTTGACTTGAAAGGTAAGATGCATCATTTTCCTCATCAGTTATCAGGTGGCGAACAACAACGCGTTGCTATAGCACGAGCTATTATTAACAGACCTGAGATTATCATTGCAGATGAACCAACGGGGAACCTTGATCCGCTTAACACGTACGACATTGTACAGATACTTAAGAAAATAAATGATCTCGGTACCACTGTAATACTTACCACACATAACAAAGGTATCGTTGATAACCTAGGTCGCAGGGTTATAACTATGGAGGATGGTCGTATCACACGAGACCAGAAGTCTGGTAAGTTTACAATGTAATTTTTTATGAAAGCAACTCTCACACGACGTATAGTAACAGCAGGGCTTAGGGGGTTTTATCGTAATCGCACGGTATCCCTTTCTTCTATTTTTATTCTTACCATTACGCTTTCTATTATTACTGCGTTCTTTCTTTTCCGAGCGATATTCACTTACACACTTGATCAGGTTCGTCAGAAAGTTGATGTACGTGTGTACTTCAACACCGATGCTACGGAGCAACAGATAGGAGAAATAAAAGCAAAGTTAACAGGGTTATCACAAGTAAAGTCGGTCGTGTATACATCACGCGATCAAGCATTAACAGACTTTAAGGAGAAACATGCAGGGGATCAGCTTACGTTACAGGCGCTCGATGAGCTAGGTACTAATCCGTTCGGCGCATCTCTTGCAGTAGTTGCCAAGGATACTTCACAGTATGAGGTGATTGCGAGCCAGCTTGCAGCGGGGAGCGGGCTACTTGGGGACGCCGCTGGGTCAGTAGATAAGATTAACTATTATCAACTAAAAGATAGCATTGATAAGTTAAACAACATAATTGGTTGGACTAACACTGTTGGATTCTGGCTCTCGATAATATTCGTGCTTATGAGTTGTATGATTGTGTATAACACTATACGTCTTGCAATATTTGTGTACCGTGATGAAATAGCTGTTATGAAGTTAGTGGGAGCGTCTAATATGTTCATTCGTGGGCCGTTTATTGTAGAAGCAATACTCTATGCTCTTGTTGCTACGGTTATCACACTTGCAATATTTTATCCAGCAACGATATGGGTTACCAAGAAAACCGTCTTCTTCTTTGAAGGTATGAATATCCACCAATACTTCATGGATAACATTGTGAGTTTGATTGGAGTCCTTCTTGTCTCAGGTGTACTGCTTGCAGTCATCTCTTCACTTCTTGCTGTCCGCAAGTATCTAAAAGTTTAAAATTATCTCAATTAGATTATTTAAGAATTTTTGCACGTATCACATACTATAAACGATTCTAGTTATAGAAAAAGCGCGGAACATGTCCGCGCTTGGTTGATCAATGGTCTTAGGGGCTACCGATGTAGCTCTCAATCTTTTGCCAAGTTTTGTTTCTCTTGACGTAGATACAAGCACCACATGCGCACTCATCTTCTTCGAAATGAAAGCTTCTAGCTTCATCTCGTGCTTGGGTGAGTGTCCCTTTAAAGACTCGACTTGGCAATCCATAAGGAACATAGTCCTCGAATAGCCCTTCGTCGTCATAGGTCGCCCCGAGCAGTCGGAAGTAGAAAAGTTCTACAAGCTTGTTCTCCGCGGTTGCGGCCATGATTCGTCTCCTTGCTTTATCAGCAAGATAGACTAATCAAAGACCTTTGATTAATGAAATCTATCTTACAAATTGATAAAGTAGAATTATATTATATCATTAGTATACATAATTGTCAAGTCTACCGACTTTCTACTTTTACCTTTACACTAATTGCATTCGTATCAACCATTGACCATTAACTATTAACCATTTCTCATGACTCAATCTGTTGCACTCTCTATTCTCAAACTTGGTCACACAACATTCTTAACTGGTGCTGCAGGAGCGGGTAAGAGTTATGTTGTACGTGAGTACATCACATATCTCAAGCGCCACGGTATGCGCTACGCGGTTACAGCTTCTACCGGTATAGCATCCACTCATATCGGAGGTATGACTATACATTCTTGGTCAGGAATTGGGATAAAGAATTCAATGAGTACATATGAGATAGACGCTATTGAAGAAAAGCAAAATCTATACAAGAGGTGGAATGAAACACAAGTGCTTATCATAGACGAAGTTTCCATGATGCATGCATCGTTTATTGATATGTTAGATAAAGTCGCAAAGCGCATCAGAAGAAATGACAGACCGTTTGGTGGGATACAAGTAGTGTTTGTTGGTGATTTCTTCCAGTTACCACCTG
Organism: bacterium; assembly: GCA_027482685.1. GTDB lineage: Bacteria > Patescibacteriota > Minisyncoccia > Phycocordibacterales > UBA5272 > UBA11704. The sequence continues at coordinate 4,849 of JAIXVU010000011.1, forward strand.
TGGTGCGAGCAACTAGCGGCTATGGTGAAGAGTATGGTAATGAGACAACATTTGCGTTCACTGCCCGCGCGTGGCGAGAGGCGAGGCCTGTTGTATGTTATCTCACAGAGCAGTTCAGACAAGATGACGACAAGCTTCTTTACTTACTTGATAGTATTCGCAAAGGGGAGATAGAAGAGGAACATTACGATATTTTGTCAGCATGTAAGGAAAAAAACCATGAAGGGGATTACATTAAACTCTATACACACAATGAAAATGTAGATGATATTAATAGAATAGAGTTCTTGAAAGTACAAGGAGAAATAAAAACTTACCAGATGATAACAAAGGGTCGTACGAGTATCGTCGAAGGATTGAAGAAAAATTGTCTCGCCGAAGAAGTGCTACAGCTCAAAATAGGCGCAAAAGTGATATGCATTAAAAATGCTCAAGATAGAAGTTATGTTAATGGCTCACTTGGAGTTGTTGTTGGATTCAATAACGATGATGCGCCAGTAGTGGAGCTTGTAAATGGTAAAAAAATTACCGTAGTAGCAGATAGCTGGAAGATAGAAGAAGAAGGTAAGGTAAAAGCTGAGCTCACGCAATTGCCTATCAAGCTCGCTTGGGCAATTACGGTGCATAAGTCCCAAGGTATGACTTTAGATAAGGCAGAGATTGATCTCTCTCGTGCCTTTGTTGCAGGGCAGGGGTATGTTGCTCTTTCGCGACTCAAGTCTCTTGATGGGCTTTTGTTAAAAGGATTTAATCCTCAAGCTCTTATGGTTGCAGAGCAGGTACAAGAAATGGACAGAACATTTAAACAAAAAAGCGAGCAAGCAGAAAGCGCGATAGAAAAGTACACCGCTATGGAATTACAAGCTCTTCATGAGAAGTTTATTATGTCATCTGGCGGAGAGGTAGAAGAGTTATCAGATGATGAAGTGGCTGAGATGGAAGAAAAGAAAGAAAAGACTCCGTCGCATGTGATAACACTTTCGCTTCTTCGTGAAGGGAAGACTACAAAAGAAATAGCGGATGCTCGTGGTGTAACAGAAGACACTATTATTGGTCATCTGGAGAAGATATCACAAGCAGGGGAAGAGATAGATGTAACGGCACTGCTCCCTGATTCAAAAGTGTTAGACAAGATACATGAAGCATTTGAGAAGGTTAAAAAAGAGCATGACGCCTACAAGCTCACACCAACACACGAGATACTGAAAGGTAAGTATGATTACCCAACACTTCGTATTGTTCGTATTCATTTACAGAATAAACTAAAGTAGTGCTATTTTTGAATGTAAAGTAGCACAACAGTCTTCTTTCTAGTCTTTACTATTGATTGTTGTTGAACACATTTGCATATGTATGCACATGTTCTGATATTCGTAGCAACTCATTATACTTTGCTAGTCGTTCTGTTCGTGAAAATGAACCTGTTTTTATTTGCCCCGCACCGGATGCTACCGCTAGATGAGCAATAGTTACATCTTCTGTTTCTCCTGATCGATGCGAAATAATTGTGTTAAGTCCGTTACTATGTGCGAGCTCTATCGCATCAACGGTTTCACTTAGTGTACCTATTTGATTAACTTTTATAAGAACAGCATTTGTCGCATGTTCATCTATTCCTTTTTGTATATAGGTAGTATTAGTTACGAACAAGTCATCACCTACCAGCTGGGTGGTATCACCTAGTGTATTCATGAGATGTATCCATCCATGCCAGTCATTTTCATCTAAACCATCTTCTATTGAAACAATTGGAAATTCTTTTTGAAGTGATTGTAGATAGGTAACCATTTCTTCAGATGAAAGAGTTACACCGTCGCATGAAAGAGTATACCTACCATTATCATATAGTTCACTTGCCGCAACATCAAGAGCAAATACGATATCCTTTCCCACTATAAGACCTGATTCTGTAACAGCGTCTTGTAGTAGTAGCAACGCCTCTCTATTGCTTGTTGCATTTACAAGAGGAAATCCGCCCTCATCTCCTACACCACTTACGCCACGTTTCTGCATGATTGTGCGTAATACATAGAATACCCCTGCAACATGCTCTAATGCTTGAGCAAATGTTGTCGCACTTCGCGGGACTATCATCCACTCTTGTATATCGGTTGAGTGTGGAGCGTGTCTACCTCCGTTGATAACATTTACAAGAGGGGTCGGTAATCTCATATCTTTTTGAAAAGAAAATGCTTCACGAAGTGATAGATAAAGTGGCATCTTTCGAGCATCTGCAACAGCTTTTGCAAATGCAAGAGACAAAGGGAGTATGGTGTTTGCGCCGAGGCGTGATTTGTTAGGTGTGCCGTCGAGCGCTATGAGGAAGTTATCGAACTCTCTTTGAGACGAGAATTCTTTGGCAAGTAGTGCTGGAATAATCTCTGTATGAAGTAAGTTAAGAGCGTGAGCTACACCTTTACCATCAAAGTGTGCATCATTATCACGAAGCTCAAGAGCCTCTCGTTCCCCAGTAGAAGCTCCAGAGGGTGCACTTGCTTTACCTGTGCCCCCGTCTTCTAGTGTTAGGTCAACTTCAATTGTTGGATATCCACGAGAGTCAAAAATCATTCGTGATTGTATAGTGGCAATTTTCATAGCGTTGTATACAAAGAAGTATATACTAGAATTACAAAATATAGATGATATGGTACACTAACATAATTATGCGTACGTATTTCTATGATGTACAAGAACAAGAACGTGTTATATTTACTGATAAGTTACACGACCTTGTCCCTACGTACATAGAGAAACCTCTTACACTAGATACAGTGCATGCTGATGCTGAGATTATATCTGTATTTATCACAAGCACGGTTACAAAAGAACTGCTAGATGCGATGCCTCACCTTAAGCTCATTGCGCTACGTTCAACAGGGTTCGATCATGTTGATATGGAGGCTGTGGAGGAGAGGGGGGTCGTGCTGGTTAATGTTCCATCATATGGAGAAAATACTATTGCCGAGTACGCGTTTGGGCTACTACTTTCCCTTACTCGCAAGATATCTCTTGCTTCTTCTGTGATTAAGGATACTTCATCACAGAAACTATCTCCAGAATATTTTCGTGGTCTTGATGTATTCGGCAAAACAATTGGGGTTATAGGCGCTGGCCGTATCGGTCGTAGGATGATTGGAATGGCGAAAGGTTTTGGTATGCGTGTAATTGTGCATGATGTTTATGAGGATGCTCAGGTTGCTACATCACTTGGATTTACGTATGTTTCAGCAAAAGAACTGTTCGCTCAATCTGACGTTATCTCTTTTCACACACCATCAACACCAGCTAATCACCACATGCTATCGCGAGATATTGTAAATACTGTCCTTAAAAAAGGTGTGTATATTATTAATACTTCACGAGGTGATCTTATTGATACCGAGGCGTTAATCGAAGGTTTAGAACAAGGCATTATTGCAGGAGCGGGGCTAGATGTATGTGAAGGTGAAGTTTTGTTAAGGGGATATTCTTCAACGGAGTTACTTCACACGGACCATACTTCTGAATACTTGAAGTATTCTGCATACATTGGGATGCTCAAGGCTTTTCCAAATGTTATTCTTACCCCGCATATTGCGTACAATACCCAAGGCGCACTGGTACGTATCTGTGAGACGACAATCGGTAATATTACTTCATTTATACATGGCGCTGTTACTAATCGTATACAACAAGGAGTAAAACCTGTCGGCAAACTCATCCTCATGCGCCACACACAGTCTGAATGGAACGCTCTTGGAGTATGGACGGGTACACGTGATAAACACCTTACGGATAAAGGTTTTGAAGATGCAAGGTTACTCGGCTTAGTAATTGAAGATATACATATCGATCATGCGTTTGCATCAACACAAGTACGCACCATTGAGACACTTTCATCTGTACTAGGTACCATGCGTCAACTCGTTGTACCTATCACCCGCAGTAGTTCACTTAATGAACGTGATTATGGGGAATACACTGGAAAGAACAAGCATGATATGAAAGAACTTCTTGGTGAAGAGCAGTTCGAACATATACGCAGAGGTTGGGATGTTCCTATACCTCATGGCGAGACACTGAAAGCCGTGCATGAGAGGGTGGTTTCTTATTACATCAAAAGTATACTTCCTCGACTTGTACAAGGAGAAAATATACTTATTGTCTCCCACGGTAATGCTCTTCGTGCATTAATAAAGTACATCGAAGGAATATCCGATGAAGAGATAGAGCATGTTGAGATGATGTTTGGAGGTGCAATTGTATATACATTACAAGCAAATGGTACTATGCTAGCAAAAGAAGTCAGAGAAACAGAATCGCAGTCATATGATCACGTTTAACACCACTGTACCAAAAATAGTAGTCACGCTAGGGCCAAGTACTCGAGATAGTGATATCATTAGTGCGCTTATTGAACAAGGAATGAATGTAGCAAGGTTCAACTTTAGTCATGGAGATCATGTAACACACAAAGAGCATCTACACAAAGTACGTGAAGCTGCACTTAGTGCTAATGCATCTATGATTACATTTGCAGACCTTTGTGGTCCAAAGGTTCGTATAGGGAAACTAGAGAATGGCAGTTGCACGCTTCATGATGGAGATACGTTTGTACTAACAGGAGAAGAATGTATCGGCACTGTGGCACGTGCGTCTGTAACCTATCATCAATTTAGCAATGGTATCGAAGCTGGTATGGTGGTGTATCTAGATGACGGCAAAATTGAGCTTGTTATAGAGAGGGTAGAAGGAGATTCTGTTGTTACTCGTGTAGTACGCGGAGGACTTCTGGAAGAGGAAAAAGGTGTTAATGTACCAGAAGCGAAATGGAAAATATCATCTCTCACAGAGAAGGATAGAGACGATATGAGGTTCATTATGCAAGAAGGGTATGATGCCATAGCATTATCTTTCGTTAGAAAAAAAGAAGATATTGAGGAAGCTCAAGCCCTGATGCGTGAAATTTCTGGAAGAGTTATTCCAATTATTGCAAAGATAGAAACAAAGCAAGCCATTCATGCAATAGAAGAAATCATTCAGGTGGCAGATTGTGTGATGGTGGCACGAGGAGATCTTGGAGTAGAGATAGGGTTAGAACATGTACCAAAATCACAAAAGCAGATCTGTGCAGTGGCAAAAACATACAAAAAGCCTGTTATCGTAGCAACACAAGTACTACAATCTATGATTGACCACCAGATACCAACCCGAGCTGAAGCGAGTGATGTTGTTAATGCTATTTTAGATGGGGCGTCATATATTATGCTATCTGATGAGACGACTATCGGTGCGTATCCGGTAGAAGCGGTGCGAGAGTTACACAATATCATGACTATGTATAACGAGAAGGTGTAAAGCGCTTGAGTGAATTGTGGTTTTTTTTGCTTATAAAATATGGTAGTATAATGTGTGTTCTTTGAATGCTTTGTTCTTACAACGTATTCAAAGAAAAGAGTGATACGCTGTCTGTCACCGATGCCTGAATTATTAACGTGGCAATCGTGCAGGATATCAGAATTACAATATATTGGGGTATCGTCTAATGGTAGGACAACGGTTTCTGGCACCGTTAATTGAGGTTCGAGTCCTTGTACCCCAGCAAAATAATGAGGAGAGCAGAATGCTCGAGCGAATATATTTTGCTCGGGGTACAAGGACTCGAACTGAGTCCGATACAAAGTCCGCTTTGTACCCAAAGTGGTGAGGACGAAGCTTAGGCGAAAGTTAGGAGGTTTTGTTTGAGTTTGAAGAATGAAAAAGAAAACCCCTAACAATCGCCGAGTCCGTTATGAACTGCTTTTCGTGCGTAAGGACTCGAAGCTCGGAGTGATGTTTTTCTAGCAAGAAAAACCACGAGAGTTGCCTGAAGAAAACTTTTTGACGAAAAAGTTTTACTGAAGGAGAGATTCCTTCTACCCCAGCAATATCTGTTATACTATCCCTATGATCAAAAAAATTCTCACAACTACCTTATTTGCATCCATTATTGTTATCATCATTATAATGGTTGCTATTCTTGTTGCAGGTGTATATAGATTCAACTTTCCTAATGGAGGGGATGTCCTGCCTGTCGTAAATGCTACCGATGTGAAAAACGCGAGCTACACCATCGACGGAGAAGTCTTTACACTCGTGCAAGGTAAGGCTGAGAATCTAATAGCGCCAAACTCTGCGACCAAGCATACTGTGTCTATCTTCGGTGAGCCAGTATACGGTGACCTAACTGCTGATGGGAAGAATGATGCTGCGGTGCTACTTGTGAGTAACCCAGGTGGTAGCGGGACCTTCTACTACGCAGTACTTGCTATTGCAACAGGGACAACGTATGTGACCACTAACACGCTTCTCTTGGGGGATAGAATCGCCCCACAAACTGTAGAGATACGTGACGGTAGAGCAGTCTATAACTACGCCGAAAGAAAAGCTGGTGAACCGATGACTACCGCACCATCAATTGGTAAGAGTTTCTGGGTCCAGTATGATGCAAGTACCGGTCAGATAGGACAGTTCGTGCAGGACTTTGAAGGTGATGCTGATCCGAAAGCTATGACACTCGGTATGAAGAAGTGGACATGGACAAAAACTCTAATGAACGACGGCAAAGTGATAACACCTAAGAAGTCTGATGTGTTCAGGGTTACATTTACAAGCGACGGCAAGGTGAGTGTTGCTACTGACTGTAACAGCATGGGGGGAAGTTATACCACAAAGGATACATCTCTCACCTTTGGTCCAATGATATCGACTCGTATGTACTGTGAAGGTTCACAAGAAGATGAGTTTGCGAAGATGTTAAGCGAAGTAGGGAGCTATATGTTCACCAAAAAAGGTGAGCTAGTACTCATGCTCAAGTACGATAGCGGATCGATGATATTTAAGTAAGTACATAGCAGACGATGTGCGATAGCGGGGTATAGCATGAACCAGTTTTTGATATACTATTCTACATGAAAAAATATTATATTCCGCTAACCATTGGAGCCCTAGCTCTTTTAGGTGGTATATATTACTACCTCACTTATTATCAAGATGAAGAGGAAGTAGCGTCTCTCTATGCCTACGAAACAGAAGTAGATGATCCTAGTGAGTGTGCAAGCTTTGAGGTATATGATTCCAAGAGGAAGATATGCAGTTTTGAATGTACGAGTGAGCAAGAGTGCGATGATTTGCAACAAAAAGCAGACGAAGAATTTGCAAGTTGGGCAGATGAGCTTACTAATGACAATACTCCAGTTGCCGAAAAAAAGCCCTCAGGTGACGTTGCGATAGTAGCGAGGTACTCAGTAACCCCTACAGAAACAATAGTGCTACAGAGTGGCGAAGATGGTGATGAGACGAGAGCGATATGGGATGCGATACGGAAGCTAAGCCCAGATACTCTCAGTAATAACTATATAGAAGTATATGAGGTCTTCAATGAGCCGAATGACGATACCTTAGCATTTGTTGATGATGAAGATGGAAATGGAAAATGGAGAATTGCAATCAACGTAGCAGGGTATACAACATCATCAGACAGAGAAAACAAAACGACGATTATTCATGAGCTTGCTCATATTATTTCTCTGAACACATCACAGGTCAACCCCGATACGAGCCCATGTACCACTCTTAAGCTTGATGAAGGATGTGTATATCCTGACTCGCCATTACATATTTTTTGGAGTACTTATTGGAAAGACATCCAAAATCCAAAGTTTGATAAGAATACTTTTGTTACGGAGTATGCTACTACTAATGAAGTAGAAGACTTTGCTGAGACATTTGCATTCTTTGTACTCAAACAACAAACAGAGTTAGGCACTAGTATCAAAGATCAGAAAATACGATCGCTCTACTCATTTCCTCTGTTAGTTGCTATACGAGAAGACATGAGAAGTGCGCTATCAAAAGATATTATTCGTAAGAAGAAAATCACTACACGTTACTAGTAGACGGTATAAGAATCATAACGGAGAAAGAGGAAATTTGCTTTTAGTTAAACCAAAGCTGTACTCGAGGAGCTGGTGCTGGGGCAGGTGCTGGTGCGGGAGTAGGAGATGGGGCAGGCGCCGGGGCAGGTGGTGGTGTAGGGCATGATCCGCCATATGGTCTGTATGTTCCGTTTGAACATGTGCATGCGCTCATGTTATCACATTGGTATGCTGTTTGACTGCATCCACCGCTTATCTGATCATAGGATGTACAAACAAGTCTACAGTGTTGTGCTACAGGGTTACTATCGCATGATGCAGGAATAACGTTGCCTCCCAGCGCCCCCCGAGGAGAAGACTCTTCGTAGGAAAGTTCAGCTGTGTGTACTGTAGATAGACTGTATAACAGAATGGTGGTTACCGCTACAGCAAAGATAATCCCAACTAGGATACTGTAGCGTCTATGATGTCGTATCGATAAGAAAAGTTTATGATGTGCTCGCATGTAGCTTATGTGCATATTCGCACGTATCTTTATATACACGTAAGTATATAAGACTATCGAGAAAAAGAATACATTCTAGAGCTAATAGTGTGGATATCGCTATCTGGTGCTTGTCGCGGTTCGTACAAGAGCAAGATTATTTTCTAAGGTTTTTCTCATAGAAGAGAGACCTGTGCTGTATATATCTGGATGATTACCTGGGTATGCTGCCCCCCAATCGTGAGGCATCATTTTTTCTACCGAAGCAAGACCCCGTATAAAACTTTGTTCTGCCTCTTTGTTATTACCAAGATTCATTAACATAACACCACGCGTGTTCTCTACCCATGGATTACCGATATAGTATGAATAGATAGCGTTTATAGTCGTAAGCGCCCCACGGTAGTCTCCAGATCGAAATTGTAACCATGCCATATCGTTATGTGCTGCCCAACTGTAAGGATCAGCCTTTATATATAATTGAAACGATTGTATTGCTTCTAGTACTCTCCCAAGATATCCAAGAGTAAGACCTTTCATATAGTACGATTGAGTATTCTCTGGATGAAACTCTAGCTCTTTGTTGATATACACAAGTGCATTTGTGAGATCGCCTTTAATAAAGGCAATACGTGATAACTGGTAATAAGTATAGGAAGGGGGGATGCCATTGGTTGTATCAAAGTACAGTGATTGTTTATAGAAAAATGATGCAAGTGGTAGTGAGTATGTAGGCTTTTGTCCATCGAAAAAGAATGCTCCTAGGGTAGCTTTTGGAACGTAAGCGATGTATATGAAGATTACTATAAAAAGTATCCCTATAAATATACGGGTTTGAGATATGGCATGTTTGTGATTATGTGCGTATCGTTTTAGATGAGATATATATGTTCGTAAAGGTAGGGTTGTTTTTGACATACAGAGTAGTTCTTTTACGTGAAGTTACTTTTGTACAAAGTATAACGCATGCATATGTTAATTTAGAACTACTGTGTTAACAATTGTTTCGGTAACACCATCAACATCCAGAAGTTCTTCTAAGGTATTGTCATAGATCCCTCCATATATACAGCTAGAGATATTTTCTACAGTGCTTGCATTTTGTAAAGCCTGACCCATAGCACCAGCCTCAAGGAGTGTATAACGGTATCCACGTTCTTTGTATTTTCCTACATTTCTTTCCATGAGTGAGCTCATGACTATTGCTAAAGAACATGCATCAACCCATGTATGAATAAACAGAGAATCTTTTTCTTCTGGAGTTAAGGCATGTTCATAGATATATTCTAAAACATGTAAGTCTGGACGGTAATGATACAATCCATTTGATAGGGCGTCGTTTGGGTTAATAGTTAAAATATATACTTCAAGAGGGTATCTCGCTCCAGCGCTTGATACAGCACGTCTTCCACGGCCATCAAGCGCGTGTGACGATAACTCTCCACATGAATAGTAGAGAATATTAGACAATGCTTGTAGTGTGATGGATTCTTTTTTGTTATTGCGACCTGATTCTCTTTTGATGATTATATTAGAATAGGATTGTTCTATACTTTCTGGCTTCGGTAAAACAATATGAGGAAATCTATCATAGCTTTTGTAGTATGTTGTTTTAAAATGCTCTGGTGAAGTAACATCCGTATGATCTCTCCGTGCGGCATCTGCTTGTCGTCTATTTTTCGATATTTGGTGATATTCATTAAATAGCATATTTTTATGGAAATGGATGAGGTAAGGTATTAATGTCAGCAGGAGAAGCGATTATTTTGCCGTGTACTTTTGCAAAATCAATAAGACGTTTAGACATTGGAGTTGCAAGACTTTCTTTTAGCCATAAGGTATATAAAGATGGTATATAGCATTTTGAAACTATATATGAATAATCAGTGAGCATTTTGCTACTATGTTCCTTAAAAAATAGATTGTACCCATCTCCCTTTTCTTGAGATAATTTCTTAAAGTTAAGGACAACTGCATCAAGTTCATCTTTTCTTGTTGCATATATTTTTTTTGGTATTGAGTCAAAAGTAGTCTGTGGACCTGAAAGAAATAAAGACTCAAATAACTTCAAACCATACTCATTATTATAAAAACTTGCTCGTGCTTCTAGGTTGCCTGATGTATTTTCGAAAGGAATATATGATGCGAGATAGGACGGTGAACAATCGACTCCTTCATGTGAAAAGTGTAATGCGTTTAGAGACTCGGTGTATGCTTTATAAATTATTTTTTCTATATCGATACCAGCTGCGCCGCCAATGCTTACTCTTGTAGAGATACGATCTACCAACACAACAAAACAGGAGAATATACCCGTATCATAAGAAGTGTTTAAGATATATAGTTCAAGTTTGTACCTTAGTTGTACTGTGTTAGTCATATACTCACGAAGATCTTTTGGTAGTGTGGATATATCGATTTGAGGTGGAGAGATGCCTGCTAACCAGTATAACAAGAAACTATCGCGCTCAATGAACTCATATACCGCAGAGAGCCGTGCGTCTTCTAGGGTTATCCCACCTCCACCTCCATTTGATGTTTCATGGTGAAGAAAGTATCGTTCGGGAACACCATAGTACATACAAGAAACGGGAAGACGTTGATGTCTATCTTTTGATGTGTTGTAGGCAAGTGTTGTGGTTAATGTAAGAAACTCTTCATTGGTCGGAAATTGTGAGAAAATTTTTTGTGATGGGAGAGGTTTGGGAATAACATCAAGCAATGACGGAGCTGTAAATAGATACTTATACATCTGTGCTTGGATTTTTTGGAAAATCGTAGGAAGGGAAGCAGTATATTCAAGATGATAACGTTCGAGAAATTCACCACAACATTTATATACGGCTTCTTTTTCGGAGGTAAGTGATGATCCGCTTGCATATTTAGTCTGATTATTCTTTGTATAATGTACTCCACATCGGAATATTTTTGGATAACTTACACTGTTTTCCTTGTACACGAAATTAATAACTGGGTCACATTCTGACATAAGATTTGCTACTCCACCAAAATCTTTTGTATCGTCATAACTGGTTATTGATATTTTTACTCTGCCTGAGATAGCAAGAATCTTCTTTAAGAGCATTGTGGAAAAACTAGTAGTTTCCATAAAACTATTTCCAGGTATTTGTATATTCCGAGTAGATATACTACTGTTTTTAGGGTGATATGGTAAAACTGACTGAACTTTACGGGGCATGATTTTTAAGTATACAACATTAGGAGTTCAACAGGTTTATATGAGAATTGTCCAAAAAGTAGATAATACTTTTGCTTTAGAATCCGATATTTCGACAGGTTCCAAAGGGTTGCAAATAATAGCAAATTTCCACTACTTTATAGATATTAGACATTTGGTGCTATATTTGTAAAACAATTGTTAATGAGCGTGTGGATAAGATAGAACGAATTTAAGAGTAGAAGAGTATACTACAGTCATGAGTTTATTAATTGTATAGCTACTATGACATTATTCTTTTATAAACACCTTAAGAAAGGAAAAATACTTGCTAAGATTGCATTTATATCAGTTTTTGCAACAGCTGTTCATCTTGGTGTGAGTGATAAAGTTTTTGCTGATATTCCTTCATCTGGAGGAGACACTTTTAGTGGGAATTGTGTAGATTCTGCTTGTGATGGTGGGTGTGCGTCTGCATCATCTGGGTCAGGTGATACAGGGTCTGGATGTGATGGCGGTTGCGCAAGTGGTTGGTAATTATGTTATTTTTCGTAAACATAAAATAACAATGCAAAAACAATGATATCAAAAAAAGTAATAATAGTGTTATCATCTGGTTTGCTTTTCATTACTCTTGTTAGCGGTGCATACTTTTTTATACATCAAGAGAGAACTAAAGAATTAGAAAAAAAGATTCAAATTGTAACCGAGTCTGTGTCCACACTTGGTTCACTAACTGATCCAACGCCAGATACAATACTTGAGCGTGATAAAGAAATAGATAAAGTCCTCTCTTCTGATCTTCCACAAACTGAAGAGTCTCGTAGTATATGGATTGCAAGAAAAGCTTCAAATTTATCTAATATCACAAGCACAACGTCTGTTTCTCAACGAAATACCGCTTCATCAACTGCGTTATATAACAAAGTTCTTCTCTCTACTTCCGTTACTGATCTTGCCTATGATGTCGCCTTAGCAGGATATATGCGTATTTTCTTTAACTACGCATATCCAAGCTCGGTATATCAAGCATTGCCTGAATCACTAAAAAATAAAACAATAGTTACAAGTAATAGTACTGCTAACAGACTTGCGATATTTGCATTTCTACCGACATATGCAAAAGGGAAAAATGATCTAACGATTATTACTCAAGGTTCTTTTTTTAAGGCAACAATTTTGCGTTCCTTTGACGAAAGCTTAACACCTGCACAACGTAAGCTTTTACTTGATGATTTACAAAATGAGATAAATGCATATCAGTCTCTGATACCAATCACCTACCCTCCTTATGTATCAGGTAGAGTTCATGCAGCTCTTATGTTTGCGGTAGCATATGACATCTATCAGTCAAATGTTGCATCAAATTCTAACAAGGCGGTCGTCAATAGTGCAATTAACTCAAATTACGAGAGAGTGCTAACTCTTTTGGATAACAAAGAACTAGTTAAGGACACGGTTACGTCTCAGTACATTCGTTTCTATCATGCCATTTATTTTATAGACTCACTTACACGACGATATGATTCTAATAATAAAGAGGCTACTATGTTAATAAAGAAAACATTAGATGAATTTCTGTCTCTTGTTGAGTCTGTTGAAAGTCCTTACAAGGAAGCGTTTGCATCGTATCTTATTAGTGCATCACGTGGAGATACAACATGGGATAAAGCACGTGGTAACTTCATAGCGTTAGCAAATACAGAACCCAAATTGATGGAGTACTTCCGCTCAATACGACTAAATAAAAATGATATTGAACAAAGAAAAATAACAAAATAAATGTATTTTCGGTTATTTCAATCAACGTATTCTTAGACTATGTATGGCTAGGGCTTAAAGAGTAAAAATGTTAAGATTGCCCTATACATGTCTTTTTTTAACAAAAAAACAATTGAAGATTTTCTAACAGAAAGAAATGCAAAACAAATAGCTCATATAAAAAATCTTTCTTTGTATGATCATCTTATTAGAGTGCGAGAGATTCTCATACAATGGGGCGTTGACGAAGCTACTGCGCATGCGGGCGCTCTACACTCTGTCTACTCGACTCAGTACTTTAAGAAGCAACTAATATCGTCATCTGAAGATAAAGAAGAGATTATACGATACTTCGGTCAAAAAGTTGAACATCTGGTGAGTGTTTTTTCTCAAATGAATAGTGAGACTATAGAACGAGATACAAATGATAAAATTGCGTATTACCATCAAAATACCAGAGTTCGCTCTGTGCTTTCTGAAGGTGATTCGCGCTCTATTATAGCTATAATTTTTGCTAATCAGCTTGACCATGTGAGTGTACATGCGTTTGGGCCCATACTATCTTCATTTCAGAAAATTCAAACCTTTAGAGATTTTTTACCACCTCTTGCTCAGCAAGAATTAGATTATCTAGTTCGTAATTATCATATAAATATTACAACAACCACTGTGCAGTACATTGCGCATGCAGGAGTTCTTATTACAACGCCTCAACTTAGAGTAGTGATTGACCCATGGCTGTATTCTTCTACATTTACTAGGCCTGTCTTAAGAAGCCTCAACCCTTCTGAGAAAACAATTGATTTTCTAGTACCAGAAGCAACATTATCTATTCATGATATTCAGTGTGATGTTATTTTACTTTCGCACTATCATACACACCATGCACCTCTTCAAGAGATAATAGAACTAGCGAAAAAAAGACCGCTTCATATTGTAGCGCCGAGATTAGAGCCTGGGCTTCTTGAGGAGATGACGTCAATGCTTGGATCATCAGTAGCTGAGCGTATAACATTTCATTTCAACGAGTACCCGCTTGATGCAAGTATTGTTATTGAAGGAGTGACTATTAAGTGTTTATCTCATACACAAAGAGGTCATTACGCATATCATGTTGTCACAGAAGATACTTCTATTATGCATATAGTTGATGCGGTATATACAAAAGACAGAGATAGTGCTAAGCCAGATAGTATGTGGGAAAAATTCCGCTCTCTACGGCCAGATTATTTATTTTTAGGAGCAGCACCAGCGTGTATGAAAATCGTCAAAACAACAGGACAAAGAGATATTTATGAGAATACATCACTCACTCCTGTACAAGGAGCAAAGCTATGCAGAGAAATTTTCCCAAAAAAAGTATCATTAATTGGAATGGATAATTTTAGTATCTGGTCTAATAGAGCAGAGTATCGTCTTCCGTCTGAAGAAACATATACACAGTTTTATTGGGCTATGAGCTTCCTCGCACCCTCAGTTGAGGTTAAAAAGCTATATCCTGGACAATTCATGAATTAATTATTAGCAGGTTATTGTAAATAGTAACCTCATAAACAATAACTGATGTTTTTGATATTACTATGTCTAAGTTTGCAAAACGTCCGGTATATGTACATTTTAATCGTATAGAGAAAGTTGGTCTACCACTCCCACTATTTGATAAGATATTATTCAATTCAATTTTATATTTTTTAACACTATTCTAAAAAATTAGGCCCATAGTCATTATCCTTTTTTAATTACTACACAGTCTGCTATTATTAGCGGATAACTTTATAATTATAACAATCAATGAAAAGAAAAGCCTCAGAAAAACACTCTCGTTCGATTATCAAAGCTATTAGTTATCGTATTCTAAGTATCACCGTAGACTCGTTAGTTGCCTATTTCTTTACGCGAGATGTGGCAACAACTGCAGGTATTGTTATTCTGGTAAATGCGTACAGCACATTTCTCTATTATGGCCATGAACGTGTATGGGCTCATGTGAGATGGGGAAGGAGAAAAGACGAAGACCAATAGTTTTTTGTTATACTCATATCGTATGAAAACTTTTAGCGATAGAGTAATTGAACCAGCATTAACTATTCCGTCAGGTCAAGTAACAACGTACGGTCGCATAGCAAAAGCATGCGGAGCAACTGCTCCTAAAATGGCGCAAAGTATTACTCAGATACTAGCAAAAGCTCACGCATCTGGAGTGAAAGGAATACCTTTCCATCGTATTGTATATGCAAATGGTACAGTATGGATGAGTGATGAATATACTGCTATACGTAAGAAGCTTTATAAGGAAGAGGGGATAGCTATTAATGAAAAAGGGAAGATACAGAACTTTGAGGATATTGTATTTGATTTTTAGTAAATACTATCATTTTTATGTATAACCCTTCACAACCATGCGTTTACTGGGGAAAAGGCGGCGCATGAACCATGGGGTGCCCATGCAGATGAGCAGTCAGTAGAGTTTTGGAGGAATCATGCGCTCATTTATGATAAAAATGAAATACTTCAAGACACAGAAACGATAGATGAGTCTTTGTACTTTCGTAAAATAGATAAATAGTTTACACTTACATATAATATGCCACCAACGCAATCAACCCAACAGGTAACAGAACAAACAACACAAACGATAGAACAAAAGCTAGAAGAACAATCTCAAAAGATAGATGCTATCTATACATCTATTGAAAAAATGCGTAAAAGTGCAAGCATCGCGCTATGGGTAACTGTTCTTACTATTATTCTACCCCTTGGTCTTTTGCTTGTTATTGGTCCATCTATTATTGAAGGGTATAGTGGAGAACTACAACTATCACAATAGTTTTTTAAAGAAATAGTGTATACTTCTTAATGACCAATTTTATAGTATATAGTTTTAACTAGATGCCAAAACTAACTCACCGACAAATCAAAATACTTTCCATATTTCTGGTACTTATGGTTATCATAAGTACGGTAAGTTATGAAATAGGCTCTCGTCAACAAGAGGATAGCTTCATGAAGTATCTTAAACAGAGTAAGCCGCGTCGTATTAAAGATCAAGAGTTCAAGTATATTAGCCCTCTTATTGGAGTTAATGCTCCTAATGTCTTTGAGCTTGGGTATTACAAAAATACACAAGAGAAAATACAGAATATCGTCGATGAATATGAAGCAAAAGGTCTCGTTGATTATGCTATTTACTATCGCAATCTTAATGTAAATGTTTCTTTTGGTATCAATGAAAAAAAACTCTTCTCTCCTGCAAGCCTTCTTAAGATACCGATTGCCCTTGCAGCATACAAACAAGAAGAAAGTAATCCTGGATTTTTAAATACTCAAGTAACATTTACAGAACAAATGGCAGATAATGCCAAGAAACGACAAGACAGCAACTCCAAGTTTACTGTTGGACAAAAATATGTGTTACGAGATGTTATAGAAGAGATGCTTGTCTATTCTGATAATGATGCGCGTGATCTTGTAATTTCTTCCCTATCTATGACTTATATTTATGAGCTTTACAGGTATCTTCAATTAAAAAATCCAGATTATGATACTACCTTTAAGCTATCCGTAGAAGAATACTCACTTTTTTTTAGAATGTTATACAGTTCGACCTTTATTAGTGAGAAGCACTCAGAAGAACTATTGAATATTCTTACAAAAACCACATTTGATTATGGTATAAAGCAAGGCCTGCCACAAGACAAAGATATAGTCGCCGCTCACAAGTTTGGTGTCTATAATGCGCCTACAGGTCCTACAGGAGTTGCACTGCAGTCACTTCATGATTGTGGAATTGTCTACGATGCTAATGATGCATATTTACTCTGTGTCATGACCACAGGTCCTGATCAAAATATTCTTGCACAATTTATTGCAGATATTTCCAAAGCTGCGTATGAATTTACACAAAAAGATATTTATTAGGAAGTTATACTAATTCTGTAAGACTGTGGACGCTTGAGAATTGTTGAATGAATATATTGCTATACTAAAGTAATATTATGCCTTCTTCACCTAAAAAAATTCCTGCGAAAAAAAAGCCTGCTAAAGAATCTCCT
The DNA here is from genome assembly GCA_027482685.1 of bacterium. Classification (GTDB taxonomy): domain Bacteria; phylum Patescibacteriota; class Minisyncoccia; order Phycocordibacterales; family UBA5272; genus UBA11704. The sequence continues at coordinate 22,219 of JAIXVU010000011.1, forward strand.
GCAAAGAGCTCTTCTAAAAAAATGGCCACAACTAGTGATAAGATAGTAAAGAAAAAGAAAGTGTCTGTGTCTAAGCACGATAAAGAATTATACAATTCTATCCTTGCTCTACATGGTGACTCTGTACACACACATCAACCAAGTAGCACAGATCAAGAAAAATATAATAATGATTACGAAAAAGAACCTTTGCCGTACAAAGAACGTGAAAATACCTACAGTCGTATATACAACTCCTCACTTCGGTATTCTGATACGGTACGCAATTCAAAAACAGTACAATCCTCTAAAGAACTTGTTCGTTACATTGCAACTAAGAACCCTCTTTCGAAAGTAAAACATCATACAATCACGCAAGGGATGATAGTTATCACCGCCCTTGTTCTCATTGCAACATATATATCACCTAAAAGTAGTGCAGAAAGTGTTATTTTCTATCCAACATCATGCCTCGGTGGTTGGAATAACGTAACTCACGCAGAAGGTGTTATGGATGTTGAAGGTAATATAAATGAAACCAGCTTTACAGCAACTAACTCGGCAGTGCTTCCTACGGGGGTTAGTGCTGATGTGTATTGTGGAGGGTTTACTGGTGAGTTTAAAGAAAATACAAAACCAACAAAAATTATTTTAGCAATCTCTTGGTCAAAAGGAGAGAAAGTGCTAATAGAAGCAACAAGTACAGCAAGTACTACAGTAGCAATTACAAGCGAGTCTTTTGCTTCGAGTAGTTTAGAGATTTTAGATAGCGCATCATCAAGTGTTGTTTCTTTTACACTTGCAACAACAACACCTGAAGAATTACCAATAGCTTCATCTACAAATAATGATAGTAGTGAATCAACAATTTTACCTTTACTAAATGAAACCACAGAAGAAATAGTTTCTACAACAACACCTAGTATAACCCCTTCACAAGATCAACCAATTATCGTAACACCACCTGTAGAGACAGAATCTACACCCAGTTTGACACCTCAACCTGCTCCTCCTACTGGAGAAACACCATTAACTCCTGTATCACAAGAAGATACTACTACACCTCCTAATCCCATTGTGTCATTCTTAGGTACGTTTTTACAATTATTCAGAGGCGCATTTGGAGAGTATGCATACGCAGAGGAGCCAGAAGTGGAGCAAACAGAGATTTCTTCACCACCAACCGTAACACCGATAATCGCAACATCTGAGAACAATCAACCTCAGATTATTGATAGCATTACAGGCGCCACTATTCCTAATACAGAAATTTCTTCATCATCACCTACAACTCAAATAGAAACGACACCACTAAATCAAGGACTATTAGAGAGAATAACAGATAGCATCCAAACACAAGTGCAGTTGCCGGATTTGTTTAGCGCAATTGCGTCTTCATCAGAAATGATTATACCAGCCTCAACTAGCACGTTTACATATGACGCATCTTCTTCATTTGATATTCTATCGTCCACCATGCTTAGCACCTCGTCGATTATCACTGATAGCAATTCTTCATCAACGTATCTTACATCAGATCAGAGTCAAGAAGATGAAGCGCAAAATAATTTCCTTGAAATACTATACACCTATGACGGGGTTACGTGGAAGAGTTTAGGAAAAGTTAACGAAGATTCTCTAGTGTATCGTACGTTTGAAATTCCAGTAACAGCCACTACTGCATGGGATGATCTATCTCAGTTACAAATCCAAATTCGTCCATTTCCAAGAATTGATGAAACACCGACTATCTATCTCGACGGGATGAAGCTTGATGTTATTTATGAGACGCCTGTTGAGCATGAGCACCCAGATTTTACTAGAGATACAATTCTTAAAGATAAGAGTGATGACAATGTTAGAGTTGTTAGCATTATCAACGCTGATACTAATAACAAAGAGATTTGGTATACCACAATTACTACACAAGGAGAGTTTGGCATTGCCCCAGGGACATGGGTTAGGCTAGATATTGATCAAGCACGTACCTCGTATCGTCTTGTGGAGATATATGGTAGATATCTTTTTTGGGTTGATGATATAGGTAAAATGCTATGGACAACTAATCTTGAAAAAAATGTTAATGAAGGAGTAGCTCTTATACAGCAAGGAACAACAACAGTACCATTTGTAAAATCAAATGGGGAGTTATGGTACTTCGATTATAATGCTCTCACTAAGCAAGGAGTTCTCCGTATAGAAAAATAGTGTTAGCTATTACAAAGTGAAATGAGTTAGTTTATTCACTCACTCTTCTTTGATAAAGATAGTACACTAAAGATACTGCATGTATTGTATATTCAAAATGTACAATACATGGTTACAATAACTATGCCTATAGAAGTGAAGAAAAGAAAAATATCAGCAAGAATAAAAGCAAAAAAAGCACACCACACTTTTTTTGAAATTATTTCAAACTATTCTCGTAATGCGTATATCAATACAGAGAAATCGACTCTTGGCTATCCGTTAATAGCTGTATTCTTCTCCCTCTCCCTCTTCTCTCTCCTATACTCTGCCACACCTAACCCAGGACACCCATGGACAGAAGTAGGGACTGGTATATGGGCAGCAACAGGTACAACAGCATTTAGAA
>JAIXVU010000007.1 GCA_027482685.1 bacterium
ACTTCGTCTACTTTTTTAATGTCTCTAGAACATAAAAAATACAGGTAATTTTTACTTTTATTTTATGTCTAAAAATGCTATAATTAAGTGATTAATTTCTCACATACGTATGGCAACAAAAGACCCTAAAAAATCAAGTTACGGAGCAGAGTCCATTCAAGTGCTTGAGGGGCTTGAGCCGGTACGTAAGCGCCCGGGGATGTATATTGGGTCAACTGGACCTGATGGACTACACCACTTAATCTGGGAAATTTTCGACAACTCTCGCGATGAGGCGATGAATGGTCATGCTAATCGTGTTGAAGTTACACTACTTCCAAATAACCAGATTCGCGTTGTGGATAATGGTCGTGGTATTCCAGTTGACATACACCCGAAGACAAAAGTTTCAGCACTTGAGACAATCATGACCACACTTCACGCTGGAGGTAAGTTCGGCGGCGATGGATATAATGTATCAGGTGGATTACACGGTGTAGGAGCGTCTGTTGTGAACGCGCTTTCTATCATGTGTAAAGTAGAAGTTCATCGTGATGGTGGCATCCATATGCAGGAGTACAAGCAAGGTATTAGAAAAGCAAAAGTAACTCAAATTGGTAAGAGTAAACTGCACGGCACAGTAGTGACGTTTGAACCGGATGAAATTATTTTCAAAGAAGGTGTTACTTTTGATATCAATCGTGTTGTCGCACATTTACGTCAGCAGGCATATCTTGTTAAAGGACTTTCTATTACGATTGTAGACGCTCGCGAACTTACAGAAAAATTATCTCTTGAAGGGGAGACATATTTTGCAGACCTTGGTTATGAGTGTCCAACGACTACATTTTATTTTGAAGGAGGTCTCAAGTCTCTTGTAAAGCATTACAACGAATTTGCAAAGCCGGTACACAAGAATATTTTTTATGTAGAAAAATCTCAGGATAACGTTGGAGTAGAAATCGCCCTTCAGTACATTGATGACTATGCAACTAAGATTGCTGCGTATGCCAATAACATTCCTACCGCTGAAGGCGGTACTCATGTTACAGGGTTCAAGACGTCTCTTACGCGCCTTATTAATGCATATGCACGTAAGAATGGAATACTCAAAGAAAAAGATGAGAACTTAACAGGAGATGATGTACTAGAAGGTCTTACCGTTGTTATATCAGTGAAACTTCGCGAGATACAGTTTGAAGGTCAGACCAAGGCGAAGCTAGGTAGTATGGAAGCACAAGCAGCAACTGCTACTGTGTTTTCTGATGCGTTTACAATATTCCTTGAAGAAAACCCAGATGATGCGAAGGAGATTATTAACAAAGGTGTTCTTGCACTCCGTGCTCGCAAAGCGGCAAAAGCTGCAAAGGATAGTGTGCTACGAAAAGGTGCGCTTGAAGGCTTCTCTCTTCCTGGCAAGCTTGCAGATTGTCAAAGTAACGACCCAGCAGAAAGTGAACTCTTCATAGTTGAGGGAGACTCAGCGGGAGGTAGCGCTAAGATGGGGCGTGATAGACGAACACAAGCAATCCTTCCACTAAGAGGTAAAATACTTAACGTAGAACGTGCCCGACTAGATAAAATGCTCGGTAGTGAACAGATCAAGAATCTCGTACTTGCGATGGGGGCAGCTATTGGGGACACGTTTGATATCAACAAGATTCGTTATCATAAGCTCATCATTGCTACAGATGCGGATGTTGACGGGGCACATATTCGTACACTACTTCTTACATTTTTCTTCCGCTATTATCGTTCTGTTATTGAGGCAGGGTATATCTATATTGCACAACCACCACTGTATAAAATTACTCACCAGAAAACTGCACATTATGCATATTCAGACGAAGAACGTGATGCTATATATGTGAAGTTAGGTTTCAAAAAAGAAGATATTCAAGATGTTGATATTACAGAGACTCAAGAAGAAGAGAAAGCTGCAAACGATGAGGAAGAAGTAACACAAAAGAAGACCAAGCTCCCACCAACACAACGTTACAAGGGGCTAGGAGAAATGAACCCAGATGAACTCAAAGAGACAACAATGGATCCCGCTAACCGTACACTTAAAATTGTATCTATCCATGAAGCAGAAGAAGCAGATAAAGTTTTTGAAATGCTCATGGGAACAGAAGTTGGTCCACGTAAGTCATTTATTCAGACATACGCTAAGCAGGCAAACCTCGACGTCTAAGAAGTTATAAATTACGAGTCTACTTTGTCAGCGAGAATTTTTTCAGCCATTGTACGTCTAAGTACACCTCTTTCGAAAAACTTCTCGCTTTCGCGTAGCTTCATCAATTTCTGGCTTCTTTAGAATATAAAAGTGCTATTATTATAAATATGAAAAATATTTCATTATCCTTCTACTGGCCGATAGCTTGTATATACATCGGAGCGGGTGTTCTCGCATTTGTGACTAGATATGTATATTCTGACGCGACGATGATGTCACTGTACATGGGGTTCGTGCTTGTACTTTTCGGACTACTTAAACTTCGAGATGTGAAGGGATTCGTTAAGAGTTTCCGCATGTATGATCCTATCGCAGGCCGTAGTCGAATGTATGCGTACTCATATCCGTACATCGAGATACTACTTGGAGTACTGTTTATTTTTGAGCTATTTATTTTTGTTATAAGCATCATCACGATTGCTATTTATGCCGCAACACTATTCGGTGCGGTTCAGTCTATACACGCTAAGAAGAATCTTACTTGTGCATGTATTGGATCGACATTTAGCTTGCCGTTATCACATGTGAGTACCGCAGAGTCTGTGGCTATGATAGCAATGTGTCTCTATATGATAGCGGGCATGACTATGGTGTAATGAATCTACGATGGCGCTATAGTAGTTCTATGTTTGTATCTTTTTATACCTAGATTTGTTTTTTATAGTATGGATATGATATAGTAATTTCATGTTCTTTTGAAAGAATCTGCATGACAGATACACGAGATGGTAGTTGGGCGTTTGAGGTCCCGCTGTTTCTCAATCGACGTTTTGGAGGAGGTTCAATGAGTCAACAATGTTCATGTCCAAAGGTAAGTGGGCGCATTCTTTGCAAAGGTATGGAAGCCGGAAAGGAGTTTCCAGGATGCCGCATCAAGTGTTTCGGTGAAGATACAGGCAAGTTGCGAGGCGCTGTCAACAACAAGGGGGAAGATGTTGCTACGCTTGCCCATTACAGGTCACCACAAGCTGGTGATCCGTGTGATCAACCCAAGCAAGGTCGCCTGCCTTCTGTCAGTGGAGACGGTACCCGCGTTCTTGATTACAAGATTCCTCCGCGGGG
>JAIXVU010000003.1 GCA_027482685.1 bacterium
CGTATACCAGCCTCTGATGCTTCAAGCCCATACGCAGCACCCCGTACCCATACAAATGATGCTGCCCCTACACACGCAACCAACCCTAACGTCCAAAGGAAGTTGATAGATGCGGCAAAGGAGATAACTTGGCCAACACCATATGTTGCTGTTGGAATAATTGAATCCGGTATCTGCCCAAAGAAACCTCCTTCAAGAAATGTATATGACACTGATTGAGGTGGAGGTGTTGTTGGAGGCATAAAAGGGTAAGAAGGTATACCAATTATTTTCTTGTATCAAAAATAAGCTCGATATCTGCTTGTGCTCTTTGTAGAGTGCGAGTAGTACTATTAGCACGAAGAGATAAACGCTTTGTCCCAAAGCTGTTTTCTTTTGGGCGTAGTGTGAGAAGGGTCTTTTCTTGAGGGGTTACAGGAAGACCATCTAAGAGCCATAGATAGTCTGTCTTTTGGTCAAGATTATTTCTTGTTGATAGAAAATACGGGACAAACGATATGGTGAAGTCCTTAGAAGCTTCTAATCGATTTGTAAACATTCTTTCATATTTTGTTCCTAGAATTTCGTCGTATAGATATACAGCAGGAATAACAGCGCGTGGGTAGATGTCCATCTTTTTTTCGGCAACACCGCCTAGAGTAGACCTTACACGAACTTTTACTTGAGTGAAGTCGCTTAAAATATCAAGTGGGATAAATGCGACCTGTCTACCAGTGCCTGAGAATTGTTCGAGGTAGGTATCGTTACCATACCAGAGAAATGATAAGTTCTGAGGGCTAACCTGCACACCTCCGTCGCTAAAGTTTGGAAGAGCGGTTACTTTTATTATTGAACCCTCTCCTGGTAAAGCCTTTCCTTCGTAAAATGGAGGCACAAAACTCTCCACACTCTCCCATACAAGTTCAACACTTTGTGGAGACAATGCTGCTGAAGACTCAAGTACCTCACCGTCTCTGGTGGAGACTTTTGCTACTATCGAAACTATTTTTCCGATAGCACCTGTTACGACTTGTATCTTTTTTACACCCAGACCGGCAGTAAATGGTACACCGTTTACTGACCACTCTATGTATGCGGTGTTTACATCAAATGAGTAACTCTCTACAGATACAGTTACTTGTTCAAACGGCCCAGGAGCTTCTGGTGAAAAAGTGAGTCCAAGTTGACTATCTGCAGCGTACACAGAAAAAGGGATAAGAATAAGTAGTGAGACGATTATTTTTTTGTAAATATAAGAGAACATGGTTATATAACTTTTGTTTCTTTTTTGGAGTTTGCAAGTTCTTCTTTCATTTCTTTAATTTGAAGTAATTGCGATGGATCACTTGTAATAATTTGATCCTCAGTGTATGAGGCAACAACTTTGATAGCAACGTGCTTAAGGCCCGCAAAGAATATCCCCTCACCAACCCCAGATTCAAGCAAGAGATATTTTTCTTCATCAGTTAGATTAAACGTCTTTTGAACAATATCAATAGACGACGGTGATTGTTTAAGGAGAAGCTGAATTGATGAGTTGGTAATAATAGGAAGTCCATATGGTGACTTTAGAAAATCCCCAACGTCTTGTGTTATTGTGGTGAGTCCAAGATAGTACTTTCGTCCACGCTTAGCAAGTCCAAAGAGGAATGATGCCGTGTCATCATTTTTCATCATTATCCAGGCTTCATCAACAATGAGTATTCTTTTTTTAATATTTTTACGAACAGCGTTCCATATATAGTGGGTGATGATGTACATCGCAACAGGCTTAAGCTCATCTTCCATATCACGAATTGAGAAGCAGACAAGCTTTTTATTAATATCAACATTTGAAGGTTGGTTGATAAAACCAGACCATGTTCCGCGTGTATATTTGGAAAGTCTTTGCATAATACTATCTGCCCCATCTATACCACCTAACACCGTTTCAAAATCAGAAAGAAGAGGTGGCTCAAGCATAGTAAAATCTGCATCACCTGATATGTCTTTAAGGGCGTATGTCTCAGTAATTGCCTGATCGATAATAGCGTCTTCTTCAGGGGTTAAGCCTCCCAACATAACACGGAAAAGGCCAACAAGTGTTACGATGTTTGATCGAAGCACCTCAGAAGGTGACTCATCTTCTGTTGGATGAGGAAGATCAAATGGATTAATGTGGTGATCACTTGTTAGAGAGATATCAAAGTAACGACCACCGACAGATTCAGCAAGATATTCATACTCTCGCTCAGGGTCGATAATCATCACCTCGGTATCAAACATGAGCGTGCGAAGAATCTCAAGTTTTGTAGTATAACTTTTACCAGAACCAGATTTTGCAAATACTATTGAGTTATAGTTTTCAAGCGAGAAACGATCAAACAAAATAAGTGAACCATTATGCCTGTTTAGTCCATATAAGATTCCACTATCAGAAGAGAGATCAGATGACACAAAAGGAAAAAACGAAGACAGTGGAGAGGTGTTGAGCTTATTCTTTATTTGAAGAAGGTCTTGCCCAAGCGGAAGCGTTGAAAGAAAACCCGTGTCTTGTTGAAATAGTGCCGGCTTTACGTACACAAGGCGGCTTTCTAATATATTTTTTATTTCATTTTCTACCTTGTTAAGCTCCTCCTCTGTCTGGCCATAAATAGAAATATACAAAGACACTTCAAACATTTTTTCTTGTGCTTGGGTTAAGCCATCACGTAAGTCCTCTAGGTCTTTATATGCAACATCAAGCGTTGGGTCACGAACCATCCCCTTTTCTTCACGTATTAGTATCTGACTTTCTACTTCAGCAACCTTACGTTGAAAGCCTTTCATTACTTCTGCGGTATCAAGAGGTACTATATGAATAGCAACATCAAAAACTTTATCTAAGTTGATAACAGGACTTAACCAATTATCAGTAAGGTAACGTGGATATGAAATGACAAAGTATGAACGAACGATATTTGTGCCTAAGTTAATAGCTTTAGGCTGTATACCAAGAGCAGATGGAGCAATAATATCCTTAAGCTGCATTTCGGCAACTCTGTATACCTGTTCTGGGAGAAGAGGTGACACCGTATCGTCTTTTTTTGTGGTTTTCAGGAAGTCTAGTAATGACATATATAAAATTATTTATCTTGGTTAAGCTTAGGCGCGGCATGATCCTGCTCCCCTGGGTTGAAGAGTTTATAAAAAAGTTCAATAGCTTCCTCGGTGCCTAGTTTCTGTCCGCGCAATCCAAAACGAGTAAGTCCTTGCGTAACAGTCGCTATGCGCTGTTCAAGTTGTATGCGCGCTGTGTCAAAAGCGCTGTCTTGTGCGAGATTATCTCCACTTGTACCAAAAGACATAAGCGACGAACTTTTTTGTGCGGTTCCTGCAGCAATATATGGAACTACAATAAAGAAATGCTTTGTCATGATATTTGTCTCTTCTGCAAATCGTGTGATAAATCCCATATATTCTTTTATTTGTATCTTAAGTAGATCCTCAACAACTTCATCGCTGCGAGCTTGAAGAAGCTCAATATAGGGCTTAATGTTCAGTTTGCGAGACTGAATGAAAAATTCAACAGGAAAATCAAGTGAGTTAAGAAAGTTTTGGAATTGTGAAAGAACTGCCTGCTGTTCATCCTCGCTTTTAAGAGCAAGGTTAAGAGATGAGGTGATGATGATAGAACGAAGCTCCCCGGTTTTTAGAACAATAATTCCATCACGAACACGTTCAATAGGTACAAATTGTTGAGTTGCTACACCGCTTGCCATATATAGTTAGTATACAGCAAAAAAATTATTTTACTTTGTTATCTTGTGAGTTGTGGTCAAGAACATCAAGTCCAAGAGAGAGGTCGTGGAGTTTATCTTGGTCTATTTTCTTAACTTCTATTTCTTTTTGAGTATCAACTAATACTTTTTCTCCAGCTGTAGTGAGCGTAGAAGCTGCGACCGGCTGTTGTGTATCTGGAGCACTCGGAGTAGGTTGTTTCCATGTGTAGATCTTACTATTTGTATAATAACTAAAAGCGTTTTCTAGAATATCTCCAAAAGGTCTGTTGTTGATTTTTATAAAAGCAAGCGCAAGGAAAAGTGCGACGATTGGCACAATAAGAAGAATCGCTAGAATTTTAATTGGTACAAATGTCCAGATAAGAAATGCCATCCCCCCTGCACCAAGAACATAACCAAACTGTTTAAGCGTAAGAGGGCCTATGATCTTGTCCTCCATGTCAATGAATTGTGGAACACGAAATTGCATGTATACAGTATAAGGGAGAAAAGCAAAAGAGAGAAGCTTGAGGTAACGTGGGTAAAAATTGCACAACCCTTCTTTTTCAGTATATTTACTAGTCTTCTGATATTTCTCTATATGGATCAACGTTATATTTTGTTGGAGCTGTACTGTATGGCGCTGTCTGTTTGACTGCTTGTACGGCTTTGTCAGCATTTTCTCCGAAATCATATGCCTTTACAAGGACTGTTTGTCGAATTATCGGAGTATCCCCTTTAGCCTCTTCTTTTGACTGTATGTTTGCTAGTTGTTCTTGGATATGTTTGAGACGACTCTCAACTTCTTCATCGTTTGGAATTGTACCGAGAACTTGTAGTTGCTCAAGGAGCTGATTACGAGATCCGGGAGTGATGACTGATGCTTTTTTTGCAGGTTCGCCTGATGATTGAGGTGTTGTAAGAGCTGATTCACGTTTAGTGGTATCAAGTAGTTCTTTGCGCAATGCCTCGTCTTTGTTGTTTCCTTTGAAGGTTAACTCTGCAACAGGCTCCTTACCTATAATAAGGGAGCGAACTTTTTGGAATATACCTTTTTCAAGATCTTCCCCTACGCTTTTAGCGGTATCTTCTGGAAGTAACACCATCTCATGGAGCGCCTTCACAACATTTTCTGGTTGAAGTGCATCAACAAGAACAAAAGCAATTACATTTGATAATGCTATATAGGACCCAACAGGGATTTTGTACTTTTCTGCTATGTTTGTTGTTACTGTGTCGATTTCTCCACTCTTAAAGATATCCTTCACAATAGGATTTGCTTGGTCAAACATCTCAAGAGCATTTGTTGCTACATAGGAAGGGTACATAATGTTATGAGGTTCCTCGTGGGTTAGTTGATGTAGTTGTTGGTGCTGGTGTAGGTGCTGAAGGGGTGGCAGTAGCATTTGTAGGTGGAAGAGTTTGATTGTAAACACCATCATTTTCTGCAGACCTGTTCTTTGCGTCAATGAATGAGCGGTCTTGACCACCCTCTGCGCTACTAGCAAGTGCTCTTTGAATAAAGCTAACTTTTGTTGGATCAAAAGTAGCCATAACAGCACCCGCGCTTTGTGTTTTCATACGAGACTCTGCCCCTGTTTGTGATTCAAGTGTAAGTTCTGGTTCTGGTATATTAGTATTTGAAGAGGCTTGTTGTTGCGCTGCTCTCTTTCGATCTACTGCTGGAACGTTGGTATTACCTTGCCCTGCCCAAGGAGTGTTAGTGTTAGAATCTTGACCTGGTTGTTGCGCTTCCGCTTTACGATCTGCTACGGGAATATTAGTATCACCTTGCTCTGCCCGTGCGTTATTCGTTACCCCTGCTTGCGTAGCGGATGTTGCACTAGTTACCTGAGGACTCTTACCATTAATTTTATCTTGAACAGCTTGACGAAGATCATCATCTGTAATATCAGCAACGAATTTATCTTGTTCATCTGCTGTTTTTCTTGTTTTAGCTTGTTCAAAAGCACGGTCAACCTGCTTTAGGAAAGTCGCATCATCTTCGTCTTTCTCTTTTCTTATCTTTTCTATTGTTTCTATAATAGCTTGAGCGTATTCCCCACGCATCATCGGATCTATTTTCTTGACCTTTTCCTCCTCTGCTTTTAGATTTTTTGCAAATATTTCTTTTTCTTCTTTTGTATTTTTCTTGCCTGTTACTTCGTTGACTCTATAATTATTTAGTATCTTACTAACGCTTGCGTCTATACTTTGACGCTCTTCTTTTAGAGTTTGTTCATTTGCCTTTTCAAAGATATCGTTATTAGCCTTTTTATTGAGAATTGTTTTTTCAGCTCTACTATATGCTCTTGTTAGTGGGCTTCTTCCTACCACTGTTCCGCCTTGTGCTCCTCTGAACTTTGCTGCAGCTTTAATCCCATCCTCATCTATATCACCCTTTCTGTGGAGTAGCTCTCCTGTTTTTTTATCATACACATCTTCTTTATATGTCTGCTGTATACGACCGTAACGAGTTGCAAAATCTTTTCTTCTGTTTTCTATTGAAGCTTCATACCCAAACTTAGACCCCATACCCATACTGATACCTAGCTTGCTAGCGCCACTTTTAACAAGCGATGTGTTTCTTGCATCATATGTGCTTGTTGCAACAGAATTACTTAGGTCATACGCACGACGCCCTATGAAACCATTTTGGTTATTTGTTACCCACTTGCTGTCGCGTACCGCTGCGGCACCACGACCTATCGTGCCACGAGCAATAAGGCCGGCTCCTCCAGTTGCGACACCAAGAGTAGCAGTCGTTGCGAAGCCTCCTACTTGCCCCATGGTTTTTGTCATAAAGTTACCGAATGATCCAGCGACCTCTTTTGTAACTTTAAGAGTAATATGAAGCATCCCAAGCATCATAATAATATTGAGAAATACAAGAAGCGTGTCAGGAGAACCATTTTGAAGAGCTACCGGCCTATTGAATATATCCAAGAACTTAAGAGTAAGCGCTAGCATGAGCATAAACACCGGCGCTACAATTAGTTGAGAGAAGAATAGCTGGCGAAGTTTCACCGCTTGATCTCCGAGCTTGGGTATCACACTGTCTACGAAAAGTATTGGAGATGCAACAATAAGAAACACAAGAGCAATTGTTCTCATGATGAGTATCCCCGTTGCAATCGCAAAGATATAACATGCGTAGAGTATGAACACAAGGACAAGTATTGCATTTGGAACACTGTCAACTTGTTTCAAAATATCCGCACTCCCTGGTCCTCCTGCTTGCCTACCTACTGTACTGTTATCTCCTGTAGCTGATGACAGTAACCCAGCTAAGCCTAATTTTAGAATAATAATACCGCCAGCTGTACTTCTTTCGGAGATGGGGTTGTTACCAGCAGCAAGGGTCTCTGATCCTATAGCACTAGCATAAATGTTAAGTGACACAACATTTGAAATATCAACTAGTCCACGCGTGAGAGGATATGAGAAGTTCACGAATAGTCCAAACATAATAATCCATGGAACGTATCGCTTGAACTTGTCTCCATTTCCTATAATATACATGAACCCAAGCCATAATCCTGCAAAGACTACAAAGAGCGAGACTATCTGACGTATTATTGTCCAGATAGGATAGAGACTATCCGGTGCCCATGTGCTGAAGTTAAGTATGCCTTGCTGTATCACCAGGTTAAGGAGCCCAGCTGTCGCCCATAAGAACACCCCAGCAATTTGGATAAAAATACTTTTAATTATCCATGCAAAGAATACATCAACACAATCTAAAAAACTTGAGGTTAGAATAAAAGTACACTTCCCTGACACATCCCCAGGAGAGGGGTCCGTAACAGCACTCGCCCCCGGTGCAAATTCTGCATTATTTGTACTTCCGCCCCCGGCGTTATCTGCGGAGACATTCTGTGCCGCGCGCAATCTTTGAACCCTATCACGTATATCAACTGGAAGAGTGTTTAAATCAAGAGTTCTATTGGCGGCAGCAGTTTGAATGGCCCCATATTGAGTGTTTAGATATCCTCGTAATTGTGGAGGAAATCCAGAAGGTGTAAATGTGGCTGCGGTGGTGTCTGCTGGGTCAGCCATCAATCGTATCCTTTGGTCAATTACAGTGTTAATAACCGCTTGTTCTGTAGCTGTTTGCGCGTGTGTATATTCCGGGGAGAAAAATGTAAAAGTAATACCTAAAAAAATGATACAAGGAATAACGAAAGCAGAGAGCCATTTCATACGTGTAGTGTATCATATAGAAGGCCAAGAAATCCCCTATTACGTAAGGGGATATCTCGATATTTTTACACAATACTTTTAGCGCACGATATAGATACTATCCCCCATTACTAATAATATCCATGATTGGATTGCTAGAAGGATCTACCTGTCTAGTGAGTTCAACACACCTTCCATATAATGATTCGAAACGATTACCTGCACCTATATCCCCGCTCGTCGTTGAGTTAATTCTCTCTAATTGCCCCATACGTATCGCGGCTGTTGTTGGTGTTGGCAAATCTCGAGTATCAACCTGATCTTGATAGTTAGTAAAGATATCATTAATTTCTTGTGAGGAATTTGAAGCTGTTACCCTGGCCTGTGTCTGAGTGACAAGATCACGCCCCTCAGATATTTTTATTCTATCTTGTTCAAGTATAGCTAGAACGGTATCTAATTTTTCTTTACGATCTTTAAGGAGATCAAGAGCACTCATTACCTCTCTGTTATTTGCCATATCTGGAGAGATTCTAATGAGATTATCAAAACAAGTTTGTACATCTGCTAATATTTGTCCATATGATTTACCATCATCTCTAACAGGTCCACTAAGACGATTAGTATAGTCTTCATTAAGATCCTCTAGCTCATTTATTGCATCGGTAGTTGTTCTAAGCATTCTATTGATCGGGTTTACAAGACCGTTTCTTGCAGAGGGGTCGTTACCTAGAAGGTCTTGGGTATAGACACGATTAGTAACTTGAGTAGTCGGTCTGTTTACCACTGGTGCATTACCTCCACTTGTGCCTACCCCTCCGCTTCCTGCTTGTGTAAATCCTTGATTTCCAAAGTATGAGATATTTGCCTGCGCTGCTGTCCCTCCTGCGTCGTTTGTATTTCGGATTGCATTTACCGCAGAGTTAGATAAATATCCAAATATTGCGCCTCCAAGTAACGATGCAAAACCATCAGGCCCTAAGTTGGTGAGTCTGTCTATTCCAGAAGTGAGTGATCTGCTAACTGATACACTTACTTGTCCGCTTGATGCTTCGTTCTCATACTTAAGACATGGCCCTTCTATAGGAGCATAGTCATTTGCTGCACTTCCTGCAATAGCAGGCCCTCTTTCTATACATCTACGTAGACTACTCACCCCTTGTCCTCGATCAAGATCTGCTTTTGCGGCAAGCTCTGCTTTTTCTTGTGCACGATTAGCAGCATCAGCTGCACGCATATTCCTTGCAAAATCGTTCTGACCACTTGCAATAAGTAGGATACCATCAGTGCCTGTGAGTTCTGGGCGTGCTTGGTTGAGTGCTTCTAGTCTGGCTGCGGTGGCTTGGTCAGTCCTTGGGCTGTTCACACAAAAAGAATCATAGAGTTGCGCAACGCGGTTCTGTATTTGTCCTGGTTGAACGAACCCTTCACTTCGTGCGAGCTCGTTGAGTTTTTCTTGGGTACAGGTTGATCTTTGAATAAGCAGAGCTGTTTCGTTGGTTGTAATTCTTGATAGTTCTTGCGAAAGATCGCCTTGCCCACGAACACTACTAACTACAGCGTTGAAAACACTTTGACTCACCCTATCTCCAGTATTAATTTGTATACCGCCACGTACAGCTTCTAGCCCAAGGTTTCTGACGTATTGTTCTGGCTGAGTGATAATAGTTGAATTACCCTGAAAGTTCCCTCGCGCCCAGTTATTGATATCACGAGCTGCTTGCTGTTGTGCTCCGGTTATCATCGCGGCTAAAACAGGATTGCCAAGGTTATTCTTTGCAGTATTGATGGTGGTCTGTACTGCGGTTATTCTCTCTGTGGTACCGGATAAGTAAAGTTGTACTCTATTAAGTACTTGAGTGAACTCT
The DNA here is from genome assembly GCA_027482685.1 of bacterium. Lineage (GTDB taxonomy): Bacteria > Patescibacteriota > Minisyncoccia > Phycocordibacterales > UBA5272 > UBA11704. Next base: position 9,770 of record JAIXVU010000003.1, read on the forward strand.
GTAGATCCACCAAATGGTCCTCCTGCATATGCCGGCGACGTGGTAAGGATAAACGCAAGTGATGTGATAACAAAAAGATGAGTAATATACTTCATAAATAAAAGTTAATTTGTAACAGGTACCCTTCTCTCTGTGAAAGGAACACCAACCGCCTTGAAGTAATCATCAAAACGAAGTAGTGATTTTGCGACTAGGTCAACAGTGTTTTGGTACTGACGTGCCACAAGGGTACTACGGACTGGATCGGTATCAACCGCAGAAAGCCCCTCTAAGGTTGTTTTATAGGCAGAAAGTCGATTAAGAGCGGTAAGGTGTAAGGTAACAGCAGAGCGGGGTACGGTTGTTGCAAGCATCTTCTTGATAATTGTATCTACTTGCCCCGCTTTTTTCTTAAGAGGTAAAAGATCTTTTGAGTTTTTTGAGGTGTTGTATGTTCCCACTATCTCCAAATCACCATCTGCAAAGTTATAGGATGCTGCTTGTGTTGCGATACCTGCAATCGTATCTCTGTATGTAATGAGAGAGGCACGATCTTCTTTTGTTGAGACGGTAAGGTCTTTTTCTGTATAGAGTTTGATCGCTATCTTTGAAGCCTCAGCATCAAGTAGTCCGTTAATAGTATCCTGTTGTGTCGCTGGGTCGGTGATATTATTTTGTTTCATGTATGCAGTTGTGACATATACATTCTTAGCAAACGATGAAGTCAGGTTGTTAGGATCATCTAGTCGCGCCCGATCTTCTTTTGATACAGGTGACTGTTCTTTGGTTGTGTTTACTGTAGCGTCACTTTCTTTGTAGGTTTGTTGCAGTAGTGTTTTCCAATCAGGTGCACCATCGTTGTTGTTATCACGTGCAATCGTCTTGAAGCTCTCAACGGTTACGATATTTAGAGGTGTATAGACCGGTGTTACTTCCTTTACACCGAACCATGATGCTGGTATAAACGTGGTGGCAATAACAAGTATAACGAGCAACCCAAGCCCTACAAGTGGTATCGATACTTTTTCTTCCATTGTACAAGTATACCGTGACTAACTAGTCTTGGAAGATAGTTATACACCGTATGGCGATTATTTTGAGATACGCAATATCTCATCTTGAGATATTTTATAGACCCCACTATCAACATCATCATCTTTGTCGGTATAAAGAGTGTCGATTATTTTTCCATGAGGGGAGATAATGTATGAAGGTAGCCCATTTACGCTTCCTACAAATGGTGTACGTAGTTGGGCAGCCGCAACTTTACTAAATGAACGTAAATGTGCATCGTAGATTGCACTTTTTTTGAACAGTCCAAGGTATGCTTGATGTATGATAATGTCAGGTTTTTCTTTGCCAAGACGCCGTACTGTCTCAAACGATACTATCTCCGAACACAGAAGTGTCCCTATTCGCACTCCATTGTAGAGATAGGTACGAGGTAGAAATACTGGAGCATAGGTGTGGTTTTTAGTAAACAATGCTAACTCTTCTTTATTAATAAAATGACGAAACACCGGCATAAAAAGAGATGGAATGTATTCATTAAATGGGAACATGAATTGTTTATGAGCTTGAATAGGTGATGGTACCCCTTTTTTATAGAATATGCTGACATTTGAAAGCTTTCCTTCATATGTGATGGTGTCCCCATCAACAAAAAGTACGCCAGGTAAGCGAGTGTGTAGCTGTTCACCAATTTGCCCAACAAGATATTTTGTAAACTGTGAGTCTTCTGGCAGGGCTATGATATCTGGTCGATTATGGGTGAGTGATTCTAGGGAACGATAAAGAATCGCAAAATATTTTGCAAAATCTTCGTTGACATTATCCCCTCGTTTCGTCATAGAAAACATGGTCGATACTGTGCCTATAGTGACAGGGTCTTTTGGACCACGAACTGGTATCAAATAGTGTATACAGATAAGGCCTATAATCATGATAATAAAAGGCGTATAATATATCTTTTTGTACGGCGCAACAAGAATATATTTGATAGTGGTAAGTGATATACCCACAAGAAATGTAAGCATATATGCACCACCGAAGTATGCATACTCGATAAATGGTGTTACCGATAACGCGTTTCCGATAGTCTCCCCACTCCAGTGAAGTCCAATCCACCCACCATTACCAGAAAGTATGAAGGATATAAGAAATGAGCGTAGTATCTCTGCAAGTGTAAGTGTTACACCAAATATGAACACTTGTGCCCACCAAACTAGTGTGTGTATTTGCTTTATGATAAAGAATAAAGACACCACACTATATGCGCCTGCACACACAATACCAATAATAAGATTAAACAAAAATAATCCAAGTAGCTGCAGTGCCCCCTCCTCAAGCCACGGTATCGGATACGCGGTATACGGAAGACAAAATGCAAACATTCCAAAAAGCAAACCAAAGACAGACCATATTAGAAGAGTCTTTTTTTTAGAGTGGTGGTATTTATGCGATAGCGTAAGAGCATACCACAATGACCCTATGGTGATGAACGAGTAGCAATACTCAAGGAAAGCTCCAGCCATGTAGGAAGTGTAACATCCTCAGCTCGTATGGTAGAAGGTATGCCAAGTTCTTCAAATAAGTTTTTTATAGCAATGTGGGTGAACTTTTGTTGCAAATTAGAGACAAGAAATTTTCTTTTATGAGCAAAGCCAGCTTTTATGGTAGCGAAAAATAATTCTTCGTGATATTGATGTCGAAAGGTATGCCGTGAAATATTTTCTATTGCAAGTACTGCGCTATCAACCGTCGGAGCTGGGTTAAAGCTTCCTTTGTTAACACGGCAAACAAGTTTTGGGTTGCCGTAGCATTTTACCGATAGTGAGAGAATTGATTCTTTGCCATCACGGGCTACAATTCTTTCGGCGACTTCTTTTTGTACTAGCACTACCATACATGTTGGCTGGTGTGCGTGCGAGAGATATCGCGAAAGTATAGCGCCTGTGATGTAATAGGGAATATTAGCAATAAGTTTGTAAGGTGTATGCGGTGGTTCGTAGGTAAGCGCATCCCCTTCGACAAGAGTAAGGTTGCTGTAGGATGCGAAAGTCTCTCTAAGAAGAGGTAAGAGATCGTTGTCTTTTTCAAGAGCAATAACTGATGCTTTTGTCTCAAGTAGTCCCTCTGTGAGAAATCCCCTCCCTGGCCCTATCTCAAGAACAGTATCAGCAGGCGTTAGGTTCCCTGCTTCTATTATTTTGATACGGGCAGGTACTGATGTAAGAAAGTTTTGACCAAGAGATTTTTTTGCTTGCATGTGTTTACTCTAGCATATTTCGGTGTAGTGTCCCTTTTTTCCATATAATTGCCTCAAGATAGTAGTGCATTAACGATAAGAAGAGAGCAACTGCAAAGAAAAGAGTGACGCTATACCACATAAGCAAGTAGCCTACCCCAATACATATACCAGGAAGAACAATAACAATATAGCGAGGGTGTATATGTAGCAACGAATAGATTCTATTGTTATTTTTTTGTTGTTGGTAGTTTGTATCATGAGCTGTATATACAGCAAAGGCTGACGTGTCATGTGTAAAAACAAGCATGAGAATACCAACTGCATAGTATCCAAACAAAATACACACAGATGCAAGTATGATGATTGCTGATGAGGTAATAACATAGGTATCACGCTTTGCAAAGTACACACTAGTTATAATAAAAACAATAAGCGAGATAATCCCAGCACCTTGTAAGTATATGGTAATTTCACGCGGAACATATGCAAACCCTTCGCCTCCTACTGATAATGCAAGTGTGATAGATGTGATAACTCCCGAGATGCTCCATATACGTGTAACAAACGTGTTATGAAGATAACGTCTACATAATCCAACCTGTTGTCTAGAAAAATGATACAAGGTGTATCCAATAAAAAAGTAAACAAGGAGTGACGGTGCAAATAGCATAAACACCGCGATGATGCTTAGCGTGATGATAATCGCATGTATAATCGGTTGCTTATAGTACACTAGATATTCTTTGTTTGCGTACGATACAAATGATGCAATAATATGAGGAAGTCCAAAGAGTATATGATACCAGGCAAATACTGTAGGACTTTGAGGTAGCAATGTCTTCAGATATCCTTGTAGAACAAGCAGGTCAACTATAACCACAAGAAAGAAAGACAGTGCGATGTAGTTGATAGCAGAGAGTGTTTTTATCGGCATGATATAAGTATACTCATATGCTTACAGTAATACAGTAAGCAAAGATGTCACACTTCTTTTATATATACACCACCCCTCCCCCACTTTCTTTATAGTACAGGTCATGAAGCTCTTCTATTTCTTCTGGGACATCTTCTAGGAATTCACTCGGTGCGTTAATTTGTTTTTGTCCAAAGATAGTGCGAAGTTCTGCATAGCATAAGTAAAGGTGTTTACGGGCGCGCGTAACCGCAACATAGAAAAGCCTTCTTTCCTCCTCCTCTTCTTCTTTAGTTTGTTTATTGCTTCCGATTTTTTTGTGTGGGAAGAGATCATGCTCAAGGCCTACAATAAACACATACTCAAACTCAAGACCCTTACTTGCATGCACTGTCATTAACCTCACACCGTTTTTTTCTTTTGTATCGTTATCTTGATCTGATTGAAGAGATGTCTCTTCTAAGAATTGATCAATAATATCTTTACCCACTACGTTATCATAACGTATTGTGAGAGACACAAGTTCACGAGCGTTCTCTAAGCGCTCCCTGTCATCTGATGAGCCGTCTAACATCTCTTTTTCCATACCGGAATCTATGATGATGGTTTGAATAACATGTGAAAGTGGCTCAGTCTCAAGGAGTTCAACAATTTTATCTAAAAATGTGTAGACAGAATGTATCTGTACCTCAGCTTTTTTTGGAAGCTCCTCGCCTGCGAATAATTTTGCAAGCGTTACTTTTCCTATTCCGCGTTTTGGTGTTTCAAGGACGCGACGAATATCAGGCTGTGACGCACGGTTAAGCGCAGCGCGCAGATAGCTCATCACGTCTTTTATTTCTTTTCGCTCAAAGAACTTGGTACCAAGTAGATTATACGTTACGTTAGCTCTAATAAAAGCCTCTTCTAATACTCGTGATTGGAAGTTAGCTCGATACAGCACTGCTATAGTTTCCCCTCGTACCCCTGTATCAATAAGTCTCTTACATTCCTTTGCAACACACTCAGCTTCACTCTCCTCATCCCATGAGGGCATGATATCAATCTTGTCTCCAGCGCCTTCCTTTGTAAAAAGATTCTTGTCGTTACGAACAGTATTTTTCTTAATAGCAACATTAGCCAGCGTTAAAATGTTTCCTGTTGAGCGGTAGTTCTCTTCAAGGAGTACTGTATATGTACCTGGAAAGTCCTTCTCAAAGTTCATAATATTGCGTAAGTTCGCCCCTCTCCAGCTATAGATATTTTGGTCAGTGTCTCCCACAACACAAATATTATTAGTTTCTTTATTCACAAGAAGTTTGACGAAGGCATACTGTGAACCGTTAGTATCCTGATACTCATCAACGTGGACATACTTGAAACGTTTCTGGTAGAACTTTCGCACGTCTTCGTTTTCCTCAAGTAACATTACAGCACGCACAATGAGGTCATCGAAATCAAGAGCGCGCTGCTTACGCAGTTCTTCTTCGTAGATTCTCCACACACTTGCGACGATATCCATCTGAGAGGTTACAACTTTTTCACGGTACTTGGTAAGCGTTGTGAAGTCCCCTTTCTCACGACTAATAATTCCTCGGATTTTAGATGGGTCGTTAATCTTCGGATCAAGAGAGAGCATCTCAAGAGCACGTTTGATAATAGAGAGCGTGTCTGACTGGTCAAGAATAGTTGGGTGTGCGTGCAGTCCTAGATGCATGTATTGCTCTTTGATTATCATTAGTCCAAGAGAATGGAATGTCTTAATGACCGGCGTATGATGAAATGGATTCTCGTGTTCTATAATATGCTCTTCCTCAAGCCTGTTTACGATACGTTCACGCATTTCCTTCGCAGCTTTATTAGTGAATGTTACTGCAAGGACATTACGTGGATCGGTACCTTTTTTTATTATGGTTACAATACGCTCTGTGATAGTTTTTGTCTTTCCAGCTCCAGCGCCAGCTAGGATAAGAAGAGGGCCTTCGGTATGCTCACTTGCTTCACGCTGTTTGTCGTTTAAGGTAACACTCATTGTGAGTAAGAGTGTAGCATATTACGATATGACGTTGCCGCCCATGCAAAATACATACAGCGAAGCCAAAGGCTTCGCTGTATGTATTTTGCATGGGCGGCACACCCTACACATCTTTCTTAAACGCTTCAGTTACTTTGAGCCTTGCTTTATCAAAGAGTTCTGCATGGTTTGGCACAAGATGTTTAAGTGTTGTTGAGTAGAAGTCTTCCCCCATTGCAACACTTGATTGTAGGGCTTTCCAGTTAGCTTCGGAAAGAGAGTCATAGACATCGAAAAGAAATTGCTTTTGTATAGTCTTTGCAATTTCAAAGAGCATCTCATCCTGCTCATGGTCTGGTAAAGCAGTTAAGTTAAAATCTTTTACCAATGTCTCACGAAGTGTTTGGAAGTCCATAAATGTATGTTGTGATTATACTACAGACCCAGTGGCTTTTTCTAAAGGCTCACCCTTATTCGCATGCTGGACGTTCCTTTTTATACGATCTACAAACTGCAGAACACTTTCACCTTTACCTGGATACGCGGTAGATGTAGGTAGCATTCCTATAGGATTTTTTTCTGCCACAAATACACCAACAAATTTCTTAATAAGCCTGCTGAACTCTCCTCGAGTACCGTTGGTTACTCCAGGGAGATCAGTGGTTACATGATATAGATCATAAGCAGACATTTTCATGAATTCATTAAATGAAGAAGGGTTATCGCTAGTTTTAAATTCGGTGATTGTGCTTTTAATGATTTGTTCACTTGTTAAATTCTCAAGGGTTTCAAAAAATGCAATCTGATCTGGGAGTATAAGGACGTCTTTTTTATAGTTTCTTTTTTCAACAAGGCCAGCCTCCTCACTTGTTTCTGTAATCATTTTATTATTAGCTGATGATGAAGCAACTGCGGTAACAGCAGCTTTACCACTTTCAACGTTGTCTTGTTTGCGAGTGACATATGCCCCACCTGCGCCAAGTAGTATTGCTCCTGAGAACATAAATGGCCATAACCATGGTCTTGAAAACTTCTTTGATTGTGCCACTAGTGCTTCGTGGAGGTGGGCAACAAGACTTTTTCTTTCCTCTGTTTTTTTCAACTCTTCAGGTGATTTAGGTGGTACTGGAGGCGCAGACGGTGCTCCAAAATTTCTCATATCTTGACGGGTTTCTGTGGAATTTTCTGCTCCAGGTGGAGTTTTATCTGGTGCATTACTAGCTCCTCCAAGACTATATGGTGACGTAGGGCCACCAGCAGTAACTGCGCTACCTTTTAAGGTGCCTAATGGTGCGTCTGGTTTTTTTACAGGATTAGGAGTAGCGCCAGATTGTTGCGGACGAACACTCGTTAATCCGGTTGCAAGAGGATCGTCTAATCCACCCTTTGATAGTACACCCTCAGGGTCCTTGCCTGTTATTGCTACAGTTTCCACCCTATCTTTTTCTAGGCGTGTGTTAATTTCTTCTGGTGTTTGCTTAGAAGCAATTTCGCGTGCAGCTACTCTGGCTGCGGCAAGATTTTTCCCTTCTTTTGTTGCCATTTCTTTAGCTTCTGCTGCTGGACTGTAGACTAAAGTAGCTCGCTTATGAGCGGCTCGTGGGTCAATGACAGACTGTTTTGCCGCTTGTGCAAGAGCTGTAAGATCTTCTTCGGTTATTACACCTGATGCAATCTTTTCATTAAGTATTTTTTGAACAATTTTTTTCTCTTCTGAATATCCTGAAGGAAAACGCAGATCTAGGCGGTAGAGATACTTACGAATGAATTCTACTGGGTTATTATCCGCTTCTTGCCGGTAGCGTTTTTCTAAGAATTCTAATCGAGAGGTTTCGACGCCTTTCACCTTTATAGCTTGAGCTACTTTGTTTTTTGCTTGTAGAGCTTCATATTCTGCAACAGATACTGATGTACCGTCACGGAGATGCACTCTTGCGTCATTTGCAGCAACACGATTCGGACGAAGAACTGATCCGTTTATGGTACGCGTTCCACCCCGCACCCTATCTTCTACAGTAAACCTACTGATAGCATTTCGCGTATTCTCATATCTATCTACTGTTTGTTTGAAAAGGTTAAGTGCTTCTTCGTACGCAGTAAACTTAGTACCATCAAAAACACCACTATCCTTCTTAACTAGCGCTTTATATTGTTTCAATTTCCCTAATTCTTTTTCTATGTGCTTAGCTGAGTCAGGACTTACCTCGCCCATAAGCCTTGTTGCTTGTGCTTCAAGTGAGTTAAACTCTTTTTCTTTTGTATCCCATAACTTCTCTATCTTTAGTTGCTCTTCTGCTTTCTTTCGCTTTACCTCTTCACTTTCAACAATATCTAGACGAGCAAGTTTCCAGTCCTCCTCAGCTTCTTCTAATCCACGATCTAAGTTATCACATACCACCAAAGCTTCTTGGAGATTCCCATCTTGAACCTGATTAATAAAATCATTCTCACGTTCAATTACATATTTGTATTTTTCTTTTTTTGCACTTCGTTCTTTGTATGAACCAGATTCAAAAAAGGCTAAGTATCTGTTGTACAAACCTTTTCTGTTTGCATCGCCATTAAAAATATCTATTAGTCCACGCCAACTTACTTCATTTTCTTTTATACGAACTGGTTTACCATCGCGAATCAGATAAACGCCGTTTAGCAAGGCCTCATCTTTTGAGTTTTTATTTGAAGTAGTAGTAACTACACGTATAATCCCTTCAAGGGACATACGAATAACAAGAGGTATTGGGGCTTTATCAGGTGTTGGTGGTTCTGGTGGATCAGAAGGTGGGTCTGAAGGAGGTGGAGGCGGAGAAGGCGGTCCAGATGGCGGAGGTGGTGTCGTCCCTCCTCCAGACGGGCTTGGTGATGTAGCTGACGGGTCGGATGCTATTGCAGGGTCAGGAATGGTAGGTGGAGTAACAGCTGATGTTGCAACTGTTGGAACAGGTGAAGAAAGAACAGGGTTGTTTACAAGAGCTTGACGCCGAACGAACTGTTTTCTTGAATCATCCTCAGCGTCTTCATTGCGCAGGCTTGCTTGATAGTCGTCCCAGCCACGCGCTGCGTCGTCTTCATCAAGAGGGATTGTACGACCTTTCTTCGGACGAAGAACTCCCATGATTCCTTTTTTCGAACCCCGTTCCGCCCTTAGAAGATTTTCTCTTGATGCAATTGCTTGATCTAAAACTTTTCCAAGCTCTCTTGCTAAATTATCTGCCTCATTAACATTTCCTGTTTGTAAAAGATCTATAACAGCATCTTTTAAAGTAGTAAGTTCTGGGGCGTTATTCTGATCATCAAGTGAAAGAATAAAATCAACATAGTTTTCTAGCGTTGCCTTAATCATGTGGAAGTCATGTGCTTCTTTTGTAGACAAAACTCGCACCCCTTTTTGGGTTTTGATTTTGTACTTCCCTTTAACTCTTCCGTCAGGAAATATATTAAGAATTTCTATATCTTTTATTTCACGCTCTCTGGGTGTTTTGAGAACATCTACAGCATTAAGAACCTCTGGTGTTGTAAGAGAAACATCTTTTGGTTGTAAGAAATCTTGTGGATAATCTGACGGCGTATCTAGTTGAGGTTTTTCTAGTGATGCATCTATAATCTCTGATAGTTCTGTTGTTTTCGTTTCAAAGCTAACAACCAGAGAATCTAGTTGGTCAATAACCTCTTGAGTGAGAGAGATGTCGTCTGTTGATAGAAGTGTTTGTATCTCTTGTTTTAATTTTTGTATCTCATCTGTATCTTTTTGTGTATCAGAGTCAATGTGATACGAAGCAAGTTTTGCAAGTTGTAACGTTATAATCACATCTTGTCGTGCGAACTTTTCCCTTAACCCTCCAAGCTTTTTGCTATAGACAAGAGCTAGTGCTAGCTTTTGATTTTCTTCATCTAATGCCGCCTTCTCTCTATCTAATGCTTCCAGTTCCTCATCCATTTCAGGGTATCTGTTCTTAGTATCCGGTGCAGTGGAAGCATCTTGAATTTCCTTGCCAAACTTACCACCAGAGATATTTGTAGGCAAAGCAGAAGTGTCATCCAAAGGAGTGGTGATACCGTCACCATTTGTAATACTATAGGTTGGTTGTCTGTTATATTTTAAGCGATTTGAAAAGGACCGTGGTGCTATGTTATCAGCAGGTATTTCTCCTGTGTCTGGGTTCACTCTATAAAACCCTCCTGTTTCTGCGGTAACTCTCTGTTCATGCCTAAAAATAGACCCATCCCCACTATTTACTTGAGCAGGGTCAACGCCATCCGGCTCTGTGATGTTTAGATCTCTACCAGACATAATTTTCTCTAGTATACTTTAATTTGCAAGACTTTTGGGGAACTTCTCCACAATATCTCCTATGTTACAAGCCTGCTTCTGCACTTGTGTGTATGTGGGTAATTGAGGTTGTCGCCAGCCCCCTTTCCTGATAGAATAAATTTACACTCATCAATATCTTGTTTCTACAACAACTTTAGAATATGTCAAAGCACTCCAGTGTTCTACCATAGCTCTACACTACCCTTACATGCCCAAGTGGTCATCTACAATTAAATCGTTTCTATCTATCGCCTTGCTTGCGGTCTTGATAAGTACTCCTTATACAGCATATGCTCTTGGGTTGTCTGCTTTTACTGATAAAGTAAGACAACTTTTTGCAAATAATAGTAAAGACGATGTACCGGAAGCGGAAACATCTCAGACCATACAATTCTTCAAGCCTGTAATTGTTGACGAAGATAGCATGTCAACTGGCGAATCAACAGGAGACGCCTCATCAAGTAACGCTCTTCAGGCAGTGAGCGGGCCAATGCGCGTATCAACAGAAGATATTGATTTTCCAGCATCAGATCTTATTAATGTTTATGAAGTAAAGAAAGGAGATACATTAGCTGATGTTGCAAAGCTCTTTAATGTATCAAGAAATACTATCATTTGGGCAAATGATCTGAAGTCACAAACACTCACCCCTGGAGACGTCCTTCTTATCTTACCGATGACCGGTATCAAGCATGTTATTAAGAAAGGTGATACGGTTACAACTATTGCTAAAAAGTATAACGCAGATGAGGGAGATATCGCAGACTTTAATGGTGTTGCAGTAGACGCAAAACTTTCTGTTGGAGATACACTTCTAGTGCCAGATGGTGAACTTGCAATAGTTACACCACCAAAGAAAAAAACAACTGCAAAAGTTACAGGTAAGAGTAAAGTACTCGAGAGGTATACAAGTCCAACTGCTGAAGGGTTCCTCATTCGCCCTCTAGTTGGTGGCACTAGAACCCAAGGAATACACGGACATAATGGAGTAGACATCGCAGCGACTCCTGGTACAGCAGTTATTGCATCAGCCAATGGAAGAGTTATCGCTGCAAAAGTTGGTGGATACAACGGAGGATACGGTAATATGGTGATTATCATGCACGATGGAAACATCCAGACAGTGTATGCTCACCTAAAAACAGTAACTGTAATAACAGGACAAGAAGTAGCCCGTGGTCAGAAGATTGGAGAAGTTGGTAACACCGGCCGTTCAACCGGACCACATCTTCACTTCGAAGTCCGTGGAGCACGTAATCCATTCTAAGGACTAGGGGTTAGAGGTTAGACTGTTAGGGGTTAGGTAAATATGAATAATCTACTTTAGTTCATATGTCCACCCAGGTTGCCAAGTGAAATGAGACGAGGTTAATACCTCAAGAGGTATTCCTTTGATTATGTTGTTTAATCCATACTGTGTGGCACGATGACCAATAATCATAACTTTTTTATTATTATAATTCTTTTTTAAGTCATTTAAGAAACTTCGCATTCTTTCAGTTGTTTGCGCGTAACTTTCTCCATTGGGGAATGGCGTAGTAATTCTTTTTGGTTTTTCTACATCAACAATATGAGATGGGTTTTGAGTAAAATCACCATAGTTGCATTCCCGCAATCGAGCGTCTTGTATGATTGGGAATTTTGTACCAAACGCTAACTCTGCACTCTTATATGAACGCTGTAAATCAGAACAGAATATTGCGTCAAACATTGTATCTTTATACCTTCCCCCCATTTCTTTTGATTGTGTGATTCCTAAAGGTGAAAGAGCCACGTCATTATAGCCAGATGATAGTTTTGCCTCATTATCAAATGTCGTTCCATGAGCTTCAAAAATTATTGTAACCATCTTAAAATCTTATCATTTATTATCATACTTTACGAATTGAATTTTCTAACCCCTAGTCCCCTAAACATTTGTAAACAAATGTCGGGCGTTCATTTGCCATGAACCCAGCAAATGAATTAGCCTAACTTTCTAATTACACCCTATCTTGATACAACTTCGGTCGATATTGAAACGCTTCTAATATGTCAGCTTCTGTAACATCTTGTGATTGTTTGAGGTCGGCTATTGTACGCGCAAGACGTAGTACTCGGTGGTATGCACGCGGAGAGAGTGCGTAAGAAGTAGACAATTTTTTCATGAGAGTACTTGCTTGATCATGAAGTGGAATGTGTATCTCGATGTCTTTTGCTTTCAGGTCTTTATTCTTTGTAATTGTGCTATTTTTTTCTTTGAAGCGCTTTAATGCAAAGTCTCGTGCCTGTATAACCTGCGCGCGTACCACCTCACCATCCTCCCCTTCGCTTGCCTGAGATAACGTATCGTAATCTATGTGTTGTACTGGTACCCACATATCTATGCGGTCCATAATTGGACCAGATAACTTGCGTGCGTATCTATCAATATCAGATGATTTACAGATGCAACGCTTGAGCTTACTCCCCATGTAACCACATGGGCACGGGTTCATAGAAGCAATAAGAGTACACGATGCGGGAAAGTTAAAAGTACCTTTTGCACGAGCTACAGATATAGACCCTTCTTCAAGTGGTTCTCGTAATGATTCAATTACTTTTTTATCAAACTCAGGGAATTCATCCATGAAAAGTACCCCATGATGTGCAAGTGTAACCTCACCAGGTTTTGGAGTAGCCCCTCCTCCAACAAGTGATACATATGATGAAGTATGGTGCGGACTGCGAAATGGCGGATGCGTAATGATAGATGTTTTTTTGTGCGAGACGGAATGTATACGCGTAACTTCAAGTGCTTCTATCTGTGTAAGCGGAGGAAGTATCCCAGTGAACGCTCGTGCGAGCATAGTCTTTCCTGTTCCTGGAGGTCCATAAAGAGCGATGTTATGACCCCCTGCTGCAGCAATTAGTAATGCACGCTTCGCACTTTCCTGTCCACGAATATGAGAGAAGTTAGTGAATGACTCAGGCTTCACGTATACCATCTCAGTATGTGGTGTAGGAGAAATCTCAACTAGAGATGTCACACCATCAATTGTTCCACCTAGGTGTAACACAAGTTCTTGTATGGACTTGCATCCGTATACAGTTATGCCGTCTACGAGTGCTGCTTCTTCGCGATTTGCATGGGGAACATAGAGAGACTTTACCCCGTTTCTCTTCGCACATTCTGCAATTGAGAGTGCGCCTGTCATTGGCAGTATTTCACCAGTAAGTGATAGCTCACCAACGAACCATCCGATATCACTCGGTATTTGTAATTGTTTAGACGCAACAAGATAGGTGAGTAATATCGGTACATCAAAATGCGATCCTTCTTTCTTTATCTCTGCTGGTATGAGAGATACCGTAACTTTATGATTTTCAGTTTTTGGGTTTCGTAGTCCACTGTTACGAAGGGCGGCAATAATTCTATCTTTACTCTCATCAATTGCCTTATCAGGAAGCCCAACAATAGAGAAAGAATATAGACCAGAGGATACATCTACTTCAATCGTTACTTTCTCTCCGTGTAGCCCGATTATGTGGGCGCTTCCGAGTGCAGCTACGCTCATTAGCGTAGTATATCATTTTTTAGAGAGAGAATCCCTTCGATTGTTGTCGAGAAAACAACAGCTTTTTCTTGGATAAACGCGTAATAAATAGTACTATTCCCAGATTTTCCAACTCTAATATTTTGGTTAGATACAGTAGTGTCGTAGAACGTAAAAGGAATTGGCTCTACAGAGAGTATCTGTCGTTCACCGGCGGATTCATCACGCACAGAGCCATCTGTTGCTATCGCCTGGGTAGATGAACTTGTACTTGCTTGGTTAAGGTTTGTTGATGATGTAGCTAAGGCTTGTTTACCAGGCAGTTTATTTGACGTGCTTGTTGGGGTTGGTGTTACGATAGCAGGAGGTGGCGTGAGTTCATCGACATAGATTGTTTTTGTCTCTTGTGGTACACCGAGAGATTTTGCCAGACTTGCCCCATACGAACTTTCGTTACGAAGCATGTATGAGAATACAGGTGGATAGGAGTTAATATAAAGTATATAGCCCAAGTTAGTCTTTTGTATTTTAGTTACATACCTACCAAGCGCATCTGGAAATTCCGGAGATAGTCCCCCGAGAAGTCTCTCAGGGGTTTTCGTTGTTGATGTTGCGTTTGTGATAGGAACGATAACAGGAGGGGTGCTTATTTCTTTATAGTACGTATATCCAAAGTACACAGCAACAAGCGCAATTATTACAAAAAGAGCGCTCACACCTATTAAGATGACAGGACTTTTCTTTGGTGATTCTGCTTGTACTTGGGTGCCAGCATCTTGAGCAACGGTTGGAACTTGCCGGACCGTTGCCTCTTTTGCTTTCATCTCTTCTGCAATATCTTTTTCTAATGTTTCTATGTTTTCAAGTGCCATGTTAGATAGTCTTAGTGTAACCTCTCTTACAAAGAGTGGCTAGTGTATGAGGGCAATGACTACTTTACGTGTATTATTTTTCCTCACCAGTGAAGATGCCCAAGTTTTCATCTGAGAACTCTTGTACAACCTGAGGTTTTTTTATTTGTACTCGCTTTTTTTTGGTAACGACACCTCCTCTATGGGTGCGGTATCCTATAAGATACTTCTCAGGAGTATCACACATATCAATAAAGTCTTCACAGACTGCACGGAGTTTGCTTGATGTTGAACGACCAAATGAGATAACTTCTACTTGAACACCAAAGTGTTCTTTAAGGAAGTTAACAAGAGGCTCGAAATCTCCATCCCCTGTTGCAAGCACGATAGTGTCTACCTTTGGAGCAAGTCTAATTGCATCAACCGCAAGGCCAACATCCCAGTCAGCTTTTTTTGCTCCACCGTAAAAGATCTGAAGGTCCTTAGTTTTCGTTTCGATACCAAGCTTGGTGAGGGCTTCGAAGAATTGCGTCTCGTCTCCCGCTTCTGTTGTGATAACGTATGCAAGCGCACGGATAAGCTTACGCTTTCCTACCGCTGTATCCATGATTGAGCCGAAGTTTACTTTTGTGTTGTATAAATTTTTTGCACTGTGATATAGATTTTGAGTATCTATAAATACTGCGACACGCTGGTCGCCGTGTTTGATAACTGACATAGATTAGTTGTTAGTTTCAAGTTGTTAGTAACTATAAAAGATGTACAACAACACTCATTAAAAACTTTTTAATATTAAAAGAGAAACTATAGTTAGTATACACTGATATATGATAAGTGGCGCCTTACGACGCCACTTACTTCTTTACATTACTTAAGACCGAGCTTTGTTACAAGCTGTGTGTAACGCTTCTTGTTAGTTCTTTCTAGGTACTTAAGGTGAGTACGGCGATCAGCAACCATCTGGATAAGCCCACGGCGTGAGTGATTATCCTTCTTGTGTTCCTTAAGATGATTGGTAAGTTCTGTAATTTTCTTACTCAAAAGTGACACTTGAACCTCAGGAGATCCAGTATCTGTCGTATGAATTTGAACGTTTTTGATGGCGGTTGCCTTTTTTCGTGCAGTAAGCATAATAATTGCGTATTTGTTAACTATTGACATAGTGTAGCACACATTGTCAGAAAAAGCAAGCCCTGAGGGGCGGTTGGTAGTTTGTAGTCGACAGCTGGTAGAAAATACAAGAAATGCTTCAAGATTATGCCTTATTCTGTAAAAAGTATCACGGTTTATGAGATTATTTCTTTTTCCACTGAGATTATTGTACGACATTGGGGTATACTTTGAACTAGTTAGTAGTTATTGGTAATTAGTTATTAGTTGATGCACTTGCATTGATCTAATTACTAATTGCTAATTACTAATTACTATTCTCATGCACCCCCTCTCCGCACTCAAAGCAGACTTCCTGCAATATATAGAAATAGAAAAAGGACGCTCTGCTCTTACTGTGCGAAACTACGATCACTATCTCACGCGGTTTTTGGATTTTGCAAAAGTGGAATCCCCGTCAGATATCACCGAAGCAATGATGCGCGAGTATCGTGTGTACCTTAACCGTCATCCAGCACGAGCTGCAAAAAAAGGTCAGGCGGTGGAGACACTCGATAAAAAAACACAGAACTATCATCTTATCGCACTACGTGCGTTTTTCAAGTACATTCGTAAGCGTGGTGTTGCTGGGTATGATCCAGAGCGGATTGAGCTAGCAAAGACGCAACAGCGGGAGCTTGACCTCATTACAGAACGTGAATTATCTAATTTGATGGCTGCACCGGATACCTCAACTATTGCCGGCCTTCGAGATAAAGCGATTCTTGAACTTTTCTTTTCAACAGGACTTCGTGTATCAGAACTGTGTTCACTTGATAGAGACCTCGATCTTACAACTGGCGAGGTATCAATACGAGGAAAAGGTGGCAAGATACGAGTAGTGTTCATTTCAGGGGCTGCGCTTGATGCAGTGAAGAAGTATCTTGCTTCGCGGGTAGATATTGATGAGGCGATGTTCATCGACCACTCCCCTCGTGCACATTCGCGTATGGTGAAGGAAGAATCAGTACGACTGACCCCTCGAAGTGTAGAGAGGTGTGTGGAGAAATATGCAACAATAGCTGGTATTGCCAAGAAATGTTCACCTCATGTGATACGTCACTCATTTGCAACAGACCTTCTTTATAACGGTGCAGACCTCCGTACAGTACAAATGATGCTTGGCCACGCGTCAATTGCCACCACTCAGATATACACGAACGTAACTAACAAATTCCTCCGCGATCAGTTTGAAAAATTCCACTCCAAGAGGGATAAGAAATAGTTTGACAGTCATCTACAAAAGTTGTAGTGTTACGGACAGCTAGTTCCTCTAGTTTTTCTCAACCAATCAAGAAAGTGAGGCTCGTCATGAGCAATAAAGGTCAACTTCTCCAGGATCCGTTCCTCAATCTCCTCCGCAAGGAGCATGTACCGGTGTCGATCTATCTCGTCAACGGCATCAAGTTGCAAGGCCACATTGAGAGCTTCGACCAGTATGTCGTGCTGCTGAGGAACACTGTGACGCAGATGGTGTACAAGCACGCCATCTCGACTGTGGTGCCGGGGCGGGCGGTGAACTTTCACCTGAAGGACACCCCTTCCGATGATGGTGAAAGTCAGACCGCTTCCAGGTGAAGCCCCAATCTCCGGAAACGCGGGCCGACAGGCCCACGTTTTTTCTTTTCTATATTTTATTATTGTGCGATACACTAGGCTGATGAAAATTATTTCTTGGAACGTAAACGGAATCCGCGCATCATACAAAAAAGGTGCACTACAAAAAATCTTTGAAGAAGACGCAGACATCATCGGTATTCAAGAAACAAAGTCTACACCAGAGCAATTAACTGACGAGATCAAAAATCCACAAGGGTATATTTCATATTTTGATAGCTCAAAAGAACGTAAAGGCTACTCTGGGGTTGCTGTGTATACAAAGGTACAACCTGAGAAAATTATTTATGGGTTAGGAAAAGAAGAGTACGATACAGAAGGAAGATGTCTCACGCTTATCTATAAAGACTTTGCATTTGTCACAGCATATTTTCCAAATGGCGGACGTGATGAGGAGCACTTTCAGTTCAAGTTACGATACTATGAATTGTTTTTGAAACACGTGAAAAAGTTAGAAGAAAAATATGGCACAGTTGTATTCTGCGGTGACTTAAATGTTGCACATAATGAGATAGATATTGCACGACCTAAAGAAAATGCTAATCAGATAGGCTTTCTCCCTATCGAACGCGCGTGGGTGGATAAAGTTATTGCGTCAGGGTTCGTCGATACATTTCGCCACCTTCACAAAGAAACAGTTAAGTACAGCTGGTGGGACCAGAAGACTAGATCACGAGAGAGAAATGTCGGATGGAGGATAGATTATGTTTTTATAAATAAGAAGAATGAAAAGAAGGTAGTGCATGCGGATGTGTTAACTGATATAGAAGGAAGTGATCATGCACCAGTAATGCTTGAGATGAAGTAGACTCATAGAAAAAGGGCGCCCGAAGGGCGTCCTTTTTCTGATCACTAGAGAGCTAGTTATCCCCTCTACTAGAGTTATCATTTTCTTTTTCTCCTCTAAAAAATGATTTAATATCATTTACTTTTTTCTTATATTCATTTTGAAGAATCCGAAGTGTGGTTTTTTGTTGGTCTTTTTCAGATTGTATAACTTCATGAGCAACACCACTCTTTTGTTGTATATCTTCAGACAATTTTTTGCTATTTCCAGATCCAGTATTTTGATTAAAACGTTTGTCTGTTCTACATTTTCGTATTTCTTCATCATACACAGATAGAACATCTTGTCGTGTAGACTTGAGTATCTCTTGTGCTTGTTTTACTTGAGCTCCATACACCGTAGCAGCACTTTTAAGAGCGTCATTCTGTGAATCTTCATCACCAACAGCTATCGCAGAAATTTCTGCTAGTGTTCGTGCTTCAAGAGCAACTGTCATAGAAGCATTGTAGAGATTTCGTGCAGTAACTAAAGCCGCATCACGCTTACGAATAGCATTTTGTGTGCATAGTGTAGAGGATTGTACAACTGTCTGTGTCGACGTTGCTGTTGATGTTGCGACAGTGGATGTTGACTGTGCGTTCGCGATAAACGGTACACATGTTAGTCCTACGAGTATTGCAATGAGTTTTTTATGATTCATAAAGATGATTAGAATATAGAGTGCTAGCGGTCATCCCTGTTAGAATTCCATTCTGATTTTATTGCACTTAGTTTGTATTTGTATTCGTTACGAAGATTTTCTACTGACTTCTTGTGGTTTTCACGACGCTCCTTTTCTTCTTCACGCTCACGTTCCTTATCTTCTTTACGCTTTCTATCATCATCTTTCTTTTTTGTGGAAGTAGCGTTCAGTGCCTGCGCTTTTGCAATTTTACATGAAGTTATTTCAGTTGTATATATTGACCGTGTAGTATTTTGAGATGATTTAAGTATCGCTTGAGCATTTGTTACAGCTGTTTTGTATGCTTGACGCGCAGCTTTTAGGGCGCTTTCTCGTGACAGAGGATCTGTTAGTAGTACAGCAGCTGATTCTTGGGTTGCTCTTGTAGAAAGTGCTTGCGTTAGTGCAGTTGTATATACATTACGTGCTGTAATAAGAGCGGTATCGCGTTTAAGAGTTGCTGAATTGCTACACACTGTATATGCAAGCTTAATTATTTGAGTTGAGGTAGCGGTTACAGGAGTTGTTGTTGCAACTGGTGTTGTTGTGGCTGTAATATATGTTGCGCTACAACTCACAGACGTTCCGCCATTTAAGCCTCCACAATTCCATATAAGTGTACTTGTCCCGCTGATAGTAGAGCTAACACCAACACTACAAAGACCAGTTGTTGGGATGCTTGATACTATTGTTCCGCTTGCTGTCCCACATGTGCCATTAATAGGTGTTGGGATATTTACACAAATGCTTCCATTCCATGCGGTTCCTATTGCACATGATGATGTGCCGTTAATCGTTGCTAAGACAATAGTTGTTGATGTTGATGCATCACGAATCTGATAACATCCTGCGTTGTACGGAATGGTTACAGTACTTGTTCCCGTCCCTGTGTTTGAGGTTGCATAAAATCCACCGCTACAATCTGTTAGTTTAACTACACTAGTGTTTGCTGATGTCCATGATAAAGAACTGGTACAACTATTAGAACCAAATGCAATTGTACATGATGGTGTTGTTGTAAATGAGGCTGTTGATGTTGCTGTTGATGTTGATTGTGCATTAGCAAACATCGGCATCAGAAATAAAACAGAGAACAGTGATACTAGTAATGATTTTTTCATATAAGAGTTTTAGTTTATAGATTGTAATCCTTTGCAAGTAATAGAGCGTCCTCCGTATCTATACCTGCCTCGAATTGGTCCACTTGTGCATCAATTGCAGAGAATGGGTTATTTTGTGAGTGCTTACTAACCAGACTCACTTGAGGAGAGAGAACAAGAATGAGAGAACACGCTACAGCAATATTAGCAACAGCAATCCATATATAGGGAGAGCGCACCGCCGGCTTCAGTACTTGTGATTTTTCTTTCTCTGGTATTTGATTAAGAATGTTTATAAAAGTATCTTTCGCAGGCGTTGCGGTCACCTTATACATAGCAAGAGCCTCCTCTATTTCGTTGTTGGTTGGTAGTTTAGGCATGTAGGTGACTTGTTAGGATACGCAGTTTCTTGAGCGCGCGCTCTTTTATTTTTCGTATATACACTTCTTCTTTTTGTATAATGTCAGATATTTCTTTATAACTAAACTCAGAATAAAAGTATAAACGTATAACATCTTGTTCATCGGTTGTAAGCGATGGAAGGTATTCATTTATTTTTTCTGCGAGGAGTTTGATATCTGCAACTTCTAGCGTATCTTGTGAGATATCCTCTTTATTATCAAGAAGAGTTTCGTCAAATGATACACGCTTATCTTTATCATATTGGTTGATAAGTAGCCTTTTTGCAATCGTGAAGAGATATGCAAGAGGCGACGTATTAGGCTCGTATGAGGGAAGCGCTTTGTAGAAGTTAAGAAACGTCTGCTGACAGATGTCGTTTGTCGTTTCAACATTATGACACCTAGAAAACGTATAACGGTATAGTGGGGTATACAGTTTTGCGTAGACTTCTTCAAAAGCCTTAACGTCTCCTTTTTTCGCAAGGAGGATTATCTTTTGAAGCTCGTATATATCCCCCACACTACGTATAACAGGGCTATTGTGATTTTGTGACAGCATCTAGTCCGACTAGTGTACCAGACCCGAGGAAATCAAGCATTGCCCCACCACCAAGTGATACAAAGGTGAATTTTTCAAGAAGTTTAAGGGTGTGCGCAACAGATACCGTGTCCCCTCCGCCTATATAAGATGGTATTCCTGCTTCAGCAACGGCATGAAGTACCCCTTCACTTCCTGTAATGAATCCCTTTTCATACAACCCAAGCGGTCCGTTTGCAATAACGGTCTTTGACTCGCTTAGAGTTTTGCGGACAAGCGCTACAGTCTCTTTACCACAATCCATGACCATCTTGTCAGCGGGAATACTTGAGTACGGCACAGTCTCTCCACTATCTAGCACTACATCAATCGGGGTAAGTAATAATGGATGATTATAAAATGTTTCTGGTAGTTCATAGGATGGATCATAAAGACTATGACCTATTTCTATTCCGCGAGATTTCCAGATATTGTGTACCATTGCTCCACCAACAAACACACGCACACCTTCTTCTAGGTATCGTTCTATGAGTGCGAGTTTGGTTGATATTTTCGCACCACCGACGATTAGTAATGCGGGTTTTTCTGGAGTAAGAGCATGTGTTAAGTTCTCAAGTTCACGAGCAAATGTTGGCCCGATATATGAAAGCATCAACTCTGCAACCCCAACCACACTTGCGTGTTTACGATGTGAGACAGAGAAGGCATTGTTTATGAAAATATCTCCAAGGTTAGCGTATAAACGCGCAAGAGCCGGAAGGTTGTCAGTCTCCCCTTCGAAGAGCCTTACATTTTCAAGGAGAATTGCTTCGCCGTCTACAACATTTTTACTTTCGCGCTCAAGTTCAATCATATCAAGTGACGGTGTGAATTTTAGAAATGCTAGTTTTTTACTTGCATAGCGTGCAACAGGAGAGAGTGACTCACCTTTTTCTCCAAAATGCGTCATGATAATAATCTTAGCGCCTGCAAAAGCAAGTTCTTGTAAAAAAGGCACGGTAACATCAAAGCGACTTGTATCAGTTGGCGTGCCATCTGTGATAGGAAGGTTCCAGTCAACACGAACAAGAACACGCTTCCCTCGTAGGTCTTCAGTCTTTGTCAGTACATGGTCGCGCCACAAAATATTCATATAATTCTCTTAATTTTAATGTGTTGTAGTAATGATATCAAAAAACGCTACAATTTCTTGAGAGCTTCTTCCGATGAGTAGACCGTCCACCCCCCCTTCTTCAAGAAATGTGGTTGCGGTATCTTTAGTTACTGCGCCACCATAAAGAATGTGAACTTTTTTTGCATAATCAATTCCTATAAGTGATGCAATAGCACGGCGTAATGCGATAACAACCTCGAAGCACTCAGTTGGCGTAGCTGGGGTTTTGCTACCGATAGCCCAGACAGGCTCGTATGCAATAATCAAATTAGAAAATAGATTTCTAGGTATATCGGTAAATGATATACGAATATCGTCTTCTAGTTCTTTAAGATACGAACCCTCTTTATCACGGGTTTTTTCACCCACACAAAAAATGGTAGTAAGGTTTTGTTGTAATGATAACGCAACTTTTATAGCACGTGCTTCTTGTGTTTCGCCGGTCTTACGAACTTCACTGTGACCAATTATTGCAAATGATGCTCCAGCAGATGATAGCTGTGAAGGAATTTCACCGCCTGTTGTTTGGCCAAGACTTTGACCTGAAACATTTTGAGCACCAATATACCCATGCTTAGCAAGAGGTGCTAGGTGTGCAATAAAAACACTCGGCACTGCAAGATAGTAGGATTTCTTAGGCAATTTCTTTTTCGAAGTTGCGCATTTCTTTTCTAGAGCTTTGATGAACTTAACAGCTTCTTCTTTTGTGGCTGGTGTTGTTTTCCAATTACCGACAATGAGTGGCGTTGTGCGTTTATTCATAGTACGTATAGTGTATCATGGGTTGTTTTACTCTATACACTTAGCATAGTAAGGTTAGTAGTGTACTATATATGGTATGCAACAAGGCTTCATTTCATTACTTATAGAAAAAATACATCGAATCCTAAAGACTGATATCAAGTATCTTAAAAAAAATCTGCTTATTGTTATGTCTGTGCTTTTTGTATTGACAGGAGTTCTATATTATCAGTATCAAGGCACCAAGGATGACGTTCAAGAGACTATGGTTGTTGCAAAACAACAACTTAATCAATATGTTTCGATTACTGGAGCGGTTCAACCGTCTCGTGATGTGTCGCTTGCCTTTCAGACAGGTGGTGCGGTTGAATTTGTCGGTGTAAAAATCGGAGATACTGTTACACAAGGGAAAGTTCTCGCCACACTTTCGTCATCTGACGGACAGGCGAGCCTGCTCCAAGCTGAGGCAACACTAGAAAATGCACGAGCAACATACGATCAATTATCCCAAGGTGCACGTAAAGAAGAAGTAGCTATCAAGCAACAAGCAGTTGATAATGCAAAGAGCTCACTTGATCAAGTATCACTTACGCTTCCGGATACTATTAGAAATGTCGACAGCGTCACCGCAGATGCAATAAAAAATAAACTCTCAGGAATTTTTAGTTACTCTGGAGGAAGATATGTACTTTCATTTACGTCATGTGACCAAACCTTACAATCAGCAGTTGAGGAAGGTCGTATGAAAATAGAAGGAGCTATCGGAGATTATCAGCGCGATAGTAGTATAATCACATCAATTTCATCAACTGACACTATTATTACTACGTTTGACAAAGCATACGCTATAACAAATGCAACGAATAATTTTATCAATACATTATCACAACTTCTACTTGCTACGTGTAGCTCACAAAATACACAACTTGATGCGTACCGCACTTCTCTTGCGCTTGTGCGTACAAACATTAACGCACTCTTTGGTGAGCTCTCGGTTAAGCGCTCCTCACTTCTTTCTGCAACAAATGTATATAATCAAGCAAAGCGTGACCTCGACCTTACGTTAGCTGGGACTGATCCATTCCGTCTTCGCTCTCAGGCAGCTCTTATCAAGCAAGCCGAAGCGCAAGTTGCTCAAGCGAAATCAAATATCGCAAAAACAGTTATTAGAGCGCCATTTGATGGGACGGTTAGTGATGTAACTGTAGTAAAAGGAGAGACGGTAACAACAGGTAAGACAATAGTTTCTATGCTCACAACAAACGCTTTTGAAGTTGAGACGAAGATTCCAGAAATAGATATTATAAAAATATCATTAGGGAGTCAGGTAAATATAACACTTGATGCTTATGGAGCTGGAGTGGTGTTCCCAGCTACGGTTACACGCATTAGTCCAACAGCAACAGAGCTAGGCAATGTCCCTGTATACAAAGTTATTGTTACATTTGCTGCTCCTGACCCTCGAATTCGCGCTGGGATGACAGCCAATGTAAAAATAAAAACAGAAAGCAAAGAAGACGTCTTAGCGATACCAGCGCGTTTTATTACGGTGATTAATCAAACTCAAGGCACCGTGATTAGGCAAAAAACTGATGGTAAGAAGACACAACAAGAAGTAGTTAATCTTACCTTAGGTACGCGCGGAGAGAATGGTTTGATTGAAGTAACAAGCGGACTACAACTAGGCGATGTTCTTGTTGCTCCAAATACAACCACACGTGCTGCACAGAAAAACGTAGAGTAGTATCGTGTAATTTGCCGTCTATCACATTTCAAAGTATTTCGTAGCTTCTCTGCTATACTTTACTACATATGTTCCGCATTATATCAAACACTATTTCTGTAGGTTTTTTCTTAGCTATTCGTCAGATTGCAAGAACGAGTAAGTGGACCACCGTACTCATTGTGTTTATTATGATGCTCACGTTTTTTAACCTCGTGGCTACGAGTGGTTTTCTTGTTGGTATTGTAGAGGGCGCATCTCGTAGTTTCAGAGAGCAGTGGACCGGGGACCTTTTCATTACCAATCGAAATGAAAAAAATTATATCGAACGCACTAACGATATCATCTCCCTCTTGTCATCTTTCCCGCAAATACAAAGTTATAGTCCGAGAATTACTGCTGGTGCGAGCATAGAAGCTAATTGGTGGCAGAAGCGTACAGAAGAGGATGCTAACATTGTGTCTAATCAGATTGCAGGTATCATCCCAAGTGTTGAGGATCAGACGACAGGTCTAAGTAA
Organism: bacterium; assembly: GCA_027482685.1. GTDB lineage: Bacteria > Patescibacteriota > Minisyncoccia > Phycocordibacterales > UBA5272 > UBA11704. The sequence continues at coordinate 35,030 of JAIXVU010000003.1, forward strand.
AGCAATTGTTGAAGGTGAGTGGTTAAAAGATGATGATGCTCGTGGTATTGTGCTTGGCTCTGGATATCTTGCAAAGTATAGTCGAGTTGCAGATCTTGTATCGCTTCTTCGTGACGTAGGCCCAGGGACTGTTGTGCGTGTTACTGTGTCTGGAAAATCCCCTGTTGTTACTAACCCAGGGCCTGATGCTGTTCCACCAGAGACAACGACTAATTCAGTAGCGGTATCTCAAGATTTTATCGTGCGAGGTATTATAGATTCAAAAGTACAGTTTGTTTCTTCTCGTGCGTATATCCTAGATAGTGAGCTTAAGAAAATGATAGGAAAGTCAGATGGCGATGTGTCTGAAATTGCTATAGTCATGAAAGACGGCATTGACCCATATGTAGTAAAGACACCACTTATCAATAACGGTTTTTCTAAGTATGCACAAATTAACACCTCTAGCGAAGGTTCACCTGAATTCCTTGTTAATATTAAACTCTTCTTTAGTATTATAGGTACTATTCTTGGATCAGTGTCTGTTGTTGTTGCACTTATTACTATCTTTATTATTATCTATATCAACGCTCTTACCCGTCGTCGTCAGATTGGTATCATGAAAGGTATCGGTGTTACTAATTTTGCTATTGAGTTTAGCTATATCTGCCAAGCGGTATTTTATGTGCTTATAGGTTCTGGTATTGCGCTTGTGATTATCTTTGCAGGGCTTAAGCCATACCTTGATGCTAATCCTATCGATACTCCGTTTGCGACTATTGTACTTGTCGCAGAGCCGGCTTCTGTTGCAACCAAGTTCTTGCTCGTTATGCTCATATCAACGCTTGCAGGATATCTTCCTGCTAGACTTATTGTAAAAAGAAATACACTTAATGCAATTCTTGGTCGTAACTAATCACATACCACTATGACATCAACAAAAAAAGTTTTAATAGAAGTAACTAACCTCACTAAGAGTTTTATAGATGGACCGGTTGCAACCCATGTGCTTAAAGGGGTTGATATGACCGTGTATGAAGGTGAGTTTGTTGCAATCATGGGACGAAGCGGGGCTGGTAAATCAACCTTTCTCTACCAAGTCTCACTTTTAGATAACCCAACAGGTGGGTCAATCAAGATTAATGGGCATAATGTTGATAATTTTTCAAATGAAGAAAAGACACGTTTTCGTCTGACTGAACTAGGTTATGTATTTCAAGATTACTCGCTTCTCCCTGAACTTACCGCGTGTGAAAATATTATGATCCCCCTTCTTATGCAAGGACTTAGTCGCAAGACCGCACGTGATAGAGCTATCAAGGCTCTTGCTAGTGTTAACCTCGATCATAGGGAAAATAATCTTCCGTCTGAGTTATCGGGTGGTGAACAACAACGCGTATCTATTGCGCGTGCAATCACTCATAAGCCTCGTATACTATTTGCTGATGAGCCAACTGCTAACCTCGATTCATTCTCATCTAACCTTGTGATGGATATTTTTAAGAAGCTTAACAAAGAAGACGGCCTGACAATAGTCATGGTAACTCATGAAGAAGAATTCGGTAAAATGGCAGATAGAATAGTGAAGTTAGCAGATGGGATGGTGGTGTAGGTCAGTTTCTAGTAGTTAGTTTCAAGTTATAAGTGAGTATAATTCAGACACAGGCGACACCGAAGGTGTCGCCTGTGTCTTTATCTATCTTGAAACTTGGAACTTGAAACAAACAACTTGTTATTGTGGCAGCACCATCTGTGTCGCTTTACATTCGTTCCCTAGGAATGACTTAATGTAGGTTGGACACTGGAGGTTAACTTCTTTTTCTACCCCCTCTTTACCAACTCTGAAGGTGCAAGATACATATCCATCGCTATCTGTATCAACACCCTGACACACTTCTCCAAGTATTGAGTATTCTTTATATACTTTTTCTATATACGTATGACCAACACTTTCAGCACGAGATGCGCGCATGCTGTTAGTCAAGTTGATAGAAAAGAAGTAACCGACACCTAGTATGATGAGAGCGATAACGATAACTGCAATGTATTTTTTCATATTTATAAGTGTAGCAGATAGATGGAGAGTATGTAAAAGAAAATACGACCAACAGAAGTTAGTCGCACGTGAACGATCCTTTAACTCTACAAACAATCGTTCGCCGGGTTATACGAAAGTATCTGCCAGCCTGTTTTATATTTTGCGTAGAGTATGGGGTACGTTACCAAGAAAGGAAGTGTCTCAACAGTTTCATTCTCCCTTTTCACCATCTTATCAATTGCAGGATTCCAGAGTATGCCACCGTTTGATGATGGTTCTTGTGCGTCATGTGTTGTAAGCACAGTAATATGTGGAGTAAACTTTGGCGGAATTGAATCTCTCCATCCAAAATGTGTGCTTCGCATGACCTCATTACGCATGGCGGTTACGTAGGAGGTAAAGCTGTTATCTTTAGATTGATCTCCTTCAGGAGTGACTTCAAAATAGAGTACAGCTTTTTCACCGAACGGCATACGGCTTAGTCTGCCTAATCTAAAACGCGTTGCATACAACGGATGATTAGGCATAAGCCCTGCAATAGTAGAACGCAAATTAAGCAACGATGCGTCTTTATACGTTGTAAAGAAAGGTGGTAGCAGTGTGAGATGGCACACATGTACTCTAGTCTCATCACTTGGTAAGTTTAGTGCATTTGAAGCATTGATCCTCGCGTGACGAACCCTTTGTAACACCCTAACGTCCGCTACTACTGCAGCGAAGTAACATACGATACGATCATTTTCTTTCATGTATTTCTCCAAAGACGTAGACGTGGATACGAAGAACTTTTTTCATGCCAAATACTAACAAATTACGTAACCACTTGCAAAAAATGAGATATGTTATATAATAGTATCTGTATACGGATGTGTGTTTATGTGTGTCGGACCAGTGGTCCGGCCATTTTTTATGAAAAAATACAACAAATAAAATTATCTCGTCTACTTTGTTGCAACATCACTTTTGTCAGTCGCCGTACTTGTATGTACGTCTTCTTCCAAAAGCTCATTGCTTCGTGTAGCCAAGACAATTTTCTTAGTTGTATTGATTTAGTTTCAAGAATTTTTAGTCGAATTTTTAACTAATTACTAATAACCATTAACCAACCATGTTAGACATTAAAGCCCTAAAAGTTGCTCTTGAGCAACTAGAACAAGAAAAGAAAATCGCTCATGAAAAAGTCGTAGATGCGGTAGAGAAATCCTTAGCCGCGGCATACCAAAAGGAATACGGTAAGCGTGGTCAGCTCGTACGTTGCGAGATTAACTTTGATACAGGTGAGACTCACTTTGAACAAGTAAAACTTGTTGTTGATGAGACTACCGTTCGCATGCCTATAGAAGGCGAGGAAGAAGCTGTTGATGAAAAGCCTGTAGAAGGTACAGAAGGCGAGGAACTCCTCCCACGGTATAACGAAGAGCGTCATATTCTTCTTTCATCTGCAAAACTACTTAAGAAAAATGCAGAACTCGGTGAAGAGATTATCTTCCCTCTTGATAACAAGGATGACTTCGGTCGTATCGCAGCTCAGACTGCAAAGCAGGTTATCGTACAGAAACTTCGCGAAGCAGAACGTGAAAGTATTGTCGGCGAATTTACCGACAAAGAAGAAACTATTGTCTCAGGTATTGTGCAACGTGTTGAACGTGGCACAGCATTCATCGACCTTGGGCGCACAACAGCGATACTTCCTTTCGAAGAGCAGATCCCGTCAGAGAGACTTCGCCCGGGAGAGCGTATTCGCGCGTACCTCTTTTCTATTGAAGAGGGATTCCGTGGGCTCTCTATCCGTCTTTCACGCACACATCCAAAATTCTTGATTGAACTATTCAAAAATGAAAGTGCAGAAATTGCTCAAGGTGTTGTAGAGATAGTCTCAGTTGCTCGTGAACCAGGTAGTCGTTCAAAGATTGCAGTAAAGTCAAACGATGAACGTATCGATCCAATTGGTGCATGTGTTGGCCAGCGTGGAGTACGTGTATCTGCTATCACTGATGAACTATCGGGTGAAAAGATTGATGTCATTGAATGGTCACCGGATGCTCGTCGTTTTATTGCAACAGCACTTTCTCCTGCAAAAGTTATCTCTATTGAACTTATTGAGGAGGATAAAAAAGCAACAGTTACTGTTTCCCCTCTTGAGCAGTCACTAGCTATCGGTAAAGGCGGGCAGAACGTTCGCCTCGCTGCGAAGCTTACTGGTTGGAAGATTGATATCGTATCAGGCGGAGAGATGATTGCAGAAGTTGCAAATGATGGCACAATAACATCACAACTAGGCATTACGGATGAAACAGTAACAGAAGAAGTCGAAGAAGTGTTAGAAGCTCTCAATGTAACAGAAGCAGATGCTCCGAAGAACTCTGAAATAGAAGCAAGTACAGAAGTTGTAGAAGTCACAGCTGAAACTACAAGTGATGAAGTGATTACAGAAACTACTCCAGAGGTCGTTGAAGAAGTTACTGAGGGAAAATCAGAAGGCCAAAAATAAGTATTGCATTATACTATTAACTATTAACCACTAACTATTGACCATTCCTATGAATTTACTCCATGACATTTCTTCAGGAAAAAATACTCCTGATGTCATCACTGTTATTGTAGAAATTAACAAAGGCTCAAAGAACAAGTATGAGCTTGATAAAGAGTCAGGTCTAATTAAACTTGATCGTGTCATGCATACTTCCCAAGATTATCCTTTTGACTATGGGTTTGTTCCGCAGACTCATTGGCATGACGGTGATCCTCTTGATGTTGTGCTCATCACAACATACCCTCTTATCCCAGGTATATTACTCGATGCTCGTCCAGTTGGTGTAATGGATATGATAGATAACGGTGAGAGTGATGCGAAGATTATCGCAGTACCAGTAGATGACCCACGTTTCAAAGATGTGAAAGACCTGTCAGATGTGAATGCTCATACAATAGAAGAGATCAAGCATTTCTTTGAGACATACAAACAGATACAAAACAAAGTTGTAACTATCCCAACTATCCGTGATGTAGCAGCAGCTAAAGAAGTTATCCTAGAATCAATTGCATTATATAAGAAAGAATTCAACAAAAATTAAAACAATCGTATTTTCTGATATGTGCAGTAATTCAATTTCTGCACTTAACCATTAACTATCAACCATTAACTATTAATCGTTCCCATGAAAATCGAAAAGAAAAATCTCCCAAAATCAGAAGTCGAATTTACAGTAGCGCTCTCCCCAGAAGAACTTGAGGTGTATCGCAGCAAGGCTTTTACAAACATCCAAAAATCAGTCGAGATAGACGGTTTCCGTAAAGGTAATGTTCCAGAGGATATCATCGTAAAACATTACGGTGATATGATTATCTTAGAAGAGATGGCGAATCTTGCACTCCGTGATGTATATATGAAGGCCATTGATGAACACAAGATCAACCCAGTTGCTGAACCAACAATTTCAGTTACTAAGCTTGCGAAAGGCAATCCTTTTGAAGTAACTATCACAGTCCCTGTATTACCTGAAGTAGTTATCCCTGATTACAAGAAAGTTGCAATTGGTGCTACCAAGGACGAAGAGAAGGTAGAAGTTACCGAAAAAGATGTCGATGATGTTATCGAGGAGCTTCGCAAGGGCCGCGCTACACAACACAACCATGAACTCCCGCATGACCACGATCATTCACATGATGGACATGACCATCATGATCACGAGGGCCACGATCACGCACATGATCATGAAGTAAAAGAAGGTGAAGCAAAAGTAGAACCAGCCCTTCCCCCGCTTGATGATGATTTTGCAAAAAGTTTCGGCGACACCTTTACAACTGTTCAAGAGCTAAAGGCAAAAATTAAAGAAAATCTACAATTAGAAAAGGAGCAAAAAGCTCGCGAGAAGCGTCGTATGGCAATCATGGAGAAGTTGGTTGCAGAATCAAAAGCTGATCTACCAGATGCGTTAGTTGAAAGCGAACTTACAACAATGCTTGGACAGATGAAGGCTGATATTACAAAGTTTGGCGGAACGTGGGAGGACTATCTCGCTCACAGTAAAAAAACCGAAGATGAGATCAAGAAAGACTGGAGAAATGACGCAGTAAAGCGTTCTATGAGCCAGCTTATCCTACACAAGATTGCAGAACATGAGAAGTTGCAAGCAACTGACGAAGAGATAGAAGTAGAGCTTGTAAGACTAATGGCGCAAATTCAAGATGCTGATGAGAATAGGGCAAAAGCTTACCTCTATCAAGCGCTTACCAACGAAAAGGTATTAAAGTTTTTGGAAGAAAGCAAATAACCGAGCTAGTATTTGGCGTACTCATTGTTGTATTTGTGAAAATATTCTTCACTGTACAACTTAGTACACCTCATCATATTTTCACAAATACAACTTCGGATTCCATCCAAATACTAACTCTGCTGATGTAGCGTTTCTTATTGGGATACAAAGAACTAAAAGAGCGACGCCATAGGCGCCGCTCTTTTATTTTAGATATATATTAAACTTCTGCGCGAGAGATGAATTAATCAGGCAAAAGAATACTTTCTTTTGGCGTAGAAGCATTATGAATTATTTTTTGTATGACCATGCCTAGTTTATCAGAATCATGACGGATGAAACTGCGGAGGTGCGCGATACTATCTTTTGGATTGTAGGGTGTTATATAGTGTGAGATGAGAGATTCTGTAACCATGCGAGTATCATGTGGCGTAGTGTTTTGGGTCAGCACACCATCACCTTCTTGTAACTCATACGCTTCTACCTGCTCTTTACTTGGGGCTTCGGTATTAACTAGGATGTAGTCAGCGCTTTTACCAGTATAGTTTTCTATATCTTTAACGTAATCTGCAACAGTCCAGTTAAGTGTATGCCCCTTCTTGTTAGTTAAGTTAGGAATATAGATAATCTTTGTACTACTTTTTGCAAAGGCTTCGCGACATCCTGTAACAATGAGGTTAGGTAGTATAGAGCAGTAATGGTTACCAGGGCCGATGATTATGTAATCAGCCTCTATGATTGCATAAGATGCATGAGGATTAATTGTTACTGTCTCATCAAGATAAAGTTCTTGGATGGTATTTTCCTTGAAGTTCGTCTGATTAAGAGTATCTTCACCAGTTACGTTATCGCCATTACTTAAGATTGCATGAAGTGTTGCGATACAGTCAGTTATTGGTAAGACGCGACCACGAACTTTCAGAATATCACTAGCTACTTCTACCCCTTGTGTAAATGATCCTGTTACTTTTTCTAACCCGGCGAGTAGTATATTACCGAAATTATGTCCAGATAAACCTCCATCTTGGAATCTGTATGACATTAGTTTGCGTACTATCTCTTGTTGTTCTGAAAGGGCTACGAGACATTGTCGTGCATCCCCTGGAGGAAGCACTCCTAGCTCATCTCGTAATACTCCAGTTGATCCACCATCATCTGTCATCGCAACAATAGCGGATATCTCTATATCAGGAATATTCTTAATCCCAGTGAGAAGGGTATAACTCCCCGTTCCCCCACCAATTGTCACTACTTTTTTCATGTGGGTATATCCTAACATATATATCTATAATGCAAAAAATTGTAAAATCACCAAACGTTTCAATAAAAAACAATATAAAAAGCGTCATATGACGCTTTTTATATTCTAAATTGGCAGAATATTTTAAGGGTTATTTCTTCCCATGCTTCACACAGTCATCACATGTGCACTTAATTGCAGCTAGAATACCTCCGATAATTGCGACATTTTTAAGCGCTGCAGTCATCTGCGTTTGGTCACCAATATTTCCATGAACAAGGATAGTTGCAAGAGCGGTAAATGCTATAAGTATCCATCCTGTTATTCTTGTTTTGTAACCATAAGCAAAAGCAAGCGCAACAGGAATCTCGATTAAAATAACTATAATAGCAGCTAATTCTGGAAATGGGACACCAAGTCCTCCAATATCAGAAACTGTTTTAGCGAAGTTTGTAAGTTTCCCAACACCAGCAAGTACGAAAAGTAATGCAATGAGCACACGAGAGACGAGAGCGTAATTGATCTTCATATAAAAAAGTATCTAATTAGTAATGCCTTTATAAGGTATTCTAAGTATAGCATCTAGACCCTCTGCCAACCCCTACTGTTACGCACAGGTATACGCACAAGCGACAATAGCAGCTGTTTCAGCGCGTAATGTTGTTAACCCAAGCGAAAGTGCTCGTATATTATTAGTGGCGAAGATCTCAACTTCTGCTGGACTCCACCCACCTTCAGGTCCAATGAATAGTCCTACAGACTCTTTACTTAACGTATGCACAACATCTTGTATACCGAAACCTCCCATTTGCAATACGTAGCAGATATCGTTTTTTGACTTATTTTGCAGGATTGTTTGTAAATTCTGTATTGGAAGAATAGTAACTCTATCTCCGCGACCGCATTGTTCTAACGCTTCACGTGCAATAGTTTCTAGTCGAGATAGGTTAAGATTCTTCTTTTCTGCTCGTTCGGTTATTACAGGCACAATCGTAGATATCCCAAGCTCAGTAGCCTTTTGAACTACAAGCTCGAAAAGATCTTTCTTGATAACAGAAAGGTAAAGAGTTACGTTACGCTTAGGTATGATTGAAGGAGACTGCTTCGTGCGTATCAGATGGCATGATGATGGACTAACAGATGATAATTGATAAGTAACGTCAGAGCCTTCTCCGTTAAAGAGAATAACAAAATCGCCTTGTGTATATCTAAACACTTTTATCCACTGTTTAATTGTAGGAACATCATTTATAACAACATCTTCACCAAGGGGTTGTGATACATAGAAGCGATGTAATCGCATGTACTCTACACTACCGATTCCAAAAAGACATTGCAATATAATAGAAAAGACAATCTTTTTAAAATTAACCACCTGCTGTATTATTTGTAAAAGTTTTATAAAGGACTTATCCACAGTTATCCACATAAGGACACTTGCATGTAAAAGACATTAGAGATACTATTAAGGACAGGGTAGATGACGTTAGTAAAAACGCTCACCCGTGCGTTAATCGGGCAACTAGTTTACGCACCTCATCTACCACAATTGTTCTTTCCATCGTGGCCCACAAGTTTCTCATTAGGAGCCACCTAATATATGTTTCGCAGAGTTTTTATTCTCTATTTATAAGCTTTTAGGATGTGAAATCCCATGTAGCTATAACTCTCTTTTAAGAGACATCCCCTGCATTGTGTGTATGAACTATGTTCGTGCCTACAATGCAGGGGATTTCTTATTTCCGAATATTGTCTTTTTAATATATAAGTACTAATCTAAGTTTGATAAACAAAAAGGGCGGACGCTTGCGCGTCCGCCCCAGACCACATGGTTACGTGATCTTTTTCCTCGGGATCATGATGATCCCGAGTATCGCAGTTACCACTGCGACCTGGAACCCCCACCCAGCAAGCTGGTAAAGTGATTCCACTTCGAGGTACCGAATGGCAACCCAAAGGAGAATCAGGCCCACCGTCAGCTGAAGGAAGAAGTTCAGCTTCTTCCACCCGCCTGCTTTCACAAAGATCGCGGCGAGGAGGGAGAGGAGGAGGATTGCTTGCGTGCCCACCTGCCAGTTGTTCATCATCGAGAAGATGAACAGAACAGCAGAAGTGCCAATCCACACCAAGTTCCAGTGCTTCCGTAGGAACGGAAGGGCAGTGTCTTTGCACCACGTCCACATGTCGTCTCCCTTCTTGTGGTGGATGATGGCACAGGCGATGCCGGCGATGATCATCACAACCCCTAGATAGATGTTGCCAGAAATCAGCAACAGCATACCGAGAATCGGTAGAATCCACATCCCCCACTGAACAGGCGTCCAGTTGGGGAGGAAATTCCTTAGGCTCTTGCTCGCCCGCACCGGACTCGAATGCGCGGTGCGCGGTGCGTAACTGCCACCAGCTGGCGTAGTACGCATGCGGGGTGTGGCCACGCTCGCCCACAGTTCTTGTCCCGTCGTGGTCCAGCGGATGAACCAGTAGCAGGACAAGATCAAAGCTGGGATGAAAAACCACCCCGCTCGTGCAAAGTCTCCCAAAACGAGAGACGTCAGCGTTGCTGACAGGAAGAAGGCAGCGAATAAAAGGGAAAATTTTTGAAACTTGACCAAGACGGCCTCCGTAAATGTTGATGATGTCGCAAGTCGTAGACTTGCGATAGCTCAATGTACAAATGTTAGGAATGTCATTACAACACCCCCAACAACTGGTACTATTATAGCATAAAAAGTATATTTTGTCAATAAATACAAGCCTTATAATATATGGTATATTTCGAGTATCTACTGAACATCAGAAACGATAGAATAACCGTTATATATCATAGTAAAGCCTGTATTTGCATTCCATTTTTGATTTTGAAATAGTTGTTACATTAATCATCAACCCTAGTAAGCCCGAGAAAGATGTAACTTCTAGTACCTATTAACCATTAACTATTCACTCTCATGTTAATCCCTACTGTTATAGAAAAAAGCCAATTCGGCGAGCGAGCGTATGACATTTACTCACGACTTCTCAAAGAGCGTATTATCTTCCTTCATGATGAAGTTAACCAAAATACAGCATCACTTGTTGTTGCCCAACTCCTTTTCTTAGAATCTGAAGATCCAAAGAAAGATATCACGCTCTATATCAACTCCCCTGGCGGTAGTATCCAGGCTGGCATGGCAATTATTGATACCATGCATCATATCAAGCCTGATGTTGCAACAGTGTGTACCGGTATGGCAGCGTCAATGGGTGCGATGATACTCTCACAAGGCGCAAAAGGTAAGCGTTATGTACTACCAAACTCAGAAGTTATGATCCACCAGCCATTAACTGGTGTCGAGGGTCAGGCATCTGATATTGAAATAACAGCAAAGCACATTCTACGCCTAAAAGATAAGCTCTATGAAATGTTAGCCGACGCAACAGGAAAATCAAAAGCACAGATAGAAAAGGATAGCGACCGCGACTACTGGATGTCATCTGATGAAGCAAAGAAGTACGGCATAGTAGATCAGATTCTCAAGCCAAAACTTTCAAAATAGTATGAGCCCTATTCTTCTTGTAGAAGGAGTTATCGTTTTTGCTGTAGGTATTATAGGCGGATACATTACCCGCCAGTACGTTGCTGCATCACGTCGTCGAGGTATAGAAGTAGAGATAGAAGAAAAGCTTTTAGTTGCAAGACGTGAGGCTAATAAATTAGAAGAAGAAGCGCTTGCAAAAGTTACCACTCTTCGTGACGAGCTTAAGAAGCAAGAAGATCGCATTCAAAAGCAAGAAGAACGCTTAGACATACGAGAGAGCGAACTTGCTAAACGTGCAACAGAACTTGCCGAAGAGCAATCTAAAATCCGTACCTCTCTTCAAACTCTTGAACAAAAAGAACACAATATTTCCGCTCGTGAAAAAAGTGTTACTAAAGAATTAGAACAAGTAGCTAGGCTAACGGGTGATGAGGCACGTGAGATTTTACTCCGCAAAATAACGCGTGAACATGAAGAAGATTTCACTTCGCGCGCTCTCAAGCTCGCACGTGATGGTGAAGTAAAACTCGAAGAGAAAGCGCGAGATATTTTAGTGAGCAGTATTTATCGTATTGCAAATGGTCCAATTGCGCAGTTTATGACTTCCACTGTGCTTATTGATGACGAAGAGATAAAAGGAAAAGTTATAGGTAAAGAAGGTCGTAATATCAAGACCTTTGAGCGTATGTCAGGTGTTGAAGTTCTTATCGATGAAGTTCCTAACGGTATTGTGCTTTCATGTTTTGACCCTGTGAGACGTGCAATTGCAAAGAATGCACTTGAGATGCTAATCAAAGACGGCCGTATCCAACCAGTAAAGATTGAAGAGTATCTCGAGAAAGCCAAGAAAGATATCGGACTCTTTATGAAAAAGAAAGGCGAAGAAGCAGTCCTTGCATGTGGATTACTTTCTATACCAGAGGAGCTTATTCCAATAATCGGACGACTATACTTTCGTACGAGTTACGGGCAGAATGTTCTAGATCATTCTATTGAGATGGCGCATATTGCAGGAGTACTCGCACAAGAGCTTGGAGCGGACGTGCATGTTGCAAAGGCAGGAGCGCTATTACATGATATTGGTAAGGCGGTTGACCATGAGATACAAGGAACGCATGTTGAGATAGGACGGAAGATTCTCATGAAGTATGGCGTGGATGAGCGTGTGATACTTGCGATGCAAGCACATCATGAGGAATATCCGTATGAAACAATCGAATCTATATTAGTCCAAGTAGCAGATGCGATAAGCGGTGGAAGGCCGGGAGCGCGCAGAGATACAGTAGACAGGTATATTAAGCGTCTTGAGGACCTAGAAGCCCTTGCGATGTCATTTGCGGGCATTGAGCGTGTGTATGCACTACAAGCAGGCCGTGAGATACGCGTGTTCGTCTCCCCTCTACTTGTGAATGATATTGAAGCACGTAATCTGGCACGAACTATTGCCCTTCGTGTTGAGCAGGAGTTGCGTTTCCCTGGGGAAATTAAAATCCATGTGATTCGCGAAAGTCGCGTCATCGAATTTGCCCGCTAGTAAAATATTACCCCATCTACTGCGTTACAGAAAATTTTTCTCCATGCGTCGTACTATAATGTACGCCTTAGTCGCAAAAATTTCCTGTGCCTTGTACCTGGGGTAATATTTTACTAGCGAAGTTTGGTGAGAAAAGCGAAATATATTAAATATAAAGAGCGGCGCCGTAGGCGCCGCTCTTTATATTCCATGTATCAAATTTATAAAACAAAAAACCCGCCAGACTGCGCGGGTTTTCGTGCGGTCGGCGGGCAGATTACTATTTCTGCATCTGGGGAGTGGAGTAGGTTCCATCCCCAAGGTTTCTTCGAATGAAGATACGCCCTCCTTGGCCATAGACTAAATCCATCTTCCCATCTCCGTCGACATCCGTAGCTGACATTGCAGTAATATCCATGATAAATGTGCCGTTCTGGATTACTTCTTGGGTTATTTCTCGACGGCCACAAGCGGACAGCATGACGAGAACCACCAAACCAGTGATCAGACGTTTGTTCATTTACGTTCTCCGAAGTTGGGGAGTGAGAGTTAATTAAAAATCCTATTGTATAATACACTTTTTTATATAAAATGTCAAGGGGTATATTTTTTGACACATACCCTATTCCATTGTTGTCTGACTTGCACAAAAACCCATGCAGTATATACTTAATTACATCCTACCGTTTGCAGGTATGCATACGAGGAAATTAATAAATTTATTTTTGATGTCGTTATCCTAGGAAAATACGACATCACAAACATTCAACTCTATGAATAAAGCAGCTCTCGTTGAAGCCGTACATCAAGTACTTGGTTCAACAAAGGTTCAGGCCGAAGAAGTGGTAGAAACAGTTTTTGGTTCAATTATCAAAACACTCTCAAAAGGAGATGAAGTAGCTATCGCAGGACTCGGTAAGTTCACAGTAAAGCTTCGTAAGGCTCGTGAAGCTCGTAACCCAAAGACAGGTGAAACTGTTAAGGTTCCAGCAACTAAGGTTCCGAAGTTCTCTGCTGCAAAGGCACTCAAGGACGCAGTTAAGTAATTACGTGTCCTAGTTATATGAATATATAGCTAGTTATACAAACAAAAAACAGTACCTGTTAGGTACTGTTTTTTGTTTAGGTAGTTTATTCAATAACAATAGCACCAACATCTACTTTATTTTTTCTAAGCTCATTATCAAGAGCATGTAGCTCTCTTTTAAGTATCTAATTTTTTCTCGCAACTTTTCAATAGTATTAAAAGTATGAGTACCAACCCCCTCTTTGTATTCATATTCCACGTTACTAAGTTCTTAAAATCTTATTCGACTAAGCTTCTCCTTTGCAAGGTACGCTCGTGTGAGGGTATGTACTGTTTCAGGCGTGGTTTCTCCTACAAGACTTAGTCAGTGTGCGTAGGTGTGGTCGTCCCACCTCCCTTCCCTTTTGATAACTCCATCGCTAGGGTTTGGGTTAAATGGTGACATGGTAGTTTACTGGCTAGGCTGCTTGTCTTTGTTCCTCCATCGAAGAATCATTTGCTGCGGATGTTATCGACTTAATATGACTTTGGTAGCCATCAATAACCTTTTGGAGGCAGGATATCTTTTCCTCTTTTATACGAAGATTATTCTGTAATTCCGTATCATTGTTAATATTACGATGCTGTTTCAATGTCTGTATACCAGATAGTAAACTATTTTTATGAGTGTATAGCCTTTCCAGACTTTCTTCTGATCCGTTTTCTGCTTCTTTTCCAAGTTTTTCATAAATAGTACGAGCACCATCAATGTCTATACTATCGGAGATTGTATCTAGATCTTCAAGTTGTTCACTAGCGGTTTCCCATTCACTCGTATCAACTCCCTCTAGCTCCAATCCTTCTTGTATTCTCTTAAAGTGCTCAGTCTTAACCTTCCCAAGTAAGGTCTTTAGACTATATACGCTGTCAGGTTTAGTAACTTCCAGCTTATCAATAAGCATAGGCAGTGCTTCTTCTAAAAATTCAAGATAGTCTGTTTCTGTGTTTGCTGTATCTACAGATAGTAAAGCGTTAGCAACTCGTTCTGCTTCCGGGCCGAGCATCCTTTTAACAGTTTCGAGTGTAAGATTTTTTGGCTCAATACTTGTAGGTTGTGGTGCTGATGATGGATTAAATGGTGGCATATGATAAAAGTATATCATGCTCTCGTTTTAATCTTGAAAAGATAATTAACATTCACCCCTTTCCTTAAAACACTCTAGGAAATCTATCTGTGCGGCGTAAGAGAATCGGTCATTGCTTTGGTATTTTGTTTCATAACTTCGTTATTCACAAAACCCTCAAAGTTTTGACCTAATGAAAAATTGACAAAAATGAGCGGTAAAAACACTGCACCCAGTTTTTACAGCTCATTTCCGTAGACCAATTTTTCGTTCGATTCTCACACAATAATACTTGGGCATTATTGTTTTACTTCTTCAAATATAATAAAACCTGGCAAGAAGCCAGCTTTTGTTGTATCTGTGCGGCGTAAGAGACGCTTCGCTATCTCACTCGTCACTTCGTTCCTCTTTAGAAACTAACGGTTTCTAACATCCGTGCTTACACTCATTGTTTTCCTCCACGGGAAGCTACCGTTTCCCAACCACTTTCCTGTTCGATTCTCTTACGCTGCATGAGTCAATCAAATTAAAAAAACTCTGAGAAATTTTCAGAGTTTTTTTAATTTTAGTGCGGCGTAAGAGAATCGAACTCTTGTCTCCTGCTTGGAAGGCAGGCATTCTACCACTAAACCAACACCGCTTGTAAAGACTATACTACTATATTTTGAAAATAATTTCTAGTATAAATGAAGTGATGAGGATTATAACCGACCAAGTTTATAATTTATGGCATGAAACAAATAATTCAAGTATTGGTATTAGTGCTATTAATAATGATTTTTAAGTAAATACAAAATGTGCAGGGAATTTCTCCCACAAATCTTCTTTCGCCGCCGCTCAAAAAGTTCGCGGGCCGCTCCTCGTCCTCTCGCGTGCTCGCTCGGTAGTACTGCGGACTTTCGAATCCCTACGCACATGAAGCAGTTCATGTGCTGCAGTCCGACAAATACTGAAAAAGGCAATCAAGGATTGCCTTTTTCAGTATTTGTCGGAGTGCAGGGATTCGAACCCTGAGTCTTTGGTACCCAAAACCAAAATGTTAGCCGTTACACCACACTCCGTAATTGTTAACACACTTTAAAGCATCGTAGTTCTTACAGCAGTTACTTTGCTTTAAATGTTACCTCATACTATCATGTTTTTAAAAAAATGCATGTATGTAAAAGCAACAGACTCCCCTACTCCATATGAATATTAGGAATTATCTTTACCCTCCCCTCTTCCCTCTCTGTATCTAGGTATACACAAGCTAGATCGATTTGGAACTTTCCGTTAGCATATTTTTTATGATGATTAAGATATGTTTCAACACTTATTACAATTTTTCTCCATTTATCGCTAGTTAGATTATCCTCTGGTCGTATCGTAAGACTATCTAAACCATCAAATCCTCTAACTTTTATAGTTTTAACTTCAACAAATCGTATGATTGTGTCTTTTTCGGCAATAATGTCTAGTTCTCCGTACTTTGTAGCGTAATTTGTATCAATAATGGAAAAACCCTGTTTCATAAGAAACGTTCTAGCTAATTTCTCACCTATTTTACCGATCTCGTTATGTTCTGCCATAATTATACACTATTTTTATAACGTTTCACGTGAAACGAATGTCCTATTGTCTTTTCTGTGTCTATAAGCGAATCCCCATAATAGCCTTATAGAATAGCTGTTTTTAGTTAATATAGGAAATAACGGACTAAAATAATTGACTTTTGGAGTGTCTCTTATACCCACTACCCACAGGGTTATCCCCATTTCTGTCTATTAAGACTTTTACCACAATCTGCATCTGTAATATTGATAAAAGGAACCAAGAGGATCATGTCTATGAACAGTGTAGCCCTATTACTTCTCAATGTAAAATCGTTGTGTTAGAATAGGGGACAATGCGGTGTTGGTTTAGTGGCCTTAGCCCGACCAATAGTCGTCAGGCGTACACGTTTGTATATATATTAGGACCATACATATTAACGTTACTCTATAATAATTTGCGGTGTTGGTTTAGTGGTAGAACACGTCCTTGCCAAGGATGAGACAGGAGTTCGATTCTCCTACGCCGCACTAAAGTAAACCAAATTGATTGAGATAGCGAAGCGTCTCCCTGGCCTCACTACTCGTTTCTTGTGAAACAGGGGGTTCTGCCAGGATATTTGGTCACCAAACATATGTTTTTATTTCATGAATACATTACATAAAAACATTGTTTCGCGACCCCGGGAAAAGCCGACAAGCACTCGCTCTGCTCGTCTTATATACCGGTTTTTCGTTCGAATCCTGACGAAAGTAGCTTTTGCTACTTTCTGCGGAATCACAAAAACTCCTCATTTTATTCGTCGTTTTTGTGCGTCCGCCAGGAATTTCTCCTACAAATCTTTTCTAGCCGTCGCTCGAAAAGTTCGCAGGCCGCTCCTCATTGTTTTGCTTGCTAGCAAAACATATTCCGGACTTTCGAATCCTGGCCGCACATGAAGCAGCTCATGTGCTCGGAAGCACAAAAATAAGCTCGTTTCACTTGTTATTTTGTGCTTCCGCCAGGATTCGAACCTGGAACAACGGTTTCGAAGACCGGTATGATATCCATTTCACTACGGAAGCATTAGTTAATAGGGGATTCGCCCTACAATAGAGTTATACTATCATAAGATATGACAGAAATATATACACCAAAAGAAATAACAATACCAAAAGAAGTAATGATGGTCATTGCTGTGCTTCAAAATGCCAAATTCGAGGCGTTTCTTGTTGGTGGTTGTGTGCGTGATATCTTTATGAATGTTAAGCCAAAAGATTATGATATAACGACGAACGCCACCCCAGAAGAAATAATCGCTTTATTTCCAAAGACTTTTTATGAAAATAGCTATGGCACTGTTGGCGTGGTGACATGTGGTGAAGATTTGGGAACTGTGTGTAGCGATGAAACAGTCAAAATAGTAGAGGTTACGCCATATCGTCTAGAAAGTATGTATTCTGATAATCGTCACCCAGATATAGTTTCATGGAGTACAAAGATAGAGGATGACCTTAAACGTCGAGATCTTACAGTAAATGCTATTGCGTATAACCCGGTTACAGGCGAGGTGGTAGATCCGTTTCATGGGAAACAAGATATTACTGAAAAGATTATACGTGCAGTTGGGGATCCTAACATCCGTTTTGGTGAGGATGCGTTACGTCTTATGCGTGCAGTGCGACTTATGTCACAACTTGATTTTGATATTGATCCCGTTACACGTGAAAGTATTCGTAAAAACGCAGATTTACTCAATAATGTTTCACGTGAAAGGATTCGGGAAGAGTTTATTAAGATTATAATGACAAAGTATCCAATGCGGGGGCTGGTTGTGATGAAAGAGCTTGGGTTATTGGACTCAGTTATTCCAGAACTTGAAAGGGGGATAGGGGTTATGCAGAATCAGGCACACAGATATGATGTTTGGGAACATAATTTACGAACATTACAACATGCAGCTGATAAGGATTGGCCGTTACACGTTAGACTTTCTGCTATTTTCCATGATATTTCAAAGCCAGAAACAAGACGCTTTTCACGTGAAAAGGGGGATTATACGTTTTATGGACATGATGTTGTTGGTGGACGTGTTACACGTGAAATCATGACGCGGTTAAAGTTCCCTAAAGAGTTAATAGAAAAAGTCTCAATGTTCGTGCGGTGGCATATGTTCTTTTCTGATACTGAACAGATTACATTATCTGCGGTGAGGCGATTAATAACCAACGTCGGTAAAGATAATATATGGGATCTTATTGATTTACGTATCTGCGATCGTATAGGCACAGGGCGACCGAAAGAAGAACCTTATAGATTAAGGATGTATCAGTCGATGGTGGAACAGGCACTTAAAGACCCGATATCACTTAAAATGCTCAAAACTGATGGGAAACGGATCATGGACGTTACACAAGAAACGCCTGGACCAAAGATTGGGTATGTTTTGCACGCGTTATTCGATGAAGTGCTTGAAAATCCTGAAAAAAATACTGTGGAATACCTTGATGAGCGTGCGGTGTTTCTCATGAAACTCTCAATTGACGAACTACAAGCTCTCGGAGAAGCTGGAAAAGAGGAAATGGAGACAAAAAATGAAGAGCAGGTGAAGGATATCCGTAAACAGTTCAAGGTAAAATAGTAGTACTGAGAAATAAGGCTTTTATACAATGTCCTTTATAAAAGACATTGTAAAATATAGAATTTCACTTTTGTCCTTTATGAAGGACAAAAGTGAATAACCGTGTGAATTAGGTGTACACCTTTTTTCGCGCGCTCCGCTGTATACTGTAGACCTTATGTCCATGTACTCCGTTACCAAAGAACTTCCATCTGTTGAAATTCTCAAAATTTTTGAAGATTTGGAACTTCATCCGCTTACTGCACAATTGCTACACCAGCGTGGCATAAAGTCAAAAGATGAAGCTAAACGATTCCTTAATCCATCATATGAAGAAGATATTAAAGATCCGTTTGAAATTCATGGTATGAAAGTTGCGGTTACAAGAATTGTAGATGCAATGAAACAAGGGGAGACGATAGCAATATATAGTGATTATGACTGTGATGGGATACCAGGCGGTGTACTACTGCGTACATTTTTCCAAGATATTGGATATCCACACATACTGATGTACGTGCCACATCGGCATAACGAAGGCTATGGACTCCATAACCACGCGATTGATGCGCTTAAAGAGAAGGGGGTGACACTTATCATTACCGTTGACTTGGCGATTACAAATATTGAAGAGGTTGCATATGCGAAATCAGCTGGAGTGGACATCATTGTGACAGACCATCACCTGCCAATAACAAAAGAGATAGCAAAAAATATAAGGCAAAAAGCAAAAAAAGGGGATGGGGTGCACGACACCGTAGGTGTCGTGCAGGTGGTGCCAGATGCGGTTGCGGTGATAAATAGCAAACAAGATATATGCACGTATCATGACGATATGTTGTGTGGATGTGCAGTTGCATGGAAACTTTCTTGCGCGCTTTTGTCAGCACTTCGTGATGAACAAAAAGCACAAGAAAGTTTCCATGCAGTTACAAGTAAAAAGTTACACGTGAAAAGTAAAATACAGAACGCAGACAGTGAAGAATATAAAAAAGTTTTACATACTGTTGCAGAATTAAAACCAGGCTATGAAAAATGGTTGCTTGACCTTGTAGGTATATCGACTATCGCGGATATGGTGCCACTTGTAAAGGAGAATCGAGCACTTGTATATTTTGGTCTTAAGGTCCTTCGTCAGACTAAGCGTCATGGTCTACAGCATATCTTTCGCAACCAAGGTGTGGCACTACAACATATAACAGAGGATGATATTGCTTTTACGATTGCACCGCGCATTAATGCAGCATCTCGCATGGGGGATCCGATACAAGCGCATCATATGCTCTTTGAAAAAAACAGCATACAAGCACAGAAGTATGTAGAGGATTTAGAAATCCTTAATACAGAACGTAAAGCCGGAGTAAAAGATATTCTTTCTACAATTTCATTTGATCATGCGGTGTACCAAAATGATGTGATCGTTGTTGGAGATATGTCATGGGGACCAGGGATACTCGGGTTAATTGCGCAGAATATTATTGATGAGACAGGGAAGCCAACTTTTGTATGGGGACAAGGGGAGGACAAAAATACCGTGAAAGGGTCTTGTCGCTCACGAGGGGATATATCTGTGGTTGAACTTATGGCACGCACACAAGAATCATTCCCTGGTGTCATCACTCATGCTGGAGGACATGAGCAGGCGGGAGGTTTTTCTTGTGCTGTTACTAGAATAGGTGAGTTATCTTATGCGCTTAATCAATCGCGTAGTCATGTGATACAGAAAGAGGTGGTGTCAGAAGATTTGGTAGCGCATGCACACCTCACGCTTTTTGATGTTGATTATACGACGTATCAAGCTATTGAGGTTCTTGCGCCGTTTGGTGTAGGTAATCCAAAACCACTCTTTGCGTTTAGTAATGTCAGGCCTTCATCTGTGAGATGGTTTGGTAAAAAAGGTGAGCATTTAGAAATAGTGTACCCTAGGCAGTCCGCTACCGGAGGTACTGTCTCGGGTGAAGTGAAGTCGATAATGTTTTTTGCACCAAAAGAATTAGAGGAAAAAGCAAAACGTGAACATACGCTCCTTGCACATTTTGAAAAGTCAGTGTTTAGAGGAAAGGTAGAACTACGGTTACGTATTAGAGAAATCATCTAGCGTGTACAATATAGATGAAGACAGCACCTGAGTCAGGTAGCACAAAAAGAAAAAGCGGTGCCGTCAGGCACCGCCTCCATCGCCCTTTGTGTCACTTCAGGCAGATCTTGAGGTTTGCAGCAACTCTTTTTATTACCTCATCCGTATCCCACCTGAAGAGACTGATGAGAAGCCCTCCTAGTATTGGCGCCCCAAGAAAGTAGGCTCCATAGAGTGATTCAGTCACTGAGAGATGTGTTATCACCCTGCTCTTGAACTCCTCACTTGCCTCCTTAGAGATGGGTTCATGGCGTGCTACGAACTCTCTGAATCCGTGGGGGATAGTAGTCTTGGTCACTTGCCCCTTCATGGGAGTGAGCTCAGGGCAGAGCAGTTGTCGTGCCACCGTATCGTTTGCAGACACCGCCATGCGCGGCGACTGTTCGGCCGCCTTGACTTCCGTGATGGAGGTGAAGAGGACGAGCAGGAAGATGATCGCACCCTCTAGGATTCGGCGAGAGCCTCTCATTTTTTCTCCTTCGAAAAAGGTTGGTGGATGAAACCGCGAAAAGAGCAGCTCATATCATATAACAAATTTATTATTCTGTCAACTTTTATGAAGTATGATTATGTGTAGTGTAGATTTTAAACAGATACTCATTTTTGAGAACGGTAACATGGTTATAATTATGAATTTATTATTAGATTCAAAATCTGTCCGAGTGTTACACTCGGTAGATGGAACTAGAGATACAATACAGAGTGAGTACGAGAGCGAAGCGGTTGCGGGTGGCGGTACATCATGATGGAAGAGTGGTGGTGACGAAGCCACAAAAGATGAGTGTAAAAATTGCAGAGCAATTTTTACACAACAAGTACAGATGGATAGAAGAGAAAGTTGCATACTTCATAAAGAGGAAGGAGCGAGTATTACGAGAAACACCGCAGGTGTTTCTCGTGGGAACATACGAAGAGTACAAAGAGCAAGCGAGAGCGCTCGTGCATGCGAGATTGCAACATTATAATGAGATGTACAATTTCACCTATCATGCGGTTGCAATACGTAATCAGAAATCCAGGTGGGGTAGTTGCTCAAAGAAGGGGAACTTGAATTTTAGTTACAAACTCGCACTACTCCCACCACATCTTGCTGACTATATTATTGTGCATGAGCTCTGTCATCTCAGGGAGTTTAATCACTCGGCACAATTTTGGCAGTTGGTAGCGTATGCGATACCAGAATATAAAAAGATGAGGAAGGAGTTAAGAGGGATAGCGCTTAGGAATTAGTTTAATGGTTAATAGTTAATAGTGGGGATACATGAAGGGGCGCCGTAGGCGCCCCTTATCTATATTCTACGAAATGTTAGGTTGATACGAAGTGACTGGACTTTCTTGCTCTTCGGTAACTGGTGTTTCCAATATTTTTGCGTTTGACCACGCATGACAAGAAGCGATCCATGCTCTAGTTGTACAGAAATAGTCTCTTTAGTTGTTGTATGTCTAAAATCAAAACGTCTTTCTGCTCCGAAACTAACTGACGCGATAGATCTTCCATCTCCAATGCTTTCTTTATCAGTATGCCAGCCCATACCTTGAGTACCGTCATCGTATATATTCACAAGGCATGAATTATATGTGTCACCTGTTAGTTGCTCTACAGTATTTTTGATAGCTAGTAATTCCTTAGTCCATGTACGAGGTGTTTTGATTGTTCCTGAGTATGAGTAGGTGATACCAGTGTCTCCATACCATGCAACTCTCCGTGACATTGTGATTAGCTTACCGTATAAGAACACTTCTTCATGTTCTCCTTTGATAGTACTAAGGAGCTTCTCTAAATAAACATCAGAGGTTGCTCTATCATACATACTTCCATAATAGATAACATCTCCATCATGTGCGAGGATTGTACGTGGGAGAATATTTTCATCTATCTTGAAAAATGATTGTATGCTCATGGTTTTTAGGAGTTTATTTACTATAGCATAGTTTATCCACAGTGGTTCTATTGTACTAGAACAAATGTTCTAGTACAATATATCTCATGAAAGACGAACAATTATTATCAACATTCTTCCAAGAGAACAAGCGTATGCCAACGTATGAAGAGATGAAAGACCTCTTCGGAGTTGCCTCTAAGAATACTGTTGCCTATCGCGTGAACAAATTAGTCGAGAGCGGGTTCTTGCACAAAGATGGCAACAAACTCTCTCTCGCGCAGACTGGATACGTGATGCGATTAGGAACAGTACAAGCCGGATTTCCAACTCAAGCAGATGAAAGTGTTGACGTAGAGCTCATGTCACTCGATGACTATCTTATAGAAAAGAAAAGCTCAACATATATGTTAGAAGTGATGGGCGAATCGATGAAGGATGCAGGAATACTAGAAGGGGATCTCGTCATCGTAGAACGTGGACGGACGCCACGAAGGGGAGATATAGTGCTTGCACTCGTTGATCATGAGTACACGCTTAAGTATCTAGAGACAGAAAAAGGAAAGCCTGTACTCGTACCCGCAAATAAAACATTCAAAAAAATCTACCCGAATCCGAATACTCTAAAAATAGAAGCAGTCTTAAAAGCAGTCATTAGAAAATATCGATAACATTAATTATAAAAAATATACTAACAATATCCATGAAATCATACATCATATACAAGTTCTCAAAAGTCCCAGAAGTATCTCCGCTTAAGAAGTGGATGTACATTAGTCGCGTCGGAGACTACACCTCGAGCATCCTCTCATAATTATTAGAAACTACTCAGTATCTACACAACATCACCATGAAATCATCACGCGCTATCATTCGTATCAATCTCTTCAAGAAGCAGAATCCTCACATCACCTATAATAAACGTATGTATGCAATCATTCGTCGTTACACACCTGACGTTGTTGAAAGTGGAGTGAATGAATGTCTCGCTGATATCACAGGGCTACGAACATTCTTCAAAATGAGTTATAAGGAACTTGCTCAGACGATGCTCGATGAGATAGCACGTGAACTTGGGGTTCCGTTTGCAATGCGGGTTGGCAATGAAGAGGAGTTCGTGGCGCTTCAGGTGAAATCTAAACGAGCAAAGAAACTACAAAGTATTTCAACATACAAGGAAATGAATACTCTATTTCAGAGCCCTTCTATTTCTACAAGGAAAATAACTATACACAAAACAAAGAAACAAGCACTCAACATCCCATTCTTGGGTAAAGTGAGATAGCTCTGCATTATCTTGTTCCTCATATGACCTCTATCTACCATGGAACACAACCCTCTTTGTAATAAAGTACTCCTTCACATGGACGGGGATGCATTTTTCGTTGGAGTAGAACAAGCGAAAAATCCATCACTCCGTGGGCTACCTGTCGTAACAGGGGAGGAGCGTGGGATAGCAACAGCAATGTCATATGAAGCCAAAGCTCTCGGTATCGTACGTGGTACACCGATTCACAAAATCAAGAAAGAGTACCCACAGGTTATAGTCTTACCAGGAGACTATAAATCATATGCAATATATTCAAAGCAAATGTTTGATATCGTTCGTAGATACGCTGATGATGTAGAAGAGTATAGTATAGATGAATGCTTCGCTGATCTCACTGGACTAGAAAAGGTACTTAAGATGACACCGCTTGAAATAGCTACATGTATCAAGCGTGAGGTATATGATGAGTTAGGAATATCAGTATCTATAGGAATAGCTCCGACAAAAGTCCTTACCAAAGTTGCATCCAACTGGGTAAAACCTAACGGACTTACTGTTATAGATATACACACTATTACACAATTTCTAGCGCATAAGCCTATCGAGAAAATATGGGGTATAGGAAGTAGAACAGCAGGAGCATTACAAAAGCTCGGTGTGAGTACCGCTCTTGAGTTCATCAGAAAGGATATACCATGGGTACAAGAACATCTATCCAAACCCTACCAAGTAATCTGGAAAGAACTGCAAGGTATCTCTATCATGCACATAGACCCAAACCCCAAGACGGACTATTCATCTATACAGAAGACTCGGACATTTTATCCGCCAACCAATGATATATCTTTTCTAGTATCACAACTTTCTAAACATCTAGAAGAAGCATGTGCTAAAGCCAGGCATTATAACTTAACTCCGAAAAAGGTATCACTCTTCCTGAAAACCCAGCAGTTTACGTATATGCATGCATGTATCGTTTTGCCTCACCCGACAAGCATTCCGGAAAGTATCCTCTCATGCATAGAAGATGAATTCAGGGGAATGTATAAAAAAGGGACACTCTATCGAGCAACTGGGATAACATTGCATGAGCTATCTAAGGAAGCACCAAAGCAGATGGACTTGTTCGGAGAAAGTGAAAGAGCAACTAAGTTTGAAGAGATACACAAACATCTAGACACTCTAGAGAATAAACTTGGTAAAAAAGTCGTACACCTAGGCTCTACGCAAGCTGCTCTTACTAGAAAAGTGCAAGGAACTGATAGTGAGGATATGGACAGACATTTACTATTTCTTTAAACTATCGCAAAATAAGTGAGTGGTATACTATCTCGTATGAAAATTACTATTTACACTGACGGATCAAGTAGAGGAAATCCTGGACCTGGGGGGTGGGGTGCGATTCTTTTAGTAGAAAGTAATAAGCAGAACGCACATGGTGAGACTACTAATAGTGATATAACACACGATGAAGTTATTGAACTTGGTGGTCGCGAAGAGATGACAACGAATAACCGCATGGAACTATCTGGAGCGCTATTTGGATTACGTGAGATAGAAGGCAAAGGAGTGAAGTATGTGGAAGTCTGCACTGATAGTCAGTATGTAAAGAAAGGAATGACGGAATGGATTGATGGGTGGATCAAACGCGGATGGAAAGGCTCGACTAAACAGCCAGTACTTAACCAAGACCTTTGGCAAGCGCTCAAAGATGAAGAAGATAGACTAAAGGCACACGGAGTACACGTAACATGGAAGTACGTCCCAGGTCATGCCGGAGTGGTTATGAATGAACGAGCAGATGTAATAGCAACGTCCGCTGCTCTTGCAAGTAACTTGCAATTATATCGTGGGCCGAAGAACGACTACCCGGCTCTCTTTTAGTATCATCTCATACTCTAAGCTCTGGTTGGAGGAATGTGCTTTTGTGTGTTAGTGTTGTGCTATTACGAGGTTAGACCATGAAGATACATATCTATACAGTTATCGGAGTTCTCGCAACGTTACTTGGTATCACATTCGGGTATACAAGTAGGTATGTAAGCGAGGGGATTGTGATAGCTCTTCTCATTGCGTGTATACAAGTAGTCTTGATTGGTATCCACTATTTTTTGTAACAAGAAAAAATCCATCACCTCAACCATCATCAGATGTCTCTACAATGCATGATGAAGAAAAGAATTCACAAAGTAGACGTTCGATTCTTCTTGTTCCATTACTTATCTTTTCTCTTGGTATCGCACTCGGTGCTTTACGTGTACAGATGAGTGCAGAGAAAGTAGCATATCTATGTAAATCAGCGTGTACGTTTACTGCTACGATAGTAAGCTCTCCTGAGAGTAAGGATGAGTATCAGACATTTGTCATTCGACCAGAAGATAGAGATGAGAGTACACACGACATACTTGTGCGTGTACCGCTTTATCCACGGTACGATGTTGGTTCAACGATTAGCATTACCGGTATAGTACGTGAGCCAACAAAGATACTTCCTCATAACGGAGGACAAGCATTTGACTATGCATCATACCTTGCAACGAAGAGTATAGGAAGTGTTGTATATTATCCGCGTATAGAGATACTAGACGGTGATGCACATGATGTACCTTCACTCCTAATCAGATGGAAAGACGATCTTGTGTCGCGTATCAATATGTATGTTGGACAGCCAGCATCATCGCTTGCAAGTGGGATGTTATTCGGAGCATCATCCCTTACCAAAGAACTACAACAAACATTTCGTGTCGCGGGGCTATCACACATCATCGTACTCTCTGGATTTAATATCGCAATTGTCATCTCGTCTATTTTATTTGTATTCGCATTTTTACCGCTTGTGCTTAGAGTTATACTTGCGTCATTTTCGGTGATACTTTTTGTCATTATGGTAGGTGCAGAGCCAAGCGTGGTACGAGCGACACTCATGGTATTTGTATCACTTGTTGCATTACTTCTTGGACGAACGTATGTCTCTCGTCAAGCGCTCATGTTGTCGCTTTTTGCTATTGTCATGTACTCACCTGAGTCGTTACTTCATGATGTATCGCTTCATCTCTCATTTCTTGCAACTGCCGGTATTGTGTACATGACGGATATATTTGATGAACTATTTACTAAGGTACACAGTCAGTTAATTCGTAGCACACTTGCTACAACACTCGCGGCATACATTGCAACCACTCCGTATATCATGCACACGTTTGGAATGTTTTCTCTCTACTCGCTTATAAGCAACGTGCTTGTTGTGCCGCTTGTTCCACTTGCGATGCTTTTGTCTTTTACAGTTGTTGTTTTGTCTTATATTGGAGAGACTCTTGCATATATAGTTGGGTATCTTAACACACTATTAATAGATATCATGATATTTGTCGCAAAGGGTATCGCATGGTTACCATATTCATCACTTACCATATCAATTTCTTATCTCGGAATGATATCTATGTATATTGTAATCATTATTATTGTAGCGTTTCTCACTAGAAAAAAGATTGATGAAACAGTGGTTACAAAAGAAGGAGTAGTAATAAGTGGCATAATGAAGTATTAGGTATGAGAAATACATGTAGTGCGCACCTCATTACGTTTCATGTAAAAAGTTTTCTATTAAATGACGATGCTTGGATTATAACTTCTTTGCGATAGCTTTGTATGCAAAGAACATCACAATAAGTCCGATACATAGTGATACTGCGGTAAATGAGGTGAGTGTAATATTTTTTCCAAAGTAGTACCCAAGTGATGTGATACCTATCGCCCAGATGGTGGAAGCAAGCAAGAAGATAACAGATGTGATTTTTGTTTTTGTATTAGCAAGACCTGCAACTATCGGAATGAATGCTTTTATAGATGGAACAAGTTTGCCAATGAATATATACCATAGGCCACGACGAGTAAATGTCGCATGAAGTGCAGAGTGGACTTTCGTGAAGGTTGTTTCATCCATCATCAATATTTTACGAGCAAACGGCTTGTCATATTTTTTTACTAACATAAATGTAATGATGTTACCGATGGCATTACCAAGAGCTCCTGCGATAATGGTCGGAATAAAAAGTAATGATCCAGTCGATACGAAGTATCCTGCAATAAGATACAGTAACTGCGATGATGGGAAGTTCGCAACACCATTACTTATCATGAGTAAAAAAATTCCAATGTAAGAAAATGAAGTGATGAAGTTAGAGAGGTCCATAGAAAGAAATTGATGATGATAGATGGTCTAAGTATATAGTGTTGAAGATAGAGATGCTACTAACGAATACATGTGGGAACAAGATGCAAAGTGACATCAAAAGTGATAGGATTCCAGATTATGAAAGCAAGACGAAACATGGTTCTAGAGTTTAGAGAAATCATGAAAGAGTATGGACGTGTTATTGCCGTCTCTGTATCACTTTGTCTTCTTATTGCTCTATGTATTTATGTAGCGTTACATACGTCTACACGAGAGTTGCGTATTTCATTTCTTGATGTTGGTCAGGGAGACGCGATACTCATACAGACGCCAAGCGGTAAAGACATGCTCATTGATGGTGGAGGAACTGATGTAGTGCTCGAGAGGTTATCAGAGCAAGTATCATTTTTTGATCACACTCTTGATGTGATTGTTGCAACACATCCAGATGCTGATCATGTGACAGGGCTGATTCCTGTTTTGAAAAAATACGAAGTTAAAAAAGTTATCATGTCTCCTCGAGATGGTGACACGGGAATATTTGCAGACCTCGATAAACATATTGATGGAGAGAAGACCGAGGTGCATGTGGCACGAACGGGAGACATGATAGATTTTGGTGACGGAGTAACTGCGTGGATTTTATTTCCACCAACTAACTACGATGTGCGAAGTGAAGATACAAATGATGCATCAGTAAGTATGTTGGTAACATATGGCGAGCATACTTTTTTATTAACTGGTGATCTACCGACAGTATATGAAGGCAAGCTCATCAGCAGAGAGTTACCGCGTAACATCACTGTCTACAAAGCTGGGCATCATGGGAGCAAGTACAGTAGCGGTGATCAACTGCTCTCGTATACTCGTCCGGAGTACGCGGTGATAAGCGCAGGCAAAGATAACAAGTACGGACATCCGAACCCTGAAGCGCTCGAGAGATTACAAAAATATGCAAAAGAGATTCTCTCAACTATTGATAGAGGAACGATTACATTTATAAGTGATGGAAGAGTATTAGAAGTAGAAACAAGTAAGTAGACAAGATGCGAACCAGTTGCAATTACTTAGGAATTCCAAAATATACAAGAAGGTTCTTTTTACCAGAAATAGCGAGAGCGATAGAGCGCATACATCCATCATCTATGTCACCTTTCATTTTTCTTTTTAATCTTTTTCTACCTTGGGTGCCAGTATCAGTTTTAAAAACAATCGGGTAAAGATATTTTTCTCCTTGTTCCAAGTGTTTAGAAATTTTTAAAATTCCTGGAATTGCATGCTTCGGTCGTTTGCTTAGAAATTTTGATTTTCTAGCGAAAGCTTTTTTAACACGCTCTGCTGTTTCTGATAGTGATCCATTAGTCCACCTTAGTGGAAGCTCTCCAGCTTTAGACCATACACCAAGCTCGATGGGGTTCATCTCTGCCAGAAACCAATTACTATTGTTGTAAGAATTTCTTCGTTTCAACCAGTCAGGGCTAATATGCTTATCAATCTCATCGTTCTTTAGAGGAATTACACTCTTTTTCGCTTTGGTAAGTTTAGACTCAAAATCTTGTTCAATGTTTATCTTTGGAAAGGTTGTATTTTTACCGCGTTTCATCTTAGCGATTCTGTCTGAAATTACAAATATTCTTTTAACTTCCAAAGCTTATGTGTGCAATTTATTCAAAAGCGCGATTCCGAAGGAATCACGCTTTTGATATCTGGATTAGAGTTTAATCTGAAGATGTAGACCACGTTTCATGCAGCTAGTGCAGATCTTCACTCTCGGACCATTAGGGATACGTGCCCACTGGAGGTTAGGGTAGACACGACGATCGCCTGCTGGGTTGAACTTGGTAGCACGAACAGAGTTGCTATACTTTCCAACAACTTTCGAGCCTTTATCGCAGAGTGGACATGTTTTTGCCATAGGGGTAGATAATTAGGATTTAGGGACTAGGCGGGTAGGACTTTTTCAAGAACTGTTAGCTTTGTCGAATGTGTGTAATCTTAACACCTTTTCTATGTTTTTGCAAACTTTTAAGCAGGCAGGATAGAGGTAGGCGTAAATGTTTAATGATTTCTAGCCCCTAGTCTCTAAATATCTAACCCCTAGTTATGGTATTATAGTTTCATGCTAGAAAATGCAAGCGTTTTACAGACCGCGTTTCCAATAATTGTTGCGCTTTTTTCTATTATTCTCCATGAGATAGCTCACGGCTATGCTGCGTATGTACAAGGGGATAAAACTGCATACTATGCAGGAAGACTAACACTTAACCCAGTCCCTCATATTGATATGATTGGATCTGTTATCGTACCGTTGGTTGCGTTTTTCACGGCTGGGACATTTTTCGGTTGGGCAAAGCCTGTTCCGTATAACATACACGTGATACGGACTCGACTTGGAGAGGTGTTTGTTGCGGCAGCAGGAGTGCTCACTAATCTCCTCCTTGCTGTTGTGGCACTGGTAGCAATAAAAATTTTAGCACTACAAGGAGCACTCACACAGCCTCTACTTGAAGCGTTGTTCACGATACTTTCTATCAATATCTCACTGGCTGTCTTTAATCTCATCCCTATCCCACCGTTTGATGGAATGGCTATATTACAAGGGATTTTTCCAAGACTTAAAATGAAAACCACAGCATTTTTCAATCCGGTGTATCTTATCGGTGCGATACTTATTGCATCTGTCCTTTATTCTCAAATCATGCCGTATATACGAGCGGGAGTTATGGCGTTGTTATAAAAGTCATAAAAATTTTTACAATAAACTTGTCCACATTTTGTCTCCTTGTTGTCTTTTATTATTGTCCTTTTAGGTATACACTACGTATGTAGTTATTTCAGCAGTATTTTTGTATACACTAATGAAAAAGTCCTCTCAAGTAAAATCACAAACACAAGGGGTAAAAGTTCCTGTTAAACGAATTAGTACAACAAGGGCTTCTTCTGCTAACACCGTTGCTAAAAGAACTGTGTCTGCAAAAAAAACCCTTGCAAGAAAACCTTCCCATACCTCTCCTCTTAAAATAGCAACCTCTGGTGTAAAAAAACTAGGTAAACGTGCATTGAAAAGTATCTTACTTTCTCCAACTACAGAATCAGCTGTTAAGGTTTTTACAGTAACTCTGCTTCTTGCTGGACTTTTCTATGGAGGATATTCAGTAGCAAGCACTAAGTTTGGTGGTGATGTTGTGATATCAAAGTCTGAGATACTTGCACGTGTCGGAAGAGTTACCAATCTTCCAGAAGGTAAGCCTGAGGCAATTGTCCGCGTACAAGATCCGGAGTCGCTTAAGAAACAAAATCCATTTTACTCAAATGTTAGCGAGGGGGATTATATTGTCATGTATCCAACACTTGCCATAGTATATAGTCTCAAAAACGATAGAATTGTTTCATTAAAAAAAATAAAGACAGAGTAAAATACACTAAGAAGTATAGCTAATGGGATATAGGGTTTTCCATAGTTACACTATAGACACTTACGAGATACCTGAAAAAAGCACGCACTGAACTTGCATAATAGTGCCTCATTTGGTAGGATGTGTCTACTATTCTATATTTTCAGTTCGATATTTATGCCAACCATTAGTCAACTTATTAAGAAGCCTCGCGCAAAAGTGATTCGTAAGTCACGCTCTATAGCTATGACGCGAGGATTCAATGCTATTCAGAATAAGCCTAATTTTTATGATTCGCCATTTAAGCGTGGTGTATGTATCAAGGTAACAACAACAACCCCAAAGAAGCCTAACTCTGCGCTTCGAAAGATTGCTCGTGTTCGCCTTACTAACGGTATGGAAGTAACAGCATACATTCCTGGTGAAGGGCACAAGCTACAAGAGCACTCAGTGGTAGTACTTCGTGGCGGACGTGTGAAGGATCTAGCAGGAGTACGTTACCATATCGTTCGCGGACGCATGGATGCAACACCAGTTGATAAGCGCCGACAGGGACGATCTCTCTATGGAGCAAAGCGACCTAAGGCAGGAGCAGCAGCACCTAAGAAGTAATCTATTTGTTTACCTGCTTTGCTTAAAGAGCGACCTCTTCGGGGTGGCTCTTTAAATTTGTAAATATATCAACATGTTTCAATTTGTTCACAAAAAACTTGCAATTTTAGAGAGAGATACTTAAAGGTGTGTTTTAAAAATGATAAATATGCCGCCATTTAAACAAGATCCAACAAACTCATCTCAAACAAATCAAGAGCCATACAGTAAAGCTAATGAAAAACTCGTTCCAGAAGGTCATCAATTTGAAAATCTTAGGAAGACTCCAGAAGGTCTACTGTACTCATTATTACCTGACTATCATCCCGTCATTGAGCTAATAGCCAAAAATACAAAAATTACCGAGTCGCAAGCTCGAACTTTTTTTGAAATTGTTAGAGCGAGAGATGATGTCTATGAATATACCCACCGTAACGAATTCGATTTTGATAACGATGACGATACTTACAAGCACGCTAATTGTCCACGGAGAGGAAGTGGATTTATTGGTAAGTCGTCTAATTCTATTTCGGGTAAAACAGTGAATGAGAGAATCGACTCTGCAATAGATGAGGAGTGGTCTAGACATTACAGGATTAATAGAGATAGAACAGGGGAGCTCAAGGGTTCATTTGATTATCTAAGTAATAATATTTCGAAGAGTTTTTCTGATGCCTTTGAAGCTGTCTTTGACAATGAGAAAGGGGAGCTTATTTTGGTCGATAAAGGTGATTCCTATGAGTTCAGTTTTAAAGATAAATTAGTAGAAGTTTGTGTCTACGCTGATGGAGAGGCTAAGGTTATGGTCGGAAAAGAAGGAGAGAATATTAGTGTGCTATTCAATTATAGTTATACTGGCTATAGTATTCTTAAAAAAGGCGAGTATACTTCAAATGACGTTTTTTATTTGGAAACACTCTACAAATCCTTTGAAAGTGCAGTGAGAAACCTCTCAGCAAGTGATAGTCGTCATAATGACTTACGAAATACTCGAAATTTTGGTTTAGGTCATAAATCTGATATGTTTTTTGAATTGATGGAAGGCGCTAAAGATGAGGAGGATTACTACGCTCGTCAAGAATCGGTAAAACTATTAGAGTTATTTGGTCTGAGATTTGATAATCATTTTAGAAGTAAGTTAAGGAAAATAAGACTTACTATGCGTGACCTGCGTAGAACTGGTCTTGATAATTTTGATGCAATTGATTCGAAGGATTTGTTTGCATCAGAAGAACTCACTTCTTTCTTCGAAGAGAATAAAAAATTGACCGAAGGTTTTGAGTTTGATGTTGTTATTCTAAATAAGCAAGAACAATCCGTTGTCAAGATGGTGCAAATTTTACAAACGAATACGAACAGAAACTCATCTCGATATAACAAACCAGATGATGAAATGGGGATCGTTTACATGACAGAAGAAGAATTTAACAAATTTGCTGAATACACAAGGACAAATTATTTAAAAGCATAGTACATACAGTGCATACAAAATTCATCCGAGGGTCGCGTTTTGCTATTTATAGTATTTTATTGTAGTATAGAAAACACTCGTTTAGAGTAACGAAAGCGCTACCTTATTAAACATTTCACGGAGTACCATAGCTTTCTGGGAACGAACGTGAGACAAACTAGTAATTAGTTAATAATTAATAGTCGAAACAAAAGCTTTGCTTTTGTTTCCCAAAAACCATTAACCATTAACCGTTAATCAAAAATGCGAAGAAAAGTTAAAAATCGAAATATAGTAGGACCAGACGGAAAGTACAACTCTGTAAAGGTTGGAAAGTTTATTAACTATGTGATGATTGGAGGTAAGAAGTCAATTGCGCAGGATATTGTGTATGGTGCCTTTGATGTAATTAAAGAAAAGATGAAAGTTGAAGACCCTCTTGAAATCTTCAATCAAGCACTTAATAACGCAGGGCCTCTTACGGAAGTTCGCTCACGCCGTATCGGAGGCGCTAACTACCAAGTGCCACGTGAAGTACGTGAAGAGAGGCGCTTCATGCTCGCACTTCGCTGGATACTAGAAGCTGCAAATAACAAGAAGGGTAAGGCAATGCGCCTTAAGCTCGCGGATGAACTCATGGCAGCTGCAAATAACGAAGGTAGTGCTGTGAAGAAGAAAGAAGATACTCACAGAATGGCAGAAGCAAACAAGGCATTTGCACACTTTGCATGGTAATCTTGTTTCTATAAAGAAAATTTTTAATCCATGCATTGTACTTGTAGTACATCGTGGTCTTAAAAATTTCTTTGCCTTTCATTTTATCTAAAATGAGAAAAATAGATAAAACTAGAATTCAAATACAAAGAGCGATACCGTAGGTATCGCTCTTTGTATTTAAGCTCGTAACTACCTGTAATTGCCTAGTAGTCATTGGGGGTGTATGATATGGAGGTGTTAAACAACGTATAAGGGGAATCCTTATGAAAATCGCAGTTTGGGTACTTTCTACGGTGCTTGCTATCTCGCTTGCTGCCAATATCTTGCAGGCCTACGGGTATGTGAGATTCGGTAAAGCGGTGACATGCACCCAAAGAGGGCAACCACTAGTGCGTGGCACAGGCCACATGGTGTATACAATATTGAGGAAGTCGTCCTTGTTATTGCAAATGGCCATGTGGCCTTTAGTATGTCGTATTACTGCACTTCCTTAGTCATTTTTTTTATGATAGTATTGTAACTACTGCACAAGCGGTTTTTTATTTTCTATTGATGCGTTTTGCGAAGCAAAACGCATCAAATAAACCATTAACTATTAACCATTAACTATCAATTATCACCATGGCTCGCGACTATCCACTAAATAAAACACGTAACTTTGGAGTTATTGCTCATATCGACGCTGGTAAAACAACTACTACCGAGCGTATTCTGTTCTATACTGGTGTATCACACAAAATTGGTGAAGTGCACGATGGAGCAACCGTGATGGACTGGATGGAGCAAGAGCGTGAACGTGGTATTACTATTACATCAGCTGCAACAACGGCGTTCTGGAGTCCTACTTACATGCCAGCAAATGATGTTTCCAAGAAATGTCGTTTCAACATTATTGATACCCCTGGACACATCGACTTTACTATTGAAGTGAAGCGATCACTTCGTGTGCTTGACGGTGCTGTTGTTGTTTTCGATGGAGTGGCAGGTGTTGAGCCACAGTCAGAAACTAACTGGAGATATGCATCTGATGCGATGGTGCCACGTATCTGCTACATCAACAAGCTTGATCGTATGGGTGCTAATTATGACAAAAGCTTCAACTCTATTATTGACAGACTTTCAAAGAAAGCTGTTCGTATGCACATGCCGATAGGAGAAGAAGAAAATTTTGATGGTATTATCGACCTGCTTACTATGAAGGAGGTTAAGTTTACAGGTGATAAAGGTAAGGATGTTTCATTTACAGAAATCCCTGCTGAGCTACTGGAGGAAGCGAAGAAGCGTCGTGCAGAAATGATAGAAAAAATCGTCGAGACTGACGAGAACCTCATGACAGCCTATCTAGAAGGTAGAGAATTCTCTGTTGATGAACTTAAAGTAGCTATTCGTAAAGCAACTATTGCAAATGAACTTTTCCCTGTGTTCTGTGGATCATCACTTAAGAATCGTGGAGTACAACTCGTGCTAGACGCGGTAGTTGATTACCTACCATCACCTCTTGATATTGCGGCCCCTAAGGGAATCGATCCTACTACAGGAGATACTATTGAAGTAGAGGTGTCAGACACTGCGCCGTTTGCAGCACTTGCATTTAAGTCTATGGCAGACCCGTTCGTTGGGCAGCTTACATTCTTCCGAGTGTACTCAGGAACTCTTGAAGCTGGAAGTTATATCTATAACTCGACCAAAGACAAGAAAGAGCGTGTATCTCGTATCCTTCGTATGCATGCAAATGAACGAGAAGAAGTAAAAACCGTATACGCTGGAGAAATTGCAGCAGCCGTTGGACTCAAGGATACTATTACCTCAGATACTATGTGTAGCGAGGATAAGCCAATTGTACTTGAAAAAATTGTCGTTCCAGAACCTGTTATCTCAATGCGTGTAGAGCCGAAAACAAAAGCTGATCAAGAAAAGATGGGTATTGCGCTTTCTAAGCTTGCAATCGAAGATCCAACATTTCGTGTGACGTCTGATGAAGAAACACTCGAAACAATTATCTCAGGAATGGGTGAACTACACCTCGATATTATTGTTGATCGTATGAAGCGTGAGTTTAACGTAGAGGCAAACACAGGCAAGCCACAAGTTGCATACAAAGAAACAATACAGGGAAGTGCGTCAGGTGAAGGAAAGTATATCAAGCAGTCAGGAGGTCGTGGGCAGTATGGTCACGTGAAGATTAATATCAAACCGATTGATTATAGTATTAAAGATGAAGATTTACCAAAAGCAGTAAAGCGCTATGACAGTTTTGAGTTCATCAATTCCATTAAAGGTGGAGCAATCCCTCAGGAGTATGTACCAGCTGTAGAAAAAGGACTTCGTGAGTCTATGGACCGTGGAACACTTGCGGGCTTTAAGATGGTAGATGTATCATGTGAGGTGTATGACGGATCATTCCACGAAGTGGACTCATCAGAAATCGCCTTTAAGCTAGCAGCAGGGATGGCGCTTGCTGATGCTGTTTCAAAAGCAAAGCCAGTAATTCTTGAGCCAATCATGAAAGTAGAGATAGTTACACCGGATAAGTTCTACGGGGATATCACAGGAAACATTTCTTCTAAGCGTGGACAGATAGAAGGGATGGGTGATAGAGGACAGGATAAAGTAGTGAATGCTATGGTGCCACTATCTGAAATGTTCGGGTATGTTAACTCACTTCGTTCGATGACAGAAGGGCGAGCAAGCTTCACGATGGAGTTCGGAAGATATGATGTTGTTCCTCAGAACATTGCGAAAGATATCGCAGAGAACAAAAAGTAATAAATCGCGAATCTACTTTGTCGAGCGCATGTTTTTGTCAGTCGCCGTAGGTCTACTACGTCTTCCTCCAAAAACATGCGCTCTTCGCGTATCTTCATTGATGTATTATTTTTTATAAATTCTGAGGGAATTAGTATAAATGGAAATACAATAAACGACGCCTACGGCGTCGTTTATTGTATGTATAGTATATCCACAGAACGTAAAGTTGACTTTACGTACGCACTCTATATACTATGTTAAGTGTGCTTTACATTTGAAAAAGCACCTCATGAATACATTTACTAAGATACTAAAAATAACTAAAGATATTATTATGAAAAAAATTATAGGAGTCAGCATACTTGTAACATCACTTACACTTATGAATGCAAGTGCTATGAATGACATGAATTATGGTTCGCAAAAAGAAAAGAAGAATGAGTACAAGAAGTTTGAAAAGCATGAGAGTAACTCACAAGGACTTGGAAAATTTACCTCTTCAGTAATGAAGCGAACAAAGGATAACGCTGGAGGAATGAGACTTATGTCACAAGATGTTGTGACTAATGTCGTACGAACACCAGGTCTCTCCACTCTTGGAGCAGCGGTACAGGCAGCAGGTCTTGTAGACACACTTAAAGGAACTGGGCCATTCACAGTATTTGCTCCAACAAATCGTGCATTTAACGCACTTCCAGCAGGAACAGTTGCTAACCTTCTCAAGCCAGAGAACAAGAAACAGCTTACTGATATCTTGACCTATCACGTAGTTCCTGGAATCTACACTTCAGATGATATTAAAGATGGTATGACATTAACAACGGTTCAAGGGGCAACACTTCTCTTTACAATACGAAACGGACAAGTCTTTATTAATGGCAAAGCAACCGTAGTCGCACCAGATGTTATTACTTCAAATGGAGTGATTCATGTGATCGGTAGTGTACTTCTCCCACCTGCACAACCAGTTGCACAGGCACCTGCGAAGGATATTATTGATACCGCCGTATCAGTGCCAGCATTTTCTACTCTTGTAACAGCCGTACAGACAGCTGGTCTTGTAGATACATTAAAGGGAACAGGCCCATTCACGGTATTTGCTCCAGACAATGCAGCGTTTAATGCACTTCCTGAAGGAACTGTCGCTAACCTTCTCAAACCAGAGAACAAGGCAACTCTTACAGGTATTCTCACGTACCACGTTGTACCTGGTCTTCTTAAGGCATCTGATCTAAAAAATGGTCAAGTACTTACCACGGTAGCAGGTAAAACTCTTACTGTCACCATAGCAAACGGTCAAGTATTGATAAACGGTATACGTGTTGCAACTCCAGATGTATTGACATCAAACGGCGTTGTTCATGGTATAGCTGGTGTACTTCTCCCGTAGTTATTCGCGTTGTGTATAAAGTATGTACCCATAAAAGTATAGAAAGCTATACTTTTGTGGGTATTATACTGTATATACTATACATGAATATTATTTAAGACAGCACTATTAAATATGAACAATGATGTAATGCACTTACGGCAAAAAAAAGGATGGACACAAGAAGAACTAGCTCAAAGAGTTCATGTCAGCAGGCAGACCATTATTTCTGTAGAAAAAGGGAATTATATTCCTAGTTTACTACTAGCACTTCATTTAGCAGAAGAGTTTGGTGTTTCGGTGGAAAAGCTTTTTTGGGTTAAAAAAAAGTAGTATAATAATATACACGATTTACGTGTTACTACTATTTAGCATATGCAAAAGACATTTTATGCAGAGGTTACTCTTTTAACATTACTTAGTACTGTTTTGCTTTTCTTGCTTAACCCTTTTGACATGATGATGCAAATCATGCTCTCAGTAGGAGTTGTAGCGCTATTAGTGATTTTATATATTACAAAGTTTATTATTATTTGGCGTGAAAAAGATCAAGATGAGCGTGATGCAAGCCATAGATTTTATTCCTCGTGGGTATCTTACGCTGTAACTTCGGTATTGTTATTTGTCGGTATTGTTGTGGAAGGTCTATCAGGGAATGTTAATACATGGCTTATTATTGCGTTTTCTGGATTACTTATTTCTAAGTTATGCGCACTTGTTTATTTGAGGATATATAAATAGTCGTAGGCATCTGTTGATAACACATGAGGTGTATATAAGTACTTTTAGTATACTAAAGCATAATGAAAAATCTAGTTCGTATACTTTTCCCCTTAGCCCTAGTTATATATGTTAATGCTGTGTACGCTCAAATGCCGGTCACAACATCATCTGATCAGGTCCAGATAATAAGACCACAAGAGGTTTCTTCTATCATTGTTGCCGATGTTAGCCTGACTGATGTTACATTCAAACGAGAATCTGATAACAAGATTACAGGTAGTTTCTCTCTCGTAAGCGAAATGGGAAAGCAAAATGATATAGTTTACGGAATGCATGTTATTGACGGTATGGGTAATATCGTAGATGCGTCCTCTCTAGGTAAAGTTGCAACTATACGTGAAGGGGAGATAGTCCGACGCAACTTTTCATACTCTATTCCTCCATATATATCAGGGGATAACCTTTCATTTGATCTCGTCGCAGAGACTACTGGAGGACTTCCTCTCGGGTCGCAAAAGCTACTACAAAATGTTTCCATCCCAGGAGTAGCTTCACTCCTTACATGTACAAATAAAAATAGACAAGAGATATCTTGTGTTTCTACTATAGATACAACCCTTGTTATCGGGTATCATGTAGCATCTCCGCTTGGAAAAAACATCGTAAATAAAGAGCTTCCAGTACGAAAAAATACACCAACACCTCTCCCGGTTACATCAATTCCACCAGGAAGATATTACGTAGACGTTTTTACAAAAGATGGTAACGGCCATGCTCTTGCTTCATTTGTGGTACAAGGCTCATACGGAAATATTTTGAATACATCTATTTCTGAACTATCAGAAGGTAAGATTCTTGTAATTACAACGGTAAATGCTTCTCCTTCAAAAGGCATACAAGTTAAAAATACCATCACAGATGACAGCGGTAGAATGTGTACATCTGATCAGGTTGATGCAAGTACTTTTTTTGCAAGACAAGAATTTCTGACTGATTGTAGGAAAGGTGCTGTTATTACCACCCTCCTCTCATCATCTGGGGTAGTGTTAAGTAGCTCTACTAATCCTTTCGATATACAGCGATATGTACAGCAATCTACAACTTCCCCATTAATTACTGAAAAAAATACAACATCTTTACGGCCTTCGCCATATCAACAGATTGCCATAGGCTTGTTTGTTGGTATTATTGCTGTAACATTCTTTTCTTTTATGAGACGTGTACGTGTGAAAGAATCATTATAAGATATTTTTATATATGACACATACTTACTATAGATATATTCGACGAAACAACTTAATTGCACTTGTGATTGCATATACGGTATTTTCACTCTTATCTTTTTCACATGCGCAAGCGCTTACTCAGTATACTTACCTCATCTCTCCGTCAAGTGGTGAATTTGCTTGGACATGTAGAACAACGTCCAATCCGGACAGATCTTCATATCTTCCTGGGCAAACTGCAACCATAGTCGTGAGTGGCTCAATTATGTATGATGCAGGAGCTCCAACATCAGGTACCGGCAACTGTCTTGTATATCTTTTTAATAATACAAGTAATACTGGACCAGCATTTGATACAGAAGCAACTTCATATGGATCAACAATGATAGCAAATACTGGAACTTTCCCAGCATCTGGCCCTATATCTCGTACATTTAGTGGTAGTTATTCGTTTACTGTGCCTGCAAGCATGTCTCCTG
This sequence comes from bacterium, assembly GCA_027482685.1. Taxonomy (GTDB): domain Bacteria; phylum Patescibacteriota; class Minisyncoccia; order Phycocordibacterales; family UBA5272; genus UBA11704. The sequence goes on from JAIXVU010000003.1 coordinate 75,992, forward strand.
GATCACATACTGTACGTTTTCTTACAACTGCAGTAGGTGGAACTGTAGGTGGAGGGTCGGCTTCAGGTGTTCCTTCCGTCACAAATCCGCTCTCTTTTACAGTAACGTCTCCAGTACCACCTCCAACCGTAATACTTTTTTTCTCATTCGGGCAAATCCTCAATCTCTTTACTGAAAAGCTTTTTGCAAGTTCTTAGTATTTACTTTGCATAATACAAATGTTACATATCATAGTGCTTGCGAATATTGTATCTGTGTGATATGATTGCAGGACTGACTTAGCATCTACTGTTCTTGCTTGGCTAAGTAGTGCAATTATTATTCGTGTTATATTAGTTTCTCTTTATTATATTTAATAGTCCAATACCCCTATAACATTTTGTTTACAAAATGTACGGGCGGCAAGACCCAACAAAAACATATGGCAGCAGAAAACTTCGATCGTTCAAAACCACACGTAAACGTAGGAACCATTGGTCACGTTGACCACGGAAAGACCACTCTTACAGCGGGTATCCTTAACGTACTTCACCTAAAAGATCAGTCTATCAAGACAAAAGGTGTTGATGATATTGATAAGGCACCAGAAGAAAAAGCTCGTGGTATTACTATTTCTCTTTCTCACTCAGAGTACTGGACAGATGCTCGTCACTATGCACACATCGATGCTCCAGGGCACGCTGACTATATTAAGAACATGATTACAGGTGCCGCACAGATGGACGGTGCTATCCTCGTGGTAGCTGCAACTGATGGTCCTATGCCACAAACACGTGAACACATCCTCCTAGCCAAGCAGGTGGGTGTACCTCGTATCGTGGTTTTCCTTAACAAGTGCGATATGGTTGAAGATCAGGAAATGATTGAACTTGTTGAAGAAGAAATCCGTGAACTCCTTACAAAGCAAGGATTTGATGGTGCTAATACACCTATCATCCGTGGCTCAGGACTCAAGGCATCAGTCGCGACTGATATTAACGATCCATGGGCGCAGAAGATTGTTGAGCTCATGAACGCACTTGATACCTATATTCCAGTACCAGAACGTGATACTGCAAAGCCATTCCTTATGCCAGTAGAAGATATCTTCACTATCGAAGGACGTGGAACTGTAGTAACAGGACGTATCGAGCGTGGAGTACTTAAGCTTAACGAAGAAATCGAAATCGTTGGTCTTAAAGATACAGTAAAGACAGTGGTAACTGGTATTGAGATGTTTAATAAGTCTCTTCCAGAAGGACAGGCGGGAGATAACGCAGGTATTCTTATCCGTGGTATTAAGAAGGAAGATATTCTCCGTGGACAAGTTCTTGCAAAGCCGGGATCTGTAAAGCCACACACAGATTTCGAATGTGAGGTATACATCCTTAAGAAAGAAGAAGGTGGACGACACACTCCTTTCCTTAATGGTTACAAGCCACAGTTCTACGTACGCACGACTGACGTAACTGGAGAAGTAACACTCCCAGCTGGAACAGAAATGGTTATGCCAGGGGACACTATGAAGTTCACAGTTAAGCTTCTCGCTCCAATCGCTCTTGAGGAACAGGGACGTTTCGCTATCCGTGAAGGAGGCAAGACAGTTGGTGCGGGTGTCGTAACAAAGATAATCGCCTAGATCTAAGTGTTCTTTCGAAAGAAAGAACGTAATTACCAAGCATGACAGCAGTTGCAACAAAAAAAGCTAGTAAAACGCCGAAAGTAGCAGAAGTGCAAAAGCTTCGCATTCGCGTTAGAGCATATGAGAGTAAAGTCTTAGATGCATCTGTTAAGCAGATAATCGATACAGCAAGACGCTTTGAAGCTACAATTCTTGGCCCTATCCCTCTCCCAACAGAGATCAAGAAATATACTGTTAACCGCGCATCGTTCGTGTATAAGGATGCTCGTGAGCAGTTTGAGATGCGTGTACATAAGCGTTTAGTTGACATCATCAACCCACAACCTAAGCTAATTGAAGCCCTCACTAATCTATCACTTCCGTCAGGGGTTGATATTGATGTGAAAATGGCGTAGTATACAAGGTCAAATCACGAATCCGAAAAACCTTCAACAATCAGTATGAAATTCACACTCGCAACAAAGCAACATATGACAGAATTCTTTTCCGAAGATGGGAAAGTTCACCCTGCAACAATTCTAAAAGCAACACCACTTACCGTGACTGCTATTAAGAGTGTGGCAACTGACGGCTATGATGCTATTCAGGTAGGGAGTGGAGAGCAGAAAAAAGAACGTGTTTCAAAGGCTGTTCTTGGACATCTTAAAGGTTCTGCATATAAGGTTGTGAAAGAGTTTCGTACTCCAGGTGGAGACCTATCAGCTGGAGCAACGATAGCATGTGATATTTTCTCTAAAGGAGATGTTGTAACAGTATCAAGTATTTCAAAAGGAAAAGGTTTCCAGGGAGGTATGAAGCGTCATGGTATGCACGGAGGATGGCATCAGCATGGTCAGAAGCACTCAATGCGTGAAGTTGGTTCTATCGGTTCTACAGGCCAGCAGCGTGTTAACAAAGGTAAGCGTATGCCAGGAAGAATGGGTAGTGATCGCATTACACTTAAGAATGTAACTATTCTTGACGTAGATGTTACTAATGGGATTCTTCTTGTTAAAGGAGCAGTCGCCGGTAAGCGTGGCACAGTAGTTGAAATAAAGGGGTAATAATACAAGTATGCAAGTAAACGTCTATACAATTGAAGGGAAAGTTAGTAAGAAGCTCGATGTTCCAGAGGTTATCTTTGGTGCGGAGTGGAATGCTGATCTTGTTGCACAAGTTGTTAACTCACAAGCGTCTAATCGCCGCGCGGGTACAGCTCACACTAAGAATCGTGCTGAGGTTCGTGGTTCACACAAGAAGCCATGGAATCAAAAAGGTTCTGGTCGCGCTCGTCACGGTTCTGCTCAGTCTCCATTATGGAAGGGAGGAGGAGTAACATTTGGTCCACGCAACGAAAAGAATTATAAGAAAACCATTCCTCGTGGTATGAAGGTTGCTGCTCTTTACTCACTTCTATCTGCTAAGCTTGCAGCTGGAAAGGTGATATTTGTTGATACTATTCCTGCACAAACTGGCAAGACAAAAGATGCCGATATTTCAATGAAAGGTCTCACAACAATAGAGGGATTCAAGACACTTTGCTATAAGAAACCTAACAACGTCTATATGACCGTGAGTAAAGGTGATGATATAACTAAGCGCGCATTCCGTAACCTGCCATATATGACACTTCATACTATGGATGATCTTAATCCGCTTGATATCGCTAATTCACGTTACTTAGTTATAGCAAATCCAGAAGACACAATTGCCTATCTAACTTCTAAGCAAAAGACTGCAAAGGCAAAATAGTATAAGTAATTAACAGTATATGGCAACAAAGAAAACAACAATCGAAAAGAAAGACGATAAGGCTATAACTTCAAAAGTTATACTAGTTCCTCGTATTACAGAAAAAGCTTCAGCTCAATCAGTTGCTAATGCATATACATTTGTCGTTGCATCAAATGCTACTAAGCACTCAGTTATCGCAGAGATCAAGCGTGAGTACAAGGTTACACCACGAGCTGTTAATATCACTAATATTCAGTCACAAGCTGTTTTTGTTCGTGGACGTTTTGGAACAAAAGCGGGAATGAAAAAAGCAATTGTGTTCTTGAAGAAAGGCGACACCATCACTCTTGCATAGTATCTCAGTAACGAATTATTTATGAAAACATACAAACCAACAACTCCATCACGTCGTAAGATGTCCACGGTAACCTACCGCGGAGTTCTCACAACGAATGATCCATATAAGCCCCTCACAAAAGGTTTCCGTCGTGGTTCAGGGCGAAACGCGTATGGTCGCATCACTTCTCAGCATAGGGGAGGAGGGCACAAGCGTTCATATCGTGAGATTGATTTTAAGTACAACAAACTAGATATCCCTGCAAAGATTCAGACTATCGAGTATGATCCTAACCGATCAGGATTCATCGCGCTTGCTGCATACAAGGACGGAGCAAAGACATATGTTCTTGTCCCTAAGTCTGTAAAAGTAGGAGATACATTTATTGTTTCAGAAAAAGCTGATCTTCTCACTGGTAATCGTGTGATGCTCAAGAATATTCCAGTTGGTACATTTGTGTATAATATTGAGGTCAAGCCTCGTGCGGGAGCTAAGCTTGTACGTTCAGCAGGAACATTCGCACAAGTTGTTGCGCATGACAACGGATTCACTTCCCTCAAACTTCCTTCAACAGAAGTTCGTAAAGTAGTAGATCAGTGTTTTGCATCTATTGGTGAAGTTTCAAATGATGAGTACAGACTACGTAATATTGGTAAAGCTGGTCGTTCACGCCACTTGGGTATTAGACCTAAGACTCGTGCGATGGCTCGTAACCCAGTTGACCACCCATACGGAGGAGGAGAAGGAGCGCAGCCTCGTGGAACACGTCGTCCAAAGACCAAGCAAGGTAAGACAACAGGTGGACACAAGACTCGTGCACCTAAGAAATATTCTAACGTACATATTGTTTCTCGTCGTGTAGTTCGAAAGAAAAAGTAATATAAAGTAAATCTCTAAAAAGTCTTTACTTTCAATAAAAATCTGATATAATTAAGCCCTATTAACCAACCATGACACGATCACTTCACAAAGGTCCATACGTAGACGAACGAGTACTCAAGAAAGTTCTCGGCAAGCGCCCTGAAACAACTGGGGTTATTAAGACTTGGATCCGTCGTTCTGATATTTCTCCTGAGATGGTGGGTTTTACATTTGGTGTGTATAACGGTAAGACTCATATTGAAGTTCTTGTAACAGAAGATATGGTTGGGCATAAGCTTGGTGAGTTTTCTCCAACACGTAAGTTTATCCGTCACGGAGGTAAGATGCAAAAGGAAATAGATCAGAAGAAGAAAGAAGCAGAAATAACTCAAGCTAAGGCTGCTAAGGCAACAACAGACACTAAGAAGAAATAATGTAACAATTTTGTATGAAAGCATCTCTTAAAAATTATCGCCAAGCACCTCGTAAAGTTCGTCTCATCACGACACTGGTTCAAGGTAAGTCAGCAGTACAAGCACAAGCTATTTTGTCTCACCTTATTAAGCGTGGAGCACTACCTATCAAGAAACTTCTTGATTCTGCTATTGCAAATGCCGGCGTACCAGCAGATACACTTATCGTAAAGTCAGCTCGTGTAGACAAGGGGGTTGTTATGAAGCGCTGGATGCCACGAGCAATGGGTCGCGCTTTCCCAATTCATAAGCATACAAGTAAGGTTGTGATTGAACTAGCAACTAAAGAAACAAACCTTACAACTAACGTTTCAGCTAAATAATTATATGACACACGTAGTACACCCATATGCACATAGACTTGGAATCATCCGTGACTGGAAGTCACGCTGGTTCGGTAAGAAAGTAAATTATGTTGACCATCTTCGTGCGGATGTTCTAGTTCGCGCTTGGATGACTAAGCGTCTACGTGGTATGTATCTTTCACTTATTGAGATTGAAAGAAGTGAGAAGCAATATCGTATTATGATTCATACATCACGTCCTGGTATGATAATCGGTCGTGGAGGAGATGGTATCGAGAAGCTCCGCGCAGCACTTAAGAAAGAAATGCATCGCCTCAAGATAACTGTTCCACAAGATGTTAAACTTGATATCATCGAAGTCAATAACCCAGAGGCAGATGCAGCAATTGTTGCTGCAATGGTAGCTGAAGGTATTGAGAAGCGCCTTCCGTTCCGTAGAGTTCTCAAGACTACTATTGAGAAAGTTATGGCTAACCGCGATGTACAAGGTGCGCGTATCTCAGTATCAGGTCGTCTAGGAGGAGCCGAAATGGCACGCCGTGAACAGATTAAGCGTGGAGGTATTCCACTACAGACACTTCGTGCAGATATAGATTTTGCACGTGATAAAGCTCACATGACATATGGAGTTATTGGTATCAAGGTATGGATTTACCGTGGTATGAAGTTTGATAAGAAAGAAGGTACTAAATAATATAACTGAACTGATATGCTATTCCCTAAAAAAGTAAAACACCGAAAGTGGCAGACAGGAAGACTCTCTGAAGAGAAGCTTGCTCGTCCTGAGACACGTGGTATCGAAGTATCATTTGGTTCTTTCGGACTTAAGGCAGAGACCCCATCTCGTATTGCTGCTAATCAGATAGAAGCTGCTCGTCGTGCTATGACTCGCCACGCTGGTAAGACTGCAAAGGTGTGGATTCGTATTTTCCCAGATCGTCCTGTTACACAAAAAGCAGCTGAAGTTCCTATGGGTAAGGGTAAAGGAGATCCAGATCGCTATGTATTTGAAGTTCGTCCAGGACGAGTACTCTTTGAGATAGACGGGGTAAGTGAGCAAGTTGCTCGTGAAGCACTTCGTAAAGCTGGATGTAAATTACCAGTTAAGACTAGAGTAGTAACTCGTTAATTATATTGTTATGAATACATCAATTAAAACAAAAAAGCAGTTGTCAGGAAAAGTAGTTTCTGACAAAATGGATAAAACAGTAGTAGTGAACACTGTTCGCTATATCGCGCACAAGAAATACGGCAAGTATTTCAAGGTAGATAAGCGTTACAAAGCTCACGATGAGAATAATGAATACAAAGTAGGGGACATTGTTACCATTGAAGAATGTCGTCCGCTTTCAAAAGACAAGAACTTCACTGTTATTAGTAAAAAGGCGTAATAGCACTTTTGCATCAACTAATAACTAATTACTAACAACTAACTACAACACCTATGATACAAGCAGGCACAAATGTAAAAATAACAGATAACTCAGGCGGAAAATTCGGCCGTGTTTTCAAAGTGCTTGGTGGCAGTAAGCGTCGTTATGCATCACTTTGCGATATGGTGGTGCTTTCAGTTAAGGTTGCAGAACCTCGTAAGCAGACTAAGAAGAAAGATATTGTATACGGTGTAGTAGTTCGTACCACTAAGCAAGTACGTCGTTCTGATGGATCATATATCTCATTTGATGATAATGCAGTTGTTATTGTAGATAAGACTAAGAAAGAACCGAAAGCAGGACGTGTGTTCGGGCCTATCCCACGTGAACTTTCACAGTCAGGAGTTGATGGGTTTAAGAAAATTGCATCTCTTGCACCTGAGATAATTTAATTTTATATATATGCACGTAAAAAAAGGCGACAAAGTAATAGTAATTGCAGGTAAGGAGAAGGGGAAGACTGGAGAGATTTCTTCTGTAATAAGAACAACTAACCGTGTTGTTATAGAAGGTCTTAACAAAATGAAGAAGCATATCAAGGCTCCAAAAGCAGGAGAGAAAGGTGGGGTCGTTGAGATTTCAATGTCAATCCACGCATCAAACGTAAAGCTCGCTGACAAGAAAGCAAAAACAGAAGTCAAACCTAAACCAGCTGCAAAAAAGAAAACTGCAAAGAAAGCTGAGTAATAATACTAATAAAAAGAACCGCTCGTAAGAGCGGTTCTTTAATTATTTATACCCACCAATATAGTACAAATGCTCTAAAAAATAGCCTAGATATATCTTTTCTTTTATAGTAATTCCTTGTACTATTGTTGTAGGTGCATAACCTGCATATTTCTGTTCATTTTTGTATAACTCTCTCACGAAGAAAGGTTTGCTATGGATATCAAAGGTGGAACAAATCATCCCCCAATGTATCTCCGAAATGCTCTTATGGCGGTTGATCGGGCTATCCTTGGGCTAGCTCGTAACGACTGCTATCAAGAGGGGAGGTGCTTCGAAGGGGTTCTACGTCTTCTTGCGGATAGCGATACGCTTCTAGCAGAACTTGATAGCGAAGAGAGATATCAAAAAGTTGTGGTTAAAGATGCTATCCTTCGTGCATTCCGAGCACTTCACAGAGACCAGGATCTTGTACCACGACGTGTACGGAATTTCTTAAGGAGAGAAATTGCGGCATTTGTCTGTGAAAGATTTACAAATGCACGTGATAGAGAAGTACACCCCGAGCTCTTGGCCATCCTCACCGAACTATCCTTAGACAAGCATGCACCAAGAAAATTTATTTCCCCTCCAGAAATTCATACACGTCGCAAGGATGACCTGATTAGATTCCTTAAAGAAATGAAAGAAGCTCTCAAGCTACAGCTTACGTAAAAGGCATTCTGCTATGAGCTGTTCGCATATAGCTTTTGTTTCTGAGCCTCGCACCATGCGGGGCTTTCTTATGTATTGAAAGCGAAATGTAGTGCTTCCAAAATTGCTATACATGTGGTAGAGTGTAGTTCTATTATCAGATAACGCGTAGCAGTATCTGCACGCACGATAAGCGACGTATAACGTTTCCTAGAACTTTATGTTCGAAGAAGCCAATCGTGCTTACAAACAATATATATGGCACAAGCATTTAAGAGTGTAAAAGAAAAAGAAAAGGCATCATTTGATGTCCTTTCAAAGGAATTTGGTTTCAAGAATATAATGGCGGCACCTCATCTTACAAAGGTGACAGTATCTGTTGCTACAGGTTCAGCTATGAAAAAAGACCGCAAGCGTAACGAGCTTGTGATGGATAGACTCGCTAAGATTACAGGACAGAAGCCAACACTTAGAAAGGCTAAGATGTCAGTTGCGTCATTCAAGACCCGTGAAGGGGACGAAATCGGAGTAGCGGTAACACTTCGCGGAGCTCGTATGTATGGGTTTCTTGATAAGGTGTTTAATGTGTCACTTCCTCGTACAAAGGACTTCCGTGGACTTAACCGTACATCGGTTGACGCTATTGGTAATATGACCTTTGGTATTAAGGAGCATACAATCTTCCCAGAAATTCATGATGAAGAGCTAAAAGATGTTTTTGGAATGGCCATCACCATGGTAACCACAGCAAAGACAAAAGAAGTTGCTACTAGATTCTTCGAACTACTCGAAGTTCCTTTCAAAAAGGCATAAATTGTTTATCTGCTTTGTTAAGAGAAGTTTCTCTCAGCCAGTGTACAATGGGTACGTTTCTACCGAAAACTTTCTTTCTTCACATAGCTAAAATAATTTTTGATCTTTTTGATTAAGAAGCTATATTTTCCTTTGTTCTATTGAAGTTTCAATTAGGGTAATAAAAAGAGGATGTCGCAAACATCCTCTTTTTATTTGTCATTTCTACATGAAGTAGGGAGTTTTGAAGACAGGCAACACTTGACAAGTTTATATAAATACTGTAGGATAGGGCCCATGAAAACAGGAATTAAAAACATCGTCATCGGGCTTAGTTTTTTGGGTATTTTTACTAGTTTTAGTGGTTTTGCACAAGCGGGGTATTTTAATACAACCCCAATTGAGCAGTGTGATGTTGTTATTGTAAGTAACCTATCTTTTGGTTCACGCAATCAAGATGTTCTTACTCTACAGCAGTTTCTAGCTCGCGCTGGGTACCTTCACGCTACTCCTAATGGGTACTTTGGGCATGGTACCAGATCTGCTGTACAGGCTTTTCAAGCTGACAACTACATTCGTCAGACAGGAACAGTGGGAGCTGAAACCCGTAATGCTCTAAATGAAAGACTTTGCGATGCACGGGTATCACGCTACTCATTTAACGATGATTACTATGATTATGCGTCTGGGGTAACATATGTTGATGGATATGATCCATATGTAACTGTCGTATCTCCTACTCCTCAAATACCAGCCGTGTATGCAACTCCACAGGCAAATATAGCAACTCGTAATACAAATGTCTCAGTTGCTACAAACAGAACTGCAGACATTACAAGTGGTTCAGTTGTCTCTCCTCTTGTTGCTTCTACTCAAACAAATTTTGGCAACCTTCCTTCTCCTGCTAGTGTTGATAGAACATCTATTGTCTTTAATCCAAGTATTGGTTATACAACTGTCATTACTCCAAAGGTGCAGTCATTAACTATCCTTACTCCGCTTTCATATACTGTATACAATGAAGGTGATACTGTGTCTCTCACATGGAGAACACAAGGACTATCACAAACACAGTTTGTAGTGCTTCTTGAAAATAAGAATACTCGTCAGAGTCGTACAGTTGCCGTTACATCTTCGATGAATGCCTCGTTTACTCTTACTAAGGATCTTCTTGATGCTGTATGTAATGGACCATGTGATGCTAATGCTCAAGCAGCATTTGGTATCGTTATTACTACTCCTGTTACTGATCTTGCGGGTACTGTAACGACTTTCAGATCAACCCTTTCACCTATTGCAATTAAGCGTCCTTTTGCAGGGACTGGTATTGGGGCAGTATCTCTTAGTATTAAGAATCCTGTTGCTTCAAATGAAGTAGTTAAACTTTTCCTTAACTTACCTGGTATTAGTAATGTTGATGCGTATACTAACTATTCATTTAAGATTCGCGCAACATGTATTCCTGGTGTACAAGTGAGACTAGGTGGCGTTGAATGTGGTCAAGACTTTATAATTCCAATCGGCGCTGTTTACTTCCAAAATCAAATTCCTGTAGCAATTAATAATACAACATGGTTCAGACAAGACGTTGCGTTTACCCTTACTGTTATAAATGCTCAGGGGCAAGTAGTGGGACAAGCAGAAACAAAGACTACAGTAAACGGCGCACCGTTTAGTTGGTAGTAGATAATCTGTGATATAAAAAAACGACGCGCATCCGCGTCGTTTTTTTATTGATATAGGTTTATGCAAGTGCTGTTTTAACAAGAAACATAACTGCCGTTACCGCACCAACTAGTAACGTTCCCCAAAGGATATCAACGATGACAATAGACCAAGGATATTCTTTGAATACTGCGAGATTGGTGAAGTCATAAAATGCATATAGTACAAATCCCAGAAGCGCACCGTATAGAAATGCATTTAACGTCGTAGATGCACGAGATAGTGCAAAGACCCATATACCAAGTATTCCGACGATATACACAAGGGGAATTGCGGGAAGGTAAGGCACAAGCGATCCTTCGACTATGTTTGCATGCGCTTTTAATCCGTCTAAGTAGAACGTTTTTGCGATTTTGGCTAGCCAGACATAGTCAAGAACAGTAAAAGTAATAATACCTGCAAGCGATGTGAGTATAATTGATATCATATATGTAAAGTGTAGCATACAAAGTAACATAGTTCTGATTGTAGCTGTGAACGGTATGTCTTTTTTTGATGAAGATAAGTGAGATGCTAAAAGTGTGCAGTTCTTGTTATTTCTTATATTTTATGGTATAGTTAATAAGCTTTCTGTAATCCGTGTATCTCCGTAAGTATTAGAGACTTCTCTATTATTTACGTTCATATCACGCTGATATTCAGAGAGTTAGTACTTATGTAGGAGTATTGCAGTTTTGCATTTCCTTAATTACTAATTACCAATTACTAATTACAGTATAAATCGAATGGCAAAAACATCAGTTATTGCGCGAGCAAACAAAAAGCCAAAATTCTCGTCACGAATAGTTAACCGATGCTTCAAGTGTGGTCGAAAGCACGGGTTCATGCGAGATTTCGGTCTTTGTCGTATCTGTTTTCGTGAACTCGCAAACGAGGGAATGATTCCAGGGGTGACAAAGTCATCATGGTAGTTCTTCTTTAAGAGAAACTTCATACATAGAAATATATGGATCAAATAGCAAACATGTTAATTGCGATTAAAAACGCTGGTCTTGTAAAAAAGACAAGTTTAGTAATCCCTTCATCAAAGATGAAAGTCGCAATTCTCACACTTCTTAAAGCAGAAGGATACATCAAGACATTCCATGTTACAGAAGGTGTTAAGCTAACTGTAGAGATTGTTCTTGAGTACAAAAAAGATACACCACGTGTACAGGGAGTCACTCGTGTATCAAAGCAGTCAAAGCGTGTTTATACAGGAGTGAAAGATATTTCATCTGTAAAATATGGTCACGGTATGGCAGTTCTTTCAACACCAAAAGGTATCTTAACTGATAAGCAAGCACGCAAGGAGCTTGTTGGTGGAGAATTATTATTCACAATTTGGTAAAAACGTATGAGCAGAATAGGAAAACAACAAATAACAATTCCAGCAGGTGTCACGGTAACGTTTGATGCCCATGCTGTACGTGTCAAAGGACCAAAGGGAGAAATCATGCGACCTGTTCGTAATGAAATCGCTTTCACACAAGAAAACGGTATCATAACAGCAGAGCCTCGCCGTAACGATAAGTTCTCAAGGTCACTCTGGGGGACATATATGTCTCATATTAGTAATATGATTACAGGTGTAGTTACTCCATTTGAGAAGAAGCTTCTTGTAGAAGGGGTCGGATATAAGTGGGATGTTAAAGGCGCTGACCTCAACCTCTCTCTTGGGTTCTCTCATCCTGTAGTAATGCAAATCCCACAAGGACTCACTGTCGTTGCGGAGAAGAGTGCACTTACAATTACAGGTATTGATAAAGAGTTAGTCGGCCTCTTTGCAATGAAGGTACGTCAAATGAAGAAACCTGAACCTTACAAAGGTAAGGGAATTCGTTACAGTACTGAAACTATTCGTCGTAAGCAAGGTAAGAAATCTGCCTAAGTCTCTTGCACTTTTGTAAAAAATATATGAAAACAAATATCAAAACAGAAAAGAGGGCTCGTCTCCACAAAAAGATTCGTACACGCGTATCAGGGACAGAAGCTCGCCCGAGACTTGCAGTATTTCGTTCTAACCGTTATATGTACGCACAACTTATCGATGATGTACGTGGACTAACTCTCGCATCAGCGTCAGATATTGCTCTCACAGATAAGATGACAAAAGTTGAACGTGCAAAGAAGGTTGGAGCAACGCTTGCAACAGAAGCAAAGAAGAAAAATATTACCTCAGTCGTATTTGACCGAGGCGGGTTCTCGTACCGTGGTCGAGTACAAGCACTAGCAGATGGTGCTCGTGAGGCTGGTCTTAACTTCTAACTATTATGTCAGAACCAATTATCGAAAATACAACTACTGAAGAAGTAGTCAAAACAGCAGAAACTCCTACAACGGTAGAGACAGGTAATGTTGCTGTAGCAGCTGAGCCAGAAGCTCGTCCAGTTCGTGGTGCTCGTGGTGGCCAAAACAACCGAGGAGGAAAGGGTGGTGCTCGTGGCGGACGTCCAGCACGCCCACCTCGTGAGAAGCCAGAGTTTGATAGTAAGACTATCAGTATCCGTCGTGTGACTCGTGTGGTTTCAGGTGGACGACGCTTCACTCTTTCTGTAGCACTCGTCGCTGGAGATAGAAATGGTCGTATCGGACTAGGAACAGGAAAGGCACTCGATACTCAAGTAGCAATTGAAAAAGCTCTTAAGGCAGCAAAGCGTAATATGATTCATATTAAGCTCACGAAGACCAAGTCTCTTCCTCATGATATCGACGCGAAGTTCAAGTCAGCTCAAGTCATGATCATGCCTAATAAGGGTCGTGGTCTCATTGCTGGATCGTCAGCGCGTACAATACTTGCTCTTGCAGGGCTAAGTAATGTAACAGCGAAGTTCTATTCTGGAACAAAGAATAAACTTAATAACGCTCGCGCGACAATGAAGGCTCTTGAGCAGATTGCGTACGCTCATAACGAGGCGCCTGTTGCAAAGGTTGCAATGCAAGATGCCCCTGTAATTACTGAAACTAACTAAACGACTATGCAAATACATGAAATCAAGCGCGTACATGCGCTCAAAAAATCAAAACTTGTAGGTCGTGGTGGTAAGCGTGGTAAGACTGCAGGTAAAGGAGGTAAAGGTCAGACAGCACGTGCTGGTCACCGAGTGCGTCCTGCGATGCGTGATATTATCAAGAAGCTTCCAAAGTTGAGAGGTCATGGTAAGAACCGCGCAAAGTCAGTGTTTGATCGCGGACCAGAGGCAGTTGTTAACCTAAACGTTCTTAATGTCTTTGCAAAGGGTGATGTTGTTACACCAACTGCGCTTATTGCAAAAGGTCTCATTAAAGAAGTGATGGGTAAGACTCCAAAGGTTAAGATTCTCGGAACTGGAGACATTACAGCTGCTCTTTCATTTGAAGGGTGTGATGTATCAGCTACTGCAAAGGAGAAGATTGAGAAAGCGGGTGGCACAGTTACACAAACTGAAAAGCCAAAGACTCAGTCTCCTGAACTTCTAGCGAAGATTCAAGCAAAGCGTGATGCAAAGCTTACAAAAGCATCTAACAAAGGTGGTGCGAAGAAGGGGAAGAAGTAAAAACTAATTACTAGTTTTTAGTAATTAGTTACTAGTGAAATACTAAAAACAAGTTACAAAATACAAAGAGCGACGCTGACAGGCGTCGCTCTTTGTTATACTCATATACATGTATTCTCTTACCAAAGACGAGCTACAATTTTTAAAGAAACTTACTACTCCGATCAAAATCCAAGACTATCTTGATAGTATAGATTTCAATTACGAGAAGAACGGCGAGACCTGTATGTCCCCACGCCGCGTAATAAAAGAGGGTAAGGCACATTGTATAGAAGGGGCGTTGCTTGCAGCTCTTGCTCTTATGGTTAACGGTGAGCGACCACTACTTCTTAATTTGAAAGTAAGACATGATGATTATGATCATGTTGTAGCACTCTATAAATGTAACGGATATTGGGGGGCAATCAGTAAGACCGCACACTCAGTCTTGCGCTTTCGCGATCCGGTATACAAGAGTGTGCGAGAACTTGCAATGTCATATTTTCACGAGTATTTTTTGGTAAGTGGTGGTGAAAAAACCATGCTTGGGTATTCAAAGCCTATTAATCTTAAAAGATACGGAACAAGTTGGATAACAGAAGAGAAAGATCTTTGGACTATCGCAGAGAAGATATTTGATGCACCGATTACAAAAGTGATTCCAAAGGGAAATGAAAAGTATATTAAGCCTGCGACAGAACTTGAACGGAAAGCCTCGGACATAAAAAGCTAATAAGGTTATATACTACATACATGTATTTTGAATCTAGTAAAAATAACAATAGTCCAATAATTTGTAACGTGCCTCATTCCGGGACTCTGATACCAGCAGAATATGAATCTGATTTTATTCTACAGGAGGACGATTTAGAGCAAGAGATTTTGTATATGGCGGATAATTATACTGACGAGCTATACAAGGAATTATTAAATATTTCAAGTTATGTACAATCTACCGTTAGTAGAATTTTGGTTGATATAGAACGATTTGAAGATGAAGAGGATGAGCCAATGTCAAAAGTCGGCATGTCAGCTTTTTACACAATGACAAGTGAAGGTGAGCTGCTCAGAACCATTACAGATGAAAGGAGGATTGAGCTTGAGAAAATATATAAAAATTATCATGACACTTTCACTGATTTAGTTACTGTTGCGCTTTCTAATTATGATACGGCTATTATTGTAGACTGTCATTCGTTTGCATCCATCCCTAGAATATACGAAAGCGATAAAGATGGAGACCGTCCAGATATTTGTATTGGGGTAGATGAGTACCATACACCAAAAGAGTTAGTAGAAAGGCTCCAAACTAACTTTGGAGAACTCGGATATAGTGTAAAAGTTAACAGTCCTTTTGCAGGGAGTATTGTACCTGCTCTATATTATCAAAAAGATATAAGAGTGATTTCAGTGATGATTGAAGTCAATAGAAAACTCTATATAGATGAACTAACATTTCAAAAATCAAAAAATTTTTCTGAAGTCTCAAGGGCTATTTCTCGAGCGGTTATAAAAAGTTTGAACGAGTTTATAAAATAATATGGGACAAGAACAGCTATCGGGTCCAGAAAAAATATTTACGAGTGTATCCCCAAAAGAATTTATCAATCAAAGAGATAGATTGCGAGAAGATTTGTTTGCATTTCTTACCCCGCTCACAGAAGAAGATTATGTAGCAAAAAAGACAAAGTTGTTTTTATCACAGGATTTACAATCAGGTTTCGGTGTTAATCCAGATGGAGAGCTTATATCTGTATTTGCTTTAGAAAAACAAAGAGGAAGGCTTCTTGTTGCTGAGGCAAGAAATCAGGGGGGCTAAATATTTAAGTTGCATGGGTGACTATTTACTAGAGCTATATTCTGAGTTTGATTTTTCCCCAGTAGAAATTTTGAAATGGGATAACAGGTTTACCCCTAAAAATTGGAATTATGAGAGATTTGGAGCTCCAAATATTTATGAAATGAGATTAAAAAATCCTTATGCGGATAAATTTGAGGGGTAATTTACGCGTGAATTAATTCATGTACGATAGGTGAAAAGTTCTAAAAATCGTGCTATACTAGGGGGATTATGAATACATTTAAGGCTATTTTTACTGACAAGACGCTACGTAACCGTATTTTCTTCGTTATTGGTATTTTATTACTTACTCGTGTACTTTCTTCTATTCCAATTCCTGGAATAGATATTTCTAACCTCGGAGCATTCTTACAAAATAACAGTTTCTTCGGGCTACTTAACCTGCTTTCTGGAGGAGGAATTGCATCATTCTCTATCGTGATGCTCGGAGTTGGTCCATATATTACAGCGTCTATCATCATGCAGCTCATGACAGTACTTTCTCCTTCACTTAAGGAAATGTATCAAGAATCAGGGGATGCTGGTCGTCGGAAGTTCGTACAGTATGGACGCCTACTATCGCTACCGTTTGCTATCCTTCAAGGGTATGCACTCCTTGTACTTCTCTCTCGTCAAAATGTTATTCCAGAATTATCTCTTGAGCAGATGGTGTTTAACCTAACCATCATTACAGCAGGAACGATGCTTATGATGTGGCTAGGAGAGCAGATCAACGAGCGTGGTATCGGTAACGGTGTGTCGCTCATTATATTTGCTGGTATCGTAGCACTCCTTCCTCAGACACTTGGACAATTCTTCGTAACATTTGATGTGTCACAGATTCCACTTGTTGTCGGAATATTCGTATTATCACTTATTGTTACTGCAGGTATCGTGTATGTTACAGAGGCAGAACGTCCAATCCCTGTAACGTATGCTCGTCAGACACGACTAGGACAAGCTCCTGCCCTTGGGGGTCCAACAACATACCTCCCACTACGACTAAACCAAGCTGGAGTTGTGCCTATTATCTTCGCAGTATCAATCCTTCTTTTCCCACAGTTAATAGGACAGCTGTTTGCAACATCATCAAATGACTTACTTCGTAGTCTTGCTAGTAGTATGAATGAAATACTTGCTAACCAGTGGATATATGGAGCAATTTATTTCTTCCTTGTTGTAACATTTACGTATTTCTATACAGCGGTGATGTTTGACCCAGAGAAGACAGCGGATAACCTACAGAAAAATGGCGCATTTATCCCGGGTCACAGACCAGGAGGAGCAACGGCAGAATACATCGGATATGTGCTTGCACGTGTGACTCTCATTGGTGCTATTTTCCTTGGATCCGTTGCAGTGTTGCCGATTATCGTACAAGGTATAACAGGGATTAGCGCGATTCAAATCGGAGGAACATCACTTTTGATTGCGGTGTCAGTGATACTGGATGTAATTAAGAAGATTGACGCTCAACTCTCCATGCGTGAGTATTAGTCATAAAAGATTTCATCTACTGTGTTAAAAAAGTTTTTGCTCCCGCAATGTACGTCAAAGTACATCTTGGTTGCAAAAACTTTTTTGCCTTGTATCTAAAACCTTTTCTGATCAATACCATAAAAATTACTTCAGTCCACTCTTATCCAGCGGAAGTTTTTTTGAGGAAGAAGTACTAAAACGTACGGTGGCCTACAAAAACTTCCGCTCTTCGTGTATCTAAAGCAATTTTTATACTATTCCGGAGACCCATGCCTCATATTTCATCAAATATCTTCACGTAGTAATACAAATAGAAAAGCATAGCTCTGATAATTCTTTAGAGCGGTACTTGTAGTGTATGGTATTATATATCTATGGATACAGCGAATAAACAGTTTTTTATCATTATCGGTCGTTCTGGTGCCGGTAAGGGTACACAAGCTGAACTACTTAAGAAATATCTAGAAGATAAAGGGCATGAGAAAGTGGTGCACACAACTACCGGCGGAGGATTCAGAGAACTCATAGAACGTGATAACTATGCAGCGCGATTATCAAAAGAGCTCACTAATAATGGCGTACTTAATCCAGAGTTTCTCGCTATCTGGAACTGGTCTAATATTTTCATAAACACATTAACTGGAAATGAAACTGTTATATTAGACGGTGCGCCGCGCAGATTGGTAGAAGTAACAGCACTTCATAGTGCGCTTAGTTTCTTTCAATATCACCACCCTATTGTTATCTATCTTGATGCACCAGAATCAGAGTCTCTCACCCGACTGAAAGAGCGCGGACGAGTGGATGACCAGAATGAAGAGGGGACGAAGCTCAGAATGAAATGGTTTGATGAAGATGTGTTACCAGTTGTTGACTATTACTCACGTGATCCACACTATAGATTCATTCACGTAAACGGGCTCAAATCCCCAGAAGAGGTTCATCAAGAGTTAGTTGAAAAACTTTCACAACTAGGTTAGTATTAGTTTTTTCTAAAACCTAACCCCTAATCTCTAAACCCTAGTCTTATGAAATATAATATCAAACTTAAAAACGAAGCCGACATCAAGATACTGCGTGAAAGTGGTAAGCGACTTGCTCGTGTTCTACAAGCGGTTGCTAAAGAAGTAAAACCTGGTGTAACAACAGGATATTTGAATGATTTTGTATATAAGATGATAACTGATATGGGGGATGAGCCT
Organism: bacterium; assembly: GCA_027482685.1. Lineage (GTDB taxonomy): Bacteria > Patescibacteriota > Minisyncoccia > Phycocordibacterales > UBA5272 > UBA11704. The sequence continues at coordinate 94,626 of JAIXVU010000003.1, forward strand.
GCATTCCTTAACTACAAACCATTCGGAGCAGCATATCCATATCCAGGAAGTATTTGTATCTCAGTTAACGATGAAGTTGTACATGGTATAGGAGGAGACAGGGTGCTACAGGAGGGGGATATTGTAGGACTAGATGGTGGAGTAAAACATAAAGGCATGATATCAGATAGTGCAATCACTGTAGCAGTTGGGAAGATTAGTGAAGAGGATGCAGAATTAATGCGGGTGACCAAGGAAGCTCTCATGGCAGGTATTCACGCTGCAGTTGCAGGAAATTACGTTAATGATATTTCAAAAGCAATTGAGAAATCTATTCCAAAAAAATACGGCGTTGTAAAAATACTCTCAGGGCATGGGGTAGGGTACAAAGTTCACGAAGAACCATACGTTCCTAATTTTGACGACGGAGTGAAGGGTCCTAAGCTTGTGCCAGGACTCGTGCTTGCAATTGAGCCAATGGTTAATCTTGGAACTGATGAAGTGTATCTCGCAGACGATGGGTACACATTTATCACCAAGGATAACAAAAAGTCAGCTCATTTTGAACATAGTATTCTTATTACAGATAGTAAACCAGAGATTCTAACAATCATATAATTTCTCCACTAGTTCATCATCCTTATTGCCTATATACTAGGTACATATGAATTCTACATTTAGTACCCCCGAAGAAGAGATAGCATTTTTACGTAGTCAAATATCTACAAAGATAGAAAAGTCAAAAGGTTTTGAGGGGCGATTTAATGAAACTGATCACGCGCGCGAAGTTATTCGTGATTATAAAGAGACGAAGCTTGAACAAGTTATTCCTGTTGCTTCCCAGATCACAGAAGGTGAGAAGCATCGCTTGCTTGAGTGGCTCGCGCCCAAGGATACTGATCAGCAAGTGAGCATGCTATCACAGATTGCTGCAGAGAAAGGACTCAAAAATGCTTTTTCTGTTGCGGAGAATTTAAATGATCCACAGGTAGAAGACGATTTTGATAGATTTCTCGTACAGTATCTCATCTCAGGTCATGAGTTTAAGAATGATCTTTCAAAAGATGAATGGAAAGCGCTACATATGAAGCTCTTTGAAGTGATACTTCCAACCGCTCTTGAGGGTCAGGTCAAACAAGCAAAAGAGATGATGGCTCTTATGGAACAGTGGTATGCGTCCATGCAAGCACTCGCTAGTGATGCGTCTAACAAGGAGAAAAATTATTATTCTCTTGAGCTAAGTGTTTCTAACAATACTACCGTGACGTCATTTTATTGTGCGGTGCATGTGGACTATGCAGCGTTATTTGAAAAAGTTGTACTTGGAGTATTCCCAACTGCAAAAGTTATAGAGCAAAAAGAAGATTATAATATATTCCATAATCACGCTATAACAGCAGCATCATATGCTGTACCATCTACCCATCCATCGCTTCCGATTACAACATACAACGAAGTAGAGGGCGACCCGATGGCGCTCATCATTTCATCATTTATTAAAATAGCAAAGGATAAGGAAGGTCTCGCACTTCAGATACTTATCCGTCCATCAGGTGATGTGTTTGCCCGTAAATACGGTGAGATGTTAGAAGACCTTCGTAAAGGTGAGACATTTAAGCGTGTTGTTGATAAACAAAGCTTTGTTAAAGAGGCATTCTTTCAAATAGGGGAAGCGCTCTTTTCTAGTCCAAAAAAAGATGACGATACTGCACATAAAGAGGAAAAGAAAACTACGTTTATGGACGAAAACGCTACAAAGTTCGTCCAAGAGAAATTATCTAAGACTATCCTTGAGGCCAATATCAGAATAGTGGCATCTGCTGAGTCGTTACCAAGAGTGCAAAAGATACGAGATGACTTAGAAGCATCGTTTGCACAATTTACTAAAGTCCACGGTAATAGCATCACCTGGAAAGAGGTAGAAGGGAATAAACAAAAGGCACTACTTCACCGTTTCTCATATCGTCTCTGGAATGATGATGAGAGTTACCCGCTTAACGTCGCAGAACTTGCTTCTCTCTTCCATTTCCCAATGTTATCTAAGGATGTTGCGAACGTGAAAGAGCAGACATATACTAAGAGCCCAGCGCCTATCGACCTCTCGCCAAACGGTATTTTACTTGGTGTTAATACTACTCGTGGGGAGGCAACAGAGATACACTATGATAGAGAGGATCGTGTGCGTCATATGTATGTTATCGGACAGACAGGAACTGGTAAGACAGTGCTCTTGAAGAATATGATTGTCCAAGATATCAAAAATGGTGACGGTTGTTGTTTCATCGATCCGCATGGTAGCGATATTGAAGATATTTTGGCAAATATTCCACCAGAACGTGCCGGAGATGTTATCTATTTTGACCCGTCATATATGCCACGACCGATGGGGCTTAATATGCTTGAGTATGATAGAACTAAACCTGAAACAAAAACGTTTGTTGTTAACGAGCTCTTGGGTATTTTTGATAAGTTATTTGATATGAAGACCTCCGGCGGTCCAGGGTTTGAGCAATACTTCCGTAACGCAACACTTCTTGTGATGGAGCACCCAGAATCGGGTAATACACTCCTTGAGATTGCCCGTATTTTTTCTGATAAAGATTTTAGAGACTATAAGTTATCAAAATGTAAGAATCCTCTCATCCTACAATTCTGGCAAAATGCTGAGAAGACATCAGGTGATCAAGGTCTACAAAATTGGACACAGTATGTTAACAGTAAGTTCGATGTCTTTCTCTCAAATGATATTATGCGTCCAGTTATCGCACAGGAGCGTAGTGCGTTTAACTTCCGAGAGATTATGGATACTAAGAAAATACTTTTAGTTAATCTTGCGAAAGGGCGGTTGGGAGATAAGAACGCAGAGCTACTCGGCCTCATCATTGTTGGTAAGTTTTCTCAAGCCGCACTTTCTCGTGTTGATCAGCCGGATGTTAGCAAGCGACCAGACTTCTATCTCTACATAGATGAGTTCCAGAATGTTACAACACCAGCAATTGCAAGCATTTTATCAGAAGCACGTAAGTACCGACTTTCCCTTAACATTGCGCACCAGTACATCTCGCAGTTAACAGAGGATATTAAAGGTGCTGTGTTTGGTAACGTTGGATCTATGGCAGTATTTCGTATATCGCCAGAGGATGCGCAGTACCTTGAGTCTAAGTTCGCTCCGACATTTACAGCATCAGATATTATGAAAATAGAGAATAGACATGCGTATCTAAGCCTCCTTGCCAATGGTACCCCGAGGAAACCTTTTGATATTGACGTGCTCCCACCACCAAAAGGAGAGATTGCGCGTATCAGTCAGCTTAAGGAGTTAAGTTATCTTACTTATGGTCGCCCAGCAGATGAGGTGAACGAAGAAATCATGAGAAAGTATAATATGTAGTAACTATTAGTGATATGTATTTAGACTTGATAATTTTTATTCTTACGATATGCGTGTACCTTCCAATAGCGGGGGTACTTCTTTACGCATGGCATAAATTTGGATACAAAGAGCATGCAGTAGATATTGCGCGCAGAATATTTCTCGGAGGGTCTGCCATCTTGTTCTTTTTTATGTTATTTATGTAATCATGTATGCCGGTATATCCTTTTTTAAAAGATGGAGAAGAAATAGTTGCTGTAGCTCGTAAACATTGGATAGTATATGTTAAGCAAGCATTACTTCATTTGTATGGATGTGCTGTATGTATAGCGCTTGCAGTATTTCTTATCTCTAGAAAAGGATCTACAGTTACTCCAGTGGAAGGTATTACACCAGTTGCGCTTATTCTTATAGCATTTGTTATTCTTTTCTGGTCTAGTTTTTTTTATTTTTGGACGAAGAATTATTTTGATGTATGGTATATCACAACTTCACATATTGTTGCAGTAAATCAAAAGAATATATTCGAGAGAGAAGAGTCGTTTATGGAGCTTACCAAAATACAAGATGTGTCTTTTGAAAAAGAGGGAATTATTGCAACATACTTTGGGTATGGAAAACTGCAGGTTCAAACAGCCGGGTCTATTCAAGAATTTGCTATCGACTACATAAGTAATGTAGAAACTGTTGCTCACCGTATCATGGACTTACGTGATAACGCACAAGGGAAAAATAACATCTCGCTATAATTTAAAACGAGGCTTTTTAGAGCCACTTGCTTACACAATTATATGGGTATATACTTTTTAGCATATGCCACAAGAAAATATAAGAAATAGACAAGAGGAAGCACCTTCGGCGGATGAATCACAAATAGCTGGCTACAAAGATGCTGCAAATGTCGAAAGGCTAAATGTAAAGTTTGAAGGGATGCCGGAAGAACAAGAATTGAATGAAGCTATAATTAATGTTAGTGACTATCTTAAAAAGTCTCAAGATATTCTTGCAGAAATAAAAAGAATTAAGTCTAACATTCTTGAATTTGGTACGGTAGAAATCGGAAGTGAAGATTTTAATCATATTGTAGAATCTTTGAGAGTCGCAGGTGCGACTCATGGTGATGAAACAAAACTAGCAAAAAGATTAGTCAGTGGTGACGTGGATAGTTCATTAGAAGCGGAATATACTGGACATGTAAAATCTCATGAAGATCATCTCATTAGACTGCAAACAAACTTAAAAAATTTGAAAAAGTAAAACTCTAAGCATGTCAGTAGCCAAACTTATACATTTAAAATCCAATTACAATAGATTCAAATAAATGTAGAGAAGTGGTGCAGAAAAATGGGGGCGAGAACGCTAGTAAAGAATTCTTCGTGAAGAAAAAAGCGGATCGACATTTAAGAAATATGAAGATTATAAGCATGCGACACACGAAGAAAGAGGTGGAATAGCTCTGGAGAATGATACCATAGCTGAAATTTTGAAGCTAATTTGTTATGATTAGCTCAACTTCGCGGTAAAGAACCGCAAGATATTGCAGGTAAATCTGAGGATGTTTAAGTTATAAAAAATAAAAGATGATACATATGTATCATCTTTTATTTTTACCTATATTTATTTTGTGCGTTCCACGTACTCGCCAGTTTCAGTGTTCACGATAATTTTTTCACCAGCTTCTATGAAAAGGGGGGTTGTAACCTGTGCTCCTGTTTCAAGGGTTACTAACTTACCTCCACCGCTTGCGGTATTGCCTTTGATTGCAGGAGGCGCTTCTTTTACTTCAAATGTCATCTTAATTGGAAGTGTTACACCGATAAACTTCTCCTCGTCATCTAATGTGAATATTTTTACATCAACGAGAGTATTTTCTTTTAAGTATTTTGTTTGGTCACCGAGAATTTCACCGCTTATCTCAAATCTCTTTGCACGGTCTTTTGGATCGCAGAACCAGTACTCACCTTTATTAGCAAACAGGAACATTGCTTCACGTCGTGATATCTCTGCTTCTTCTGCAGTATCAGATGCATGAAATGTTCCTGGAACAACTTTTCCATTAAGCATATTACGCATACGGACTTGGTTCTGCGGTTTACGTTTTTGTGTACGAGCTACATGAGACTCGAGAATCTCAAAAGGGACATCGTCAACTAGTATAAACTTTCGTGGTTTAATTTCATCATAATCAAGTGTTGCCATAGAGATAGTAATTAGTTATTGATAATTAGTTATTCGTAAATGCAGTGTGCAAAAAAATAACATCAAGTTACAGAATTGTAACAAAAAAGACTCAATTTTTCAATCTCTCTCTATATATATAGAACGGATGAGAGAATATATTTGTAAATAAGAAGCAGGTATAAAGTTAAGAATAATCTCAAAAGGGATTCTATATAAATTGACGCATTAAATATATTATTGTAGTGTATATCTACTAGTAGTTCTTTTTTGGAGAAATCAAATGAACAAAGTGAACGAAAATCATGCTGCTGATTGGAGTCGTGAGCACATCATCGACTGGAATCCTGGTAAAAAACTAGTCAGGAGCATCCGTGACTATCAATCGGCAAAAGGACTCTTCAAGACAGTCAAACGTAAATGGGCTGTACTGCGTCACCGTTTCTGGTCAGCGGTGTCGGGCGCTGATATTCCGCTTAACTCCAGACTTGGCGGCGGGTTCCTTCTCGGACATGCAACAGGGGTTGTCATCCACCCTGATTGCAAGATCGGAAAGAACTGCCTCGTACAATCTTGTGTCACCATCGGAGTTAACGGCTCCGAGGATGGACTTCCCACTATCGGTGACAACGTTGAAATTGGAACGGGGGCAAAAATCTTGGGAGGGGTAACTATTGGAGATGGGGCGCGAATCGGCGCAAATGCAGTTGTGCTCCAGGATGTGCCTCCGGGGTATACGGCTGTTGGCGTACCAGCCCGCCTCATGCCACCAAAAGAAAAAAAGTAAGACCCTGAAAAGCGGATGAACATCCGCTTTTTTATTTGACTAATATAATTTTATATTTTAGTGTACTAAAAGGTCCTTGGACGGATGTATCAAGGAATGTGTACATAACCAGGAGTTGTCATGAATGATCCGTTCTTCTCATTTGATAAGGTGTATATCATTAACCTCAAGGAAAGAAATGATAGAAGGGAGGAGATTGAAGCGCAATTACGACGCATTGGAACGAGTCTTGACTCCCCGAAAATCACTCTCTTTGAAGCAATTAAACCCAATTCAAAAGAAGGTTTTTCCACCATTGGAGCAAGAGGTTGTTTTTTGAGTCATCTTGGAGTTCTCACTGATGCGAGTCGGCAAGGGTATCAGTCTATTCTCATCCTTGAAGATGATGTAGACTTTATACCAAACTTTACGATTCACGCAACAGGGGTATTCTCAGAACTTCAGACAAAAAAGTGGTCTCTTTTCTACGGAGGGTACAGACTATTCGGTGGTTTGGGAATGGATACCTCGGAAATACTCTTTGATACCCCGCCAGATATTAGCATTGAGCTTGCACATTTTGTTGCATTTAATGGTCAAGCAATTAGCGAGACTGTGACGTATCTTGAGGCAATGCTTCGCAGGTCTCCAGGTAGCCCAGACGGCGGGCCGATGCACGTTGATGGAGCGTATAACTGGTTTCGGGTTAGTCATCCGAATCGATACACCTTCATTAGCACAATGCAGCTAGGCGTCCAGAGGAGTTCGAGAACCGATATTCATGAGTTGAATTGGGTTGACAAAACAATGGGGGTGCGCAGAGTTATTTCGTGGTTGAGAAAAATCAAAAACCATTTGAGATTCATATAACCGGGTCAGAGTAACAAAAAACTTCCCACAATTCGATACAGATGCCACAAGCGAAGTTCACACTTCGCTTGTTTCTTTATATGTTAGATATATAGCTAATGAACTGTCGGTTCATTATTTTTTCTTGCGAGATACACAGCATAGTCAGATTCTGAGATTCCAAAGATATTCATCTTTTGAATATGCTCACGCAATTCATTCTGAAGCGATTCACGTAAACTAACCTCAGCGTTCGCAAAATCTGACTCGAGCTTTTGTCGTTTACTGCAAAGTGCATTGATTATCTTTTCGCGTGCAATTGCATCTTCTGCTGACGTAACAGGGGGAAGATTAGATTTGGCAGTATCGGCATCACCAGTAAGAAAGCTTAGTAAACTCATAAATAGTATTTTACTTTACTTACTCACTTGGGGCGTCATTTTCTTCCGGGTCAGCAGATCCTGAGTACGAGAGAGCGCCAGAGTCTAGTAGCTTGCGAATTTCTTTTTCTAGTTTGTCTCCAACTTTTTTATTCTCACGGAGATATGTACGAGCTGCATCGTATCCACGGCCGAGCTTTTCTTCACCGTATGCATAACTGCTCCCTGATTTTGTCACCAGTTTGAATTTCTCACCTAGAGCGAGCAACTCTCCTTCACGAGAAATGCCTTCGTTATACATGATATCAAACTCTGTTGTCTTAAAAGGGGCTGCAACTTTATTCTTCACAATCTTTACTTTAGTGCGCGCACCCACTACATCATCACCTTTCTTTATCTGCGCTATCTTACGAATATCAATACGAACTGATGAGTAGAACTTAAGTGCCTTACCTCCTGGGGTTGTCTCAGGATTACCAAACATCACACCAATCTGCATACGTATCTGGTTGATGAATACAATAACAGTGTTTGACTTATGTGCAATAGCGGTTAGCTTACGAAGTGCTTGTGACATAAGTCGCGCCTGTTTACCAACATGTTGTGCCCCCATGTCACCTTCTATCTCATCCTTTGGAGTGAGTGCTGCTACTGAGTCGATGATGAGTACGTCCACCTTTCCACTACGAACAATTGACTCAGTTATCTCAAGAGCTTGCTCACCATTATCTGGTTGAGAGATGAGCAGCTCGTTGATATTTACTCCAAGTTTCTTTGCATATTCTGGATCCATGGCATGTTCTGCATCGATGAATGCACATATTCCTCCAAGTTTTTGAGCTTCTGCAATCACATGCAGTGTAAGAGTGGTCTTACCTGAGGATTCTGGTCCGAATATCTCAACAATACGACCGCGAGGGAGTCCTCCTACACCAAGGGCAGCGTCTAGTCCAAGAGATCCAGTAGGGACAACACCAACGTCAACTTTTGGAGTATCTCCTAATTTCATTATCGCACCCTCACCGAACTTGCCTTGGATTTCTTTTAGAAGGGCGTCGGAGTTTACTTTACTGCTACCTTTTTCGTCAGGGGATTTTGTGCCCATGGTTTTGAGCGGTTTTGCTACTTTTTTCTTCATCATACTGTGTGAAAATTATTATTCTTGTTAATTAGATACGCAGACATAGCACAAGAGAACAGAAAGAAACATGTAAGGTTATTTGGGAACAACGCGAAGGGTAACAGTCTTACTCGCTTGATACTGATCCTTCGCAACTAGTACTAGTATAGTATACGGGTACGTTGCGACCAAGGTCTCGACAAACTCACCGTGTATATCTACAGTTATTGCTTTTCCTTGAAGGTAAATACTTGTAGCACGAGTAACTTTGCCAGCTATTTGAAAAGTACTAGAAGATACATATGAGCCATCTTGAGGGTAATATACAGTTATTTGCGGGCCTGTAAGTAGGGGATATAGTCGGAATGCTGTATATATAACAGGGATTCCTATAAGAAGGATAATGAAGATATTAGCAATTCTTTTACGCAACGTGTTTGGGTTGGTGTAGTGGACATTAGCTACCATGTCATTTTAGCGGAATATATCATCAGTAGTCGTATCCCGTAATTCATCCGTGGCAGGGGTTTCATCTGTTTGTGATTTTAGGACGAGCACTTCACGGTACCCTTTTCCTGGGCGAGCTGGCCCTATAACTTGGAAGGCCTCTAGTTGGTTTATGGTACGTGCCGCACGGTTGTACCCCCAACCAAATGCTGTCTGAAGAGATGAGGTGGATGCTTTACCTGTTGCGATGACATAGTCTTTTCCACTCATGTAGTCTTCATCATCTTCTGGTTCTTTGCCACTATTTCCACCACCTTCCTCTCCTCCGCTACTTGTACCCCGAACATTTACTTTTGATATATCAATAGTATCAGGAATGAAATCTACGTTTTCTTCTTTGATATGTGACACAACTGCTTTTATTTCTTCTGTTGAAATAAAAGGTGCTTGAAGGCGTACAAGGCGAGGGTTATCTGATGCCATGTATAACATATCCCCGTTACCAAGAAGATCCTCAGCACCGGACGCATCTAGTATAGTGCGTGAGTCTATCTGAGATGTAGTCTTAAGAGCGATACGAGCAGGGATGTTAGCTTTGATAGTTCCCGTGATCACTTTTACGTCAGGGCGTTGTGTTGCAAGGATAAGGTGGATACCCGCAGCACGACCTTTTTGTGTAAGAGAAGTAATAAGAGGAGTAATTTCCTTTGGATATGACAACATGAAATCATTATACTCATCAAAAATGATAATAATATACGGCATTTTAGGAGGGACATCTTTTAGTTCATCACCTAACTTTGCTTTTTTGCGAGCTTTTTCAAGAGCGGGTCCTAGAACTTTTTTATTGTAGTCACTAACATTCACTTGACCATTCTCTGCTAGGACTTCGTAACGACGCTCCATTTCTTGTATCGCCCAGTTAAGTGCTTTAATGGCACCTTTAGGTTCTTTGATGATAGGAGTATAAAGATGAGGAAGGTTATTGTATGCAGTAAACTCTACACGCTTCGGGTCAAGGATAATGAGCTTGAGATCATACGGAGAGTTTTTATACAGTAGTGAAACAAGAAGATTTTGTAGTGTGACAGATTTTCCGGTACGAGTTGCACCTGCAACAAGCAAGTGAGGCATCTTTTCTAGGTCTCCAAATATCGGCCTACCGATAATACTCTTACCGATAGCTAGGGATAGCGGACCAGAAGATTTGAACTCATCAAGCTCAAGCATCGAACGTAGCCCAAGAGTTGATTTACGTTCATTTGGTACTTCGATACCAACAAGAGTCTTACCAGGGATAGGCGCTTCGATACGTAGGAACTCACTCCCAAGTTCCATCGCAAGATTATCATGCAGCGATACTATTTTAGAAAGGTTAACGCCTTGTGCCGGTTTCAAGGTGAATTGCGTAACTGTTGGTCCCACAGTTACTTCTCCCATCTCTACATGGATACGGAAGTGTTCAAGGGTACGCTGAATTGTTGTCATCTTGGCTTTACTGTCACCAGCACCAGATTTGCCTGTGTCCACATTTAAGAGGTCAAGTGGTGGAGGTACGAATTCAGGCGTCAAAATAATAGGTTTAGTTTGCGGCTCTTTTATATTTTTTGATGGAATGGTCAGTTCCTCCTCTTCAGGCGAAAGTTCACCAAAGAGTTCTCTACGTAAGTCATCAGATGAAGTCATTTCTTCGTCTATTATTTCATCATCTAACTTCTCTTCTATCATCTGATTAAGTATAAGAGGAGAAGCCTCTTCTTTTGCAGATAGGGGCAGTTCTTCTGCATCTTTGTCATCGTCAAACGCATGTCTCTTTCTTTTTTCTAACAGATGTTTTCCAAATGTAAGCGGGAAAGTAAGTAAACCATTAAATAGCGAAAGAGATGGTTTTCGTTCAAGGATGAGTATTCCACCAATTGCTGTTACTCCAGCAAGTACAGCAATACCTAGATACGCACTAAAGTATGTAACGAAAGGATAGACAGTTAATGTTCCAAGGATTCCAGCAAACACATCTCCGAAGAAAATTGTCCCAAGCCCTCCAGTGCCAAGCACTAGGAAAAGTGTTCCAATAGCTGTTGTGAAGCGGAGCATGGGTAACTCCTCTTTCCATAAATAGTACGCTGCTGTGAAAAATATAAGCGGTGTAAGATACGCGTAGACACCGATGATTGATTGTATACCCGTAAAGAGGATCTCGCCTCCTGTTCCACCAGCGTGTACCATGGAGAAGATGAGAAGTGCCGCAATCATTACACATACAATAGAGAGTACGCCGAGAATTGTTTCAACAAGAAGTGGTTCACGAGTTCTGTGACGTCGTGTACGCGGTTCAGACTGATGCTCATTTTTTGCCATACAATATAGTTACTACAGAAGAATTATAATACAAGTGTAGCAATATTTATCTGTGTAGATAAGGGATAACTAACTAAGCGGATATGGGTGCAAATGTACAATATGAAGCTTTTACAATGAGAAAGAATACTCGGACATATATTTTCTATTAGACAAGTCTTTACTTATTATATAAAAGGCATAGAATAGACAATAGAAACAGAGCTAGTAAAGACATTAAGAGTCATTCTAAAATTAGCAACAAGTGAGAGACAAGATTAAGTTTATAAAGACATCAAAGTCATTTAATAAAAGTCATTTAAAAGACGTTATGAGTGAAGAACAAAAACAAGATTACGGAATGTTAGTCGCAAAAAAATCAGAAAGACTTGTTACAGCATTGTATTTGGTGACTGATTTATTGTCTGATAAAGAACCGATTAAACACAGCCTTCGCACTAATTCAGTAACACTTCTGTCTTCAATGAACGCACTCTCTCAACTTGATGCAAAGGACAGATTCACTGAGTTTAAGACATCCCTTAAGTCTGTTACAGAGATACTCTCTCTTCTTCATGTTGCGGCGACCACAAGCATCATTTCTGAAATGAACGGTAAGTTATTAACTGAAGGTTTTCGAGCACTACAACTTGTCCTTGAGAAGAAGCAACCACTTCTAACTAAGGACATGCTCACTATTGATAATGAAGAAGCTCTCACAGGTGACGCAGGCTTCTCTTCAGCTATTACATCTACATCGTATGACGTTATCACTCCACGCACACTCGCCCGCTTTCATGAGAGTGAGCGTGATCTCCGTAAGACAGAAGATACTCTTAAGCAAGACAAGTTGTTAGCTAAATTAAGTGGTTATAAAGGACAAAACAGAGAATCAATAAAAGACATAAATGCTGACATTATAAAAGACAATAATCTGCAAACATCTACTGTACAATCTCCTAGATCTATTCCAATTGTAAAGGACACAGCATCTGTTCATTCTGATCTTATACGACAAACAACAACTTCATCATCAACTCTCGCTTCGTCGTTTCAAATGCGTAAACAGACGAGACGTGAACAAATACTTGCGCTTTTCGTCAGGGGAGTAGATGTGAGCATAAAGGACATTGCAGCTCGTATCCGTGGGTGTAGTGAAAAGACTATTCAGCGTGAATTAAACGCTCTTCTTGAAGACAATATAATAGAGCGTATTGGTGAAAAAAGATGGAGTAGATATGTGCTCAGATAGAGACTAAATTAGGTGCTAGATAGCTAGGGGCTAGGGGTTAGGTGAAATACAAGATGATAGAAGGTCATCTTGTATTTTGTATTTCTGTGCAATAGATTTCCTGTCTTACAATTTTCTACTTTTGCATTATCTAACCCCTAACACTCTAACCACTAATCCCTAGCTCTTTCGTTGACTTTCTAACCTAAAAATGAGAGGATTGCATACAGTACAGCAATGTACTTCAAGCAGTATTATCCACACATTTTATAGTGCATTAATTGCATTGTACTCGTGGAACACATATACTGCTTGTAGACGTCTCTGTTTGAGAGCGTCCTCTGGTATTTGAGATACATTTATAAGGTATCTTGAAGACAGGTAAGATCATTGACAACAGAATAGTGACGTAGATTGCATACTTTATTTACTACGCTAGCTCCGCTTACTTCACTGTAAGCGCCTGCACTCGTCGTAATATAAATAATGCTTACAAATCTTAGTTACAGTTCGGTCAGTCAATCGATCGTCTGTCATTAAAGTATTCCGTTTAGTTATGTCGAAACTAAATAAACGCGAATACGGTGAGGTGCGCAAGTGCTTCATTAATAAATCTTATAAACATAAAGTTTATGCATAAATTCTCAATGAAGGCAGCTGCAGTAGCAGTTGTCGTCGGAGGTGCGATAGCCGGTGCAGTTTCTGCATCAGCTGCTCTCAACCTTCCAACAATGAGCTGTTCATACATGTTCTCTACGAACATGAGACTCGGCTCACGTGGATCAAGTGTTATGGACCTCCAAAAGGTTCTTAACATGTACCCACAAACACAAGTCGCTGTATCAGGAGCAGGTTCACCAGGTATGGAAACATCAACCTTTGGACCAGCTACTCGTGCTGCGGTTAACAAGTTCCAAGCTCTCCACTTAGCAGAGCTCGGAGTATCAGCTCCTACAGGAAATGTATTCGCAGGAACACGTGGACTACTTAACCAAGTATGTACAGGTGGATCTATGGGTACAGGAACTGGTACGGGCACAGGTACAGGAACTGGTACAGGCATGGGGACATCAGGCCCAGTATCAGTAATGGTAGCCCCAACACAGCCATCAGGTCTTGTTGTTTCAGGTCAAGCATTTGCTAACCTTGGTAATTTCGTTTTCTCAGGAAATGGAACAGTCAAGTCAGTAACGCTTACTCGTCTTGGTCTATCAGATGATCAGACACTTACTAACGTATACCTATACGATGGTCTAATGCGTGTTGCAGGTCCAGCATCTGTATCACGTAGTGGTCTCGTAACATTCTCTTCATTCAATAGTCTCTTTGCAGTCTCAGGCTCAAAGACAATTACTGTACGTGGAGATGTTAAGTCAGGTATCTCAGGAAACCAAACTATCGGATTCGCTGTATCAGCTATTGATACAGGATCTGGTTCAGTAAGTCTTGCAAATGTATCAGGTCCACAATTCACAGTTGGATCTGTACCACTTGCTACAGTTGCGGTTAACTCAGCATCTGTACTTCCTACAGCACAAACTATTAATGCTGGTAATACATCACAAAATGTATGGGAGAGACAGCTTAACGTAGGTACTCGTGACGTTAAGCTTACACGTGCGACATTCAGAATGATCGGATCAGCTCCATCAACTTCAGTGTCAAACGTACAGCTCAACATTGATGGTACTAATGTATCAACTGGATCAGTTGATTCAGCTGGTTACATTACATTCATCCTTCCTTCACAGTATGTACTCACAACAGGGTCACACATTGTTAAGGTGTTCGCTGATATCGTAGGAGGAGCAGATCGTAACTTCTACGTATCACTTGAGCAAGTATCAGACTTCCTCGTTGAGGATTCACAGGTAGCTGGAGCGTTCGTAACGCTTTCAGGTGTCGGTGCTACATCTAACATGGTAGGAGGTATTGTTACTATCCAAGGAGGTAACTTCACTATCACACAAGATACATCTATTAGTAACATTACTTCACTCGTTGGAGGTGCTACTAACCAGACTCTTGCAAAGTGGAAGTTCAGTTCATTTGGTGAGGATGTAAAGGTGCTTAATCTTGGATTCACTCCAAGTATTACTGGTACTGGTAACACTCTTGCTAACGTAGGTCTTTATGTAAACGGTGGACAGATTCGTTCTAATCAAACAGCAACGAACGCTACTGCTCTTAACTACACAGACCTAGGTACTAACCTCGTTATACCAGCTGGACAGACTGTTACTGTAGAACTCCGTGGTGATCTCGTTATCGCTACTTCAGGTACTGCATACACAACAGGAACAGCTAAGTTTGATATCATTTCAAACTCAACTGGCGCACAAGGAATCACATCTTCTAAGATTACTGCCGTTCCTTCTGCATCTGGACAGAACTTTACTATCGGTGGAGCTAACGTGAACTTTGCACTTGCCGCTGGATCAGCTGCTCGTACAGTTTCACCTAACACACAGAATGTAAAGATTGGATCATATGTACTTCAGACAGGTTCATCTGAAGGAGTAAACGTGACATCATTCACAGTTGCTCTTCCAAGTAACACCATGTTAACAACCAACAAGATCACTAACCTTAAGATTCAGGATGGTTCTACAGTTCTAGGAAGTGTCATCGGCCTCCCTACAACTAACAACACATTCTCAGTTAATGTTAATGTTCCTGTAAGTACAACGAAGACATTTGATGTATACGCAGATATCAACTCAGGTTCAGCTGGTTCTACAACCACTCCATCTGTAACTGCGTTCTACACAGGTCTTGCTTCACGTCAGTCTAATAACTCAGGCGCTATCGCAGGAGTTCAGACAACAGCTAACGTAGCTACTATTAACTCTGCTGGTATTACTTTCGTTCCTGGATCATCCCCAGTTGCACAGTACATTGTAGGTGGTGTTAATGGTCTCAACATTGCTCGTTTCAACGTGAGAAACAATAACAACGTAGGAGGTGCTACTATTAAGGACATTGTCTTTACAGTACCTACTAACACTATCTCATCTGTAACAGTTAACGGCAAGACAGCATCTGTTGTTGGAACTACCGCTACTGTGTTTGATGCAGGTATCGTTGTACCGTCAGATGCTTCTGGTGCTAACATCGATGCTCTTGTTAACCTCGTGTGTGTTAACGCATCAGCTGGATGTGCCGGAGTTTCTAGTTCAACAGTTACACTTACACTTACATCACTCACCTATAATGATGGTGAGACTGTAAGTGGAACAATCACTTCAGGATCTTCAACACCTGCACATAGAATCGTAGCATCAAAGCCTACAGTTTCACTCGCACAGAGTACAACTGGTGGATTTGGTAACGGTGCTATCAAGATTGGAGAGTTCACAGTAGCAGCTGATGCCGCAGGTGATATCTCTGTCAAGCAGATTCCTGTGACTATCGCTACATCTGGAGCAGCAACAATTGGATTCTCAAATGTTGAGCTTCGTGATGCAGCAGGATCAACTGTAGTTACTGGATCATCATACTCTGGAGGAAATGCAGGAAACTTTGTACTCTCTACATCACGTAAGATTACAAAGGGAACATCTGAGACATACTCAGTATATGCAACCTTCTCTGGTGTATCAGGATCAGCAGGAACACAGTCTGTAACCTTTGGTCTTGGAAACAAGAACTCATTCCTATGGGATGACGTTATCGGTGCTGTTAATAACATTGATGGTTCACTCCTCAATACGTATCCTAACAGTACTCAGTCAAAGACTAACTAATCTACGTCACAATATTCTGGCTAACATAGTATGAAAGTATTAGGTTAGTACATAATATCTAAGCAAAGATTAGATTGCTAAAAGCCCGCTCGTAAGAGCGGGCTTTTAGTTTGTCTAATGGTTACAAGATAAAAGTACAAATTAGAAAGTGCTTAAGAAAGGGCGACCAATGGCCACCCTTTCTTACTGTATCTACTTGTAACTTTCCAACTTTGTACTTTTAACTAACGTGTGCTAGAATCATCCCATAAGCCAAAGAAGTTGGTCCATAGCGTGTATACGCAAGGATAAATCCAGCGGAGGTACAGCTCATCTATTTTTGTGGTTGAGCTACACCACTTTTGTTTATCGTGCAGTTAGTTGCTCGCTCATTACAAGAATTACTAGTAACTAACAACTAGTAACTAGCACTTAGTCATTATGGCATTACCACGCGCAAAGAAAGCTGAACTTATCGCATCATATACTGATGCCCTTAAGGGGGCAAAGAGTGCTGTGTATGTTAAATTCAAGGGGCTATCAGTTGCTGATACCAGTAAGCTTCGTGGACAGCTCTTCAGTGAGAATACTCACTACACAGTTGTTAAGAAGACTCTCTGGTCACGCGCAACAGATGCAGTAGGTATCAAAGGGGAGGCTCCAACAGTTGGCGAAGAACTCGCTGTCGTCTATGGGGAAGACCTTCTCACACCTGCTCGCCTTTCGTATGAATTTAGTAAGACTCATAAGGATACATTTGCAATTGTAGGTGGAATATTTGACGGGACATTCAAGAGTCAGTCAGAGATGCTCTCTATTGCAACCATTCCTCCTCGTGAAGTTCTTCTATCACAGCTTGCATATCTTCTCAAATCTCCAATGCAACGTATTGCAATTGCGGTTTCAGAAGTAGCAAAAAGTAAAGCATAACAAAATTATCGTAATTGCTTTGTTAGAAGAAATTTTTGCTCCGAAAGTGTACAAGTAGTACATCTTAGTTGTAAAAATTTCTTCTGCCTCGCATCTATAACAATTTTCAGCTTTAAAAATTACAGTGTATAAAAGTTATAGCTAAATACATATAGTACTTAACTAGTAACCATTAACTATTAACCATTAACTATTAAAACTATGGAAAAATTCGCAGATCTTTTAACAAAGATTGAAAACATGTCAGTACTAGAGCTTAACGAACTCGTTAAGGCAATAGAAGAGAAGTTCGGAGTGTCAGCAGCTGCTGTAGCTGCTGCTCCAGCTGCCGGTGCCGGAGCTGCTGCAGATGAAGGTAAGGATGCATACACAGTTCATTTAACTTCAGCAGGTGAACAGAAAATTGCAGTTATGAAGGTTGTTAAGGAGGCGCTCGCGCTTGGTCTTAAAGAAGCAAAAGACCTTGTTGACGGAGCACCTGTAGACCTTAAAGCAAATGTAAAGAAAGCTGAAGCTGAAGAAATGAAGAAGAAGCTTGAAGAAGCAGGAGCGAAGGTAGAGCTTAAGTAATATAAACGTTGAATAAAGTGTTTTATATCAAAAATCCGCATAATTGCGGATTTTTGATATATCTAAGATAAACGTATGAGATTTTTTTAGGGGAGGTTTACAAAGAGAGAGTGTTTTGTAAGAGTATGGCGTGATATGTAATAAGTAAAGAAGACAAGTGTCAAAAAGACAGGGTTACAATAGTAGATATGCATAGTTTCTAGTTGTATACGTATATAGGAGTAAGGCAACAAAGGAATAATATAATGCAATATATTTGTATTCTGTAAAGTTTTATGTTAAAATATTAATGGAAGTTTTTTTGCAACTTTTGACTACTCAATTGAAAGGTTCTGCATGACTAAGTTTCGTAAGTATACGACTTTCGCTCGTTTCCTTATCGAAGGACTTCTTGCTTTTCTCGGCAGTCTGACAATTTTTTTTATTTGTAGCATCATCTGTATTTTCTTAACTACGAAGGATTACCTGCTTCAAGAAAAAAGGAAGTCTTGAGAAAAACAAGCAGGCAGTTATACTCGTAACAAAGGCTATCGATAATATTGTAACTCTCACTGAGTAAGTGAGGTATTACAAAAACCCACTTTCTCGGTGGGTTTTGTTGTGTTTGAGATACTATTTCGACACAGAACATCAAAGAGCACAAGTTTTATCTCATCTTATTTTTTGCTAAACTAGCCATATATGGAACTACTGGCACGACTTTTGGGTGGAGCAGAGAGAGTGAAGATAATGAGATACTTCTTGCATCATGATGATGCAATAGTCTCCTCGTCTGATATTGTTGAGAAGACAAAATCTAAAAGCATTACTGTTCGGAAAGAGTTGACTATTCTTGCTTCGATTGGTTTTATCGAGAAAAGGCGTACAAAAGTAGTAGTCACTCCACAAGCAAAAAAATCTACAGCAAAAGTAAAAGAAATTATTGGTTTTGCACTCAACAAAGACTTCCCTCATAATAGCGCTCTTAAAGAATTACTTTTCGATTTTAAGTTGGTGGATAAAAAAGAGCTTGCTGCTAAGTTCAAAGTAGTAGGACGCATCAAATTATTCATAGTAGCAGGGGTATTCATTGGAGATCCGAAATCACGTGTGGATATCCTCATAGTAGGGGAGAGTATCAAACGTCAAAAAGCCGAAAAGGTATTAGAAATGGTGAGCGCTGAACTCGGGCGAGACGTTGTGTATGCACTTATGGATGTAGAAGAATTTGAGTATAGATTTAAGATGTATGATAAGTTTATACGAGATATTATTGATATGGATCATGAGAAAGTGATAGATAAGGTGAAGGAGAAATTAGAGTAGTTAGGGCGGGCTATGAAATGCAAAAGGGCTGGCGTACGCCAGCCCTTTTGCATTTCATAGCCCGCCCCCTTTGCCACCTACTCACCTCTCTCAATTGCTCGTATATACGACTTGTATGTATCTATGTAATGCGCGAAACGTAACTGGTCCTCCTCTGTAGTTAGTGCTGGAGATTTCGTGCCGGTAAATACTGTGTTAGTAAGTCCAATCGCACGGGCCTTTGTATTCATATATTCCACAAATGTTTTTTCACTTAGAGCTTGGGCATATATTCTACTGACTGCATCATTTTTATTTCGTATAAGATCTGGAATCATCTTACGGCGAGTAGTCATTTCACCATCTAGTCCGATTATTTCGTTATCTTGTGGAAGTATTTCAAGTGAGATGGTTGTAACCATGAGACGTGTCATTGTCATATCTTCTACAGTTGATGAAGCCGCTAATGATGGAGTAAAAGCTTCAGAGCCTTCACGTGTAAGAATAATCGGAGTACCTCGTTCTACAAAGTCATATACTTTTTTTGCATCATCATCAGCCATACGTACACAACCTCCGCTATATGTGCTAGACACTTTTGTACCATCTGGGTAGTAGGGGATACCGTGAATAAAATAGTTACCAAACACATGAACACTCCAAGGCATGTATACGTGACCTATAGAACTAAAATGATTTTTTATTTTATAGTTACTGAGGTGTTCTCCACCAATTGTTTCATAGTATCTACCGGGTTTACCTTGAGAAACAAGAGGCATTGTTTCGCTTGAGCTACCGTTTACGAGAGTTATTGTCATCTTATCTAGTTCCACGACTACATATTTTCCGGTGCGAGTGCTAGGTACACTAGCATCTTTTGCTGTAGGAGGTAAGGAATCAGATCTACGTATTTCTTCTGATACATCAGGTGGATAGATAGCTTCTTCAGAGGAATCCTGTTCATTTTTCTGGGCAAGAAGGTGAGCAGGAAACTGTATGTAGACAATGCCACTAATAACAAGAGCGCATAGGAGTGCGCTCATTGTGAGTGGACTTGTGCTGAAAAATCGAAAAGGTAACCTCATGAGATTATTCTCACTCTATCATAAAAGTGGATAATTATAAACTTATGTACTAAAAAAGATATATACTGATTGCAACCTTTATATGTCGAGTATAAAGGTGTCTATCCAGACTCAGTTTTGTTATCTACTATTTTGTAAAATTATTTTTAGAAGCCGAAACTGCAGCTGGATGTATATACACACTTTATAACATCATTATCATTTAGTATTTTATAATCTATGCTAAGTCAATCTCTTGATATTCTAGGGCAAGCGCTCATTGATAGCGGGCTAACACTCGTGTCATTTCTCCCTAGTGTTATCATCGCCATTGTGGTATTTACGTTAGGGTGGGCGGCAGGATCTATTTTAGGACGTGCAGTTCAGCATCTAATCTCTGTTCTTCGTATCGACAATGCTCTTCATAAAGCAGGACTTGATACCGTAAGCGATCGTGCGGGTATTCGTATTTCTGTAGCATCGTTCTTCGGAGGAGTCATTAAGTGGCTTGTAATAGTAGCCTTTACTATAGCTTCCGCTGAAATACTTGGGCTTACTCAGGTGACACAGCTTCTTCGTGACATTCTTGTATACATTCCACAGGTTATTATTGCAGCTGTTGTTCTTATCATTGCATTCCTTATTGGAGATTTTGTTGCTCGCCTTATTGAGCACTCAGTGAAAGCAACTGGCATGAAAGGGCATTATGCAGTCGCACAAATTGCAAAGTGGGCTATTATTATCATAGGTGGAGTATTTCCAGCTCTTACTCAGCTTCGTATTGCACAGGGTCTGGTTGAAGTGCTTTTCACTGGATTTGTATTTGCGCTATCACTTGCTCTTGGACTAGCGTTTGGTCTAGGTGGACGTGATGCAGCGTCAGATGCAATTAAGAAGTGGAAGGAGAATAACTAATTAGGGACTAAGGGCTAGAGATTAGGGAATAGGGATTAGTTTAAAGAAGAGCGACGCCGTAGGCGTCGCTCTTCTTTTGTTTTTGTAATTAATGTTGAGTTATGCGAGCTGTTTGCGGCCTTATATTTTAATCTGTTTTTGTATTTTCTAGCCCCTAACCCTTAATCTCTAAACCCTAGTAACTTTATGCTTGACTTTCATTTCTTATTTTGATAAGATTGCTATCACTACTCAATGTTAAAAACACAAGGAACTAAAGTCAAAAAAAGCTAATTCGGAAGAGCATGACAACGTTTCGTTGCTAGGCCCGCCCGAACAGGCGGATTTTATTTTCTTAAAAAACCTCTGGGTAGAATCGTAGTTACTTTGACAACAGAATCCCGTGCACAACACGCGCAACAATACTGTTATCCAGTAGTAGTAATATTCACTGGGGTCTAGCGGAGTTTGTGACACGGACACATGAAAAAAGACAATTAACATGCAACAATCGGAGCGGTCTGATTTGTTGTAGTGATAGTTATGTTTCCTAATAGGAACATAAGAGCATACGGTGGATGCCTTGGCTCTAAAGAGCGATGAAAGACGTGATCAGGCTGCGATATGTTTCGGGGAGGTGCCTTATAACCTACGATCCGGAAATTTCTGAATGGGGAAACCCTACACGAGTAATGTCGTGTAACTTGAGGCAGCATTGCCCAAGAGCGCACCCTGGGAAGTGAAACATCTCAGTACCAGGAGGAAAAGAAAATAAAAATTATTCTGCAAGTAGCGGCGAGCGAAAACAGAGAAGCCCAAACCGTAGGTAGTAATACCTAGCGGGGTAGTAAGATAGAAACGTAGTTTACTAGAAGAGTTACAAAAGGTATGTATAGATAAAGTTGTTGGAAAGCAACGCCAAAGAAAGTGATAGCCTTGTTATCGAAATGCATACCCCTCTTTTGTTTCTAATCTTGAGTAATTCGAGACACGAATAGCTCGGATGAATCAACCGGAACTAACCGGTAAGGCTAAATATCTTTAGAGACCGATAGTGAACTAGTACCGTGAGGGAAAGGTGAAAAGAACCCCGGAAGGGGAGTGAAATAGAACTGAAACCGTATGTTTACAAAGAGTAGAAGAGGTGCTTGCACCTCGACTGCGTGCCTATTGAAGAATGAGCCAACGAGTTGTAGGTTACTGCAGGCTAAGTGGTATAAAGTCACGGAGCCATAGCGAAAGCAAGTGTGAATAGCGCGAACAAATTGTAGTAGCTTACAGACCCGAAGCCGGATGAGCTTACCATGAGCAGGGTGAAGTATATCGAAAGGTATATGGAGGCCCGAACCAGTAGGTTGTACGACTCCTTTGGATGACTTGTGGTATGGAGTGAAAAGCTAATCGAATTCGGTAATAGCTGGTTCTCTCCGAAATAGTTTTTGGACTAGCGTCGCGTGTTCCCTTTGGGGGTAGAGCACTGGAAGGTTTTGACTAGTAGAAATACGGCAACACCTATCAAACTCCGAATACCAAAGGTTAAAAATGCGGCAGTAAGACCACGGGGGCGAAGCTCCGTCGGTCAAAAGGGAAACAGCCCAGATCTCAAGTTAAGGTCCCTAAGTATAGATTAAGTGTAAGCGAGGAGGTGGAGTTTCATTGACAATGAGGATGTTGGCTTAGAAGCAGCCATCATTGAAAGAAAGCGTAACAGCTCACCCATCGAGAGACTCTGCGCCGTAAATGATCGGGACTAAAATCTATCACCGAAACTGAGGGCTTACTATTTATAGTGAGCGGTAGGAGAGTGTTCCACTCTGCGTTGAAGCGAAAGGGGTAACCCATCGTGGAGCGTGTGGAAGTACGAATGTTGGCACAAGTAACCGCAATGGGGGTGAGATCCCCCCACGCCGAAAGAATAAGGTTTCCTCTCCAATGATTGTCAGGGGAGGGTTAGTCGGGCCTAAGGAGATGGCGAACGCCGGATCCGATGGACATAAGGTTAATATTCCTTAACTTGGTAGTAATGTGATGGGATGACGGGGTGTAGTATATATAGCGTCTTATTGGATTGACGTTTATAGTGTAAGGGTGAGGTACAGGCAAATCCGTACTTCATTAAACCCAAGCACTAGATGAAGATGAGGGGCAACCCGAGTCAACTATATAAAGCACGCCTCCGAGAAAAGTCTCTACATTCTGTGAATACAGAACGTCTATATGTGTCTTGCTTGCAAGGTACATATAGATGCTTAAGTTACTATTAATCCGTACCGCAAACCGACACAGGTATTCAGGTCGAGTAGACCAAGGCGAACGAGTGATATCTCCCTAAGGAACTAGGCAAAAAAGCGGCCGTAAGTTAGCGATAAGGCCTGCCTCCACCACTTTGTTTTCAAAATTAACAAAATTACTTCATTAACTTCGTTATGAAGAATTTTTGCTCCACGCGTCGTACTATTCGTACGCCTTGGTCGCAAAAATTCTTCACGCCTCGTTACTAAAGCAATTTTCTTAATTTATGATTTACATATAGTGATGGTTCTAGGAAATTAGATAAATATAGTGAGACAAAAAGAAGCACACGTACTAGAGCTATTACGTGTGCAAAAAAGTTTCTGGAAATAATTTCCTGTACCAATACTACTTTGAAAATAAAGTGGTGGAGGCCGCAGCGAAAGTTTCCCTAGCGACTGTTTACCAAAAACACAGCTCCCTGCGAACACGTAAGTGGATGTATAGGGGGTGACGCCTGACCAATGCGGGAAGGTCAAATATCGGTGGTGATTTATTGCTAGATGATATAAGCCCCCGTCAATGTCGGCCGTAACTATAACGGTCCTAAGGTACTGG
This sequence comes from bacterium, assembly GCA_027482685.1. Taxonomy (GTDB): domain Bacteria; phylum Patescibacteriota; class Minisyncoccia; order Phycocordibacterales; family UBA5272; genus UBA11704. The sequence continues at coordinate 118,603 of JAIXVU010000003.1, forward strand.
CTACAGCTACTGTAGTCAGTAGGACTAGGACGGTTATAGTGTGTGAAGTAAATAGTCAAATCAACACGACCAATAATTAGCTACCTCTTTTGTAGAAATACAAAATGAGTCCGAAGTGGTTAGCGAGAGACCAACGCCACGATTCTGACTGTCGTAAGATAAAAGAATAAGATAGAGTCCAACTGTGAGGAATAGTTGAGCGAAATTCCTTGTCTGGTAAGTTCAGACGTGCACGAATGGCGTAACGACTGGGGAACTGTCTCAGGGAGTAGCTCGGTGAAAATACAGTGGGGGTGAAGATGCCCCCTAGCTGCAGATAGACGAAAAGACCCCGTGAGCTTTACTCTAGCTTGATATTGCGATTGTTTCATTACTGCGTAGAATAGTGGTGAGAGGTTTGATGTGTACGATTTCGGTTGTACTCTACTCGACAGTGAAATAGCCATCTGTAATGGGGCAATCGCTAACGTGAACGGAAAAAACGTTCGCAGACAGTATCTGGTGGGGAGTTTAACTGGGGCGGTTTCCTCCCAAAAGGTAACGGAGGAGTATATTAAGGTCATCTAGGCGCGAATGGAAACCGTGCCGATAGCGTAAGGGCATAAGATGGCTTGACTGTAAGACGGGCATGTCGAGCAGACACGAAAGTGGGTCCTAGTGAACCTACACTTGGCTTTAGACGCCGGTGCAGATTAACGGATAGAAGCTACCACGGGGATAACAGGCTAGTTGTGCCCAAGAGTTCATATCGACGGCACAGTTCGGCACCTCGATGTCGGCTCATCTTATCCTGGTGGTGGAGAAGCTACCAAGGGTATGGCTGTTCGCCATTTAAAAAGATACGTGAGCTGGGTTCAAACCGTAGAGGAGTGAATGATAGAGATCGAATGTACATGTTATTTTCTCAAATAACACCGATGTATATTCAATTCAGGTTTCTATCATTGACTTCTCTTAGTTTGAACCCGAGGAGTTAAGACTAAACTTAACAAAAAGACATTGATCACGGCGGTCATATACAGCGATGTATATGGACAAGCTAACTAATATCGGAAGAACCCAAAGCGTAAGCTGGGCAATTCCGAGGGAAGTAAATACTTGTGGATTTCATTGAGATTGTTTATGTTAGTAACTTAGAGTTCGCTTTGTAGTTGCTAATATAGACCAACCTGACTATTTATAAAGTCGGGATCTCCATGAAATTCATAAGTATCTACACTCGTAGAGACTACACGTTGGCAGACTAGGTTGTGTGTATTTAACTAATTACCAACAACTAAAGACTAGTTTAAGCTATAGTCCGATCCCTTTAGTAATAAAGGTTCTCGCGGTTTGGAAACCAGAGCGAGATGTAAAACATTAATGCGTGAGACAGGTTGGTTTCCTATCTTCTGCAGCCGTTCGAATATTGAGAAAATTTGCTCCTAGTACGAGAGGACCGGAGTGAACTGACCTCTGGTGTGTGGGCTCTGGCGCCAGCCGGACCGCCCAGTAGCTATGTCGGGAATGGATAACTTCTGAAAGCATCTAAGAAGGAAGCCAATTTCAAGATAAGTATTCGTTGAAGGGTCGTAAGAGATTATTACGTTGATAGGGGTTAGGTGTACGCACAGTAATGTGTTTAGCCAAGACCTACTAATTACCCGAATCCTATTAGGAAACATGACTAGCACTCCCGAAAGGGGCTAGTAATGCTATACGTTGTCTACGTATAGATTGTAAATTGTTTTTTCATGTGTGATATCTGTTACAAGATGTCGATTCTGTGTTGCATAACTGCAATGCAAGAATATCAAATGTATTTTGTCGGGGTGTAGCTCAGCTGGTAGAGCGCATCGCGTGGTCGTAAAGACACACTCCTGTCCATCAATCTCACGGTTGGAGACATTGCCGCCTACAAAGCGGATGAAAGTGGAGACATGTAGATGAGGTCGCAGGTTCGAACCCTGTTACCCCGACCAAAATATACTTTGAGTTTTTTGTTCTCCTGATTTAGCCTTAGGGTCACACCTTTTCCCATTCCGAACAGAGAAGTTAAGCCTAAGCGCAGCGATGATACTGACTATGTCGGGAAAGTAGCTTCTCGGGAGAACAAAGAACTGAAAGAATTGATTGTCAAAAATAGAATTCTAAAATAAAAACGAGGCGTACGCCTCGTTTTTTTACATATGATAAATTAAAGTACATTTTCGATATTGTTGATAACCATATGTTTTAGAGGAAGAATAGGGATATACTGATGTAATGTTACAAAAAATGATTACTAATACTCGCGCTCTTTTATTCATAACTTTATTCGCTCTCCTATCAACTCAAACAGCATCAGCTCAAACTGCAGTTAGCTCAGCTACTATTGCGGAAGTTGGCCACTCTCTGGTTAATACAACCATGCCAGCCTATCTTGTAAACGTGGCACAAAGTAAAGGGAGGTCCATAAATATGAATGTTCAGATAATTAATGGCGCACCTCTTAGTTATCAGTGGAATAACAGTTCATCAGCTCAAAATGAGAGTGGTAATCCTGCATTCATGAATCTTCGCTCTGGTATCCCATCAATTCGCCCAGATGTCCTTGTTCTCACAGAACGTGTACCAGTAACTAGTAGTATCCAATGGGAAGGTTCTAATGACTATACTCGTCGTTGGAGAGATTTAGCGGTACAGAGTAATCCAAATGTGCGACTCTTTCTCTATACAACATGGGCAGGTTTTCAAGATCAATGGGGGAGTTGGACTGGAATTACAAATAGAGCTCAATGGCGTGCAAAGACAGAGGAAGATAGTGCACCATTTGTCGGTATAGCAACTGCAGTCAATAGTCAAATATCATCCGGTCCTCGTTTTAATGTTATCCCAGGACACTTAGCAATGATGAATCTCTACGATGCAGTTCAAAATAGGTCAATCAATTGGGCTCCAAACATTGACCATTTTTTCTCAGATGATATCCACTTAAATAACATTGGAAACTATTATATAGCCCTAGTTCACTATGCAGTTATCTACCGTGATACTCCAGTGGGGGCCTCTGTTCCAAGTGGTGTCAATCTAACCCAAGCACAAGCTCGTCAATTACAAGAGATGGCATGGAATACAGTGGTAGGATATTCACTATCTGGAGTTACAGGAACGCCTGTTACACCGTCAACCCCGACAACACCTACTCCAGTCAATGGTTCTTGTGGAACATCTGCTAATCAGTCATTCACACAAGCCCCATCATCTAATCTCTGTGCGTCAGGTACCGCAAGCTCTGTATCAGGGTCTGGTCCATGGTCATGGACATGTAGTGGTTCAAACAGTGGATCAAATGCAAGTTGTAACGCATCAAGAACAACAGTACCTGTTACCCAACCTACAAGTCCTGCACCTGCTCCGGCAACCCCTCCAACCTCTTTACCTGCACAGACTAACGTGTTAGGGGCTTATAGAGTAAACACAAATGACGGTAAGATATACGATGCTTGCGGAGAAGAGCTTATTATGAGAGGTGTGAACAAGATGATACCTAATCAGGTTCAGTCAATGCCAGAAATTGCAAAGACAGGAGCAAATACTGTTCGTTTACTTTGGATGACAGACCACCCAGGAGATCCGATTCCAGTTCTTCAAGCAGCTGTTGATAATGGTTTAGTGCCAGTATTTGGTTTGTGGGATGCTACTGGTGACTGGTCGAAAATGCCTATTGTAGAAAGGTACTGGGCACGAGCTGATATTATTGCCATCCTGAAGCGTTTCGATAATAGAATGATAGTTAATATTGCAAATGAGCCGGGGACAAATGTTTCAGACGCAGATTTTGTAGCAACACATGTTCGTATCATAAGAAATCTTCGTGCGCAAGGATTACAGATGCCACTTATGGTAACCGCTGCAGGCTATGGAAGAAATGTTGAGCAGCTGCTTCGTCTAGCACCACAAATAATAAACGGAGACCCGCTTAAGAATGTTATATTTGATTGGCATGTCTATGATGGGGGCTCTGGAGTGGAACAAAGAATTACAAACTCACTTTCATCTGCGCGTTCTCAAAATATACCATTTGTAATAGGAGAATTTGGTAATGTTGATCCTGGCTTTACCGCAAATAGAGTTCCATATGCTCACCTTATTTCTGAAGCACAACGTTTTGGTATAGGGTATATGCCGTGGTCTTGGGATAATGATAATGGCGACGGCGGGTCTAACTTCAACATGGTAGGAGATGGTATTACTTTTGCAACATTAGCACCAGGATGGGTAACAGAAGTTGTGCGTACAAACCAAGCAAGTATACAAAATACATCTCGTAGAACTACATTACAGCGTACTGGAAGATGTGCAACAGGGGCTACCTCATCCACCCCAGCACCTACCCCAACCCCTCAACCTACCCCAACACCATCCACCCCAACTACAATCTCCAACCAAACCACTATCCCTGCTCAATCCTACTCACAACAGTCAGGTATACAAAA
>JAIXVU010000006.1 GCA_027482685.1 bacterium
GGCTTCATGGCACGTTGGGTAAACTCTAACACTCTAGGAGTAGGTACATTCCGTGACAACGGAGTAGTAGCAGGTATTAACGCAACTTCTGCTACCGCTTCCTTCCTTGTACAGGGAACAACAACTCTTAACCCATTCACGGTAGCGTCATCTACTGGCTCTCGTATGTTCGGCGTCGATGTCTACGGACGCCTACTTACTGGGACAGGTGGTGTTAGTGAGAACTTGTTTATTAATGGTGGTTCTAGTACAAGAGCATACGCAACAAACCAGATACTTATAGGTATTGGTAACGAGACTCTCTTGAACTTTAATCCTGCTGATCAACCACTTAATACTATTGCTATCGGTAACCAAACGCTTCGTGGTTCAAGTACAGCGCCTATGAACAGTTCTGTTTTTAACACGGTAGCGATTGGTGATGGCGCCCTTCGAGATATGTCTACAGGTGGCCGAAACGTAGCTATTGGTACGAATGCTGGTCAACTTGGTAATGGATCAGAAAGTGTTTTCCTTGGTCATGAGGCTGGCCTGAACTTTAATAATAGCCGAGCAACTTTCGTCGGTGCTGAAGCTGGAAGAAATCTAAATGGATTATTTGGGGGATTCGGTCTTGGGTTCGGATATCGAGCGTTACGTGGTTCATCAACCGCTCCTGTAAGTGCTAATACCGGATCGGTCAACGTTGCAATCGGTAGTTTTTCACTTCAGGATATAACCGGAGCTGCCAATAACATCGCTTTAGGTAATGCAGTTCTCCAGAATCTCGATGTTGGATTCCAGAACGTGGCTATAGGTAATGATGCTCTGCAAAATCTGATTGGTGGTGATAACTCTACCGCAGTTGGACATACTGCCCTTAAATACAGTAGAGGTGGTGGTCTTAATAATGGTGCAGTAGCTATAGGAACATATGCTGGGGTTGGAGATACTGATTTCCCTCTTTCTAACCAAAACTCCGCTGTAGACACTTTTATGACGTTCATCGGAGCATTCTCGTCTCGTGACCAATCTATCTCATCTACTACAGCTCTTACTAATATAGCAGCTATCGGAGCATACTCTCGAGTAGCACGTAGTAACAGTATTATCCTCGGAGGTACATCAACTTACGCTGTTAATGTCGGTATCGGTACTACATCTCCTGACTCTACGCTTACTGTTCGTGGAACAGGAAACACCAACCCTCTCCTCATTGCATCATCAACTGGAGCAAGTATGCTTACACTCGGTGTAAACGGCCGTCTCGGTGTCGGATCTAGTACTCCGTCTGCTATGGTATCTATTAGAGGTGTTGCAGGTAATAACAATCTCTTTGATGTTTCTTCATCTTCTGGGGCTAGTATCTTCCTTATCAACAGTGCGGGTCGTGTGGCTATCGGTACCACTACAGTGTCTGCGTCGTCATCCGCGCTCCTTACTGTTAACGGTAACATTCGTGTAGGTACATCTACTGCTCAGGCTGGTTGTATCAACGCTTTCGGAGGTGGACAGATTGCAGGTACTTGTTCTTCTGACCAAGCTCTTAAGACAAACATCAATGACCTGTCAGATGTTCTTACCAAGTTCGTATCACTTAGATCTGTAACATTTAACTGGAATACCACTGCAAACAGTGTATATGGTAACGATACATCAGTACTTAATACCGGATATGTTGCTCAAAATATACAAGCACTCTTCCCAGAACTTGTGAGTACTAACAGTGACGGCTACAAACAAGTTGATTACTCTGCAATGAACATCTACGCAACAAAAGCTATAACAGAGCTTGCAGTTAAGGCATCATCAACAGACATATCTCTCGCAGCACTCTTTGCATCAGCATCATCAACTAACACATCTCTCTCTGCACTCTTTGCAACAGACGCATCACTACAGTCATCCGTTGCAACACTCTTTGGCACTGCATCATCAACAGAAGCATCAGTTACGTCACTCTTTACCTTCGCATCATCAACGGATACTACTCTTAGTAAGATACTTGGCGTGACAGATATCACAAACGCAGCAACAGGTAGTCTCAAGATTGACGCTTCCGGTAACCTAGGTCTTGGAGTTGGCGCAGATGCTATCGGGTCACGATTTGATATCTATAGCCCAACTAATGCATCTAACGTTGATATGTTCCGTATCATAAGCGATGTTGGAGGTACCAAGAACACTAAGTTCCGCATCACTTCAGACGGTGACATCTTCACTGACGGATCACTCACTATCGGCGGACCAGCAGACTTTGCAGAGAACTATACTGCAATGGAAGCGCTAGATGCTGGAACTGTTGTAGCGTTCTCTTCATCAACTACACCATGGTCATCTCGTAACGGAAAGGATGTAGCTGACGCAACTACTGACGATATCTATGAGATATCTGGAATCCGTAAGGCACTTGATGGATACGAAGCGGTTGGAGTTGTCTCAACCCGTGCAGCGCTCACTATCGGAAGTGATATCCAAAATGGAGTACCAGTAGCGTTCAAGGGTCGTATCCCGGTTAAGGTAACAACAGAAAACGGAGAGGTGAAGCGTGGTGACTATCTAACAGTATCAGCTACAATCCCTGGATACGCTATGAAGCTAACAGGTGAAGGTAAGTCTATCGGACGCGCACTCTCTGACTACGTAGTAGGACGTGAGAAGGTCATGATATTAGTTGAAAATGGATATCAGAAGCTCGCACAAGATGGTAAGTATGCATCAACAACAAGCAACCTAACAACAGGAAACATCGACCTAAATGCAAACGGAGTAGCAATTACTAACATCAAGTCACTCGCTTCAGCTAACGGTACATGGTCTATTGATGAGAATGGTCGTATCGTAGCTAAGGTACTCTGTCTAGAGGATGTGTGTATAGACAAGACTGTGCTAACCAAGATTCTCGATAGTTCAAACAACACAGGAGGCGCGCCTCAGATAGGACTCATGGTTGGACCTACGCTCATACCAACAACAGGGACAAGCACCGCAACTACTACAAATGATGGACTAGGAACAGCTACTACAACTCCAGCAGAAAGCCCTGTAACTACAAGCACTTCTACAGAGAATGTACCGCCTGTAACATCAGATAACCCACCAGTTGAGACACCTCAAGCATCTAATACAGAAGGGAGTACTCCATCAACAGAAAATACTTCTGGTGGTGAGACTCCTGTTGTTGGAGTTGGGATAGGCACCACCGAAACTCCGTCATTATAAAAATTGCTAAAAAAACACAAATAGTGTAGAATAATATAATTATGGTAGTACGAATGAGACATACAAGAGCACATACGGCTAATCGCCGCAGTCATCACGCTCTAAAAGTTGCTAATCTAGTAGCATGTAAGAATTGTAACGCAATGAAAACTGCACATCGTGTATGTGATGCGTGTGGGTATTATAGAGGTAAGAAAGTATTACAAATTAAGGCTAAAAAAGCAGCGGTTACCAAAGCATAATCTTTACTACTAACCCGTTTCCTTCCACCAGATCTTTTACAACTTTATGAGTACCAGGCACATAGCACGAACGCTCGCACTACAGACGCTCTTTGAGCTTGATATGAAAGGTGACTTAGGCGTAGCACTTGCTCAAGCGGAAGAGATACTTGTCCGTAATTGTGAAGAATTCGGTGAAGGAATAAAAGATGTTTCGTTTGCAAAAGAGATTGTTGCCAATACGCTCTCTCGTCGTACAACACTTGATGACATTATTACTCGTGCTGCTCCTGATTGGCCGTTAGAAAAGATAGGTATGGTAGATCGTAATATTCTACGTATCGGACTTAGTGAACTACTTTTTGGTGATAGAGCTCAAGTTCCACCAAAAGTAGCAATTGATGAAGCTATAGAACTCGCAAAAGCCTACGGAGGAGAAACATCCGGAAGGTTTATCAACGGAGTGCTCGGCGCTATCTACAAAGAAATGGGTGAGCCTGAAAAAGGTCAGGTGACCAAGACTCGCAAGGATCATTTCGAAAACGGTAAACGCGAACTTCTTATTGGTGCTGTTGTGTATAGTAATGCTCCGCAAATACATATAGCTCTTGTGCATGATGTGTTTGGGTATTGGACCTTACCAAAGGGTCATGTAAAAGAAAATGAAGATGAGAGAGATGGAGTTATTCGTGAAGTACAGAAAGAAGTAGGTTTAACAATAGAAATTATAGAAAAACTTGGAGAGAATGAATACATCGCTAACAAACCTGAAGAGGGTAAAGTTGTAAAGCATGTGAGTTACTTCTTAGGTAAGAGCGAGTATGTTCCAGTAGCACTTGAGAAAAAAGGTGGACTAGATGATGCACGATGGTTTTCTCTGAAAGAAATACCTCACTTGCGTATTTATGATGATATACGTCCTCTTATTATAAAAGCGATAGAACATATCGAAACACATAAATAATCGTCACAGCATTCATAAAATATCCTGTATGACCATTGATGAATTCAAGACAAAAAATAATATTCAATTCGAAAATAGAGCGCTTGTTGAACAAGCATTTATTCATCGTAGTTTTATTAACGAAAATCCTCGTACGGGACTTCGACATAATGAACGTTTAGAATTCTTGGGGGATGCTGTGCTTGAACTAGTTGTGACTGAGTATCTGTATAAGACATACCCAGATCATAATGAAGGGGATCTGACGGCATACCGCTCTGCACTTGTTAATGCTAGCACCCTTGGAGAGGTTGCGGATGAGCTTTCTTTTAATGATATGATGAAGCTTTCAAAAGGTGAAGCAAAGGATGTATCACGTGCACGGTCATCGATACTTGCAGATGCATATGAGGCATTTGTTGGAGCGCTATACCTTGATCAAGGGTATGATAAAGTAAAAGAATTTATTTCAAAGACTGTTCTTACAAAGACCGATGATATTATCAAGAAAGGGTTGTATAAAGATGCAAAAAGTTTTGTACAAGAAAAATCACAAGAACTGCTTTCAATAACTCCAGCGTACAAAGTATTAAGTGAAGAGGGGCCCGATCATGATAAATTATTCACTGTCGGTATTTATTTTGCTGATGAGCTCATAGCGGAAGGTCGTGGCAAGAGTAAGCAAGAAGGGGAGACACTTGCAGCACGAGCAGCACTAGTGAAGCGTGGATGGGTAAGTGAATAAACCACTAGTAGTAAGGTAATAGTATATGCGGCTTGACCAAGCACTTGTTAGCAGGAAGTTGTGTGAGAGTAGAACAGAAGCTCAAGAGCTAATTGATTCTAGATTTGTTATTGTTAATGGTGAAGTATTACAAAAGAAAACAAGACAGGTAACTGATATTGATATCATACAAGTTACAGGGCGTAGGAGATTCGTGTCTCGTGGAGGGGAGAAAATATATGGTGTTCTTGTGGATGTCTATGAGAATGAAGATGTGGCGCGCATTTTTTGCGAAGCAAAAACTGCGCTTGATATCGGATCATCTACCGGCGGATTCACGGACTGCTTACTTCAGCATGGGGTAACGCATGTAGATGCAGTTGATGTAGGAACGGCTCAATTACATCCTAAGATTGCACAGGATACAAGAGTCTCTATATATGAAAACACAGATATTCGTAATTTTTTACCAAGTACTACATACCAAATAATTGTTGGAGATCTATCATTTATATCGCTTGATATAGTTTTTGAAAAAATTCTTTCTTTTGGTACTGAGAATACAGTGTATCTTTTACTCATTAAACCACAGTTTGAGGTTGGAAAAGGAAATACTAAGAAGGGGATCGTAAAAGATATGAGTCTTGTTGAAAATATCCTCACATCGTATAAGAATCTTGCAATAGAGTTAGGATTACAGGATGTCAGAATCTACCCAAGTAGGATTGCTGGAGGGGGTGGCAACCAAGAGTACTTTTTATATGGTAGTAAAAAATAGTCAAATAAAAAAAGACCCCAGTCAGTCAGCGACTTATCGCGACACGTACTGGGGAGGCATCAATGGTTCGTTGCGCGCATCAGTCCGTAACAGCTCTTAGCTACGGCACCGAATTCATTTCTTCCGAACCAGGGCAGACACCTGTTACCATAATAGCACATTATTTATATACTTGCAATAGCTTTTTATGAAAATGTCGTTAATTAATACAAAAACCGCTTGCATAACAAGCGGTTTTTGTATTAATTTCTAATCGAAATTAGAAAGCACGACGTGGACGATCCTCGCGAGGAGCGAGTGGGCGCGCTACGTTTACCGTAAGACGACGTCCTTGGAACTCCTGGTCGTGGAACATAGCGATAGCCTTTTGAGCTTCATCATCTGATGACATCTCAACGAAGCCGAAGCCTTTTGAGCGGTTAGTCATCTTGTCGATGATAATTTGAGCTGAAGTTACATTTCCAGCTGCGCTGAAATGTGCCTTTAGATCTTCGTTAGTAGAGCTGTAAGGTATACCACCTACGTAAAGTTTTGAATTCATTTATTTTGGGAAACTAGTTTAGTAACATAAGCCCTGAGCACATTCTTACAAGTGTGTAGAAACGTGGAGTTGCTTATTTATATCTATACTACCACATATATGATAGGAAGTCTATCGTTTTCTCAAAACAAGTTGGTAATACTAGAGTTTACCTAGATCAAGAGTTTGCGTGATGCCAAGCTCTTTTACAAATTCATGCACATGAGATACGACAATCATCGGCCCTTCATAGTTCTTAAGAGCTTCTTGTATATGTGGAATATGACGGAAGTTAATGTGGTTCGTTGGCTCATCTAAGATAAGTAGTCCAGGCTGCTGTAGGCGAAGGTACGCGAACATAAGGAGACCTTTCTGTCCTTCGGATAATAATCCTATTTTTGAATGTAACTGCTCGTTACCAAGTAGCATAGATGCAGCAGTGCGACGAAGTAGCTGGTCATCTAACTTCTTAAGAACTTGCGCGAGTTCTTGGTATGCAGTTTTATCAAAATCAAGCGTTGAGAAGTCTTGACGGTAGTATCCAACATTAATGCCGTCTTGAATCGTCACACCTTTCTCCTTTCTGTTTGCCATGCGCTCAAGTAAGGTGGTCTTGCCTATACCGTTAGGCCCTATGATGTGTAACTTGTCACCTTTACGGAGCTCAAGAGAGACATTTCTCTTAACTGGTTTACCATCGTGGAGCACTTCAACAGAATCAAAGGATACAATAACACTGCCGATATTTTCTTGACAGTTGATGGTGAAGGGCTTGATAACACGATCTTCCTTTCGTACATCAACTTTACTCTCCTCCATTTCTTCAACTTCGTCACGAAGTTTCGACGCCAGTTTACGCATCTTACCTCCTTTAAGTGCAAAGAAGTTTACTTTATCCTTGTTGTCTTGAATTTGTTTTTCTAGTTGAGCGTTTGCGCGTTCTGCTTTTTCTACGGCACGTTTAATTTCTTCGACTACTTTGTAATAATTACCGATGTACTGTTCAATTTTGTACTCTTGAGTATTGATATAGATAACCCCATGAGTGAATGAGTTAAGAAATGCTGCATCATGAGAGATAACAATAACCGTCTTGTCATATGACTTCATGAAATCCGTGAGAAGTTGTATACCTGCTTTATCTAGATTGTTAGTCGGTTCATCAAGAAGGAGAATATCAGGCTCTTGAAGGAGAGCTTGTGCGATTAAGAGACGGCCTTTTTGTCCACCGGACAATTCCTTAATTGTCTTATCAAGAGATACATTTAGTTCTACTATATCAAAAACTTTCTTTGCACGTTTATCGATGTCATATATTTTCTCTGTGAATCCTTTTTCTAAAAATTCTCGCACAGTACTAGACCACTCAGTGTGCGGAATGAATTGTTTTGCAATCGCAAGCTTAAGCCCGTTATTGATAAGCACTCGTCCTTCCTCAGGCTTCTTCTCTCCCATAATGAGAGAGAAGAGAGTTGACTTGCCGGCGCCGTTTGGTCCCATGAGTGTTAACTTGGTTCCTTTACGAACGACAAAGTTTGCCTCGTGTAGTACGGGCTTATTTTCACTGTAATTAAAAGTGACATCCTCAAAACGAAGGACTGCTTCACCTCCAACTGGAATTTGTTTTTCGACAGCCATGGGATAGGGGTTAGAGATTAGGGGCTAAGGACTAGAATAAACTTAAGTCATAAGCCCACAATAATAAATGGCCAGATGGCCAGATGTCACCATAGTAACACAAAAATCTGCTTGTGTCAGTATTTAATAGAAATTTCTGTAATGGAAGATATGTTACGTGGTATACTTTTTTGATTATGCAAGAAAATACTCTTAAAGATATTATTGTAATTTATCATGCACATTGTCAAGATGGTTTTGGGTCAGCTTTTGCTGCGTACAAGAAGTTCGGCGATACAGCCACGTATATACCAACGAGCGACAGAGTTGTACCACCAGAAGGCTTGATTGACAAAGAAGTGTATATTGTCGATTTTAGTTATCCAAAAGAAGTTTTGCTTGAACTGGAGCGGATAAATAAAAGACTCGTTATTATTGACCATCATTTTTCTGCGGAGGAAGCGGTCAAGAGTGTGCGTGAATATGTTTTTTCTCTAGATCACGCAGCGTCATACTTATGCTGGGAGTATTTTGTTGGTGGAGAAGTACCTGAGTTTATCAAACTGCTTGAGGTTATAGACATTGCAAAAGATAAAGAGGGGAAGAGAGTTAACGAGATAACGTATATATTGTCTAAACCTTATACATTTGAGATATATGAAGAATTGCTTAATGATTTTTCTACTATAGAAGGAATAAAGAGTGTTTCAATAATTGGAAAAGCACAACATGACTATCTCATGCTTTTGGTAGATGCAATTATCGATGATCCAGATTTTGTAGAATTTGAAGGATATACCGTGCCATGCGTTAATCTAAATTTACCAATTAATGAGAAGTCTATTTTGCTTGCGCGACTTTATACTAAGTATCCGCCGTTTGCTATGTCGTATCGTTTTGATGATGGTCAGTTGAAAGTATCTCTGCGGGGTAATGGAGATGTAGACTTAACCGAGCTTGCAGGAAAATATGGTGGAGGAGGGCATAAAAGTTCTTCTGGGTTTGTGTTGCCGATCGATTATCCGTTACCGTTTGCAAAAAGAGTGGAAAAGAATAATGAAAAGTAAAAATAATACCTCGATGCCGAAGGCATCGAGGTATTATTTTATCTAAAAGTCTTACGACTACTTTCTAATGATTACTTCTTCAGCAGGAAAGCGGCTCTTAGGGTAATTAGCTGTTGCATCTTCTGTACTTCTATATCCGAGGGATAGAATGGCAACGCTTGCATATTCTGTACCAGATAGTTCAAGAATCTCATCAAATTTACTAGAATCAAAACCTTCCATCGGGCAAGCATCAACTTCTAGCAGTGCCGCTGTTTCAAGCATGATACCAAGTGGCAGGTAACTCTGTCTCGCGTTCCATGCTTTAATATCTGCCTCTCCTTTTCCTGCTATAGACCCAAGAATAGCATTTTTGAATCCTTCTAAATCTTTTACATCCATCCCTCGTGTGTCTGCGATTGATTGCATGTATGTATCAATATACGATTCATCCATGGTTGTTCTATGTGCAACCACAACTATATGCGATGCATCTGTTAGTTGTGACTGGTTATATGCTGCTTCACGGAGCTTGGTTCGTAGCTCTGGATTTTCTATAAGAATAAATTTCCACGGCTGTAGCCCATAGGAAGAAGGGGATAGACGCCCCGCTTCTAGAATTTCATTAATAGCCTCATCTGATACTTTCTTGGTTGTATCAAATTGCTTAGTCGCATATCGCCACATGAGGGCTTCAGAGATAGATTTCATATAGTTGTTAGTAGTGTTATATACGTTAAATAATTTTTTAATGCTAATAATTAGCTTGCTAACCATTAGAAGTCTTTTCAGTATAGAGTAGTGGATATTTTTTGCAAGTATCGTGACTATGAATACATTAGTGTGCTTGATGTACATGTGGATAGCTGTCCTACTTTGACATATCTAAAGGTATACTAAGAAGTATGTATCAGTACTTTATTCTTTTACTCCTTGTGTCATTTCTTGGAACAGGGGCTTACTATGTAAACGTAACAGATGACGGCAAAATATTAAGTGCATCCTTTACAAGCGATACAACAGAAAGTCATGAGATTTATGATGAAAAGCAAATTTCAGGTAGATATATATGTGTAAGTTCATCAGGATGTCTTACTCCGCTTGAGCTCAATCTCAAAGAAACTGGAGAATTCTCTATCACCCCATATACCTTAGCCAAGAGTCAGAATAGTAACTCCACATCTACCGCTTCCGCAAGTTCTTCTGAAATGGGATTACCTATTATTACAGAAGAGGGATCATGGGTTCTTAATGAAGGAGGATTCGTAACTCTTACGGTTACAACAGGCAATAAAGAGTCTTACGAAATTCCAAAGGTTATAGTCATTCAATCTGTAGGCGGTACTGTTTTATCTCGGCTTAGTTACCCTCAGTCAGAATATCCTTTCATGAAAAGACCAAAGTTTATTCGTATAGGAGGCTAATCTCTTTTTGTTGCTCTAAAAATTTTTCTCATCCATGTATCTAGTTTAGTATGCCAGTGTTCAAGATGTCTATTCTTTGAGGTATACTTTCGAAGATATCGTTCAACATATGGGCTCTCAAATGAAAGCAAGATAAGTCCTAGCAAAAAGAAAATGGCCCCATTAAGAAAGGGAAGCACAAACCCAAGTAACCCAAGTGCTAGCAGTAGAACTCCAAGAGTAATATGAAATGTTTTCTTTAGAGTATTCATATGTATAAGTAATGTTTTGAAATGAGGATACGATAGTTATCCTATAAAGCTAAAAGTTTTTTAATAATAGTAATAGTTTCATCGGGTCCGGTTGTTGCTATGGTTGTTATGCCGGTCTGTATCACGACAGCATCATTACCGCCTTCAAATAACGCGTCACCGATGTATGCCATATTTTCTATCGGGATGTTGAGATTATCTTTTGTCCAGTAGACTGCGTAGGTTTTATTGATACCTTTTTTTGTAATATCAACACTTGTTCCACCCCCGATACCAATATCTACATTATGCAATCGTGTAACAAGAAGATTTCGCAAAATTTTTCGCTTTTCTTGTTGTGGATCAAATAGTTTTTTTAGGTCTCCTGGTGCTTGTTGACCAAGAGCTGAGAGTGTTATTTGTGATCCTCTATTTTCGATTCGCGGACCAAAAGATGGTTCGTTATCAAGCATATGTGTTTCATTAAGCACCTGTTCAATTTCCGACATGATATCTGCGGCTTCGTTATCGCTAAAAGTAAAAGAATATAGCTGTGTAAACACGCCATCTTTTCTCGCATAGCATGACGCAGCATTTTGAGAAAAACAATAGAGATTATCAAGGTTTGCTCCTTCTGGTAATGAAGCTATGAACTGTGATTCTATCTGTTCGAAACGAGCACCACTTACAATACCTGCTTTTGTTACAGATAGTAATTGTGCGAAAATTTGCCCCATTTCTTTTGTAGCTGGTTCTTTACTTTTACTTAAGGTGTCATCAAGATCAAAGAGGACGATTTTCGGTATATCTGTCATGCTATCTAGCGTACCACATTTGTGAACTCTTTTGGAAGAAGAAGATCAAGGATTTTTGATAATGAGAATGTCGCAAGTCCAACAACAGAATCAGCTCCACCATAGTACATATAGACTGTATCGTCTCTAATAATAGCGCCACACGGGAATACAACATGATTAATTTGTCCGTAGAGCTCGTAGTCTTTTTCTGGTTCAAAGATTGCATTTGCAAGTCTACCTAGAACGTCAGTTGGGTTATTCCTATCAAGAAGAGCTGCCCCTACTCGATAGATTCCATCTTCAGATACTCCGTGATAGAGGAGTAACCAGCCTTTTTCTGTTAGAAGTGGGGGGCCTGCTATTCCAACTTTTAAGCCATCATACATTCCACGTCGCGGGCGTAGAATCTCAAAGCATCTATTTAACATTCGACCATTTGGGCCAAGCTCGCTTAGGTAATCACCGCATATCTGATGATTTATACGGTGAAGAATAAGATATCCATCCTTGAATGATTCTGGGAGTACACAAGCATCTTTATCATCAATACTATATGGCGAGATAAGTCTTGGTGTTGACCACTCTGTAAATCGTCCTTGTACAAAGTTTTCTACAGATATAGATGTCATAGCTACAGCTGGTGCGTCAATACTATTGTATGCGGTGTAGAGCATATACAGAGTATCTCCTATGCGAGTAACGCGTGGATCTTCACAGCCTGAGTTGCCATTTGGGTCACCATGCTTGAGCTCGAAGTTCTCACGAGGTACATAGATTGGCGTGTCCCATCTCTTATCTATGGTTACTCCATCTTTTGTAGTAGCGAGTCCCATGGTTGAAGTATTATCCATAGACATCGCACGATAGATAATGTATATCGTTCCGTCTATTTCAATGCTTGCAGGGTTAAAAACTGCTCGTTCTTCGAATGTTCTGCTGGTATTTGGAAGTAGGAGGGGATTATGTTCTGCACGAGTTACAAGATGTGGGGTATCTTGCATAGTTGCGAGTAAATCTTTATACACAACTGATGCACGTGCACACACTGTATCTGCCCCTCCATAATAAATATCAAGTACACCATCTGTATGGAGCAGTGCTCCGCTTGGGAAGGTGATGTTAGGGACCATACCGTAAATCTCATACGATGCTTCTGGAAGTAGTATAGGTCCAGTAGTTTTACCAATAATCTTAAAAGGATTCTCTCTATCAAGCAGCACCGCTTCTATCCCAAAAAGTCTTCTGCCTTCATCAAAGTAATGTTGAACATGCGAGTATACAATGAGCCATCCTTCATCTGTAAGAACAGGAGTAGCTCCAACTTCACAATGATCATCATCTCGTCGATTGAGATTGAGAGTGTTACTCATGTAATTTGCATACCACGTATCCCAAAATGATTCTTCCCAAAAGTCTTCTATATGATCTGCTTGCACAACAACAATGTGAGCAGGTGGCATATCAGTATGAATAGTAAATAGCGCTGTAACTTTTCCATTTACTCGTTCAGGGAATAGCGTCATTGCCTTTGCATTAAATGGTGTCACTAGATGTCTTTCTTCTATTGTTTTCAAATCACTACTAACAGCACAAGCAACTTTTATATTCTCAGCTGAAAAAGGGATGTTAGATAAAGCTGTGTAGAAGATGTAGTACTTCCCCTCAAAGTACGTAACACGAGGATCCTCACATCCATACTTTTCCCAACTTTCAGTTGGGGTAATGAAAAGTTCGGTATCATGAAAGTGATTTCCGTCTTCTGAGATAGCCTTCCCGATAGTTGATGTATAAACCGGAGGGTTAAGTAGAGGATCTTGCTTTCCGATTGCTCTGTAAAGCATCTGAAGGGTATCTCCGACTTTAATCGGGCAACCATTTAACGTTGCAACAGATTGCCATGTCTTATTAGGAACTGGTTGTAAAAGTGGATTGTATTGTGATCTGCGTGTCGTGTACATAATAGTTTAATTAATGGAGTTTGATTGGTAAAAAGTGTTATCTCACGCTGCCGTGTTCTATCATGTACGCAAGAAGTGTTTGAAGATGTGTATGCGCAACACATACGTACTTGTCTCCACCTCCGTAGTAGACATAGAGATCGTCTTCATCATTTTCATTTTTTCTAACAACTGCACCACATGCATAGACAATACCTGGCTTACTATCATTTTCATACCACTGGTCAGGCTCAAGCACAGGGAGTATAGAGGTTGCGATAATCTTAGTAGGATTGCTAAGATCAAGAAGATGTGCTCCGAGTTTGTATTTGTGTGACTCATTATGTTCGTTGGCATGGTAGAGTACTAGCCATCCTTTATCTGTTCTAAGTGGAGGTGGTCCAGCACCACGGATACGAGCATCCCATCTATTTTTATTACCAGCAGTACGCACACCAACAGGACTTTGTATAAAAGGAGAAGTTGTTCCAATATCGTTTAATGTCTCACGGTACTCTATCTCTATCTTTGGTGAGATGCTATGAAGGATTGCGTACTTACCATTTATTTTTTCTGGAAAGAACATCCAGTTTTTATGTATTTGTCCTGGAGGGGATAACAGTTGTGTTTTGGTCCACTTGTTCCAATTTTGTTCAAGAAAGTCTTTTTCAGTCATCATACTTAGACCTATGCGGATAAAGTCCCATCCATCAAAGGCGTTGAAGGTCATATATATCATATCGTCAATTTTTGTAATGCGTGGATCTTCACATCCGCCAAAGCTTCCGCCTGAAGGGTAGATAACTGGATCATAGCGTTCTATTCTGCCAAGTCTAGAGACAGGTTTTTCAAAAGAAAATATTGGAGCAGTATTAACTGTCCCAAAATGTATCCCATCATCACTAGCTGCATATCCCACGCGAGATATACCATCGCTACCAACTGCACGATAGAGAAGATGAACTTTTCCATCAATAAGCACAGCAGCTGGGTTAAACACTCCTTCTTTCTCCCATGGTAATTCTTGGCGAGGAGAGAGTACTGGGTTAAGTGGTGCTCGGGTTAAAAGGTGCTGAGAGATGTACTTTCGCAGTTCTTGTGCAGACTTTTTATTAACACGCAGGATATAAAGAACAAGCAGTAAGACTGTTATTGCGATGACACAGAGTATAAATGAAATGTACGACGTTGTTTGGATCTGCATGGTGGTTTATTATGTTCTACCGTACTTATCTTCTAATCTAATGATATCGTCTTCATCAAATGTCCCAAATGCAATCTCTAAGAACATGAGAATCGCATCTCCAGACTCGATTCGATGCTCTACATTCTCTTCGAAAAAAATCTCATCACCTTCCTTAATCTCCTTTTTCTCACCCGCTATTGTTGCAAAACCATTACCTGAAAGTATTTTCCAGTATTCTTTTCTATGGGTATGTTTTTGAAGTGAAAGGGATTGGTTAGGTGTTACAGTGATTATCTTAATCGTAGTAGTTTCGTTCAGAGTAAATCGTTCAAAGTTTCCCCACGGACGTATGTCTTTTTGGGCATTAGGTAGTAACATATATGTCAATAAGTATACAGCCAACAGAGATAAAAAACTCTTACTATACATACTTTTTTGTGGATAACTATAAAGTCGTCAATCTATACAGATTGACGACTTCATGTCTCTTATTTTTTTCTTACTAGACCCTTATGTCCTTGAGTGTAAAGTAGTTACTTTCCTTGAGGTAGCGATTCGCAGACTTTACCATCTTTATCTCCATCGAGCCCGTATGCATCCATATTTTTTCCAGAAGTTTTACACTTTTGATATATCTCATTAGCTTCTTTCTGTGTTTTAAAATCACTACAGTTGTAGTCTATTTCTTGTGCATTACAGAAAGCATCTGCATTTTTGATATTCCCAGTAGCTGGGTCGCGTTCAATTTTTGCTTTTGAAAATGATTTTGTTTCTATTGCTTTACCGAGATCATAGTCAGTATTATTTGCTTCTAATCCAAGCGCTACTAAAAGTATTGCGAGCATTGCTCCAACTATAGCTTTTGCTGTAGTGCCTTTAACAAAGTAAAGTGCAATGAGGGCAAGAGCGATAAGTCCTCCTATAGTCCATAGACGTGCTTTTTTTGATGAACGTAGTTCTTTGATATTCATAAATATTTAAAGGTAATTAAGTTATAGTATTGAGCATACTATATTTAGATTAATTTACACATAGTAAGTCTATCACGTCCTACCATAGATTGACGAAGTTGTACACTATATATTAGAGTACCACCGGACATGCCCTTTCACGAGCTTAAGGAGATTAGGAATGACGAATCAGTCATCTTCGTTTGACGAAAAGACAGTAGTTGCGTTCTTCGGTAAGACACTGTACTCGTTTAGGTACATACTTGCAATGTACTATGTCTGCCTTGCGGTGTTCATAGTGGTTGGCCTTGCAGTATTTGGTGTTGCGTTTATAGAAGCGACAGCAAGTGTCTTTGGCTACAAGATGTCACTACTTAGTACAGGCTTCAAAAGTATCTATATTATCAAAGTTCTTGAGCTCGTTGACATGGTGATGGTTGTTCAGTTGATGTACATGACTGCTCTTGCAGGATTCGGACTCTTCGTTTCGCAGTCATACTTTAACGATGATGGGAAACCTGACTGGCTCGACCATGTGACCACCTACAGCTTGAAGACCAAGCTTGGCGGGTCGATTGTTTCTATCAGTGGAGTGCATGTACTCAAGTTGTACTTGCAAAATTCTGTTACAGAAGAAACACTTTATGCAGCGGCAGTACATTTGTCGTTTGTTGTTGCACTGATACTTCTTGCTGTTGCTGAAAAGATTCTCGAAAAAAGAACTCATTAAAATAACAGAAAACCTCTTCACAGACAATGCACAGGCAAAAAGTCTGATGTCGGGTGATATGCGTGGCGCTAACATAGGCCACGCATTTTCTTATTGACTTTATTTCCTTTATATGGTAGGTTGAGGTCCTTATCTACATAGGGCGAGTAACTCAATTCTAGCAGATGTAATCTCACTATTAATCATCCTCTTAACATCATGAAAGTTTCTGTACTTATCCCATGCCATAATGAAGAAAAATCTATACGACAGTGTGTTGAATCTTGTCTTTACCAAACTAGGAAACCAGATCAGATACTTGTAGTAAATGACGGAAGCACAGATAGAAGTGGAGAAATACTTGCATCGTTTGGAGACGCTATAGAAGTACTTACTATTCCCCAAGCAACAGGCAACAAGAGTTATGCTCAAGAGCGAGGCCTTGCACATATAACGGGTGATATTTTTTTGGCAACAGATGGAGATACTATACTTGAGAAAGATTGCATTAAAGAAGCAATCAAGGCATTTGAAGATCAGACAGATATTGTTGCTGCATGCGGTTATGTAAAGAGTACACAGTATAATTGGCTCACAGCCTGCCGTGAAATAGATTATGTAATTGGACAGAACCTCTTTAAGCTCGCACAAGCATACCTTGATGCGATTTTCGTTATCCCAGGATGTGTTGGAGCATTTAGAACTTCAATATTTAAAAAAGTTTGCACCTTTGATCATGACACAATTACTGAAGATCTTGATTTTACATATAAATTCCATAAGCTTGGACTCCGTATCGTTTATGCAAAAAAAATGATTGCATATACTCAAGACCCAGATACTCTTTCATCATACATCAATCAAATTCGGCGTTGGTATGCAGGTGGTTGGCAGAATCTCAGTAAGCATTTTAGTATTGTAAAGCGTCCAAATAATGTTTTTCAACTCTCTCTAAACTATATTGAAGGACTTGTTTTTTCAATGCTATTTTTTATTGCACATATCATTAACATTAAGTTTGCAGTCTACTTCTTTATCCCTTTTTTCATCTTTATCGTTGGGATGGGTGCGATATCAGCAATAGTTAGAAAGAGAATCGATTTATTTTTGTATTCTCCTACGTACATTATTCTCGTCTACATTAATACCTATGTTTTTTTAGAGCAGTTCGTTAAGCAGGTGATTCTTAAGAGAAAGACACTCATTTGGTTCCAGCCAGAAAGACGAGAGATGTTTGAGGCTCCGTCTGGGCATACTTTTCACTTAGGTAGAAGCGTTCAATAAAACTAGTATGATACAAACACCTTTTGGAGGCCTGTCACTTATTATAAATCTTATTATTATTGCTTTTAGCCTGCTTATTAATTATTTTAAGAAAACAACACTAACTCATGCCGTTATTTCGCATAAACATATTTTTGAGCTAGAATCCACCAAAATTGGAAGAGTTATCACTCCATTACTTGCGTTTTCTATACCTCTTTTTATTTTCACCGTTGTTCTTACCACTTCTTTAGTAACGGTACGCTATCTTTATAATGATACGCACAAACTTACTATATATGATGTTGGTGTCTTGGGAGAAGGTCTTGCAGAAGATGGGTATCGTTATATTGAGAACAGATCATCGCAAGAAGCAATTGCTTATGTTGGTATATGGAAAGAACAAGACACTCGGCTAAGTCAAGCAGGGACGCCGCTTAAGGATTTGCAGCTTATGTCTAATGTTCATTCGGTTTACAGCTCATTATATTCAAAAGATATTCTTTATAAACCAAATGCTATAGAACCCGAACAGTTCTTTGTGGAAGGATTAGTAGAAGAAAAAAACTTTATAGAAAAAATTAACAAACAATTATCAAAAAATCTTACTACCCGCATTACTAACAATTAATAACACTTTTATGAAAAAAATTTTTATATCACTTATACTTGCTACAACACTTCTATCAGGTGTTGCGACTTCATCCGCGGCTCTTCCTGCAGGATTTGAATTCGAGACTGTTGCATCAGGACTGTTCTTGCCTACAACTGTTGCACAGACTCCAGATGGACGATTTTTTATTGCGCAGAAAAACGGTGTAGTTCGAGTGGTAAAAAACGGAGCACTTCTCCCAACTCCTCTTATTGCACTTTCTGATGTCAATAACTATGGAGATAGAGGGTTGATTGGAATGGCTGTTGATCCTAACTTCGCAACGAATGGATATGTCTATCTTTCCTACACCTATGAAAATACACCAGGAGCGAATCTGGCAGGTCCAAAAACTGGACGTATTGTCCGTATCACCGTAACAGGTGATACATCAGATGAGTCGACAAAAGTTGTTCTTGTGGGTCGTGTAGCAGGAAATCTTGCCGCTCCATCCTGTGAGAACTACGCAGTAACAGCAGATTGTATACCATCTGATACATCATCACATAGTGTGGGCGGGCTACGTTTCGGCCCAGATGGTAAGCTTTATGCCACCCTAGGTGATGGGGCACATTTTGACTATATCGATCCGCGATCGCTTCGTGCTCAGAATCTCGATAGTTTAGGAGGTAAGTTGCTACGTATCAACACAGATGGCACGGCGCCAGCAGATAACCCGTTTTATAATGGCTCATCAACCTCAAATCGCTCTAAAGTATATGCATATGGAATGCGTAATAGTTTCCGTTTTAATTTTCATCCTACAACAGGAGTTCTTTATACTGGTGATGTAGGATGGAGTTCATGGGAAGAAATAAATAGAATTACACCGGGTTCAAACTATGGTTGGCCATGCCGTGAAGGGAATGTTGCAACAACATATGCATGTACCGTATCTCCTCGCGTTGATCCAGTGTATACATACGCACATGATAGTAATGGTGCTGGTTCAGTTACTGGGGGAGCGTTTGCTACCGCATATCCTAGTAGTTATGCTAACACTATTTTCTTTGGTGACTATGCTCAGAACTGGATAAAGATGGCTGACCTAACAGCATCAGGAACACTTATTTCTGTAACAACATTTGCAGATGGTGCAGATGGTGCAGACGGTCCAGTAGAGTTTGTTCGTGGACTTGATGGCAATATATACTATCTTGCAATCTACACGGGAGAGCTTCGTAAGATTTTGTATACAACAGGGAATCGTCAACCGGTTGCGCAAGTATCAGCATCACCAACATCGGGGTTACTGCCACTTACTGTTAGTTTTTCTGCAGCATCATCAACTGACCCAGACGGTAATACACTTACCTATCTATGGAATTTTGGTAATGGAGCAACTTCATCACTAGCATCACCTACATATACGTATACTACTGCTGGGACATACAATGCATCAGTAACTGTATTTGATGGAAATGGCGGACAGAGTGTGCGAACTGTCACTGTTGTAGCAGGTAACCGTCGTCCAGTAGCAACTATTACATCTCCTAGTAATTCGTCTCTGTATCGCATCGATGACACAATAACCGCACAAGCAGTTGCTACTGATCCTGAAGATGGTATATTGCCGGCAAGTGCTTATGCGTGGACAGTGATTCTTCATCATAATACACATACACATACATTGCAGACAGCAACAGGTCTATCATTTAGCTTTACTGCGCCTGACCATGAGGCTGCAAGTGATGTATACACAGAACTACGACTTACGGTTACTGATAGTAACGGTCTCACAGATACTCGTAGTGTGAATATTTATTTGAATAATAACCCAACTACATCAGGGAATCT
Organism: bacterium; assembly: GCA_027482685.1. Lineage (GTDB taxonomy): Bacteria > Patescibacteriota > Minisyncoccia > Phycocordibacterales > UBA5272 > UBA11704. Next base: position 19,996 of record JAIXVU010000006.1, read on the forward strand.
TATTCTAAACCCATCACTTGAAGATGCTGCTCCGGGGTCAGCTACTGCACCAGATAAGTGGGCTGTTGCAGGATTTGGTGCGAACGCATCTATATATACGTATCCAGTACCTGGGTTTGAAGGGGAAGATGCCGCTCGTGTACAAGTGGTAGGTTATACAGGAGGAGATGCAAAGTGGGGATTTGAGCCAGTAAGTGTTGATCCGTCCACTAGGTATCTTTTTACTGGCTACTATAGCGCTAATGTTCCTTCACGTCTTCTTCTTCAGATTGGTAATAGCAGTTCATCATTTGAGTATTTTGACTTAGGTGAAGTTGCCCCATCAGCATCGTGGTCTCGTATCGAGAGATTAATTACAACCCCAGCAAATGCTCGTACGATTGCTATATTCCAGACACTTGAACAAGTAGGAACTCTTGATATTGACAATGTTTCACTTACTCGCGATACATCCGTTGCAACCTCCACCCCAGACACCACAGCTCCTACAGTCTCCATCACTTCACCTACAGGAGGAGCAACACTTACAGGTACTACTACTATCACAGCAACATCTAGTGATAACGTAGCAGTAGCAGGTGTACGATTCTACCTAGGATCTACACTACTAGGTACAGAAGACACAACAGCACCATATCAAGCTACATTAAACACTGCATCATCTACTAATGGTACCTATACACTACTTGCCGTATCTCGTGATACTTCAAGTAACATAGCTACATCTAGTCCAATTACTGTAACCATAGCTAATACGACAGGGACGACGACACCTCCAACAGCATCATCTACCAATCTCATAGTAAATGGTAATCTTGAGACTGCGAGTTCAACTGGTGATCCACTTGGATGGTTCCGTGCAGGATGGGGAGCAAGTACAAAAAATTATGTATATCCTGCTACCAGTTATAATGGGACAAAAGCAGCTCGTGTTGAAGTTACTAACTATGTTGACGGTGATGTGAAGTGGGCGCCGAACGATGTGCCTATGGTATATGGAACTCTCTATACATTTAGTGATAGATACAGATCAAACACCATCTCTGATGTTATCGGACGCTATACCTTAAATGATAATTCTTATGTGTACTTTGGAGTAGTAAAAGAACTCCAGCCTTCAACAGAGTGGCAGACCGCGGTGGCAACATTTACTCCGCCACTTGGAGTAAAATCAGTAACATTCTTCCATATTATTAGTTTTAATGGGACACTTGATATTGATGATATGAGTCTTGTGGCATCAGGTAACGCTACGTCAACTAATGATCTCACTCCACCAGTTGCACAGATTATTTCACCGATTGCTAATCAAACTGTATCGGGGAATGTACTTCTATCGGCTTCATCATCGGATAATATTGGTGTATCGTATGTTTGGTTTGCAATTGATGGCACACAAGTTGATCCATTCTTAACTGTGCCACCATATACTCACACATGGGATAGTCGCACAGTTGCTAATGGAAGTCGTGTGCTTAAAGTAACAACAAACGATGCATCAGGAAATAATAACACTGCAACAATAACGATTAATGTAAATAACAGCACCACCACAGCAACCTCCACCCCAGACACCACAGCTCCTACAGTCTCCATCACTTCACCTACAGGAGGAGCAACACTTACAGGTACTACTACTATCACAGCAACATCTAGTGATAA
>JAIXVU010000002.1 GCA_027482685.1 bacterium
AGCTATTACAAGATGGTGGATTAGTCGCTCCGTTACCACAGGCTGGGAATGAGTTACATGCTGGTGGGTTGGTTGCACCATTTCCGCAGGCAGGAAATATATTACAAGATGGTGGATTAGTCGCTCCGTTACCACAGGCTGGGAATGAGTTACATGCTGGTGGGTTGGTTGCACCATTTCCACAAGAAGCAATAACGCACGATGAGCCGTTCCATGTAGTTCCACCAGAGCAGTCGTTGACTATAAGAGTATCACTACCGATATATCCATTGTAGTTACAAGTGAAAGACCATGTTCCAACTGCGGTTACTCTAGTAAATGTTTCAGATCCTGAGCCGGGCAAAGATCTGCCCGCCCAGTTATTTACTTCAGAGGCGTTAGAGTAAGTTGTATCTGCAACACAGTTTGGTGCATTTTGTACATTCCAGTTGATAGTGGCACTTTGTCCTCGAGTAACTGTAATTGCGCTTACTTGTTGTACTAACGTTACAAGTACAATAATAGAAATGAGTGAAGAGGCAAAAGAACGAAGTGATTTAATACTCATGTTATTGAGTATAGTATGCATATATAAAAAGAAAAGGAGTATACCCACAGTGTTTGCACATCATGCGTGGGTATACTCCTTGATCAACGAACCACCGAGTTACGGCTTGCTGAAGATCATGAGAAGGAAACAGCTACCATCTCCAACGAACGTGCCGGAGTACAACACCGACTCAGCTCCATTCGTCGAGAGCGTGCGAACTACAGACCTGTTTGCTTGGTCTACGAAGGTATAGTTTCCATTCTGGAAAAGAGCGGATGTCAGCCACGTTGGACGGTTCGCTGGGTTGCGGCTCGCGTCATATGTCTGGGGGATGTAGGTCACCCCGACAGGTGTCGGTGCGTCAATCATCTCCATCGTCACCGGATTGAGTGCGATGTCGGTGTAGCGGTCGCTCCCGAACGTTGCTCCGCAGTTATGCGGGACAGTGCCGTCGGTGTTCTTCTGGTTGTTAGCAACCGGCAGGCAGTTGAGGAAGCTTGCGTACTTGGTCTTGTTAACCATGTCCACTTGCGTACCGTCTGGCAGGGTCTTGCGCGGCCGACCATTGGTGATACCCCAGTAGCCGATGAGTGTCTCGCCATAGCGGAGCACCGTCGGTGCGCGGCAGTTGCCGGTTGCGTCAGCGGTGGTGCCGGAGACGCAGGACGCCGTCACAGTGACCGCGCTTCCCAGCGGGGTCGAGCCGTTGTACAGCTGGAACGTCGAGGTCCCGAGGGGGACGCTTACGGTAGCGGGGCCGGAGGCCCCGCTTGCAACGGTCGCACCTGCGCCGTTCTTCACGGTCACATTGGTGCCACCGCTGACCGCCCAGTTGAGCGTGACTTGCGCCACGTTCTGGTCGCGCTGGATCACGAGCGGCGTGTTGCCACTCGTCATATTGAGCGCAGTCGTGATGGTCACGACAGGCTGCACCGGCGGTTGTTGCGTCGGCGGTTGCTGCGCGGGAGGCGTCGGTTCGGGACTCGAACCTCCACCGCCGCAGGCGACGAGGATGGTGAGCAGGGCGAGCGCGAGCGAGCCCTGCAGGGAACGACTACGAATGATCTTGGTCACGAACTTCTCCTTGTGTCCTTTCGGACTTTGGTGGGCTTTCGCCCGATTTGTTGATGAAAGGGAACTTTGTAGTTTACCCATCATGTACGTAGTTCTGTGGTGGCTATGAGACATTTTCATGTTCACAGTTTCTCACATAACCATGCATTACAGTAGGCACTTCTACCCAACAATCTACACTACATCTACATTTCTGTCAAGTATTCTTTATAGTAACCAAAGTTACTTCATAATATTTAGTAAACTATAAAATACTCGTAATCATGCTATACTAAGCAAAATTATTAGTTACATATATATAGTACAGACATTATGAACGCAGCCAGAATAAAAGCAGTATGGGTGATAGTAGCGATAGTAGCGCTCGGACTATTTTTGGTCAAAGGGAGCAAAGAGTTCGTGCTTGGTCTTGATCTAGCTGGCGGATCAGCACTCACGTACAAAATAGAGACGAGCACTCTCCCAGAAGGGTCAGATGTTCAGGCGTCAGTTGCTTCACTTCGAGATGTTGTAGAGAGACGTGTGAACCTCTTCGGTGTGCGAGAGCCTATCGTTACCACACAGTACTCACGTCTTGCTCAGGAGTATCGTTTGATTGTCGAACTTCCTGGTGTAACTGATATCAAGGCTGCAAGTAAGATGATCGGGGAAACTCCAGTGCTAGACTTTCGTACACTTAAAAAAGGAGTGAACCAAGCTTCGTCTACCGGCTTTGCACTTTCACTAAGTAATTACGAAGCAACCACTCTTACTGGTAGGTATCTCGATAAAGCGGCGCTTACGTTTGACCAAGTGTCTCGCAGGCCTTTGGTTGAGTTACAGTTCAATGAAGAAGGAGCGAAGCTCTTTGCTGCTATAACAAAGGCAAACATCGGTAATCAGGTTGCTATCTTCTTAGATGGTCAACCTATCTCTGTCCCAACGGTTAATGAAGAGATTACAGGAGGAAAGGCGGTCATATCTGGGACCTTCTCAGTAGAAGAGGCACGTATCTTGGTGGGGCGGTTAAATGCTGGCGCTCTTCCATTACCTATCACTCTATCGGGAACTACGCTTGTTGGTCCTGCATTTGGCAAAACCGCAGTTGAGAGAGGGGTGCAAGCAGGGGTTATCGGATTTGCAATTGTCGCACTCTTCATGATTGCATGGTATCGCGTACCTGGTATCGTTGCTTCTGTTGCGCTCACCGCGTACTCGATTATCATGCTTTTACTTTTCAAGTACATACCAGTAACACTCACAGCGGCTGGTATTGCTGGATTTATTATCTCTATTGGTCTTGCGGTTGATGCTAACGTGCTTACGTTTGAGCGAATGAAAGAAGAGCTTAAAAGCGGTAAGAGTTTGAAAGATGCTATTGCTGTTGGGTTTGGGCGTGCGTGGACGTCTATTCGTGATTCACATGTCGCTGCTATTATTGTATCTATAATACTCTTCTGGTTCGGAACATCACTTGTGAAGGGATTCGCGTTTACATTTTTCTTAGGAACAGTGTTGTCTCTTTTCTCAGCACAAGTCGTTACACGAGTGCTTCTTAGCGCTATTGCGGTTGACGTGAAGAATAAAGTTATACACTTCCTCTTTAGTTCAGGAATTAGTAAGTAACATGTATGGTATCTACTAATAACTAATTACTAACAATTAATAACACCCAACTATGTTTATCGTAAAATACAAAGCATTCTTCATAACTATCTCGACTTTACTTGTAATTGTATCAATAGGTTCATTCTTTACGTTTGGTCTCAAGCAAGGGATAGACTTTACAGGAGGGACGATTATAGAAGTGTCTTATGGAACTCAGACCCCTCCTGTCCTTGATACGGTTGCGTTAAGTAATGCAAGTATTCAAGCCTATCAGATAACAGGCGGATATAAGTTTGTGAGTGCAATGACATATGAAGAGATGAAAGCAAAACTCGACCCTATTGCTAACACTAAGACTGTGAAGTATGAAGAGAAGCAAGTAAACACTGTTGGACCAACCCTTGGAGCAGAGATGAAGCAAAAGGCTATCATTGCGATAACAGTGGTGGTACTCGCAATACTTGCGTTCATCGCATTTTCATTCCGTGGGGTGTCTAATGAGGTTTCATCATGGAAATATGGAGTCATTGCAATGGTAACACTTGTGCATGATATTATAATTTCCGCAGGTGTGTATACACTACTTTCTCATTTTTATGGGGCAGAAGTTGACACGCTTTTTGTAATCGCGCTCCTTACGGTAATGGCTGTTACTATTTCAGATAAAATTGTTGTGTTCGATAGAATTCGTGAGAACTTAAAAGTTGCCCCAAAGGGTACAGGTTTTAATGAGATTGTTGGAGCTAGTCTTTCTCAGACTGCGGTACGATCAATCAATACTTCACTCACCACAGTACTTGCTCTTACTGCGCTTTTCCTCTTCGGTCCTGCGGCGACAAAGTTCTTCTCACTCACGCTTATGGTGGGTATTATAGTAGGGACGTATTCATCTATTTGTGTCGCGTCGACACTCCTTACTGTGTGGAATCCTAAAAAATAAATAAATTCCTTTATCTACTTTGTCGGACGAGGTTTTTTATCAGTCAACGTAGGTCAAACTACGTCTCCCTCTAAAAAATCTCATCCTTCGCGTATATAAAGTTTTTATTTACTTTTTAAATACAATACAGTATTAAATACTAAGAGCGATCCCGAAGGGGTCGCTCTTAGTATTTTAAACTAATAACCAATAACTAATAACCAATTACTATTTTCAAATATGTTACACTTCTATCTATATGACAGAAGATAAACAAATACTTTTAACTTTATTAAACGACAGTCTCGCGTTAGCTACTCTTATTGGATTTATTATTGTCCTTATTTGGCTCGTCGATATGATAGGCCTATGCTTAGGATGGTGGCAAGGCAAGAGGGCAATGTATCAGACTATATCAAAATATTCTCTCCCGATTGCATTTTTTGTTCTACTTGATAGCACTATCATATCCCTCATCTACTCTGATTATCTTGGAGTGCTTCCATGTGGTCTCTGCTGGTTCCAGAGAGTATTTATTTACTCACAGGTGTTTATCTTCGGATATGCGTGGTATAAGCGTGATACAAAAGTATGGGGCTATTCTGTGGTCCTATCTGTCGCTGGTCTTATTGTTGCGCTCTACCATCAATACCTTCAAATGGGATACTCACCACTTATTCCGTGTCCTGCTATAGCAAGTACTATTGATTGTGCAAAACCTACATTTATTGAGTATGGATTTGTTACGTTTCCATTTATGTCAGTGGTCCTCTTTATCTTCATGTTACTTCTAGCTTCAACCGCGATGAGATACGGGAAGAAATAAAAGTATATAGAGAACAAAAGCCGCGCGAAGCGCGGCTTTTGTTCTCTATATATCTATTCCTTTCTGCTTACACCATTCCAAGCAGTCACTCAGAACTTCTTCTATAGTCATGTTACTGGTATCAATAAAAAAGGCATCTTCAGCTAATTTGAGCGCTCCCACCTCATGGCCTTTATCAGTCTCATCACGCTTCCGTAGTTCTTCGCATAACATTTCGTAAGTCTTGCCTGAATTTCTCCTTTCTTCATCTTTTAGACGTCTTGTGGCACGAGCTTCAACGGATGCGTCTAGATAAATTTTTGCTTGAGCATCAGTAAATACCGCTGTCGCCATATCACGACCTTCCGCTACTAATCCAGGGGAGACAATACGTCCACGCTGGAAATCTCTAATGGCATAACGAAGTGGTGGGTAGAAGCTGATGAGTGCTGCATTATTCCCAGCTTCTTGAGATGTAAGTATTGGCCATATATCAACGCCTCTATAGATAACTTGTTTTTCTATGAAAGTAACATGAGCACTCTCCTCAATAATAAGAGAGACAACTTTATTCAAGTTGTCTTCTGTGTGATCAGTGATATCAATATTATTAATAATAGCTAGATGAGCCGAGAGTCTGTAAAGCGCACCGGAGTTTAGGTAATGGTATCCAAGTTTTTTTGCAAGTAGGCTTGCAATCGTCCCTTTTCCAGAGGAGGAGGTCCCATCAATTGCAACGATTGGAATGGGATTGATGTTCATATTTAGAGCTTAGTATACAAGGTAAATATGAGTTTTGTAAATACTTGTGTTTGCGATGTGAGTACCTGTATAAGCTCCTTGACTTTGCTTTATCTTTCATATAGAATAGGCTAACTTCGTACTGATAAACAGTATGTGGTTATAGTAGTCACTTTGTCAATTACATAGAAGCTATTCAGTCAAGAGTTATTTTAAATTCCTTTCACAAGATGTTTAAAATAAAAGTTGGCAGAATTGACGCTTCACATACATTACAACACATTGTGCATTTTTTTGTTTTTCTTTTGTCACACTCTATTAAATAGAGTTTGATCCTAGCTCAGGATGAACGCTGGCGGCGTGGATAAGGCATGCAAGTCGAACGGAACTAATCACACGGAAGTGTAAAGCAAGTTAAAGTAGCAATACGGAGATAAGCAATACATGAAAGCGTGACAGTTTAGTGGCAGACGAGGTAGTAATATTTAGGAACGCACCCCGAAGTCACGAATAGCCCACCGAAAGGTGGAGTAATACGTGATGGTACCGCAAGGTTAAAGATTTATCGCTTCGGGAGCGGCTTAAACAGTATCAGCTAGTTGGTAAGGTAATGGCTTACCAAGGCTATGACGCTTAGGAGAGCTGAGAGGCTGACCTCCACCGATGGGACTGAGACACGGCCCATACACCTACGGGTGGCTGCAGTCGAGAATCTTCCACAATGGACGAAAGTCTGATGGAGCGACGCCGCGTGATCGATGAAGTGCTTCGGTATGTAAAGATCTTTTATGAGGGAAGAAGTTTATTGACGGTACCTCATGAATAAGGGCCTGCAAAACTCGTGCCAGCAGCAGCGGTAATACGAGTGGCCCAAGCGTTATCCGGAATTATTGGGCGTAAAGGATGTGTAGGTGGTTATATTAGTCGGGTGTCTAACCTCTGTGCTTCACATGGAGACAGCATTCGAAACGGTATGACTAGAGTATGTCAGGGGTAAGCGGAACTCATAGTGTAGGGGTGAAATCCGTTGATATTATGGGGAACACCAAAAGCGAAGGCAGCTTACTGGGACATTACTGACACTGAAACATGAAAGCGTGGGTAGCGAATGGGATTAGATACCCCAGTAGTCCACGCCCTAAACGATGTTCTCTCGCTATCATGAGTATCGACCCTCATGGTGGCTTAGCTAACGCGGTAAGAGAACCGCCTGGGAAGTACGATCGCAAGATTAAAACTCAAAGGAATAGACGGGGACCTGCACAAGCAGTGGATTATGTGGTTTAATTCGATGGTAAACGAAGAACCTCACCAGGATTTGAAACTCAACTGAAAGCCTAAGGAAACTCTGGCCCTCGCAAGACAGTTGGACAGGTGATGCATGGCCGTCGTCAGTTCGTGGTTTGAACTGTTCCCTTCAGTGGGGTAACGAACGCAACCCTTATCGTGTGTTACAAGTGTCACACGAGACTGCCCCGTAACATGTGTATGAATACACAGTTTCTGGTTTCAAGTTTTTAGTTTCAAGAAAATGAAATTTGTATTTTCTTGAAACTGGAAACTAAAAACTTTAAACTGCACGTATTCGTGCATATCTTACGGGGAGGAAGGAGAGGATGACGCCAGGTCAGCATGTCCCTTTGACATCCTGGGCTACACACATAATACAATCGGTCGGACAACGGGTCGCGACGGGGTAACCCTGAGCCAATCCTTCAAACCGATCGCCAGTTCAGATTGTGGTCTGCAACTCGACCACATGAAGCCGGAATTGCTAGTAATCGCGGGTCAGCGAAACCGCGGTGAATACGTTCTCAGGTCTTGTACTCACTGCCCGTCAACTCAAGGAAGCCGGGGGCACCCAAAGGCTTAGCTAGTCTAGGACTAAGGTGAATTCGGTGACAGGGAGTAAGTCGTAACAAGGCACGGCTAGCGGAAGCTGGTCGTGGATTAATTCAATGTGAAATCGATCAACATACCTATTTAATAGGGTGTATGATTCTTGTCGAATATTTAAGTTTTTAGATAGGGACTTAATGATGATCCCTAACATCATTCGCGCTACAGCGAAACGTATGCAAAAGTCGCGTAAGCGCTAGAGTGTGACAAAAGAAAGATAAAAACAAAAGCACAATGTGTCGTAATGTTGATAGTAAGTATCCCCACCAATTTTATCAGGTGGGTATTTTAGCATAAGTCGCTGTACGTTTAAGTATACCCCTTACTAAAAATCTTCTTTCGGATATTTTGTGATAATTTTTTACCTAATGCTTTAATGCGGTCAATGAATAAACTTAAAATAATTGATGGGATTTTCATATTCTATTTTTAGGTAAAAATCGAAGGCAAAAAAAGAGGTTGCGCTTTGCGCAACCTCGATGGTTGTTGACCTTCATGACTAGAAGGGCATAGCTTTCCTCACAACACCGATTGTTTCTAGGGTCTCTCGGGTGGGTTTTGCGGAAACAGGAAATTTCCAGAGACTGGGCTTGGATTTGTCCTGCGATCTATAGACATGAAAGCTCAGACTTAAGGACTTTTTCGACCTTAAGAGTTTTGCGACAAATGGATAACCATTTGGAGCTTCACACAACTGTCTTTTTTCACCATCGTCACACTCGATTAACGAGAATGCTTCTTGGTTATGAAGACCATCGAGTTCATGAGACACAACTTCATTTGTGTGTGCATCTAGTGAGAAGACGTACCACTTTGTTTCTCGTTGTCTTACCACCTTCTTACTCCTTTTCAAAAAGTCAGTAACTCTTTATACTCTTTTTTAATAGAATGTGCAAGTTTTAAGTGGTAAAGCCCTAAATATCAAGGAATATTTTACTATTGACAAAAAGTATATTTAATGTATACTAAGTATAGTCAACTTTCAGGAGTTTCCTGTGAATCACACTCAAAACTGGCCTCAAACCGAGGCCAAGATTCCGAAGTCTGATGAGGACTTCCCGCCAGAGCCTCTTGGCAGCAAGATTGCGATCTTGAGCGTGATTGCGCTCATCATCCTGGTGGCATTCTTGCCACAGATCACGTTCTTTCAGGAACTCACCGGCATCAACAGCTGGACTAAGTTCTTCATGAACTGCTTCGGAATCAGTTCATGATCTGTAGGTAGTTCAAGCCGGCGCAACGCGCCGGCTTTTCTTGTGCTTCATTTTATGGTAGTATAATGCCTACACGTTTCTAGTGTTTGCCACACATGCGTGCAAAAGAGTTTGCCCTCAGTAGGCTAGCCAGCGTGAGACAAAAAAATTATATATGCGCGATTAGCTCAGTTGGCTAGAGCATTCGACTGATACTCGAAAGGTCCCTGGTTCGACCCCAGGATCGCGCACCAATATAAAATCCCCGATAAGGGGATTTTATATTTGCGTACGACACGTTTGTGCCTGCGTACCTAATGTTTGAGGTCGAAGCTCATAGCAGTACGAGGACGGCGGTTCGAATCGCGAGAAATCTGTTTTAGGGTCAGACAGGTGATGGTGAAGAAGAGCTTGTGGAGACATTATAAGTTAGTCATCATGATATACTTTCCCCATAATGATTGACTATTCAAAGAAAACATCTGTGGACGGAGATACTGACAAGCTTGGGGTATGGCATAGAGCAGTTCTAACACTTCTCAATGCTGATGGAAAAAAAGTACTTGATCTTGGTTGCGGTACTGGTGGATTTTTGAAGCACATATCTTCACAGACACAAGAAATTCTCGGCGTTGATCCCAATAAACATAATTGTGATGTAGCCGTGCATAATGGAGTACAGGCTTTACCAATATACCCCGGTCAGTTAAGTGGATATGATAATCATTTTGACATTGTGACATGCTTTGAAGTAATAGAGCATCTGTATGATCATCACGAAATAGTCGGTACGTGCGCCAGAGTTCTCAAACCTCACGGTAGGGCATACATCACAACACCTAACGCATTTCATATTGCGCGCATGATGACATTTGTATTTCGTCAGGAACATCGTGATCCACTGATGGATCCAACTCTGACAGATGAGCCAGAACATATACGTCTGTGGTCATACGGTATGGCACACAGAATAACAAAACGTCACCTCCATCTTAAGGTTGCTCATGTATACGGATGTCTTACGATATTAGGGAGAACTATTCTTATTCGTAACGAATTACTTGTGAGGGTGCTGTCTCAACATTTGATCATAATTGTTACTAAAGAATAATAACTATCTATATATACTGCTATGAATATAACACAGGTTGATTTATCAGAATATAGCTCGCTTAAAATCGGAGGCAAGGGAAATATGGTGACAGTATATTCTCTTGAGGAATTACGTAATACTGTTATACAAGCTCGTAATGCTGGGTATACTGTTATGTTTCTTGGTGAGGGGACTAATACTTTTTTTTCTGATGATCTTGTCCGTATGCTTGTTATACGACTTGCTGCAAATACAATATCGCATGTAGAAGATGAGGATTATTATTACGTGACAGGAGACGCAGGAGTTATATGGGATGACTTTGTTGCGTATACCGTCGATAGAAAGATGTGGGGACTTGAGAATCTTTCCCTCATTCCTGGAACAGTAGGAGCATCTCCTATACAAAATATAGGCGCGTACGGAGTCGAGCTTGCAGATGTATTTTCGGAACTTGTTGCATATGATACGCAAAAGAATGAAGTAGTTACTTTTTTTAAGGAAATGTGTGGTTTTGGATATAGAGATTCAGTGTTCAAGAAAGATCCGTCAAGATACTGTATTATATCTGTTACCTGTAAGCTCTCTAAAAGTCCGCGACCGGTGCTCGGGTATAAACCCCTCGACTCACTTGCTGAAAAAAAAGATATTACACAGAGTATGATACGCGATCTTGTGATTGCGACACGACAGTCCAAGCTCCCTGATTACCGTCTCTATCCAAACACTGGGTCTTTTTTTAAGAATCCAATTATTACACCCGCACAAGCAGAATCCCTGCGAGCAAAGTATCCTGAGGTGCCACTATTTGTTAGTAATTCTTTATACAAAGTTCCAGCAGCGTGGCTTATCGAACATGTCGCAGAAATGAAGGGTGCGCGCGTAGGTAATATTGGGGTATGGGAACATCAGCCACTGGTAATTGTTAACTATGGAGGAGTAACAAGTGAAGAATTGCTGACGTTTTCTGAGAGAATTATTGCAGTCGTGCGAGAAAAAACAGGAATAATATTAGAGAAAGAGGTGAATTATATAGAGTAGCTATTGCGTTTTATTTTATAATGTGTTATTGTAATATAGTCGCACAGGCAGTCCTTGCAGTGCGGTTTTCTTTTCAAACAAGATAGAGGTTTAGTACATGGGAATTACACCTTTGACGCTAGGACTTGCATCTATCCGAAGGGGTGAAGGTGCAAAGATCCCTGATCATAAAAGCGGGGAAATGGTTGCTGTTACGGTACGGTATGTTGATGATAACCCACATTTCACTTTAGTATATCCAAGTGGATTTAGTTGTAAAGTTGTATGGCAAGACGGTCAAGGCTTTCCTGGATATACTGAAGGTCGTATACCTTTTGTTCAAGGTGGAAGAGAAGGATGGTGTCGTCAACATAAAGAAAAGCCAATCATCTGTCAACACAAGTAAGAATTATTTTTCTTAAGCATGGGCCACATTGTGGCCTTTTCTTTTTGTCTCTATATTGCTAGTATCAGAATTATGAATGAATCTATAGGCATACTTTACATTGTCCCAACACCGATTGGCAATCTCGAAGATATAACACTTCGAGCTATTCGTATTTTGAAAGAAGTTGATCTTGTTTTATGTGAAGACACGTCCGTCACACAGAGACTTTTCAAAGCATATGATATTACCACCAAAACAAGTGTCTTCTATGCTCAGACGGGAATCAAAAATATTGAGAAAGCTCTTAATCTGCTTGCAGAGGGGAAGTCCCTTGCTCTTGTTTCAGACGCCGGAACTCCAACCATCTCTGACCCAGGGGTGTTACTTGTTGACAGGGTAAGAAAAGAATTACCAGATGTACAAGTGATAGCACTTCCCGGGGCTTCTGCGCTAATTACAGCACTTTCTGCATCCGGTGTTACTTCGTCTACATTTATGTTCTATGGATTCATGCCACATAAGAAGGGAAGAGAGACATTGTTTAAAACAATTGCAGAGGGTTCACATACTTCGGTATTCTATGAATCAGTCCACAGAATAGAAAAGACACTTGAATCGCTTGTTGCTACGTTAGATACATCAAGAATGGTAGTGATTGCTCGAGAGTTGACTAAGCTACATGAAGAGGTGGTGAGAGGAAATGCTTTATATATTAAGGAATATTTCAGTACACATAAAGACCATGTGCGAGGGGAGTTTGTTGTTGTAGTGTCTGGTAAATAAATGCTCTGGCCAGCCATTTTAGCAACTTGTACTCCTTTCTTGGCAAGTTAGGCTTACTTGCTACTTACCACTCTCTACTTTATACTAGGCCTACTATGTCACCAACTGGTATTAGAAGAACCATTGCAATTATTCTCATTATTTCTCCATGGATTTTTATTCCAGGTCTTATAAAAGATGTTATTTTTATTTGTATTGGTGTTTTCTTATTTATAAGCACATTTGAATTACGGAGGAAAGCAGTATCTCATCCAACACATCAAGAAACCGAAAGCATTCCTAAAGATACCCCCTCTACAGCTCATATTGCATGAAATTAATAGTCTTATTTTTGCTCTTCAGTGCGATAGCCGCATTTGCACTAAGAGATGATTTTTTAGGACTTAATTCTCCATACTTTGGAAGTACAGCAAGTTCTACAACTCAAGCCACAAGTAGTAAGCAAGAGACAGCATCTATCGCAAACTCATCTCATGATACAAAAAAAATTGCATCACAAAATCTAACAACTTCAACTCTTCCTGTAACTCACATACAAACACCCAAGCACGTTCGGGCTATATATATGTCATCATGGGTTGCGGGTACTCCATCTATCAGAAACAAATTAGTAGACTTAATAGACACCACAGAGCTAAATGCAGTTGTTATAGATGTAAAGGATAATACTGGCGTTATCACATGGGAGGGGCGTGCTCGAGATCTTGATGCTTTTATACAAGAGTTACATGCAAAAAATATTTATGTTATTGCTCGTATTGCAGTATTTCAAGATCCTGCGTATGTAGCTAAGCATCCAAATGAAGCAGTGCGTAGTAAAAAAACTGGTGACATCTGGAAAGATAGAAAAGGTGTGCCATGGGTAGATACTGGTTCTCAAAATATGTGGAAATATATTGACGATCTTTCCAAGCAAAGTTACGCACGAGGATTTGATGAAATAAACTTAGACTATATACGCTTTCCAACAGATGGTAATTTACAGGATATGCTATTTCCAATAAGCGGCATACGAGCAAATGATAAACCTGCTGTAGTTGGTGAGTTCTATAGATACATTACAAACTCTTTACGTAAAGAAGGAATACCGGTATCAGGAGATGTGTTTGGTATAATCACAACATCAAATGCTGATGTTCCTGTGCTTGGGCAAGATTTTCATGTAGCACTCGAAACGTTTGATTATGTAGCGCCTATGGTGTATCCATCGCATTACGCACCGGGGACATTTGGCTTTACTAATCCAGCAGCTAACCCTCGCGCTGTAATTCGCGAGTCTCTTGGTGGGGCAATTGCAATTGCAGATGAGGTGGCAAGGAGTACTGGTACATCAACATCAAGTATCAGGGCTAAAATTAGGCCTTGGTATCAAGATTTCGACATGGGAGCAACTTACACCAAAGAGATGGTGAGAGCGCAGATAGACGAAGGGGAGTCACTTGGCATCACGTCATGGATGCTTTGGGATCCTGCAAATACCTATACAAAAGGTGCGCTTAAGCCTTAGTCTATAAACACTTTTAATCCAACTACATTACTATCACCGCGGATATCTTTTTGTTATACTCTTTGGTATGTCAGAGTCTTCTTCACCGACCCCTAATCCTTCAAAAGTAACACTTATCGGGAAAGTTGATTTTCGTAATAAAAATATTGCTTTTGGTATAAAAGCAAAAGATAGAACTAAGCACACCTACATCATCGGAAAGTCCGGCATGGGAAAGTCCACGCTACTTGAGAACCTCGCAATTCAAGATATCAATAATGGCGAAGGATTATGTGTAATAGATCCGCATGGATCAATGGCTGAAAAGTTGCTAGATCATATCCCAGAATCACGCATAAAAGACGTCGTATATTTTGCACCCTTTGACGGTGAACATCCAATCGGATTTAACATGCTAGAGAAAGTTGCAGCAGATAAACGATACCTTGTTGCAAACGGTCTCATGTCAGCATTTAAGAAAATATTTACCGACGGTGACGGCAAAGGGACATTCTCAGCGCGTATGGAGTATGTACTCAATAACATTATCCTTGCGCTCCTTGAAAATGAAAACCAAACACTACTCGGGGTAAATCGCATGCTCTTTGATAAAGAATACCGCAAATTTATCGTATCTAATGTTACAGACCCTACCGTGAGGGACTTCTGGGTAAATGAGTATGCTAACTATACAGAAAAGACTGCCCAAGATCTTGCTCCAGCTATTCAGAACAAGATTGGACAGTTCGTTTCTAACCCTCTTATTAGAAATATCATAGGACAGGAGCGAACATCATTTGATATGCGTAAATTGATGGATGAGCGGAAGATTCTTATTGTGAACCTTTCAAAAGGGAAAGTGGGAGAAGGGAATGCTAATCTTATCGGATCACTTTTTATTACTAAGATATACCTTGCTGCAATGTCACGAGGTGATGTTGGTCCATATGAGCTTGAGAAGTTGCCACCATTTTATTTTTATGTGGACGAGTTTCAGAACTTTGCGAATGAATCATTTGCCAGTATCTTATCGGAAGCTCGCAAGTACAAACTTGCACTCACTGTAGCGCATCAGTATATAGAGCAGATGACAGACGAGGTGAAATCCGCAGTATTTGGTAATGTTGGCACCATGATAACATTTCGTGTTGGAGCAACAGATGCTGAAGTGTTTGAGAAAGAGTTCGCTCCATATTTTATATTAGATGATTTCGTGAATTTGTCTGCTCATCAGATATACATACGACTGATGATAGATGATCAAGGGTCAAGGCCATTTTCTGCAAAAACTCTTGACCCAATACAAAAGCCGGCACATTCATACGATCAGGCGATAATTGCACATTCACGCGCAATCTACGGTAGGCCGAAGAAAGTTGTAGAAGAAGAAATACAAGCATTTTATATTTCACATACCAAATTAGATCCGAAGAAACTTCAAGAAAAAGCGCAAACGATACAACAAGACGATGGTAAAAAGATAGAGGTGCGCGAAATACGCAGCGTTACGCAAGATACACGCACAAAACCTCAAGCACAAAAAGAGTATCCTAAACGTGAAGCAAGGAATGATACTCGTGCACCACAAAAGTACTCTCAGAGAGCCCCAGAAAATACGGTAAAAGAGAGACCTCAAGAACCCGCAAGGAATATCTCTGTACAAGATTTTAAACAAGAACCAAAAGGGAATTCACTCAAAGAAGCACTAGAAAAAGCAATGAGTGAATCAAGAAACACTCCTCCTCCTGATGATGCTCCCCCTGCAAAAAAAGTAGAAGATAAGAGTCTGCCTAGTAATGAATCTCCGCCAAAGGAAGTAAGCGAAGATATTCTCCGAAAATTACTAGAAGACTAAATTACCTACTTATAATCTAAACGCCATGAAACCACTTCTCATCCCGATTATCCTTGTTGCTCTTATTACAAAAACGCACGCACTCATTATTTCTGAGATTATGTCTAACCCTATTGGGTCAGATAGTGGAAGGGAATGGTTAGAAGTATATAATGATGGTCAAACGCCAATTGACCTCTCTAAGCTCACTATTTCTGTAAAAGGGGCTACACCAGATATTGTTACTCAAGTAAGCGGAGGTGCCTCACTTCTCCCAGGGGACTATGCTGTGATTGGTGCGACTGTTTCTGGTGCTACGCATTTTACTGATGATTATCCAAGTTTCACTAAGCCTCTTTTTAAGAGTTCTGTTACGCTTGCAAATACAGGCACGCTATCTTTGCAGATACTCATAGACGGTCAAGTAATGGACACTCTTTCATCATATACCGCAGCAAAGGAAGGCAGGACGTATGCTCGTATTGGAGCAGTATTCCAAACAGGTAACCCAACTCCAGGAGAAGCAAATACCCAAGCTCCTGTTGAAGAGAAAACATCATCAGCTTCTCAGGCAGCTGATTCAAGTAATCAAAGTAACTCTTCAAGTGGATCATTTATAAGTAGTACTGTTTCTGCGGGTGGAATCAGTTATTCAAATGGATCTGTGCTTACCGATATTATTGTTAGTCTTCCACAAGAAAAGCTAGTGATCTCTGGGGCAGAGACAGAGTTCATAGTTAAAAGTACTCTTAAAGGAGGGCATGGCAACGAACTGATTACATATACTTGGGCTTTTGGTGACGGAGGTCAAGGAACAGGTACAACGACTAAGTATACCTATGCGTACACCGGCAGGTACCTTGCAACTGTTGAGGCAACACATGGTGCCGTTATTGGACAAGGTAAAATGATAGTCAAAGTAGTGTCACCTGATATTGTTATCATTGGGGCAGGTAAGGATACTCGTGGCAACTATCTGGATATTGGTAATCCGAACCCGTATGAACTTAATCTGTCACAATGGAGACTAACATTTAATGGGATGTCATTTCCATTTCCAAAAAATACCATACTTAATGCAAGTAGCACCACTCGAGTATCTGGAAGCGCTATGGGGTTTAATGGAGTAACGCTTACAGATGGTATGGTAATTAAAATACTATTTCCACATAATGAAGAAGTAACAAGGTACAGTTATAGTTCTATAAAACAAATAAACATTCCTGCAACTGTACAACAAAGTAACGTAGTTAAACCTCTCACTGGTCAAGGTATCCAAATACTTCAAACAAAAAAGACTGTTATACAAAAGAAGATAGTATCTGTTGCTACATCTACGCATGCATCGACGACTCACGTCTTAACAACAACCAAAAAAGACACCCGCCTCGCGAGCTGGGTAAAAGGAATACTAGGGAAATAAGGAGATTAATAATGGACGTGCTTTAATTAAATATTAGGTCGTTATATTTTTATCAAAGTGATATACTTTAATGAAAATGTATTTTGCATTATTAGATATTCTTAGGTTTCTATCATCTTTGGCTGTTGTATTTCACCACACGTTTCTTTTTCACTATGGAAAATTAGGAGTGTATTTGTTTTTTATCATTAGTGGATTTGTTATTCATTTTAGCTTATCAAAAGGTTTAAAAGAATATGCTATAGGTAGATTCTTAAGACTGTATCCATTGTTTTGGTTTTGTTGTACGCTTACTTATTTTGTGACCGTACTTTATGGCAATAACCTCCCATTAGCGAAATATTTTATAAGCATGCTGATGTTTAATGATGGTAAAATTGCCCAGATGGTTGATGGGTCGTACTGGACACTTACTTTTGAGTTATTATTTTATTTTTACATAGCAGTTTTTGTCAGCCTGTTCTCCGTTAAAAAGTTGCATTATTTTTATGCAGGGTGGCTAGCAGTTTCTTTTATTTGTTTTTATTTACAAATTGATCAGAATATTATTGCTAAGTTATTAAGTATTCGTTTTGCGCCATATTTCGTTTTTGGGGGAATGCTAGCCCTTATTATTAGCACCTATCGTACCAGTAGTGTCCAAGTCCGTGCTGCCTACATAGCCATACTTGTTGCAGCCGCAACATTGCCACAATATATAAGTGATAGCCTACGAGCCCAACAAGGTGTAATCAGTAATTTTACTGGTAGTTTTGAACCAGATGAAATGTTGGTTGTTCAATCTTTTTTTATACTCATCCCGCTTGCAGTCTACTTTTCCTATTTTTCATTTGCTAAAAATAAAACATTTATTACGTGGAGTCTCTTATTAGGTGGTATTACATACCCACTGTACCTACTTCACTGGAAAATAGGAGAGACTCTTATTACATCATATGGCTATATATATGGAGAGATTAACGTCCTGTCTGCAACTGTTGTAATAGGTCTCCTTGTTATTTCATATATCTTTTCAGTGTATGATTTACGACTGAGAAAAATTTTAAAAAATATTCTTTTTAAAAAACACTAAGTAGTTATTGTAATTTATTTTTAAAGTAATCGTGTTTCATTTTTTCAACAAAAGTGATTCTTTTAAATGGCTGATATACCTTAGCTAATATTTTTCTTGCAAAAGATTTTCTTGCAACTAATTTAGCAATAATTTTTTCATTATGCTCCATTTCTACGGCTCGTGTTTGGTTAATTGTCCTTCGTTTTGCTTGCTCTAGAGGTTGATCGAAGATATTTCTTAAAAACAGCTCAAATCCTTCGAGTTGCTTTGTAAATGTATAACCTTCTGCGAATATGGGTTCATTAATTATTTTGAGATATAGCTCATCATCATTATCTATTTCTTTAATCCTCTGCACAACTTCATCGAATGAGTTATATTCATGACAATTAATGAATCGTTTAGTATTAAATTCTTTTCCAATAGCTGGATTACCCCAGTAAATTGGTATTGTATTTGCTATTAAAGAATTAATTATTCTATCAGTTGTATAACCGTCTCTACATGAATTTTCTATTGCCATAGAGAATTTATGATTCAATTCAAACTCTAGTTTATTTTGAACTGGGCCACCAATATTATTTAGATATTTCCCCCCGGAATTTACTTTTTTGTAATCATTAATCTTGTCTAACAGTATCTTCCTTCTGTCATCTGCGAGATAGTTTGAATAAACGAAGCTACAAAATTCTACTTTTTTAGTGAGATCTGAACTAGTAAAAGATTTAGGGTTTTCAAAATCAAAATCCTTTGAAAGTTCTAAATCTTTTTTACTATAAAATGTTGCTACAAAATAAGGTGGTAATCTGTAGTATCTATCTCCAAATTCCATATAATCAATACCACATGCGTAGTCGCATAAATTGAAATCAGGGCTAACATTTTCTCCAGTATTGAATATTCTGATGCATTTATAATTTAAATATTCATATGTTGATTCATAGTAAAAAATATAATCAGGGGAATCTGAAACCTCTACGTCATAATATTTTTTAAGAATATTATGCACAAAGAAATTATACGTAAGGGGTGTATTTTCGTCAGTGGTTCCATATTTACAGTAACGGACTTTAATTTTTTTCATAATTTAAATATGTAATACTTTTTTAATGAATGCTCGTAATGGGGTCGGCATGATCCTACTCCCAAGGTGGTACATAAAACTATTTGTTACAATAATTGAGCGACGTCTATTTTCAAGGGAGATTGAAAGTCTTTTTCTATAAGCTACTTGATCATTAAAAAATTCACTCAGAATTGTCTTTCTTAAAAAAAATGCATTCCCAGTTCTATCCTTTGGATCTATTTCTTTGTGGGCAATATAAAATCCTTTTTCCTCTAAAAAAGAAATAAGATTAGAAAAGATAGTCGTCCCTTTATATGTTCTATCATCTTCGTTTACCTCCAAAAACATTGACTGAATATTGGCCATAATTTTTTCAGCACCTTTTAATATTGGCAACTCATATCCTTGTGCGTCTATCCAAAGTAGGTCAATTTTCTTGTCTAAAATTTCTGGAATAGAATCAAGACGCTTGACTCTAACCATATGAACATCTTTTAGTTGTATACGATTACTTTCTTTTATTTCTAATAAGGAGTCATTACCTGTTATCGTTGCTTCATACAAAGGAAGGTCTCCAGCATCTTCACCACAAGCGACTTGTAGACAGGTAACGTTTTTATTATTTTGGTATCTTTTTTGTAAATAATTAAAATTAGTCGGGTTAGGTTCAAAAGCCCAAATATGGACATTTTTAAATTTGAGAAAAGACTGGATTTCATCGCCGTGCCAAGCACCAACAACAAGAATATTTATCTCATCATCTTTTCCTTTAGAAAGAATAGCAGGGAAATGGTCTTCAATATCTATCTGAAATAAGTGACCTCTATAAAAAGTTTTTCCTAAAAACGTTTGCTCTGTATACATAGTTTATCTTATACCTTTTGAGTATACCATTCTTATGGTGAGAATCAGTTTGTTTTTAAATTCATTAATTTTTATGATCCAGGAAGGTATAATTTTAGGGGTCGGATACCTGTATGTCTTTTCTTTGAAAAGCTCTTTTAGGGTTATATTATCCCATATATCAAGTGGCTCAAAATATTCAATTGAGTATTTTTCAAACCAAGATAGAATTTCTTTAAATCGCCAGTCATTATGAATATGATAATCTGCAACTGACTCATCAACTATTGTAAAAGATTCAACTGCTGAAAGATTTTGTGTAGCAATCCCTTGTTTATCTTTTTGTATTTCATACGTCGCGTTAATTCTTACCGCACTCCTTGCACCTTTGATATGCTCTGAACACATGTACCATATTCGTTTAACCGAAGAACGTTCCGTGTTTAAAAATTGAAAGTGAATTACTGAGCCATCTTTCCTTGTAATGACCTTACGAAAGAGTGGATCACCAGGACTTCTACTTACTCCAAGAAAAGCATATGGGAAATCACTATGGACATCGTCACAGAAAATAAAACTTTTATTGATATTTTTATAGACTCCGTCCACTCTCTCAGTATTTTTATTACGAAAGAGGGTTACCCAATCTAACCAAAGACTCTGTCCAGGCTCAAGAGTGCTTATATTTTTTATAGCAGATACGTAAAAGTTATCGGAAAATATTTCGTCAGCATCCAGGCAAATAAAATGTGTTCCACCTTCTTTTCTGCCTTCTATTAAAAGGCGCTGACGTATGCTATGTTCTGCCCAGCCTGATTCTGTTGTGTAATCTTCGCTAATTATTTTTGCACCAGCTTCTTCTAAGATTTTTCTACTTAAGTCAGTAGAATAGTCATCATACGCAATTATATGACTAGTTACTTTTTTAATGCTCGCAATATACTCTTTTATCACCCATTCTTCATTTTTAAAAGGGAGAAGCGCTATTATCTTCATAGTATTCTTAGTTTTCTTTGTCTATCCAAGCATATAAGGTCTCCTTATCTAGTACTACAGTATACTCTGGGACAATTTCTTTTACTAAACCGAAAAGTACCTCTCGGTCATCTGGCAAGTGGTACGTTCGCAGAGCAAGTTTTGGTCTATACTTCTTAAGCGTCTCTCTTGCTCCTTTCAACAAATCTCGCTCAGCTCCCTCAATGTCCGCTTTAATAAAATCAACTTTAGTAATATTATTTTTTTTCACAAATTCATCGAGTGTTATTTGTTCTAATTGAATGGTTGTGTCACCTTCACTATGAAGTTTTGTGGAAGCACCGTTATAATTAGATTTTAGATTATAAAAGAAATCAACACTCTTATTTGTTTCTCCAAGGAGGTAATTTTCAATACGAATATTTTTACAATCATTTCGTCTACTGTTCTTTTCAAGTATAGAGCTAATTTCTTTCATTGGCTCAAAGGCTATTACTTGACCAGTTTTTCCAATTTTTTTACTTGCAACAACTGAGAACATTCCAATATTTGCACCAGCATCAATAACGCAGTCTCTCTCGGTTAACCTTACTCCGAAATTTTCATATTGCCCTTCTGACTGATAATATGGGTTATCATATACAAGAGCTTGGATACGACTATCTCTAATATCTAGCTTAGGGTAAATGATATCAAAGAAGTCACCCTCGTAGAAACAACCAGGAGGAAAGAGAAGATTAACCATAGGAGTGGTTAGAAGTAAACCATCTTTTTCCTTCTCAAGTTTGATCTCTTTGATATTGCTTGTGATTGCCCTAAAGAACGTATGTTCGCCAAAGATCTTTTCTCGAATTGATCCGGGGATTAAGAATACAATATTGAACCCCTTATCCAAATGTTTTAGATAGTAAACACGCTGAGCTATTCCCCTTGACATTCCTCTTAATTTTTTAGTAATAGTACGTACGTTCATGATCGTATGCGGTCTTTATTGGTACTCAAAATTTTCACGTGCATAAACAAAAGCGTTTCCTGGAAGTCCAAAAACAGGGAAAGGGGTAAGATACCCATTACTCCCTTTGTTAAACTCATTAATTGCTTTTATAACACCTTTTTCCGGATGTCCATAAAATGACCACATATCATCAAATCTAAAGTATGTTCCACTTGCAAGAGAGTCTTGTAGCCAATTAAACACAGTTACTGTTGATGAATAGTAATCTGCATCCATATTTACAATCGCAGGCACATATTTTCTATAATCATCTTTAAGTTTTTGCGTAAGAGAGTTTTCAAAGAAACCTTCTACAAGATGAACATTTTCAGGGGGGAAGCCTACTTCTTTAATCATATCCAGAACAACTTCTTTTCCGTACACGAATGTACCTTTTTGCCAATCAGTTCGCTTGTCGGCTTCTTCGGCTTCAGGCAATCCTTGAAAACTATCAAATCCGAAAATATGATATTTTTTTATGTCGACTCCGTAATCTTTACAAAATTTTTGAAGAGCAAGGATATAAATCTTCATAGAGCCTCCACTGGCAACGCCGAATTCATAGTAGTTATATTGAGGTGCAAAATCAGGGTTGTCGTGCTGGTATTTTAAACAGTTATAAAACCAGTTGAACATATTATCCCTCCGTTCATACTGGAACATGAAAAGACCTATAGTTTTATCAAGTATTAATTCAACAACAACGCGAAATTGATAATATTTGGAGGCTTTTAAGTTACGAAGAAATGTCATATCTAAACAATAGAATAGCTATATATAATTGTTTTAGTATACATGTAAGTGAGGTATTATACAACGGCAGATTACAACCAGTCATATCGAAAAAGCCTTTAGCCGGTAAGCTTTAAAAGGAATTTTTTATTAGAAACACTTTTTATTACGGCACAATTTCTGCGATAATTTGATTGAGATAATTTTCATCAAGACAGTCGTCTGGATTTCGTTCATTGATTTCATTAAAGTACTTATATGAAACTCTTGTGAGACGTGTTTCTTTTCTAAGGAACATTTCATACTCCATATCGATATGACCAATGTCTATTACACGATAACCTTCTTTAAATAGGTCATAGGTCAATACTTTTGCTGCTGGACCAAGAGAAATAAGAATAAGTTTATCTTTATCAAGTCTAAGTGCCTCTTTTTTAATCTCACTATATTTTGCATAAGCATTCTCAGGTGGACAAAGTATACGTTTGATTGATTTTACTTGAGAAAATATATCATTACCAACACCTATTCGGCTTTTTGATCCTTCAATTAGAACAACGTCTTTGTTTTCCCAAATTTTGAAAAGCTTCTTGAAAAAATGACCATTACCCGCCTTATCCTTAAATGCAAGATATGGCCTAGATATATGAGTGTCACCATAAACGATATCTTTTTTTGTGAGAGCTTTCCATACATGACCATTTCGATAGAGGTGATGCATGTAGAACCAGTAAGCAACTGTATCAAAATCTTCAATGCCTCTCCATATACCAGGTATACAGACAAGCAAACCTTTCTCATTTGTTTGAATTATTTCTTCAAGTCTTTTTGTAAGGTCATTTTGATTTTTTTGGAATGCAGTTGCTCCGCCGTCGAGCATATAAATTTCACCATCGCCGAAACGAACAACAGATAGATTTTCTTTAATGATTAGATCTATTGTATCAGAGATAGATAAAACATTCGGTACGTTTTTGTTTTTTAAAACGTACTTGTTAGACATGTACAAAATATAAGCAACTACAGGTCCAATCTTCTGTCGTAATGTCAGGGGGGTTATTGATCGTATTTTTTTGACGATAGTCTGATAGATAGTTGTTCTCATTATTAGTGTTTTCTTATACCGAGTTTAAACAGTATACGTTTGACAAAATTTTTTAAAGATATAATGTAGTTCTGTTTGAGGAAATGCCACTTCATTTTTTCTTCTGAAAGCGAGAGATTATATAAATCACTGATCCAAAGTGCAATCTTCATAGTAGATTCTTGGCGTTTTGCAACAGTTTCAAAGCCAGGGCATATATCCCAGCGCATATTGTCGTTTCTAGTTTTCACTATTGGTTTTGCAATAAGTACAACTTTTTCCTCTTTGAACGCACTTAGTAAAATAAAAAGATGTACAGCTTGACTATCGAAGTATTTTTCTTTTTCTTTAAAATTCATCCAAATATCTCTTTTAAATATTTGCATTGATATGCCACCAAAATTCCCTACAAGATCAGTGTAATCTTTAATTGACCTAACAAATTCCCCCAACGTATCATAAGTGACATTGTGTGTAATCTTCCTGTTAGGAGAAGACATTATTGGGTGAATAAGATCATGATCGTACCCCCAACAATTTGCTATGTAATAAGGACTTTTATGTTGCTTGAGCTCCTCAAGAAGATGGTTGATGCTATCTGGGAACAGTCCATCATCATCACCTAATGTTAAACAGTATTCGCCGGAGCTCTTGTCTACAACCTGCACCAGATTTCTGTCAAATCCAATGTTTTGAGAATTTTTATAATAATGTATGTTGGTAAAGTTAGCCTGAAATTCCTTAACTACATTTTCGGTTGCATCAATGCTTGCGTTATCTGAAATAACAATTTCAACATTGTTAAGAATAAATGGGTCTTTACACTGGGAAGTAATGGTGTTTAGACATTGCTTCAAACAGTCAGCTCTGTTATACGTTGGTATACAAATACTTAGAAGTGGTGCGTGCATAACAGTTTTAGATATTTAAGTATACCATAATTTAGAGACCTCCTCGTATGGTGTTTAGCATGACTTTTCTTGATTTTTTAAATAAAAATAAAGCTCCAAGCGGGATAAAGTAAGATATAAGACTGGCAAATGCTGCGCCGACCATGCCAAAAATGGGTATGAAGAAATAGTTTAAAATAATATTCGTAATCATACCTAAAAAGCTTGTTATTGAAATGATTTTTGTCATATTTTCAGAAACTAATATCTGATGACTTAAAGAATTAAGTATTCCTCCAACATTACTCCATACGTACACTTGTAAAACGGTATACGCTCCAATAAAACTTGACCCGAATATAAGTAATATAAAGTCTTTTGAGAATAAGCTTGTAATAAGTGCTGTTCCCGCAGATATTGCAAAAACTAATAAGTATAATTTTTTTATTCTCGCATAATATAATTGCTCTGAAACTTTTTTTGCATTAACAATTGCTGGAAATAGACTTGACGTAACTATTGCTGGAATGACATACCAGATTTCAGAGATCGATACAGCCGAGCTATAAAGCCCAACCGAAGTGGCATCCATCATGTTTTTAATCATCACCTGATCTATTCTTGCATAAATAGTAACAAAAGCAGAAGCAAAGATTAAAGGGAATGAGTCTTTGATTATTCCGAGCGCGATTACCTTATCGAATTTCAATCGGCGGACAGTGCCATAGAATTTGGTTCGAATATACAAATATCCAAGCATGTATAGCACTGCTTCAAGTAATACGATACACGCCAGAAAGATAACACCTTTATCTAAGATAGTTGTTGTTATTTTTAATATATTTAAAATTATTGTAACACCAAGAACAAGCAGGTAGGGGTATTTCTGCTGAACATTTGCCTGAAATTCATAACTAATTAAATTAAAAGAGTTAAAGACAAAACCCAAGCTTATAATAAAAATCAGAAATAAAGAAACATCTTTATCAGACAGTAGAACAGCAAAAAGCAGACAAAGCCCGATCGTTAGTAGTGAAGCTACGAAACGAAGACCAATAGCGGAACCAAGATATTCATTTCTTTTTTCTGGAAATCTAACCAAATCTCTATAGAGCACTTGGTCAATTCCAAGCGCTGCTACGAAACTAAACAACCCAACGAAACTTATCGCATAGCTTAACTGTCCATAGTTTGTTGGACCAAGATGCCTAGCTACATAAAGCATGGTAATTAAAGAAATTACCATGCTTGCGATTTTTGCGAAGAACATCCATCCCATGTTTTTTGTATGTTTCTTAACACCGGGATGGGATGTTTTTTCTTGTATGTAGCCGACGGTTTTTTCGAAGTAGTCCATATTACCAGTATACCTTATACCTTATGTGCTACATTTTATTTTATAGAAACACACTTCTGAATAATTTTGTTTAGGCTACTTCTCGTAGCGTAACAAAAATTCATCAATCTTACTTTTCAGGTAGTTTATCTGATCTGTATCTAATCCATGATGGCAAGCAAGCACAAATGCATTTTTCATTATCGTGTCGGTGTTTGGGAATGCCTTACTTATTTTCCTGTTAACAATTTTTTTGAATCCTGGTTGCTTGAGAATATTGCCTGCAAATACTGGGCGTGTCTGGATATTATTATCTTCAAGGAAGGTGACAATTTCTAAGCGTGTAAAAGGTGACTTTGGTTTAATGATAATAGGAAAGGCTAACCATGCAGTTTCTGTATTTGGTGTCTGTGTTGGGAGGATAAAATATTTTTCCTTGGCTGAAATAAATTCTGTTAACATAGTAAAGTTCTTCCTTCTTTTTTCTAAAAATCCTGGAAGTCTTTTCATTTGCGTAAGAGCAAACGCTGATGAAATTTCAAGTGGAAGAAAGTTATAACCCACCTCGCTAAAAATAAATTTGTTATCGTACGGAATACCATTCAACTTAAAGTTGAAGCGATTTTTTAGAAGTTCTGAGTTTGCTTTTTCACCGTAGAGTGATGATTGGCGACCCCATCCACGGAGTACTTTTAGACGAGACTCCCATTTTGGGTCATTTACCATAATCATTCCTCCACCACCGGCACCGTTAATGATGTGTGATCCATAGAAACTTGTTATAGAGATATCTGAGTATTTACCGGTTGGGTTACCGTGAAATGTTCCACCTAACGTATCGCAAGAGTCTTCGATAAAACACAACTTATGTTTTTTAGCAATTTTTGCAAGAGCTTGCATATCAGGGATATTGCCCATTAGTGACGGAATCATGAGAGCTTTTGTTTTCTTTGTGATAGCTTTCTCTACTTGTTCCAGGTTAACAAGGTATGTTGTTGGGTCTACGTCAACAAATACAGGGATAAGTCCTTTTTGCACAATAGGAGACACAACAGTTGCAAATGTAAGAGCTGGGGTTATAACCTCAGAACCTTTGGGAAGATTAAGGAGTTCAAAGGCAAGTAGATTAGCAGATGAACCGGAGTTAACCATAACACCATATTTTTTACCAAACATTTTTGCAACCTTTGCCTCAAATTCTATAGTTTTATCTCCAAGAGCAGTATTTCCTCTTAGCACCTCAACAACCGCGGCGATCTCTTCTTCTCCGTGGACCGAAAAACCGTACGGGACTCTTAGCTTTTCTTGCTTTGCTTTAGGCATATGTTATTGTGGTTAATTAATTTTTCTGACTGAATCTGCTTTGATAAATGTGTCTATTAAATATATCAGATGTGGCGGCATTTTCAAACTCGAGCTATTACTAGTGATGTAGTCTTTGAGAATCTTAGTGGAGCTTTAGTGCTGTGTAAATATAAAAGAATTTCTTGGGTTTCCTTTTTTCAACAATGAGAGGCGAGCGAGTGCGGAAACTAATAAGGATATAAAGAAAGGATTTTGACTTTTTATAATTCTACAATTCAAATAAATTAGAGACCCCCTCAAGCAATTTCTGTTTGAGGGGGTTATATTTTCATTCTATAAATTCACTGGAGTGATTATTTTAAGGAAGGAGAAAGGGTACAGAAATTAATAGAGGATACAAGAAAATACTGTTTGACTAATTAGATTAATTGTGTTAGTGTTTTTTTAGATAGGCTGTTCTTTTAGTTGACGCCGTCAACAGAACACTTGTCGTTTAAGGAGAAATATCGATGACCGCTTATGTGGTTGACCCCCTTAGCTATGCACGGGCAAGCTCGCTCGTGCTAGTGGACGCTCGTCCGAAGACCGACATTGTGTTCATTCATGGCTCACCAGCTGCGAATGATGCGATTGATGCTGAGCTTCTGAAGCTTGCTGTCGATATGGTTCGTACGCAAGAGACGGAGAAACTCGTCATCAACGGCCTCACAGATGAAGCGTGCTGGCCAAACGGACAGCGGTTGGCGTACCCCGGGTGTAATACCTGGGGGCGTACGTTGCAAGGGCTTGGATTCTCTGAGTTCTTGAAGATTCCGCCGTCTAAGCACACTGCTGCGGAGAGCGATAACCTGATCAAGCTCGCAGCCGAGATGGGCTGGAAGAAGCTCGTCATCATGAGTTACCCCCACCACATCTTGCGGTGCATGCTTCAGATGGTCTTCTGTCTCAAGCGTGCAGGGTCAGACCTCAAGGTTTACACTCGTACGCTCCCATCTGTCAACTGGCAGATGGTCGCCGAGAAGGGGGTGCTTGGGAAGGCGCCTTTCCGAGGCACACTGGTTGATGCCCACATTCGTGAGGAGTATGAACGTTTGATCAGTTACGCAGATCGCGCTTGTTTCGAAACTCCAGACGGTCGAATGGTCTCTGAGGAGGAAGCTGGGTCAAATGACAAACGAAAGTACACCCCGCACGCAACGCTCGAAGAACTGATCGACTACTACAAGCAGCGCGACGATCAAGGTATTCCAGATCATTTCCCTGGTTGAAGTCATACACCGCTACCCCATAAGCCCTCCAGACTCAGGCCTGGAGGGCTTTTTCTTTTGTGAAAAGGATAGAATATACGATTATAATTCATACTCTATGAAGATCATTTTTGGGTTGTTATTACACTATTTTTTCTGTATAATGGTAATAATTGAAAAATCTCTGATAAAGCCATTTGTGTTGGTATGCTAAAGGTTTTTGAAAGGCTAAACGCATGAAAAATTTTTATAAAAATAAAAAAGTTCTCATTACAGGCCATACAGGCTTCAAAGGTTCATGGCTTACACAAGTGCTCCTTAATTGGGAGGCAGAAGTTGTCGGTGTATCACTAGCTCCAAATACAGAACCTAACCTTTTTGAAATTTTAGGACTAAAAGCAAAAATAAAAAACTATTTTTCTGATATTAGAAATTTAGAAGCAATGAAGAAAATTTTTATAGACGAAAAGCCAGAGATAGTATTTCATCTCGCCGCTCAACCGATTGTGAGGTTAAGTTATGATGATCCACTCGGAACACTTTCAACCAATATTATGGGAACAGCCAATATTCTTGAGGTGTGTAAAGAGGCTACGTCAGTTAAATCAGTTGTCATTATCACAACTGATAAAGTATACGAAAATAAAGAGTGGCACTACGCATATCGCGAGAATGATCCGCTTGGTGGGCACGATCCATATAGTTCTAGCAAAGCTGCTGCCGATATCGTAACCAACTCATACATTCAGTCATTCTTTAATCCAGAAGACTTCGGCACGAAACATAACGCACTCGTAGCTATTGCTCGTGCGGGGAATGTTATAGGGGGAGGCGATTGGGCGGAGTATCGTCTCATTCCGGATGTTATTAAAGCTATCTACCATACAGACACCCATGTCGAGATACGTAATCCGGAAGCAGTTCGCCCATGGCAGCATGTCCTTGAGCCGCTCTCAGGGTATCTTATGCTCGCAGAAGAGCTTTATAATAAAAAGAAAGAACTTTCAGGCGCATGGAATTTCGGACCTAATAACGATAGTTTCGTTAGTGTACGAGTGCTCGCCGAAGGCGCAAAAGAAATTTTGGGTAAAGGGGAATACAAAATTAATCCAGATACCACCAAACATGAGGCGAATCTTCTCAAGCTCGATATCAATAAAGCTATAGCAGTACTTGGCTGGAAGCCGCTACTATCATTTAAAGAAACACTCGATCTTACATTTAATTGGTATAAGAATTATTATGAAAATGGTGAAGATATAGTAGAATACACCAATAAGCAGATTAATTCCTTTCTCAAATAACGTATGAAAGTTGTACTACTAGCGGGTGGGTTAGGAACACGATTAAATGAAGAGACTCAGGTAAAACCGAAACCAATGGTAGAGATAGGTGGTAGGCCAATACTTTGGCATATCATGAAGATATACGCTCATCACGGTTTTACTGAATTTGTTATTTGTCTTGGATACAAGAGTCATTATGTAAAAGAGTGGTTCAGTGATTACTTCTTGCACAATAGTGATTTTACATTAGACATGAAAGATAATACTATTACGTATCACAAGACAGCAGAGGAGAAGTGGAAAATTACATTTGTTGATACAGGGCATCTAACTATGACAGGTGGGAGAATAAAAAGAATCCAAGAACATATCGGAAATGAGTCATTCATGATGACATACGGGGACGGTGTTGCAGATATCGATATCAAGAAACTTGTTGATTTCCACAAAAAAGGAAAGCGAATTGCTACGATTACATCTGTACTTCCTGAAGGAAGGTTCGGAACTATTTTTTCTGATAAGGATTACTTGGTTACATCATTTAGTGAAAAGACTGATAACAAGAACAGGGTCAACGGAGGTTTTTTTGTGTTTGAGCCGAAAGTGTTTGACTATATTCTTAATGGCGATGAGACAATTTTTGAAAAAGGCCCGCTTGAACAACTTGCAAAAGATAATCAGTTGCAAGCATACCATCATGATGGGTTCTGGAAGCCAATGGATACGTTAAATGATAAGAATAAACTAGAAGAAATGTGGAATAAAGGGGGCGCACCGTGGAAGATATGGGATTAATCTTATTGCATCACTTGAATGAAAAATACCACACAATCTAAAAAGCTATATTCAGAAGTAATTGTAGATTTTTTGGTAGAGAAAAAAATCACTCATGTATTTGATCTAACTGGTGGCATGATTGCGTTTATTGAAGATGCTATCAGCAAGACAAAAGGCATTGATTGTGTACCTGTTCATCACGAACAAGCAGCAGGATTTGCAGCCGAAGGCTATGCAAGGAATGGGAATAATTTTGGGGTAGCAATTGCTACAAGCGGGCCAGGTGCAATGAACTTAATGACGGCAATCGGTAGTTGTTATTTTGATTCTGTTCCAACGTTATTTATAACAGGTCAAGTACATACCGATAATATCAAGAAGAATAGTCTTGTACGCCAAGAGGGGTTCCAAGAAACTGATGTGGTAACTATCGTAAAGTCTCTCACTAAATATGCAGTACTAGTAACTGATCCTAATCAAGTTCTCTACGAACTTGAAAAAGCACATTATATTATGAAACAAGGTCGTCCAGGACCAGTGCTTGTTGATATACCGATTAATATACAAAGAACTTTAGTAGACAGTAAGAACGCACAGCATTTCTATGGTTCAAAGGAACATAAGAAAATGGAATCAGAGAATTCTAAGCTCTATAAAGAGATTGGTAAAACAAAAATATCAGTATTTCAAAAATTATTAGAAGAGTCTAAAGCGCCTCTTGTTCTTGTGGGTAATGGTGTTAGATTATCTCAAACAACGAAAGAACTTGCGATGTTTGTGAAGAATAATAATATACCAGTTGTAGCGTCTCTAATGGGGCTTGATACATTTTCAAATACAAAATATTTTGTCGGGTACATCGGTTCTAATGGTAACAGGCATGCCAATATAACGTTTGCAAATGCTGATCTTATAATTGTTCTCGGCAGCAGATTAGATATCAGGCAGACAGGGGATCCTAAATTTTTTAATCAAAGAGCAACTATTATTCATGCAGATATTGATGCAAGTTCTATCGACTATGCAATTCCTGCAAAGATATCTTTTAATACGGATTTACCTCATTTCTTTTCTGCTACGAAACATATAAAAACTCCAGTTAAAAAACCTTGGGTGAATTTTATCAAACAGGTAACAAATGCTTTTGCTCGACCGTTGGTATATGGTAATGAGATAAATCCAAATACATTTTTTACCGAACTTTCAAATGCAAGTTATCCTGATTCAACTATTGTTGTTGATGTCGGCCAAAATCAACAATGGTGTGCCCAGTCGTGGACTGTAAAAAATAATCAGAGGCTTCTATTCTCAGGTGGAATGGGCGCAATGGGGTTCGCATTACCTGCTGCAATTGGTGCATGGTACACCAATCAGAAATCTCAAGTCATTGTCATATCTGGAGATGGGGGTATACAGATCAACATTCAAGAATTAGAAACTGTTAGTAGAAATAAAATACCAATGAAGATTTTTGTATTGAATAATAAATCTCTTGGCATGGTTCGTGAGTTTCAAGATTTGTATTTTAATAAAAACTATCAGTCAACAGTGAAGGGGTATGGTAATCCGGATTTCAAGAAACTTGCAGGAGCATATGGGATTGATTATGCTCTCATAAAAAAGATTTCAAATAACGATTCTAATCTCAAAGATATACTTGCAAGTAGCAGGCCGGCACTTATTGAAGTTGAGATACCAATAACTGCTAAGCTAGAACCGAAAGTAGTCTACGGGCATAAGCTTGATGATCAAGCTCCATATCTTGATCAAGCGCAGCATGACTTTTTGGAACAATTAAAAGCCAGGCTGTATACTTTATAGTTATGAAATCGATAGCAATTCTAGGTGCAACCGGGTATATTGGAACATCCTTGTCTCGCGAGTTTGCAATGCAAAAAGAAACAATAGATTTATACCTATTCTCTCGCTCACAAGAAAAGATTTTGAGTCTGAAGGAATCTATTAAAGAGCTAGGGGAACAGTCTAATAATTATTTTTATTCTAAGGACGTATTCCACAATCATACCTACGATGTCATCATTAATTGTACAGGAGTGAGTGACCTTACCACACTCACTGAACAACCCGATCAGATTATCGACATCACTGAGAGTATGGATATTATAATCCTCGAATACCTTAAGAAGAAACCAGATACAATGTATATCAACATGAGTAGTGGTGCGGTACATAACACGCCAGGCGCTGGCTCATCCACTATGACTCCAGCAGACTTTTATACTTTCGCAAAAAAAGAAGCAGAGAAGAAGCATCGCTCACTCGGTAATCTTTCTATCGTTGATATCCGCATCTTTTCTTTTTTTAGTCGTTATGTTAATCCGAAAAGTCACTTTTTAATGTCAGAAATAGTTGATTGTATAACTAATAATAAAGTTTTTGAAACAAGTGGTGAAGATATTATTCGTGACTATATTTCGCCGCATGATTTATGTGCACTCATTCTTTGCATTATCAACAAAAAGAAAATAAATGATGCTTATGATGCATATAGTAAATCTCCAGTTTCTAAATTTGAAATACTAAATTTTTTAAAAGAAAAACACGGGCTTGTTTATAGTATTAAAGAAGGAACTATAAAAAATGGGTTATCTAAAAACGATTATATTCCAAAAGATAAGAAAGCAAATACACTAGGGTACGACCCGGTGTTTAGCTCACTTGAAAGCATTAATCATGAGATTAACGCACTTCTGAAATAATCTGGAATTATTTACCAGCTTTTGCTTTCTCTACTTGCTCCTGTACCCAGGTGTACATGATAGCCATCCCATCTTTCAGCGAGAAGTGAGGTTTCCACCCAAGTTTTTCTTCAATGAGTTTATTGTCAGAGTTTCTTCCTCTCACACCAAGGGCTCCAGGAATATGCTTTAGGGTTAATTTTTTCTCAGCAATTTCTGCAGTCATCTCTACCAGCTCATTAATCGTTACCATTTCGTCAGAACCGATATTAACAGGACCCATAAAATCAGAATCCATTAGTCGTCTGACGCCTTCTAGACATTCATCAATAAATAGAAATGATCGTGTTTGTCTACCATCACCCCAAACTTCCACCTCACCACCATCTGCTGCTTCAGCAACTTTTCTACATACTGCAGCTGGTGCCTTGTCTCGTCCACCAGTCCACGCTCCTTCTGGTCCAAAGATATTATGGAAACGTGCAATGCGCACATTCATGCCATAGTTTCTATGGTAAGAGAGATACATGCGTTCACTGAAGAGTTTTTCCCATCCATATTCACTATCTGGTGCTGCTGGATATGCTGAAGCTTCTGCACAGTTCGGGTTCTCTGGATCGAGCTGGTTGTGTTGTGGGTAGATACAAGCGGACGAAGAATAGAAAAGTTTTTTTATTTTTGCGATATT
Source organism: bacterium (assembly GCA_027482685.1). Taxonomy (GTDB): domain Bacteria; phylum Patescibacteriota; class Minisyncoccia; order Phycocordibacterales; family UBA5272; genus UBA11704. The sequence goes on from JAIXVU010000002.1 coordinate 33,751, forward strand.
ACCGTAATGAGCAACGTTGAGATTTATTTGAGCTGAATTATGTACTACATCAGCATCATGCTCACCCGAGAAAATATATCCAGCACCACCCATATCAGCAGCAAGTTGATACACTTCATCAAATGGTTGATCAAACACAGACTCGCATATCTTCTGATCACGTAAATCTCCAATGATAAATTCATCAGCAAGGGTCTCACTATATTCTGGTCGTTTGATATCAACAGCACGTACCCAGAATCCTTCTTTTTTCAATCTCGTAACCAGATGATTTCCAATAAACCCTCCACCTCCAAGAACTAGTGCTGTTTTCATAAAAATGTGATTATTCAATTAATTATACAGAAAACACAATGTTAATCAAGTCCAAAAATAGCACCATGATACAATATAATTTATCAACAATATAAAGTAATATATGAAAACACCACACAGACTCTCTGATGAAGATTTCGCACATATTTATAGCATGGTGCCGAGATTAAATGTGGATCTTATTGTACGCACAGCAGATGGTGGGGTTGTACTCATTAAAAGATCAATAGAGCCACATATCGGTGCATGGCATGTCCCAGGGGGTACCGTGTATAAAGAAGAAAGAATGTATGAGGCTGCTGTTCGCGTGGCAAAGAATGAAACTGGTTTTGATGTTGTCGTTGATAAACAACTAGGCTTTATGGAGTTTCCATTTGAAAAGCGTGGCGATTTAATGATTCATACAATAAGTATTGTAATTGAGGTAAAAGTAGTGAGTGGCGAATTAAAGCAAGACACTAATGCGAAAGAAATTAATATATTTTATAAACTCCCAGAGGAAGATGGTATTCCAGAGCACTTTACATTTTTACAAGAGAATGGAGTTTTTGAAAAATAATTAGTAACTTTCTTTCTTAAAGAAGCGCGTTGAATCTTTTTGCATTGCATCTACAATTTGAGCGATACCCGTTTCTATACTTGTTTTTGGTTTCCAGTAGTTTAATATAAAGTCATTAGGTTCATTTCTTTTATCTTTTTGTACTTCATCTTTTGAGATTGCTGGGATTATCCTTGATCCAGGGAAATGTGAAGCGATTATGTTTGCAACATTGAGAATGTTTGTCCAATCAAAATTGGTGATATGGAGCTCTTTATCTCGAGGGATCTCGGAGTATTTTTCAGATAGTGTTACTAGCGCTTCACAGCAGTCATCAGCAAAGAGGAACTGCCTCTCTTCTGTTCCATCGGTTAGAAGGTCAATCGTACTCGTATCATGTGCCTTTATAATAAGGTCAGTTATCACATGGGACTTATCTAGATCATGTTCCACCCCATACACATTCCAGAACTTCACGATAATACCGCCTAATATTTCGGTATATGATTCACCGACTGCTTTTAATCTGCCATAACTTGAATATGACATGTTTGACATTTGGCTAGACGCAAAGATGAAAGGCTTTTTGTATTTGTGTAGTACATCAAACGTGTGAGTCATTAACTTCATGTTATTGCCGATGAAGTCTGGCGTTTGTTGATAGATTTTCAAATATCGTGACCCTCCAACATCAAACGCTAAAAAGAAAACAAAATCAGCTTGTGCAACGAGTGTATCTAGAAGGGGGTTGTTATAGATACGAAGGTCTTGTTCAGGGGAGTTCACAATATCAAACTCAAGCACATCATGCCCTTTTTGTTGTAAAAAGCTCGTAAGTGCTGCACCCACTTGTCCTTCTGATCCTAATACGAGGTATTTCATAATGCTATTTTATAGATAATTAGTTTAACTGTACTATTTTTTTTACTTTATTGCAAAGATTTTTATTGAATGTTACCCTGTTAACACCATGATTATTCAATACAACGATTTAGCAAAAATTCGTGATATACACAAGGATAAAAAAATAGTTTTCTGTTCAGGGAGTTTTGATTTGTTACATGCGGGGCATGTTCTTTTTTTTGAGGAATGCAAAAAATTTGGTGATATTCTAGTGGTTGCAGTTGGGGATGATTCTATTATAAAAATAAAAGGCAGTAATCGCCCTATCTTGAATGAATACATTAGGATAAAAATGGTTGACTCATTAAAAGTAGTTGATTTTTGTTTTAAACATAAAAATGTTCCTGGTGCTTTTCTTAACCAGTTTATGCTGGAAGTGTTAGAGTTACTTCAGCCTAACACGTGGGTTATTAATGCAGATGCAAGTGAAATAGATTTTAGAAAAGAGTTGGCAAAAAAATTTAATGTAGATATACATATTTTAAATAGAGAGTGCCCACCTGAGTTTGAAGAAATTTCAACTTCAAATATTATAAAAAAAATTGCAAATATGTAAGTGTAGTCCGGAAATACTCATGATCTACAAAATAAAAAAACTGCATTCAAGTCAAAGGACATGCCTCTGGTCTTGAATGCAGTATCGAAGAGTTCTTCAGCTCAATGAGAGCCGGCCCAGCTTCCGGAGGGCGGCATACGTGACATCGCGCGCGCAGCTCTCGATGGCGAAACCGGGATTGTCTTCCCACAGCTTGTCGGACTCGATGAGCGTTACCCATTCGTTGAGTGGGAAGAGTATCATGGCGAGATGTTCCGTACTGTCGAACTTCGTCGGCCCCTTGATCATGGTTTTCTTCATGATGCCGAGGTATGGAAAGCATTGCACGTGGGAGTTGCGCACAGTGCTCCACACTCCGTTTGAGGAGGAGAGTGGAATCAAGTTTTCAAGCTCGGTTCCGGTCTCTTCCTTCCACTCGCGGAGGCCGGTGGCATGCATTGTTTCTGCCATGCTGTTGAGGGCAATTTCGGCCTTGTTGGGGACGCCGCAGATCGGCACGATCGTGATGCGATCGTTGCCATGCTTCCATTCGGCGGTGACTGGTACGTACTCGTTGCCGTCTTCGTCTTTGATTAGTGCGAAGACGCAGGCGTACGGCTTGAAGTGCGTTGTGAATCCGTCGAAGGTTTTGCCGTCATAGGGGTTCTGGTGCTTGATCGCGTAGGTCTTGGGAGCGAAGCGGTCGTAGTCAGCACGCTCACTTGGCGTCGCCGTCTCAAGGAACGTGGTGAGGGGGATTGCCTCTGCCAACTTCGACCAAGGCTTGATGTCCAGGGAACGGATGCTTTCGAAGCACGTATTCGCCGAGAGTACAGGCCAACCAAGGTATTGTTTCGAGTGCATAGATATCCTCCAGTTTTTCCGTAGTGGGACTTGGTTTATTGCAGAAACTCTTGCAATATGAGGGTCAAAATAGCAATCTTTAATATATTAGCATTTTTTTTATTAAAAGTCAATACTTCATATTTTAACCCTTGCACTCACTGTGTATTTTTAGTAGAGTTTTTGGTGGATACTATAATAAGCAAAAGCATCTCGCTTAAGCGTTGTAGTAGTTCTTCAATATGGAGGATTTGTCATGAATGGTCCAACAAGATCAGTGATTCCTTGCGACAAGATTCCTACGCCTCCCTTGGGCTACAGTATTCGGCTCGTCGACCAGTTGATCAATTCCTTCAGAGGGAGTAGCTTCGTCTGGAATAAGTTGACTCAAGAAGACATGCTTGGTATTCATCCAAGGCAGATGTCAGGCGAGTATGTTGCAGGAGCTGTCCTTTGCGAAGAATTCCACAAAGCTTCGTTCTACAAGGATCACCAACTTCTTCCAGTAAATGTACTGTTGTGGCTCTTGGATAATGTCGATCAGATTCCATCAGGCTATGAAGGGAAAATCATTCCATTCTGGGGCACTGTCTTTAAGCAAAATGATATCCCTGTGATTGTCGTGCCATGTCTTGATTGCCGGCAGGGCAAGTCACGGATGGCAATGCTTCCCACTGGCGGACTTTTTGGCCCTGAAAGTCCAGCTGCTTTCACTAAGGTACTAAGAGTGTAGCCTCTCTTACAATCAAATACCCAGCGCGCAAGCGCTGGGTATTGTTCATTTCAATAGTAATCGTACATATCTTACAAGTATATATACTAAAAAAGTAGGATGGGAGAGGAGGTTTTTTCCTGCACCTTCATAAGAGAGCTTGGCGATAGATTCAAATCGTTCACCGCGTGTTCGCTTTCGGAAGTTAAGCCCAGATGATTGATTATACCCATCAGAGATTGTACTGTTATGATCATGATAGTACATCTTTTCATGTATTCCTATCTGATAAAAGTAAATCCACTCCTCACCTTGTTTAACCGTTTTTGAAAATGTGGCACTTGTTGCAAGTTTGGTTTCGATACAGTGTGTTGCATCTCCTTTGCCACGTCTTAAAAGTAAATAATCACGAGCATATGAATAGGAGGTATCAGGTTTAGGAAATTTAGTTATAGGGGTACCATCTTTATAGGCACGATTAGTCAGTATCCATCGTTTGTTAGGATTAGTAAGAATAAGATCATGTAATGTCTGTAATGTATCTGGTGCAAAGTAATCATCATCATCTAAAAAGATAACCCATTTAGAATCCGCAGAAACACTCTGCAAACCTTTGTTCCTACTGTAATTAACTCCACGATTCAGATCGTTTGTCTTATAGATAATACGTGAGTCATTAATTGAAGAGACAAACGGCACGTAGGAAATATCACCTGGAGAGTCATTAATGATTATTATCTCCCAGTTTTTATATGTTTGTCCAATGAGGGAATCAACCGCACGGACGAGTGTATCGGCACGCCTATAAGTTGGAGTAATAATACTGAAACGCATAATTGTAGAATAGCATGTGCCCAGGCTGTACTATATAGTTTATACAAAGCCGAACATTTTTTTGAGTACTATTTTTATACCGAGCTTTTCTGTTATTTTCTTGCCCAGTTTGTAAATCCCTATTTTTTTAAATAGTTTATTTAGTGGAGAACCCCACGAGTAATGCCAGAGATGAATACCGATAACATCAGGTCCCATAGGTTGCCCACGGTATTCTTGTATATGTTCGCTATCAAATGGGTAGAAGGTTTTTGGTGGGTATACCGTTATACGCTCTTTATTTGTGTATGTCGCAAAGATATCAGTGAGCACTCTTGGAATAGTAATAAGCTCACGTGGATTATCATCATAAAACTTTTTACAGTCATAGATAAACGGATGATGCTTCTCCGCTCCTATCATGCCAGCACTTATGACTCCAACAGACTCTTCACCTAGCGCGCAATCACTTGCTGTAAGAGGTTCAAGTGACTGCACAAGGAGCATGTCAGTGTCTAAGTAGAAGCCTCCATGATCATAGAGAATCTGTAGTCGTGCGTAGTCAGAGACGAATGCCCATTTTTTTTCGTTATACATCTTGCTTGCAAATGGATATTTCTCAACAGGGAAGTTGAGTTCATTCCACTCAATAATCTCAAACTCTGGGCAGAGAGTCTTCCAGCTTTCAATACAGTCTAAGATATCATCATTCTTTTTAGTTTCTCCAAACCAGCAATAATGTATAGTTTTAGGAATCATATGAAATGTATATAGAGTATACCATCATGCTATACTGACTCCATTATTTTACTAAGCGCTATGTATAATTTTTTACGTTTTGTAAAGAGGTCATTATCTAAAGTTAAATTCACTCTGACATTTCCTCTGATCCTAAAGAGCTACCTATCTTTTAGGAAGATGGATAAAAAGAAGCGGTTTTCTATTCCATTTGGTTCTGTGATGCCGGTTCTATTTGAAAATATCCCATTTACTAGATTTGATACTCATTATATCTATCACACCGCATGGGCAGCACGAAAGGTAAAGGAGATTGGAGCTACAGAGCATGTTGATATTTCATCGAGTCTGTACTTTTCTTCGATTGTGTCAGCATTTGTTCCTGTAAAATTTTATGATTTCAGGCCAGCAAAACTTAATTTATCTAACCTAGACTCTGCTTCGGCTAATTTGTCTAAGTTACACTTTGAAAATAATTCTATTACGTCTCTTTCATGTATGCATACCGTTGAACATGTTGGACTTGGTCGTTATGGAGATCCTATTGATCCAGAAGGGGATGTGCAAGCAGCGCATGAGTTACAAAGAGTTGTAGCGCGTGGTGGGTCGTTACTGTTTGTTGTCCCAATAGGTAAGCCTCGTATACAATTTAATGCGCATAGGATTTACTCATATCAAATGATAATGGAAATGTTCCCAGAGCTCACACTCAAGGAGTTTTCGCTTATTCCTGATAACGCTCTTCAACATGGAATGATATATAACGCAACAGAAGCGCAGTCTGACGCTCAAGTATACGGCTGTGGCTGTTTCTGGTTCGTAAAATAAGTAACAAGTACATATGATAGTTATTAAAATTCAAGGAGGTTTAGGTAATCAATTATTACAATACAGTATAGGACAGGTATTGGCGACTAATTATCATAAAGAAGTTGCCTACGACCTTAGTTTTTTTGATGCAGACACTAAGTACACTAAACGACCTTATTTACTAGATCTTTTTAACTTCACTGTCCGTAAAGCAACGCAAGAAGAAATAAAAAAAGCAAAATATCCATATGGAATAATATCAAAAGTTTTCGTTATGATAAAAAAAATACTTAACAAGTATTTTTTTAAAAAATATTATATTGGATATGATAAAAATTTTTTACCGCGTGTAATAAAAGCTGATTATTTATATTTAGAAGGTTTTTGGCAAGGGTATAAGTACTACGAAAAAAATCTTAAACAGCTTAATGAGCTCATTAAGCTCAAAGACATGACACAGGTAGAAGCTTTTAAGCATCAGATAATTTTCAATGAAGAGTCTTCGGTCTCAGTTCATATTAGACGTGGAGATTTTCTTAAGAAAAACGCAGGGACAAAAGCTGTGCCCAAAGAATATTATATGCGTGCGGTTCCATTGTTAGAAAAGAAAATTCTAAACCCTACATATTATGTTTTCTCTGATGATATTGAGTGGGTTAAGCAAGAGATGAAGACTCTTTTTAGAGAAGGGGTTAATGCCGTTTTTGTATCTTCGTACAATCTCCCAGACTATCAAGAGTTCATGCTTATAAATAACTGCAGGCATGCTATTTTATCAAACTCTACGTTTTGCTGGTACTCAACGCTTTTGACAGACTCAGAAGAAAAGGTTGTTATATTCCCAAATAATTGGGAAAACGAATATCTAAATAAAGATCCCAATATTTGCCCACCACATTGGATCGGCGCATAGCTATCAGATTAGGAAAACTATGCTACACTAGCGATATTATTATAAAAACAGTTTTAGCTAAAACGTATGCAAAGCATTATTAAAAAAATTGTGTGGGTATGTCTTGGTATCATTCCTTTTACCGCTCTCTATGTTGCGAGTGGACAAGGGTTAGACATCTTTAGTCTTGGTCAATCAGGAATGTATTTCCCTTTTATCTCAGGTAAGAACTTCATGTTCCGCATCTTAGTTGAGATTGCACTTGCGGGATGGATTCTTCTTGCGCTTCGTGACGCGTCATACAGAATCAATATCAAGAAATCTCCGCTTATCATTGCATACGGATTATTTATTACTGTACTCTTCTTTGCAAATATTTTCGGTGTAGATGTACAAAAGAGTATGTGGAGTAACTTTGAACGCATGGAAGGATTCGTGGGGCACGCTCATCTCTTTATATACTTTATTGTTCTTTCTGGAATGCTTGCAAGTGTTCGTGATTGGACAAGAATGTTTAAGATATTCGTTGCTTCTAATATTCTCATCACTCTCTATGCTGCTGGGCAACTATTTGGATCGCCTGCGTACGCTTTTTCTAAATTCTTTCCGACGGCAGGGGCGTGGTTTGCAGCTAATTTCCCTATTAGTGTTGGTGCGACTCGACTTGATGCGACACTTGGTAACTCAGCATACTATGCTATTTATGCGATGATGTTTGTGTTTATCTGTGCATTGCTTTGGGTCCAGTCTGGAAATCTTAAGAGATCTTGGGGCTACCCACTTCTAGCTCTTGTTAACATTATAGGACTTTTCTACAGTGGTACACGCGGGACAATGATTGGTGTTTTGGTTGGAGGTTTTGTAACGCTAGGAATTATTGCAATTAAAGAGAAAGGAAAAGTTCGTACGTATGTTGCAGGCACCCTTATTGCACTTGTAATTGCTGTTGCCTCTATTTTCGCTTTCAAAAATACTGCTTTCATTCAGAACTCACCAACGCTTTCTCGTCTAGCAAGTATTTCTCCAAACGATATAACAGGTGCAAGTCGTATCTCAATGTGGCAGATAAGCTACGATGCATGGCTAGAACGTCCAGTACTTGGTTATGGACAAGAAAACTTTAGTTATATTTTTGCTCGTAAATTCATTCCAGAAAAAATGTCTAATCTTGAGCCATGGTATGACAGATCACACAACGTGTTCTTCGACTGGCTAACAGCTGCAGGGGCACTTGGTCTTCTTACATATCTCTCGCTCTACGTTTTAGCTTTCTGGATGATGTGGAGGAAGAAGAACGATCTAACTCTTCGTGAGAAAGCTATCCTCTCTGGACTTATAGTTGGATATTTCATCCATAACATATTTGTGTTCGATAATCTTATTAGTTATGTACTATTTGCTCTTATCCTTGCATATATCGGTATTCGTACAAGCATCACCCACTCACACTCAGTTACACGAGGGACGCTTGTTTCAGATGAGAATCTCAAGCTTCTCTATGCGCCAGTTGTTGTCATACTTCTAGTTGTTACGCAGTACTATGTTAACTATCAACCACTTCTAGTAAACAAACTTATCCTTCAAGCAATGGATGCTAATCGCCTCGCCGAGAAGATGCCTATTCCAGAAGTTATTAAAACCCAAAATTCACTCTTTAACCAAGCTCTAGAGCTTAACACTCTGGGTAGTTTAGAAGCTAGAGAGCAGTATCTTCAGACAGTGCTTCGAATGTCTCAGTTATCGATCCCGCCAACAGTTAGCGCAGAAGAAAAGAAAGCATTAACAGATGCATTAAACGCTATGATTGAGTCTGCTCGTACTAATATTACGGCTACCTACGATACCTACAAAGACGATGTTCGCATGCTCTCAATTTACGGGCTCTTCTATAGCGGTATAGGAGACCCAGTATCTGCAGAAAAGGTTCTGCTTGATGCAAACAAGCTTGCACCTAAGAAGCAGTTGATCACCTTTGATCTAATCCGTTCTTACTTACTTCAACAAAAGTTAGCAGAGGCATATGCTCTAGGTAAAGAAACATTTGAGATTGCTCCTAACTATGCACCAGCTACAAAATGGTATCTTTTAACCGCTTTGTATGTTGGTGAGTACAAGGCCGCAAGTGAAAATGTGGCAGCAAAGACAGGGTCTATTCCTTTTGATGAGGACGTGTTAAACGCAGCAGTCGGACTTGGACAAACTCAAGTTGCGGTTGCGATGTTAAATGATCTTAAGAAATCACGCCCAGAGCTTGCTGCTCAAGTTGATGCATTCATCAAACAAATAGTTGCCAACCCTCGTCCAGTAGTTGCAGTACCTAAGAAATAGCTTTATACTAGTCTAGTGAGTGCCTATTGGCATGTTCACAAGATAGATGAATGCCTGCGCAAAGAGTCACCTCACGGTGGCTCTTTACGTTTTTGGATATTTTGCATTTGATAAGCAAAAGTTGTACACTTATAAACGTCGGTAGAACACTTGCAAGTAATTGCGGTGAGCGACCGCGCTCACATAAGGCATTTATCTTGGAGCATGCCACGCTCACCACAATTGTGTGTGAAGTGGTGCGTATCGCGATACATGGTGAGAACTAAAAGCGACGCCGTAGGCGTCGCTTTTAGTATTCTACATCGACACTAGTCTTATTTATACACCTCTAACTCTCCTCAATTGACCATGATCCACGAGCTGCTAACTTAGCTCTCGGTTCTTCTCCTACATCTAAATGCATAAGCCCAGTGGAAGCAATCATAAGAGCATTATCTGTCGAAAGTTTCCTGTCAGGAATGTACAGTGTGAAGCCTTCAGCGGTAGCTAGCTCTTGTAAAGCAAATCTAATATGTGTATTAGCGCTTACTCCACCACCTACAATGAGACTTTTTGCACGTGTCTCGTACATTGCCTGCTTTACTTTTGCCACAATCACATCAGTGATAGCATTCTCAAATTCAAGTGCGAGCATTCTTCTGGTTATGTCATCAAGCGGTTTGTTCTTCTGTATGCGTGTAAGTACTGCAGTTTTGAGTCCACTGCATGAGAAGTTAAGGTCACCACTGTGTAGCATCGGGCGAGGGAGTCGCAAGTCATCACGAACAACCAGCCCTTCTTTACGTGCATATTCAGCAAGTCTAGATATCTCAGGTCCTCCAGGGTAAGGGAGATCCATCATGCGCGCAGCTTTATCAAATGCTTCACCAACTGCATCATCTCTAGTTTTACCTATAACAGTGTATGAACGTAATTTAGCTATTCGAACTATCTCAGTATGTCCGCCAGAGATAAGTAACGCACAAGCTGGAAACTCTATATCTTGTAGTTCATAGAGACCATCTTTTTCCTGTAAGATACTTGCCATCACATGGCCTTCCATATGATTGATTGGGTAGATAGGAATATCCCACGCGGTACGTAGTGCTTGTGCAGCTGTAATACCTATCCACAACGCTGGTTCGAGTCCTGGGCCTTCTGTTACAGCTATTGCATCAACAAGAGGCTTTTGTATGCCCTCAAAGAGCGTATTCATTGCTTGTAGCATCTCTGGCTCACGCTCAAGTAAGGTCTCTAATTTTTTACGTTTTGCATGAGGAAGATGAAATGTATTAGTTCGTTCAACAAGAAGTTCAGCTTCGCCAAGAGCTTCTGCTATGAGTTGAGTAATGGCCTTTGCATGTTCGCGCTTAGCTAGCATTGGGAATACTCCACCATACTGTGCATGGAGATCAATCTGTGAGAGCACTTTGTGAGAAAGCACCTCAAAGCGTACTTGCTTACCTCGAGCTCTTTTGATTATAGATATAGCTGTTTCATCACAGCTGGTTTCAATTGCAAGTAGTATCATGAAATAAAGTATACCAAAAAAAGCTTATAATGTAAGGCTAAATTACTTAGCGTTTCGGTAAAATATTATTAATATTTTGCACGAGTCCTTGTGTCTCATAATTTCCAACCGAAAGCCATGTAGGTAGTCCAAGTACACAAAGTCCAGATGTATCCTTTGCGAGAGCTATACCTCCTGAGTTACCGTTGTCTATTTTTGCAGAGACGAAGTAGTTACCATCACCAGCTTGAGATGTATCATATCCTGAGATGATACCATTTGTTACTGTTCTATAGACAACATTAAATGTACCAAGTCCTTCTATGGTTATTTTACTATCACGTTTAGCATATGCTGGGAATCCTATAATAACAATTGGCGTACCAACAGGCATGAGAGATATACATTTTTTAATTTTCGGTATGCTGTAGTTATAGTTTGCAACGGGTAATGTATCAGATGTAAGTGATGAACCGATACTAAGCACAGCAGAATCTGTTAATTGATTGTAACTATATACTGACCCCCGAATAGAGAATAATCCTATCGTTTTATTAGAATCATTAGTGATAGATGTTATACAGGTAGCACCGTCTTTTACAACATGGCGATTAGTTAAGATAGCATATGGGACATCAGGAAAATTATACAGCGCACCACTTCCGCTTGATATACTACCATCAGTATTTTTACAAATAACCTGAACAATACCCGTTGTATATGGAGTAAGATCAGTTGATGAAATAACTATCTCTTTAGGTTTATTGGTTTCTTCTGTTATTTTTTGGCTTAAGACTTGAACATCTTTACTTGTTTTTGCAGCGAGGTCCGCTTGTAGAGCAGCATTACTTTTTGCTTGAGCTAGTTCGGTTTGTGCACGCATAAGAGCATCTTGTTGTTCGCGAAGTAGTTCTGCGGTTTTCTTTTCTTGAAGTTCTTTTTCACGAGCTTGGGCTTCTACTAATTGCTTCTGCAGTTCTTCAGTATTAGATATTTTTGTATATAAGGTAAAAGAAACTGCTCCAAGTAATACGAGCAAGATAAGAATAACCCCAAACGCAACAAGGATGAATCTCCATGTAAATGAAAGGGTGATACGTGTACGCATAGTTGCTAAATACGGCTTTATATCGTACAGTGTATCATAATGAAAATCATTATTATGACTGTTGGAAAAGACCGAGATGATGTAACTGAGGATGCTGTGAAGCATTTTGCTATTCGTCTGATGAGATATCTTCCGCTTGAATGGGTCTACATTGAGCATAGTCAAACAAAAGAGAAAGAAGGGGAGAAAATACTCTCGTCAATAAAAAAAGAAGACTATGTTGTATTACTTGATGAAAGGGGCCAAGATATGAAAAGTGAGCAACTCGCTGAGCTTGTAGAAAATCGTATGGTGGACTCTGTGAAGCGTATGGTGTTTGTAGTCGGAGGCGCCTACGGCGCCTCCGACTCCGTCCACCTCCGTGCTAACTACACATGGAAGCTCTCATCACTAGTATTCCCACATATGCTTGTACGAGTTATCCTGGTTGAACAGCTCTATCGTGCCATGACGATATTGAAAGGCGAGAAGTATCACCACGAGTAACTTTAGCGCCTATCTGCTTAGAAGGTAGCATGTTCTTAATTATTCATCATGATATAGAAGCCAAGAACACTTGCGATACAGAGCCAAATGATGAGAGTGCTGAATGTGAGCGTGATAGATCTGCTAGATGTAAGTGTCTTTATGAATGGTTGCTCTTTTGTGTCTAGTTTGTATGCATAGTACATACTCGCAATTGTAAGAAGTAACATCGAAAATGTTGGCCAGAAGAACATAGCAGGAATGCCAGTACCAAATGAGAGCCATTGGAATACTGCGTAGTTGATCCATGAAATAATCTGGAGACGTATGAGCATGGTACGAGCATGTGATACAGGCGAGTTGAGTGTCCAGATATTCCCGATGAGTACAAGAATATTGTTGATGGTCCACGCAACACCGAATACCCATGTAGCAGGTGCCCATGATGGGAGGTTGAGTATGCTATACACCGCCTTGATATCTACAAAGAGGGTAATACCATATCCTGCGATGAGGTTGATGAGTATATAGAAGATAATCGCTTGCCAGTAATGATAGTGTTTGTGCATAGGTACAGTGTAGCACTGTAACTGAGAGTATCCTCATTTATTTTCGCTTCTTTGGTGTGGCCAGTTTTCTACATTTACTACTACAGAATTTTATAGTTTCCCAGTCCTCACGTTCTTGGAAACTTTTTATCGTGTTTAGATTGATTCTGCAGATGGTGCATTTCTTATCGGCTTTTTGGGTGGACATAGGGGAATAATTAATTAAGGTTAGTATAACATTTTATGTAAGAGAGTATGACCCCTACGGGTCGCTACGTTTTACTACGCTCCTTGAGAACCCACGGTTCTCAACGTTCGTTGGTACACTCACTGCTCTCCTCTACGGAAAACTCTCGTTTTCCGACCCTTTCCAATTCCGTGGGGTCATGAAATTAAAAGCACCATCATAATGATGGTGCTTTTAATTTCATGACCCCACGGAGAGTCGAACTCCGCTTACCGGCATGAAAAGCCGGTGTCCTAACCGATAGACGATGGGGCCCTATAATTCGCTTTGCGAATTCGGGCGACTATTTGCAATTAGCCCAAGCAAATAGTTTAGCAGTCCGTTGCTACTTTATAGACTAAAGTGCAGATACAATACTACCACATATTTTGTTATTTTGGAAGAGGTTTAGCGTTGCCTTTGTCTCTACTCTCATGTATTATGTGTCAGGTGGTTCTTTTGTTTCTTAATACAATAACTAGATACGGTATAAGGTAATTCTTATCTATCTAGTAACATGGTCGCCTGTAAAATGTCGACCAGAAGGGCGGTTAGCTCAGTTGGTAGAGCGCCACATTGACGTTGTGGATGTCAGAGGTTCGACTCCTCTATCGCCCACCAAAATTAAAATCTCACATATCGTACGGTATGTGAGATTTTAATTTTGGTGGGCGATAAGAAAGACGCTTGGGCGTCTTTCGTGAGGAGTCGAACGAAAAAGCGGTCTACGAAAGTGAACTGCAAAAATTGGATACAGTATTTTTGCGGTTCATTTTTGTCGCTTTTTATCGGGGTCGCGACTAGGAGATTTTGTTTGAGTCCAATGGAAGAAAAAGAAAATCCCTAGTGGTGACCGACTCCGCCTCAATTGCCTCGTTTCCGTGAAGGAGTCAGCTTTACTTTATACAAGATGATTGATATATAAGGTTTTAAATTGACATTGACAAAATATGAATTTAGTGTACACTATATATGTTAGCTCATGATGAACCAGTTGCAGTTCTTTTGAAAGGTCTTTATGACTCGCAGCAGCTTCGATGATGTGCACCTTGAAACAGATGCACATTTCAACGATCTTGGGCCACAAGGAGAAAAGGCTCTCGGTTTGGTGGTAGGGTTGATGCCTCACTTCGGTGCCGGCCACCCTGACCTTCTCCGCAAGAGAATGCTCTTTCGAACTCTTGGTGCTCAGTCTGGCCACTCAAGATCCCTTGAGGGGTGTTCTGACAAGCCATGACCCGAAGTCACTTCCTTCGAAGGCGCTCTACTTCCTCGGCCTTTATAAGAGGGCTGTGGAATCGAATGTCGATGACATCGGAGTGCTGTGCGAAATAGTGACCAAGGACGACGATAGGCTTCGCACTTATTTGTTTCGCTAGGCAACAAGTTGGTGCTTCATTGAGCAGTGCTTTACGGGCAGGTCGAAAGACCTGCTCGTTTTCTATTTCAAAACCTTCCCCCCTTTTCAACTACTCGCTAAACTTAATAATATACTCTAAAAATATATTTAATTTCTCATAATCTGGTTCGATGTGTATCCTCGATTCCCCACCAGATACAAAATGGCGAAGTCGTATGACTTCGAATTTTTTTATTTGGCGGGCGATAAAAAAGACGCTTAGGCGTCTTTTTTGAGTAGTTGAATAAGAGACTCCTTTGTTATTAATTACAAGTGATATAATTAACATATGACCCAAAAAATCCCCGCACACGATAGATACCTCGCATCTCACTCGTGGCTCTCTACATACCATCTCTTTTCATTTGCTGATTATTTCGATCCAGATAATATGAACTTCGGAGCACTCCGAGTGTTCAATGATGATACGATAGATGGACGAAGTGGATTCGGTCAGCATGGGCACAGAGATATGGAGATAGTGACTATCGTTTTAAGTGGTGAGTTAACTCATACAGACAGTATGGGTAACAGCGGGGTGATAAAGGCAGGAGAGGTACAGTATATGAGTGCAGGGATAGGCGTGATGCATAGTGAAGTAAATAATGGTGATGAACAGGTACACCTCTACCAAATATGGATAATGCCGAAAAGCAAAAATCTACAACCAAGTTATGGACAGAAAGATTTTACAGGCATTAAAGAGAAGAATATTCTTGTACCGGTTGTGTCAGATAAACAGATTGGTCAGGCGATACAGATACAAGCGGATGCGACTATCTATCTAAGTGAGTTAGAGGCCAGTAAAAAGATTGCTTATGAGTTACAGAGTGGAAGAGGGTTGTTCGTATATGTTACAGAAGGAGCGATAATTATTAACGCAGCAGAGTTTGCAGCTGGTGACCAAGCGAGAATAGTTGATGAAAAAGAGATACAGATGATAGGGAAGATGGATGCAAAGTTCGTTGCGATAGATGTCGTTGTATAGTAGAACGTGGTAGGTAGAAAGTAAACAGGGAATATGGATAATTAACACGCGACCCCGAAGGGGTCGCGTGTTCGCTTGTAACTATATACAATTTCAACCCTTCTACTTTCCACCGAGAATCTTCTTTCGTTTCTTGGTGTAGAAAAACCACGGGGTAGGTGGTGCACCATTCATAAAATCTACCACCGCCATGAAGGTGTCTAATAGACATGGGTCATGACGAGTATTTGTTATACGACAGAGCTCGCTATAAAGCTCAAATGGGTCACGACGGGAGAGTTCCTGCGGGTCTGTTATACCGAGAGTGGCGAAGTTTTTTGCAACTGCCTTTCCAACGTTTGGAATATCAGTAAACTTCTTGACCTCACTTACGTGCATGGCCTTCATGAGTTAAGTGTAGCATTTACACTCCTCGTAGCACAGTAATCTTCGCACCGATACTGTTGAGACGTTCTGCAATATCAGCATATCCACGTTTGATAGAGTAGACATTGTGTAGCATGCTCGTACCTTCTGCTCCTAACATCGCAATTAATATAATAGCAGTTGGCCTAAGTGCTGGAGGGGATACAATCTGTGAGCCACGTAACTTAGATACACCTGTAACGAGCGCACGATGCGGATCAAGGAGTTTGATATCTGCTCCGAGACGATTCAGTTCTGTGAAATATATTGCGCGGTTCTCCCATGTCCAATCGTGAATAAGAGTCTGACCCTCTGCAAAACATGCAATAGGAACGAAGAAGGGGAGATTGTCGTTATTGATCCCTGGGAATGGCTGGGTATGTATCTTATCTGTTGGTGCTACAAGTTTAGACGGACTCACTGTTATATCCACGAGTTCTGTACGGCCATTCTTAGCGAAGTATTTCTTGGATAATTTATATTTGAGTCCCATGCGTTTTAGCTTCTCTAGCTCAAGTGTGAGGAACATAATAGGACATCTCATGATAGTGAGTTTGGATTTTGTAACTATTGCAGCGGATAAGAAGAACATGCTCTCTATTGGGTCTTCACTATTATAGTGTTCAACATTTACATCAATATCTTTCTTGCCATGAACGGTAAGCGTAGTAGTTCCGATACCATCGATTCGCACCCCAAACCGTTCAAGTAAGAAACATACATCTTGTACTTGGTAGTTAGGCGGTGCAAACATGATAGTAGTTATACCTTCTATACGAGATGCTGCAATAATAGCCGTAATAGCGCCAGTATCTGATGACTCATAGAGAGGGATGGTACCAGCGTGTAACTTCTTGTGTGAAATAACGTAGTGGTCGGACTTGGTAACGATATTCACTCCTAGATATTCCAGAGCGTACTTGTGTGATGAGACAGTTCTCTCGCCCATCTTGCACCCGCCAGAGTGTGGGAGGTGGAATGTGTCAGTATTGTGAATGAATGCACCAACGAATGTAAAAGAGCGAATCTTCTCTGCAACAGCTTTATTCATTTTTGAAAAAGCTAGTTTCTTCGGGGGTTTGATCTCAAGAGAAGTATCGTCGTTAATCCATTTTATCTTAACGCCTAGACTCTCAAGGAGTTCCTTGTATCTATAGACCTCTTCGATATGTGGAATGTCATGGAGAATAGTGGTGCCAGAGTTCACAAGTGCGGCTACCATCATGTTAATCGCTCCATTTTTGGAGGTGTTGGTTGTGATACTGCCTGATAACTTACGTCCACCTTCAACTTTGAAGTCAATAGTATCCTGGAGACTGATGATGTTATGTTTGAGAACATCACTCATCTTGAGTAGTTGCTCAACTGTTACATTTTGGTTGCCAGACTCTACACGAGCGACAGCTGATTGTGAGGTCTTGAGTGAACGAGCAAAGTCTTCTTGGGTCATGCCACGTTCTTCACGGAGCTTTTTAATAAAAATACCTATTTTCTCTTGGTCATTTGGTGGCATGGAATGTCTCTATATTATAACTTGGTATGTATATGGTGAGTATATCATATATGGTATATGTGAAAGTAATTAGTTATTAGTTTAGAAATACACAGACCGAAATTCCCAAAGGGGATTTCGGTCTGTACTAATTACAAATTACTAATAACTAATTACAGTAATGAGTAGAAAAAGTAAACTGTAAGCGCTGACATGATGACAGTAATTGTTATACCAAACATATTACCTAGCTTGCCATTAACATTGTTACCCAGAATTTTTTTGTTATTAGCTATAAGTAGGATGAGTATCATAAGAGGAGGAGCGAGCAATCCGTTTAAGATAGCAGAATAGTAGAGCATGGCAATCGGGTTAACTCCAAATAAGTTAACAATTAACCCCACCACCATAGAGAGAATGATAATAACGTAAAAGCCACGAGCTTGAGAAAATGTTTTACTCAGTCCTTCTTTCCAACCAAAGGCTTCTGACACGGCATATGCCGCAGATCCTGCAAGAACAGGGACTGCTAGTAACCCTGTGCCAATAATTCCAAATGCAAAGAGTAAGAAAGCAAAGTCACCCGCAAGTGGACGGAGTGACTCGGCTACTTGTGCAGCGGAAGTGATTGAGGTAAGACCAGATGATCCAAGAGTACTTGCCGCTGTAATAATAATGAAGAATGTTACAAGGTTAGAAACGAACATGCCGATAGTTGTATCGATACGCATCTGTGATATATCGCTTATAGCAACTTTGGGTGAGTTTGTATTGAAGTCTTGTACTTTTTTGTTAACTATTTCCTCCTCTACTTCTTCTCCGGTTTGCCAGAAGAAAAGATATGGAGATATCGTTGTACCAAGCATTGCAGTAATGTTCAATATAAATGCTGTATTCCATTCTATATGAGGCACTATCGCTGCATAGAGTATCTGTGTCCAGTTTTGGTTAATGGTAAATGCGGTGATGATATACGCAACTATAGTAAGTGCAAGATATTTGAGTATTGACACATATGTCTTGTAGGGGATATATACCACTGCAAGTATCGTAAAAAAAGTAAGCACACATACACATATAATGAACGAAACAGGAACAAGTAATTGAATCGCAGATGCCATTGCGCCTAAGTCTGCACCTATATTGATAGTGTTTGCAAAAACAAGTAGTGAGACAGCACCATAGAGAATAGGCTTGGCGTAGTTCTCTTGTATAAGTGTTGTTAACCCTTTACCTGTTATTGTGCCTATTCGACCACACATTTCTTGTATTGCGAACATGAAAGGAAATGTGAACAGAGCAAGCCATAATTGCCCTAAACCAAATACAGCTCCAGTTTGTGCATATGTTGCGATACCTGCTGGGTCATCATCTGCGACACCGGTGATAACACCAGGGCCGGCAGATTTTTTGATACGTTTGAGAAATGCGAACATGATGTGAATAAGTATATCAAGTAATAGTTATTAGTAATTAGGTATTAGTAATTAGCAGGGGATACTATATTATCTATATTTGATGAGCGACAAGATTTTGATATACAGAGTTTGACTGCATGAGTTCATCGTGAGTGCCTTCACCAACTACATGACCTTTATCCATCACGATAATTTTATCAGCATCACGTACTGTTGATAGGCGGTGGGCTATGATGATAGTGGTCTTACCCTTTGATACATCACGGATGGCGTCCATTACACGAGCTTCATTTTCACTATCAAGCGAAGAGGTCGCCTCGTCAAAGATGAGTATTTCTGGATTTTTAATAATTGCTCTTGCTATACCAACACGTTGACGTTCACCGCCTGATAACTTAACCCCTCGTTCACCAACAAAAGTATCAAACCTCTTCTCTCCTAACCTATGATAAAACTTATCAATACGAGCAAGATGTGCAACTTCTTCTAATCTCTCGAGTGCGTGGGCACGGTCTCTGTCTTTTACTGCTATCATAATATTCTCTCGAATAGTGTCATCCAGAAGATCTACATGTTGTTCTACATAGCCTATGTGTTCGCGTAGATACCCTGCATCAATAGTTCTTAACTCTACATCACCAATTGTTATTGAGCCATCCTGATAATCATATGCACGAAGTAGTAGTTTAACTATTGTACTTTTACCTGAGCCAGAAGAGCCAACGAGTGCAGTTGTTTTGTTTTCGGGGATGGTAAATGAAAGGTTTGTAAATACAGGCGAGCCAGCTTTTTCATAGCTAAATGTTACATCAGAAAATACAATTGCATCTTTGAATGGTATATTTTTTGTACCACTTTCATCAAAAGAGGGAGTCTTGTCGATTATAGAAAAATATCTCTCAGCATCTGCGTATGACTGAGGTATCTGTCTCATAACTGATGAAAGCGCTCCAATATTCCAGTAGAGTCTATTGATAAGACTAAGAACAAGGTACACTGTTCCAATTGTATACGCATTTTCGAGATACAAGTATGAAGCAATTGCAAATGTTGCAACTACTGACATTTCTGTGAATAGATGTCGCCTTGAAGAATGCTTTGCGGATCTTCCTAGGGTTACAAGGTGATGATTAACAGCGCTTAAGCGCTTTCTGAGATATTCTTTTAGAAAATAGTCTTCACGATGAAGCAGTTTAACTGTCTGTAGATGTGTAAATGCTTCAGTCCTTTGTCTACTTTGTTCATTCCAGTTGTCACGATTTTTTGTTACATAAACATGGTGGCTCTTTTGAAACAAAAATGACCAAACACTAATAGTTATAATGATACACGTACTGACTACCGCTAAGATAAAACTTTGAAGATACAGTGTCGCTACTGTAATAATCGCGAGTGTGATAGTTGGTAAAACTGTTGTAATTATTTTATTAATTATATCTTGTATTGCTTGTTCTCCTTTTGCAACAACTGTTAATTTGAGCGCAGAATGGTCTTCGATATGTTGTGCTGGAGTGAGAGATAGAATTTTTTTATATGAAAATTCTTGTATATGCTGGAAAAGAGTTTGGTCTAGATTATTTTGAGTATTTCGTACCGCAATATAATCAATAAGCACATCAATTGCATATATGATTGCATATGCTGTAAAAGCGTAGATAAGTAGCTCCACATTTTTTTCAACAAGAAAATTGAGTATTTTACTCTGACCATAAGCAATTGCTACGACGAAACCCTGAGCGAGGATGATCAATCCTAGTTGTAGATAGAAATATTTGTGAAAGGGTTTGAGGATATTCCAGAGACGCAAAACATTTTTTATATGGATAGACATGAAATCTATCATAACAGACCTTTACAATTTTTGTAAGTCTTGTTTTATGAGTGGTGGGTATGATACAATGTATACAAGAAAAAGAAAGAACGGCGCCATAGGCGCCGTTCTTTCTTTTTTATATTACGCGTGCAAATGCAAATAGATATCTTCAAGGGCCCGCACAGCGTCTCCCGCTGCGATGTTGTTCTGATGATAGAGTACATCAGTACAGTCACCTGCTGACCAGATGCCTTTTACGGATGTCTCTTGGGTACGAGGATCAATCTTTATATTCTTACTCTCAGTCATATCAACTACTCCTTCTACGAAATGTGTAGCAGGGACTTGGCCAATCTCAACAAAGACAGCAGAAACAGGGAGCGTTACGTCTTCATTAGTATCAGTTTTGGTATACGTGATTGAATCTACGAAAACACTACCTTTGATTTCTTTCGGCACAGCATTAGTTACGAGAGTAAAATGCTCTTTTTGTTTGAGCTTCTCTACCGTGATTGCATCTGCTCGTGGTTCGCTACGAGAAAGAAGGGTGACTGACTTACAATATGCGAGTAGTTGTGCAGCTGATTCGAATCCTGCATTTCCTCCACCAACGACTACAACATCCATGCCAGAAAATAGTGGTCCGTCACATGATGCGCAATAGGTGATACCTTTGTTCTCGTAGACATCCGCTCCTGGGATATCTAATTTACGACGAGATGATCCAGTTGAGATGAGGACAGTCTTACTAGAGTGAGTATCTCCGTTTTCAAGCGTGACAGTGAAGCTGCCATCAGAGCCTTCAACTTTGTTTACAAATAATCCTTCGCTTATAGAGAGTATCTCACCTTTGTATTCTTCAACATGCGTCTTGAGAGATTTTGCGAGATTTGCACCGGATATATGTGGTGTACCTATCCAGTTCTGAATATCATCAGATACGGTAGATTGCCCGCCCCATTCTTTCACGATAAGTAATGTCTTTAGTTGTTTACGCGCGGCATACACTGCGGCTGATGTGCCTGCTGGTCCGCCTCCGATGATGATGAGATCGTAGTTCATGGTTAATAGTTAATGGTTAATAGTGAAGATATTGATGAGTATAGCATGCATGATAAAGTACTAAGAAATATATATACAGTAAACGTTTGTTGATAAAATAAAAATAGAGGAGGTGGCATGGACTGATTGGAGAAGGAAAAAATAATTAAAAGCCGCATTGTTTGATGCGGCTTTTAATTATAAATATTTAGAAAATTATTTTAGATACGAGGCGAAACAAATTTTTATGAGGAGTTGTACTTAGATGTACAGTGACGAAATAAAAATTTGTTTTAACGAAGTAGATGAAGTAATTTTATATTTTTTTTATTTTTTCCTTCTAAGGAATGGTGGCAACGCCTCCCAATCATCTTCTTCATCGCCGTCATCAGTAAACTTAAACCCGGTTTTCTTTACTTGTTCTTTATCAGCTTTTTTTACTGCATCAACGTCTATTTGGTTCATCTCTAGGTCAATACGCTTCTCTTCTTTTACAACTTGCATGATAGTCTCCTCTTTATCAATCTTAGGAGTTGTTAGAGGGGCTTCATCTCGACGTACTTCACTACGAGCTTCGCTAATAGTAGACGGTGTTCCGTTAACGCGAGTAGAAAATCCAGTAGGGAATCCTGTGGCAATAACAGTTACCTTCACCTCATCTTTCTTGAGGGTGCTATCAGATGCGATACCGAAGATTATCTTTGCATCCTTATCAACTGATTCGGTGATAATCTTTGCAGCTTCTTGGACTTCAAGCATCCCAAGATCTTCTGATCCGTAGATTGCAAAGAGTACACCTTTAGCGCCGTGAATAGAGACATCAAGGAGAGGGGAATTGATTGCAGCTGATGCTGCTTCGCGTGCACGGTTCTCTCCCATGCCACGGCCTACACCCATAAGAGCCGTTCCTGAGTCCTTGAGAATCCGTTTGATATCAGAAAAGTCTAAGTTGATGATACCTGGGTTACGAATGATATCTGATATGCCTTCTACGGCTTGCTTAAGTACTTCATCACAGAGTTCAAACGCTTGCTTTACTGAAGTGTTCTTATCGATAACAGAGAGTAGACGGTCGTTAGGGATAACAATGAGCGCATCAACTTCCTTCTCTAGCTCCTCAAGACCTCTCTCTGCGAGTTTCATACGTGATGCTCCTTCGAAGAAAAATGGCTTAGTAACTACAGCAACAGTCAAGATGCCTTCGTTCTTTGCAATAGATGCTACAACTGGGGCTGCGCCAGTACATGTTCCTCCACCCATTCCTCCTGCGATGAATACCATATCAGCGCCTTTGATGACATCTTGGACTTCTTCGCGAGTTTCTTCAGCACTACGCTTGCCTACTTCTGGATCCATTCCCGCACCAAGACCTTTGGTAAGATTTTTACCAATATGAATCTTCTTCTCAGCGAGTGAATGGTGAAGGTCTTGTGTATCTGTATTCATTGCAATAAACTCTACTCCTTGAAGTTTAGAATTGATCATATGATTAAGTGCGCCTTTTCCTGATCCACCAATACCGATGACCTTAATGCGAGCGAAGCTTTCTATCTCTGGGTTTACTTTTGCCATGAATAATATGAGTTACTGATATATAGTAACTATATCAACTATGAGAACATTTTGCAAAGA
The DNA here is from genome assembly GCA_027482685.1 of bacterium. Lineage (GTDB taxonomy): Bacteria > Patescibacteriota > Minisyncoccia > Phycocordibacterales > UBA5272 > UBA11704. Next base: position 57,202 of record JAIXVU010000002.1, read on the forward strand.
GACTTTTTTTAGTATAAATATACAAAAAACTCTTATAGATTAAGGCAAAAACTGGTGTATGAACTTCTTGACACGGGTGAAAAATGATGTCAGTACCTCACGAAGAACATCGTTTTCTGTATCAAGAGGTGCTAAGAATGTAAGACCAAATGTTCGTGCCCATGCACCATCACGAAGTGTGTCATTTGAAAGCCTAACGAGTTCATTTGTGATAATTTTTATCGGTAGTTTTAGTTCACTTCTAAAAACAAATTCAAGATGTGGAAGATGAGATGAACCACCACAAACAACAACACCAGCAGGAAGTAATTCTTGACGACTCACACGAGCAAGTTCCTTGTTAATTTTTGCACAGAGGTCTTCAAATCGAGCAGTGATTATCTCTTCCACACGACGCTTAGAGTACATATGGGTGCCACGACCGACTTTTATTTCTTCTGCGTCTTCTAGTGTAACTTTTAGACCAAGGGCAATATCTTTGGTAAAATCATCACCACCAGCTGGGATAGTAGAAACAAGAAGTGGAATGTTATTCTCATATACAAGAATTGATGTTACCTGAGAGCCAATATTGATAAGTGCTACGCCGGCAACTTTTTGTTTCTTGGTAAGTAACGGAATACTCTCAGCAATCGGTCCAGCAACTATATCTGTTACACGAACCTCTGCATCTTCGAGACATTTTTTGAGCGTAGTCATGCCCTTTAGAGGGTAAGTAACAAAGAGCGTCTTTACTTCTAGCTTGTTACCACGAACACCAGTAACATCACCTTGGACATCTTGACCGTCTAGTCGGTATTTCATCGGGATGGTATGAACTACAGATTTGTTACGGATATCTGGAACTCCTTTTGAGCCATCCTTTACCGCATTATCAATATCAAGATCAGTAACTGATGCATCTCCTCTTGAAACTTGAGCGTAGCCATTTGCGTGATGCGATGAGAGACCGATACCACCAAGAGAGATAAGTGTGTGAAGGGTGTTGCGGCCTGTTTCGTCTTCAAGAGTATTTAGAGCATTAATGATGGCTTTTGTCACTTCTTCACTATCTTGGATATTTCCACGACTAATACCGTCAATATTCTTTTTGTATGTTCCTAAAATATGTGGAAGCTTAGAGCCTTCCTCGTATACGCATGCTAAAGCTCGCAAGCTTGTGCTTCCGATATCTATCCCCACAATCATGTCGCTTAGTTTACGTGCCACGGAAAAATACGCCTAGATGTTTAGCTTCTAGTTCTTCCATTGTACTACCATGTAGATGTCCTTTCAAATGAAGAACTCCATGAATAACAAGAAGATGAAGAAATTTTGTGTATGACATGTCGAATTTTTTTGCATCACGTCTGGCTATTGAGAGGCAAATGTAGATTTCACCCTCGGTCTCTGAGAGAGGGAATGAAAGGATGTTGGTCGGATAATCCTTATCTCTATATGTTTTGTTTCTTTCCTTTGATTCTGTTGGAGTACAGAAAATTATTGTGAGATTGTAGCTTTTACCGAGAATCTTTTCTTTGATTGCTAAAAATGGTATCTCAGGAATGATTCCATTTTTTCTAATTATAGTGAGGTTTTTGAGTTCAGATATCATGAGTACATTTTATAGGTAAAAGTAAAAAGTTGAAAGCAAGTAAAGGTGTAATTAGTTGTTGGTAATTAGTAATTAGTGAAATACGAGGGGCGCCGTAGGCGCCCCTCGTATTTACTTGTAACTTTATACTTGAAACTTTTGACTTGATTATCTTATCTTCGTCCTTTCTTTCGTTCGATTACTTTACCCATTCTCTTTGCTAGTTCGTATTTTGCAAGGTTATTAAGCTTCTTTAGTTTTGCGCGCTTGGTCTTGAGTACTGAAAGTGGGCGGTCGCTGTAGCGGAGTGAGCGGACACGTGGTAATACACCAGATTCTTGAACACGCTTCTGGAAGCGACGAATGAGCGAAAGTGAATTTTCGTTTGAGTTCTTTTTTACTTCTACGTTTACGTTTGACATATGTGGGGATAATTCTAACATAAAAATAAACAATGAGCAAACCCGCTCTATACTTGTTTTCATAGGGAATTGGGTGGTTCGATACGTAAGGTATTTTGTTAATTTTTTATAAGAGTTTTTCTTTTTTAACCCTACCGTTTACAAAGACGTGTCATTTGTATGCTTACAAATGCACTCTGTCTCGGCTACCCGCCTCCGACGCGCTTTCTAAACGGTGGGGTTGGGTGTGTTAAGACGCATGAATACAACCCAACTAATACGGGATAATTATCGTGAAAAAGAAGTATTTGTATTCTATAACCCTCAACTTTTCCCATGAGAAGCAACTCACCGCAGGACGACGGTCCGAGGTGGAAGAAAATTTTCAGCAGGAAATTATTCTGTTTGCTTCGATGGGAAAGTTGAAAAAGAAAATGCAAAGAAAAAGATATAGCGAAATAGTAGCCGTTTCGAACAACGTAGTCTAATTAAAAAGTTGAGTTGACAGCAAAAGCTATTTCAAATGCTTGATGTAATCAGATAGTGCATCTATCTTCACCGTGTCTTGAGAGTGGACTGACATATTACGGACGATAACGGTGTTATCCATCGCTTCTTTTTGTCCAAAGATAAGACAGTAAGGAATCTCCATCTTCTCAGCAATGGCTAGTTGTGCAGAAAGAGAGTCTTTAGATAGTGATTGGTGTAGAGGAATACGAGCTTTACGTAAGATCTCCATCACACACAGACTCTTAAGCTTCGCTTCGAATCCAAGTTGGATGAAATAGACCTTCGGAGGCTTCATGATACGAGGGGCTAGAGTCTTACACTCAGGGAACATCATGATGCGTTCCATGCTTAACCCGCTTCCAACTGAAGGGACGTCTTTCTTACTCCCCATCATTTTTGCTAGATTGTCATAGCGACCACCACCTGTTATTGTTATCTCTTTTTCTGTGCCATCCTCACTAACGTCTACTTTTATCACCTCAAACACAGTTCGCGTGTAGTAACTCTGTCCGCGGACAAGTGAGTTATTAACGCGATAAGGAATACCCATTTCCTCGAGGTATTGGAGCACTTCCTTGAAGTGACTACGAGCGTCCGTTGATAAGAATGAAAGGGAAGATGGAGCATTCTCCTTAAATGGTTGGCACTGCGGTTGCTTACAATCTAATAATCTAAGAGGATTAGTCTTGATACGTTCATGGCAGTCCTTACAGAGACCATCTAAGTGTTTCTTGTAATAATTGGTTAGTTCTTTTACAAACGCTGGTCGAGTCTCCTTGTCTCCCATGGAGTTAATATCAATAATAAGATCTTTGAAGCCGTATTCCTCAAGTATCGTCATAAGGGTGCGAATGATGAGTGCGTCTGCGATAGATTTACTCGTTCCTAATATCTCTAAGTTGAACTGTCTGAATTGGCGCCAACGTCCACGCTGAGGTTTGTCATGACGAAATGTTGGGCCGTATGAGTAGAAGAGTAGTGGCTGAGGAAGTGTTTGCATGCCGTGTTCTAGATATGCACGCATTACCGATGCTGTATATTCTGGACGAAGTGCAAGACGGTCACCACCTTTTGTCTTAAACGTATACATTTCTTTATCGATGATGTCTGTTCCTTCGCCGATAGCGGACACGAAGACTTCCTCTTTCTCAAGTACTGGAGTTTCTATCGGTTTGAATCCATAGTACACAGCAATCTCTTGTGCCTTTTCAAAAAGTCCTTGAAAAGCGTAGTACTGCTCACCTATAACATCATCCATTCCTTTGAGAGACATTGGAGGTTCTTTCTGAGTTGTTGGTTTTTTTGTTTCTTCGTTCATATATCTTCTAGGTGTTAGGTATTATGTGTAAGTCTGTTATTTTGTATAGATATACTGCCCTGGTTCGTAACTAAATGTAGAAAATGGATAGATGCGGAGGAGAACTTGTCCTTTGATATTTTTTTCATCAAGTGGTCCCCAGTCACGGCTATCATAACTCTGTGAACGGTTATCTCCCATTACAAAGTAATGGTTCTCATCAAGAGTTAGATCAACATTTTTACGAGTTTCTTTGTAAGTAACATATGGCTCTTCAAGTGTGAATCCATTTGGCTCATCTTTGTTATAAATTGTCGTTACGCCATCTCGTACGACAACTCTTTCACCAGGAAGGCCGATAACACGTTTGATAAGATGCTTACCCGTGTACGGGTTACTACCACCTTCATAGAGCTTAAATATCATGACATCTCCGCGAGCTGGGGTCTCTACTAAGTATGAGAACTTATCTACTAAAAGGAATTCTTTGTTGTGATATGTTGGAAGCATTGACCCACCATCTACAATAAAAGGTTGAATAATGAACCCTTGTACAAGCTTCACAATAAGAATCAATCCAATTATCCAAAAAAGAAGTGATGATGGACGCTCATCCTCTTCGAGTATCTTTATTGTCACTAATCCATTTCTCCATGAAGGTAAAAATGTTGCAAAGATAAGTGCAATAACTAAAAGTGTAAGGAAACTAAAAATAACAATTGAAACAGGGTTCTGTGTTACATCACTTAATGATTCGAGTACTGCGGTTGTAACAGAAGTAAATAAGGAGGACAACATTATGATGCGTAGTATATAGATTAGATTATCATTGTGCAAGAAAAATTTAGTTAATGGTTAATAGTTAATGGTGGATACATACATGCGAACACGCGAGGCGCCGAAGGCGCCTAGCATGTATCTAACTATTGACCATTAACGATTAACCATTGACCAATGAATCTATATTTTTTTCTCACATCAATTCTGGTACACTTACATCATCTCGATAATTTTAATTAACAATGATCCACACTCTTGTCCCACTTGGAAATCCCGGTAACAAATATGCAAACACGAGACATAATGCAGCACGTGTGCTTCTCCATACTATCTATCAAGATGTTATTGCTCTTTCATCTGTTGAAGTGTTCGTACCGGAGACGTTCATGAATGAAAGTGGCAAGGCGGTGAGTGATTACATGCGGTATCACGAAGGGCGAGAGCTTGTGGTTATGTATGATGATAAAGATCTGGCATATGGAACATTTCGCATCTCATATGATAGGGGAGATGGGGGTCATAATGGAGTGAAGAGTATTATCGAATCACTTGGTACGAAGGATTTTATTCGTATGCGTATTGGTATAGGGCCAAAAGGGATGTTAGAAGGCGCTGCAAAAGCGCCACATGGTGAAGAAGTGCAAGACTATGTGATGGGGCACATACACGCGGACGAGGAAGAAGAGTTACGAGTGATTGCTCCTAAGGTGCTAGCAGCGCTAAAAACAATAGCCGAACGTGGTTATCAAAAAGCAATGGAGGTGTATAATTAGAAAAATATATGGAACAACCTAATCAAGAAAATTTTGAAACTGGGGTAACAACATTTAATCCTGAATATTTAAGAAGTAATTTTGAGAAGAGTCGCATCCCCCTCGATCTGTCATTTGCTTCGCTATATTCTTCATTCGAAAATGATGTCAGTAGAGTAGAAAATCTTAAGGAGAGATTTGCTCAACAAGAAAGTAACGATGAAACGGGGATGATTGGAGAATCTCTCGTCTTTGCCCGCATTCAAGAAGGTGTTCTTGGTACAGGTATAACCGCTAGAGCAACAAGTCTTTATGATGATTTCTTTCACGGGGCGGATATCGTGATTGAAAGTAAAGCCAAACAGCAACGTGATCCAATCATATCTTCAATTGATGTGACAATTAGCCAACAAGCTTTTGGGGTTAATCAGCGTTCTAAATTTGAGTCAGAAGGAGTTGTGAATGAGGTCGGGTTAGAAAAAAAATTACAAAGAGTAGTAAAGCACATAAAAACTATTGCTAACTTCTCACCAGAAAAAGCCATTGAATTATCTGCATGGCTACAGAGTGGAGGACTTGCTCAACCAAGGACTTCAAATAATCAAAAATATTTTGATGATGCGGAGCGTCTTATGCTTCTTAAATACTACAAAAATCCAGAAACATCTGATGAGCCGGATAAACCACATTTTGTTATGAGTGGCCCGCAAGTAGTCTTAAGTATTGATAGGGCCTTTGTCAATAAAGCGATTACCGCAGAGCAGTCTGAAAAAGCTCTCAAAGATATAGACACTCTTATACAAGTAGAAGTGCCTTATGCTGTAGCTGTTATCGCGCGACATGTTGATGAGCTTGCCCGTAAGATGGCTAAGGAGAGAGTGCCTTCTAATTTGTTTTTTGATATGATGCGTGCATCTTGTAGAGCATGGGAATTAACTTTTGCAGGGGACCAGAATCAATTTAGATTACAAAAAGCAATTCAAGTATGCCAGAAAGATCCTGAGCTTAAAAAGCAATTACAGTATTACCAAGTCACTCTTAACAGTTTGCTAGCAGTAAAGTAGTTTCTATTTTTGAAAAAGCTAAAGAGCGACGCCGTAGGCGTCGCTCTTTAGTATTTTCTAGACCCTAATTCCTAAACTCTAACCTTCTAGTTCTTACTTCTTCCCGTACGCAAGAGTCATACGTTCCTCATTTGCATCAAAAAGAGTGATTGAGAACTTGTAAATCTTCCCAAGCGATAGCGCCTCGCGGAGCTTAGCCTCATCACCGAAGTCAGATACATGCACAAGTCCTGCAACACCTTCCTCAATAGATACGAGTGCGCCATGCTTGTTGAACTTAATCACAACACCGTCGACGTCGTCACCTTTCTTGTATTTCTTCGCAGCTTCTTTCCAAGGGTTCTCTTTAAGAGCCTTGAGTGAAAGTGAGATCTTACCATCCTTAACCTCAATGATCTTTGCTTTTACTTTATCTCCTACCTTTGCGTGAGCTTTTGTATCTTCAACGAGCCCCCAGTCAATCTCACTCTTGTGAACGAGACCTTCAACACCGTCTGATAGTTTGATGAAGATACCGAACTCTACAACACCTGTAACAGTTCCTTCTACTTCATCACCTACGAGGTGATTACCTGCAACTATTTCTTTTGCTTCTTTGGTTGTTCCGCCATCTTTTTCTGAGAAGATTAGTTTACCTTCCTTTGGAATTGCTGAAATGATAGATACTGATACACGCTTGCCGATAAGCTTCTTGAGTTCGCGGAGGATCTTATCCTTATCGCCATCCTCGATACGTGGGTAGTTCTCTTCCTTAAGTTGGGAAGCAGGAAGAAATCCTGCCATACCTTGCCATTCGATGATTAGTCCACCTTTGTTAGCATCCTTAACAACGAGGTCCATAACACGCTTATCTTTGATAGCTTGTTCTGCATCATTCCACATGAGAGCTTGACGAGCTTCCTTGAGTGAAAGTTCTACATATCCGTCGTTGTTCTCACGAAGGACAATTTTTGCTGAGATTGTATCTCCAATATTGATACGCTTGATAACATCACGAGCATTCATGAACTCGATACCATAGATGATACCTGTTCCTGCCTGACCGAGGTCAACATAGAGCGCAGCTTTTTCTATAGCTACGACCACTCCTTCGATAATGTCTTCTTCCTTAAAGATAACTGCTCCTTCTGCAAACGGAGCTACTTGTTGTAATGTTGTCATAAATATAAATTGTGTGCGGTACAAAAGAAAATGGTCCACACGAGGTGGACAAAGTCGCTGTGCCTCGTATCGGGGTCCCATCCACAGTTTAGAAAATACATTTTCTAAACTGTGGATGGGGATTAAGTCCGAAACGTTTCTTGTTAATAAAGAATAGTATTTATACTACAGTACAAGAGCGAAAAAAGCAATCAAAATACTTCTTCATGAGACATTGACAAAGCCAAGGTATTTCTGTAGTGTTTTGGTACAAGTACTTATTAAACGTGTACCTAGTCTTACGAAAGAGTGTTACTATATCTATAATATTATGAAAAAAGGAATTATTAGTCTGATGGTAGTAGGAGTTAGTCTTTTTGGCGTAACTCTTTATGCAGCACCAGCATTTACGTCAATGACATACTACCCTGAAGGGATAGGTTCATATGATGAATGGAATGTAGTTGGTGGTGATAAGATTAGTGCGGTAGATAACAACGACGGGGATACAACTTTTCTTACAGTCAATACACAAGGAAAAGCACAGACATTTACTTTTTCTACCCCAGCTATTCCAGTAAACGCGATTATTGATACAGTAAGTCTCTATGTTTTTGCAAAAAAAGTTGATGCAGGGTATGAAGATGTGCCAATTTCAGAAGAGAACAACCCACGATTCAAGTTCCGTGTTGAAAACGCTACAGATGTAAGTGATGGTGATGAAAAGATTATTTCAAACACAGATGGGTACATACTTTACGATAGACACATGGGAGAGAATCCTTTTACAGGGCTGACATGGACTGTTGCTGATCTTACAGCAGCTCAAACACGCTTCGGAATCGTGCGTACCAATGAAGGGTCTGAGACTGGTATTGAACCACGAGTTACTAAGTTTTGGGTAGATGTTCTCTACTCTGTGCCAGGAGATGTCGAAGGAGAGGGAGAGACTGGTGGAACCGGTGGAGGTAGTGGAACTTCTACAATTCCAGTTAGTACTGCAACATTTGCAACAACTACACCTGAACTTACGCTTGTTACATTTACCGCAAGTAGTAGTAATGCAACCAGTACATTTAGTCTCTCAACATCGAGCCCATCCGGTGCGGTAGTTGATCCAGTAACTGGAGTATTCACATGGACCCCAACAGAGGCACAAGGACCTGGTGTATATACGTTTGATATCATCGCATCAAGCACTAGCGGTGTTGTAACAACAACGGTAACGATAACAGTTACAGAACTAAACGCTACACCAACTGCAAGTGATGTTCTTAGTTCCACTCTTGTTAACATTCCCGTAACCGTCTCATTACTAGGAGCAGATGCAGATGTGCCTGTACAGACACTTCTCTATACAATTATTACAGCACCTACAAATGGTACAACAACAGCAAGTGGAACATCTGTGCTGTATACACCAAATAGTGGTTTCATTGGAATAGATACATTCACCTATGTTGTATCTGATGGTATAGCAACAAGTAGTATTGCTACGACTACGATTAGTGTAATGGCAGGAGGTGGTAGTGGAGGTGGAGGAGGTAGCGGTAGTGAAGGCGGTACAACATTTTCAGGTGGAGGATCATCAGGTGGCGGTAGTGGATTCTTTGTAGGAAGCGGACCTGCTGGGCAAGTACTCGGTGCAAGCACTGGTGGAAGCGGAGCACGTACTGGGCAAGTGCTTGGAGCGTCAACATGTGGACTATATCTCGATAAATATTTACGATACGGATACAACAACGATGTTGAAAGTGTTAAGAAGTTGCAGAGATTTTTAAATGAAAATCTTGGTACATCTATTCCTGTTACAGGCTATTATGGACCACTCACTGAGACTGCTGTGCGCACTCTACAGAAGAAGTATAAAGCTATGATGCTCACACCTTGGAAGTTAGATGAGTCAACTGGTATTGTGTATCTCACAACAGTTACCGCTATTAACAACATTGTATGTCCAGAGCTTAATCTTCCTGTTCCGACTAACCTTGTGCCATTTAGTCTTCATCCAGATGTTCCTACTCGTTTATCATTTATGTCAAAAGTTTTAGGCGTAAGTATGAGTACGGAGCCGTTTGCAAGATAAGCAAAAGTAACATAAGTAAGGGCGGAGAAATGGAACGTAAAAAAGTCGGCATACGCCGACTTTTTTACGTTCCATTTCTCCGCCCACTTCTTACCTAGTTAATTCACGCTATACTATATCGTATGAGAAAAGTTTTAAGAAAAATCCTGCGCTTCCTCCATCATTTTTTCATCCCACACAAGCATAACGAATACCGCCCACATATTTTTCGTGAGGCGTCCATTGCAAGTATCTTACTTGTATCACTTATCACATTTGCAATCTCTATAACATCAGCGCTCATCATCACATCACCATCTGGAGCATCAATTGTTACTCGCGTGCTTGTAGATTTGACGAATGATCATCGAATTAGTAATGGCCTTAATCCACTGTTTCATAACGAGACACTAGATAACGCTGCGCTACTTAAGGCAAAGGATATGGCGATGTGGGGCTACTTTGCTCATTATAGTCCTACAGGGGTTACGCCGTGGAGTTTCTTTGATAAGGTGGGGTATGTGTTTCTCTTCGCAGGAGAAAATCTCGCGATTAATTTTACCGATTCACGTGATATACAAGAAGCGTGGATGGCTTCTCCAACACATAGGAAAAATATTTTAGATCCTCGATTCAAGGAGATTGGTCTAGCAACACAGGAGGGGGTATACGATGGCTATCCAACAATATATGTTGTGCAGTTCTTCGGTTCGCCTGCGCTTCGCTCTACAACTGTCGTTGCAACTACATCAACAAGTACGTCACAAACGACTGGTAAGAAAAATAAAGCTATAACGTCTGTTACAAAAGCAACTTCAAGACCTTCTAACGAGTTTGCCGCAAACACTCGTGTAAAAGGAGCAGAGACTACGCTTTCTGCAAATGATGTCATACCAGATGACGAACGCATAGCAGGCGGTCTAGTGTCTGCTACTCAAACGGAAGTTACAATACCTGAGTATAGCGAGCAGGCGTTTATAACTATTCTCGCAGGAGATACATCGTTTGCGTATAATACAGATCCAGAACTTCTAGCTACAAATACTACTTCTATGCAGATGGTTGTCTATTCCACATGGTATGAGCGTAGCATGATGGCATTTCCACGTAACATACAGATAGTGTATACCATCGTACTCATCATTCTTTTACTAGCATCACTTTCATTTATTTGTATAGAAATTAGACGCGAACATCATAAACATATTATCTACACAGTTCTCATCGTTATAATTCTTCTTATCTTAATGTATCTCAATAAAGCCTACATCATCTCTCAAGTGCCATTTATAAAATTCTAGGAATAGAAAAAGCCGGACATCTCGCGATGCCGGCCTTCGACAGATAGCTTTTGTGTAGCTTTCGGAGCTCTGTCACACAGCCAGTGATGGGCCGCTTGCTATCCTGCTTTACTCCGTGCTGGGTTGCATGCCCAGCATGACCTTCAACATCGACTCATATTGGTCTCCTTGGTTGTGGCGTCGCTGGTGATCAGCTGGTGAGTGCCGTTTTCCGACGGAACTTCACGAGCTTCTTGGGCTTCCGGCCGTAGTTGCGCGGCGAGGAGTGGCCCACCTTCAGGTAGTCGCGGAAGATTTTCTCCCGTTCACCAGAAGTGACGGGCATCTTGCCTGTGGTTTCGTTGACCACCTCCTTGGGCGTCGGGTCGCCATAGCACCACGCAGCCCTGATGAAGGTATTACCGATGAGGATCACGCACATGGATTTTCTCCTTGTTGGTGCGGTTGGGAACTGGATACAACGAACTTTAACTGACATATATTATACACTATTATAAACTTTTGTCAAGTACAATTAGGCTTATACATCAAGGGTATTTTGACACATATTCTGTATTTGTTATGTATTTACTACCTCTTAACCCCACCCTTTCGAAGCCTTGTGAAGCGCGACGGCGCGGAACAGAGACAATTTCTAGCAAGAAATTGTCGTGCTTTGAAAGGGTGGGGTTAAAAAGAAAAGAAAATGAAATTAGAAAACGAAATGTGTTACGTATCGAACCACGGCAATAGTAAAGCCCATTTTTCAGAAAGCTATTGTATGTTAGAATACATCCCATGATAATCACTCACTACGGCAAAGAACATTTCAAATTACAAGTTGGAGATTTAACTGTTGCAATTAACCCAGTATCAAAAGATGGCTCTGGAAAGGTGGCAAAGTATGGAGCTGATATTACACTTATCACTGTCAACCACCCAGACTATAATGGAGCAGAGCAGACAGAACACGGAGAGAAGACACCTTTTGTTGTTCGTGGTGGGGGAGAATATGAGGTGCATGACGTTTTCATCAAAGGATTCAATACTGTAACAAAGTTAAAAGATGAAAAGAAAGATAAAGACTATCAGAATACAAGCTATGTGTTCACATTAGACGGGATACGAGTGACGTTCTTAGGAGCAATCTCTGTAATGCTACAACCTGAGCACAAGTCTGTGATAGATGAGACAGATGTACTATTCGTTCCCGTTGGACGAGATGATTTCCTGCTTAATCCATACGATGCGCAGAAGCTTGCGGTATCGCTTGAATCCAAGCTTGTTATTCCGATGGATTACGACGAGCAGTCATTACCAATATTTCTAAAAGAAGCAGGAGCAGAAAAGATAGAGCCAGTTGAGAAGTTAACAATTAAGAGGAAGGATATCGAGAGCAAATTAGGTGAAGTGGTCCTGTTCCACGAGATGTAATCTAAAAAATAATACTATCTACTTTATCGATCAGATATTTTTTAAGGTTGCTGCACTTTATTCTCTTACTACTTTTTACTAACTACCTACTACTTTCATTTGTTGTATACTAGTTTCTAAGAATGAAAAACTATATCAAGTATATTCGTAGACAATCTAAACATATCCAGCATATTCATGCGGCGATTTTTTCTGGAGCCTTAACGACGTTAATTGCAGTTGTTGTTCTGTATGCCGATTACGGATTTTGGCAAGAAAAGTATGTACGAAATGACACTCTCACAACTGATGAATTAACACTAACCGCTAAGAAAGAAGAACCTAAGATTGACTCACCGGTTGAGACACTTGGTAAGTTTTTTGAAGAAGCAAAGGTGAGAATAAGTGGAGTGCAGTTATCTAGTGTGCAACTTCTGGAAGGCAAAGAAGTATACATAAAAGACGAGGGTGAGGCGTCAACGACTAATCAAAACTAACCCAACAACCTGTAGCGAAGATACCCTATTTATGCTAGAATAATGTTATACAAACACCGACTAAAATTCGGAAAATAACACTTATTTCTCTTATCTTGTATGGCTAAAAAGACTACACCACCAGAAGTTCCAAACGAGGTTCCGAAAACAGGGAATGCGCTTAGTCCGGTAAACATCGTAAGTGAAATGCGCACTGCGTATCTTGACTATGCGATGAGTGTTATTACAGCGCGTGCACTACCGGATGCGCGTGATGGACTCAAGCCAGTGCATCGTCGTATCTTGTACTCCATGAATAACATGGGTCTTACTCCTGGGGCGAAGTTCCGAAAGTCCGCAACTATTGTTGGAGATGTGCTCGGTAACTATCACCCACATGGTGACGCGTCTGTATACGATGCGATGGTGAAGTCTGCGCAGGATTTTTCATATCGTTATCCTTTGGTGTTGGGTCAAGGTAACTTCGGATCAATTGATGGTGACGGTGCCGCGGCATACCGTTATACAGAAGCGAAGATGTCTAAAGTTTCCATGGAAATGATGCGTGATATTGAAAAGGATACAGTGCTTATGGTGGCAAACTACGATGGTACAAAAAAAGAACCTCATGTTCTTCCTACTGCAGTTCCTAACCTACTCCTTAATGGAACGCTTGGTATTGCTGTTGGTATGGCAACAAACATCCCACCACATAACTTAACAGAAGTAGTAGATGCTACAACGCATCTTATTGATAATCCTCACGCTACGACTGAAGAGCTTTGTGAGTACATTAAAGGACCAGATTTCCCGATGGGAGGTATTGCATTTGGTCAGTCAGATATCCGTGCTGCATACGCGACAGGTCGCGGTGGTGTCGTTGTGCGCGGAGAAGCAGAGATAGTAGAGACTAAAAGTGGGGCTTTCCAGATTATAATTACGTCTATTCCATTTCGTGTTCTTAAAAGTAACCTGATTGAAAACATTGCAGATCTCGTACGTGATAAAAAGATAGACGGCATCAAAGGACTGCGTGATGAATCTACAAAAGATATTCGTGTAGTGATAGATCTAAAGTCTGGTGCGCAACCACAGAAGGTACTTAACTATTTATATAAGCATACTGAACTAGAAAGCACATTCCACTATAACGTGGTAGCTCTTGTTGATGGTGTGCCACAGACACTCGCGCTTAAAGGTGCTCTTGAAGCATTTGTTGGGCATCGTAAGGAAGTAGTTCGTCGTCGTACGGAGTTTGATCTCAAGCGCGCTTTAGAAAAAGAACATATCCTCTTGGGACTCAAGAAAGCTCTTGATCATATTGATGAAATCATCAAGACTATTCGTGCTGCAAAAGATACACCGGACGCTCACGCGCAACTCATGAAGAAGTGGAGGTTTTCAGAGATTCAAGCAACAGCAATCCTTGAGATGAAGCTACAGCGTTTAGCTGGACTTGAGCGTAAGAAAATAGAAGATGAGCTAAAGGCAGTCCAAGCACTCATTGCAGAACTAGAGGCTATCCTTAAATCCGAGAAAAAGATGCTTTCTATAATCAAGGGTGAGCTTGCTGAGATAAAAGAAAAGTACGGCGATGAGAGGCGTACTAAGATAGTGAAGCACAAGGCAAAAGAGTTCAATCCAGAAGATTTAATTCCAGATAAAGAAGAAGTATTGGTCTATACATCCGGTGGGTATGTTAAACGTACTGACCCAAGTGAGTTCCGTACACAGAAACGCGGCGGAGTAGGGGTGGTTGATATGAATACAAAAGAAGAGGATTTCGTCACGATGTCTCTCACGACGTCGTCACACAGCGATCTACTATTCTTTACTGACAAGGGTAAGGCGTATCAGATCAAGATGTATGATCTTCCAGAAGGTAAGCGTGCAACACGTGGTAAGAGTATTATGAACTTCCTCCAGTTATCAGACGGTGAAAAGGTAACAAGTATATTACCGATGCCTAAAGACATGAAAGAAATGAAAGGGGTATCGCTTATGATGATAACGAAAGATGGTACAGTGAAGAAATCCGCTGCTGAGAGCTTCAAGGATGTACGTCGTAATGGACTAATTGCCATTAAGCTAGATGGTAGTGATGAACTACTTGCTACAATGTTTGTTCAGAATGAGGACTCAGTTATCTTAACAACACAAAATGGTCAGTCTATACGATTTGCTCACACCGATGTCCGTGAGATGGGTCGTACCGCAGCTGGTGTTATTGGTATGAAATTAGACAAGGGTGATGTGATAGTGGCAGCAGATAAGATACTAGGCGGAGCAAAAGGTAACGAGCTCCTAATCATGACAGCTAATGGGTATGGCAAGAAGACTAAGATATCTGAATACAAAATACAAAAGCGTGGTGGTAGCGGTATCAAAACTGTTAAGGTAACAGAAAAGACTGGCAAGTTGATGGTGGCGCGCATCGTAACAGGTGAACAGGAGGAATTACTTGCGGTATCTAAGGACTCACAGGTTATTCGTACAGAAGTATCGTCAATTCCAACTCTTGGGCGTGATACGCAAGGTGTGCGTATTATGAAACTTCGTGACGGGGATTCTGTCGCTTCCTTTAACCTCCTATAAAGAACGTCATAAATTGCGAGACTATTTTGTCGCATAGATTTTTTTCAGTCACTGTACGTTTAAGCACATCTCCTTCAAAAAATATCAAAGACTTCGCGTGTTCTCATCAATTTTTGACGTTCATACTACTGCAAACCCAAGCATAGTGCTTTGAAATTACTTCTTTTCCACTATTAACTATCAACTATTAACTATATACTAGTTCTATGTCATTCCTCACGCCACGTCAGCTTGTACAAGAACTATACATCAAACCAGGTGACAGAGTCGCTGATCTTGGCTGTGGTACCGGAGTCTATACTATAGAACTTGCTCATGCTGTAGCTGAGATCGGGCAAGTTTTTGCAGTTGATGTACATCGTGAGGCACTTCATACCCTAGCAGGTACTCTTGATAAACAGTCCATCCAAAATGTTGAAATGATATGGGCGGATCTAGAGAAGGCTATACCGATTGATGCCTACAGCCTGGATGCGGTAGTGGTGTCTAATATACTTTTTCAACTACATGATATTGATGCAATGCTCTCTCATGTTGCAAAGTTATTAAAGCCAGAAGGGCAGATGCTTGTAGTTGAATGGAGTCATTCTCACGGTGGTATTGGTCCACATGCTGATCATGTGGTAAGTGAGCAAAAAGCTGAAGCGCTTGTCCAAAAGCATGGCTTCAGGCTCCTCAAACGTCTGCCTGCTGGGGATTATCATTATGCATTTATCGCACTTTCCTTATAAAATATAACTATGTTACGTAACATTATCCTTGGTGTTGGAGTCTTTGCAGCATTATTCTCTATTCTAATCTTTTCTGGAAGAGTTCCTTTTGGAGGTGGGGATAAAGCCAACGTACCAAAAGGAGATGTAAACGTCTGGGGAACACTACCATCAGCTGTGATGGCTCCAATTATTCAAGTCTTTAACCCTCAAGCAAAGACATACAAAGTTGTGTATCGTGAAGTCCCGGAAGAGATGTTTGCTTCCTATCTTCTTGAGGCTTTAGCCAACGGCACTGGGCCAGATGTTATCATGGGTCCGCATGAGCTCATACTATCTCAATCAGCGCGTATCTATCCTTTTCCGCTAAGCTCGATGCCAGAGGCTACGTTTAGACAGAGTTATGTTGACGGGGCGCAAGTATTCCTTACTCCAAGTGGTGCTATTGCATTACCTGTTGCTATTGACCCTATGGTGCTTTTTTATAATAGACGTATTTTTTCTAAGGAAGGTGTAGTGAATCCTCCAGTATATTGGGATGAAGTAACATCACTTGTTCCTAAACTTACAAAAATTGACGATAGCGGAGCTTTTATTCAGTCGGGGATAGGTCTTGGTGCAGCGACTACACCGTACTCAAAAGATATTCTTATGGCAATCGTTGGTCAGTTAGGGCAAGTGCCTCTTCTTAGACAATACGCTGCAGATACAAGTACTTATGTAACGGTAACAGCAAATACCCCAGTACAAAAAGATGGTAATGTGAAGCCTCTTTCTGATGCGCTTCGTTATTTTACACAATTTGCTGATACCGCTAAGACAACGTATACATGGAATGATTTTGCAGGCCGTGCGGACGATCAGTTCGTCGCAGAAAAGCTCGCTATGTACCTTGGTTATGCTGGTGAGTATGATGTACTTCGTGCACGTAATCCAAAAGGAGATTATGGAATGGCAACATTTCCACAAACACGAGACTATAACACATTTGTTACTGGAGGAAAGCTCTACGGTATAGCAACGCTTAAGAACACACGTAATCTTCTAGCTTCGCTTACTGTCCAGTCACAGTTTGGAGGGCCAGCCGTTGCGCAAGCGTTAGCTACAGGTTTTGGAGGAGTACCTGCGCTACGAGCGTATGCAACAACTCCTGGAATAGATCCAGTTATCGCAAAGAGCATGCTCGTGACTAGTCCATGGTACGATATCTACAAAGACCGTTCTAGTCAGTTAGTAATGACGATGATAGCAGATGTTGTAAATGGTCGTGCGGGGCCGACAGATGCTGCGTCAGCATTTGTAGCTCGATTGCAAGATCTCTATACTACCAAGTAACACAATACCATGAACTATTTTTTGAAATTACTCGGTGTAAGTTTCTGTATAAGTTTTATTATTCTTGGTAGTTTTGCTATAGGTACTCCTACTCGTGTCTATGCTCAGAGTGGCCCGTCGCTTTCAGGAGATGATGTGTGTGGGAGTTCATCTTCTACAAAATGTACTTTAGATGACGGGAAGAGAATAATTCGCGCTTTTGTTACTAACCTTGTTATCCCTATTGGTCTTACCCTTCTTACTGTGTTTATTATTTTACGTATTCTCATGGCACAGAAAGCTCTTATGGAAGGAAATGCTAATGCGTACAAAGAAGCAAGCAAGAAGATTGCAAACGCTATCGTCAGTTTCGTTGTTATTGTTGCGGTTATTGGTGGGTTAGCACTTGCAATCCTAAGGTTCTTAGGAGTAGAAGATACATTCACGTTCCTTTTATCGTATGAGACTACACCATATTCTCAAGTTTTTGTTAATGCTTTTGTTTCAACGGCATACGCCCAAGAACCAACCTGTGGCCCTGGTGCAGGTAGTACATGCCTTAACAATCCTGTAGGTATAACTAGTCTGTATGATTTTATTTTAACTGTGGTTAGGCTTTTTATAAGATGGTTCGTTTTTCCAGCGATTATCTTCATGTGGGTATTTACTGGCTTTAAGTTCGTAGCTGCACAAGGTAGACCAGACGAGATAGTGAAAGCAAAGAAATGGTTGCTCTGGGGTATTATTGCAACCGTAGTCGTTGCTCTTACTGAAGGGTTCTTGTTTGCAATTCGTGGAACAGTGAATGCAATTCTACCAGGAGCAGCAGTTAATATCATAGACTACGGTACTATACTTGCGACAGTGATTTCAACTATTACTAGGTATTTATAATGTACTATGATTATTTTCATAGCTGAACATAGTAATTATAGGTAGGCTCTGATACACTTTGTGATGTAATTATATATATGATAAAAAAATATCTACAAAATAAACGTGCACTATCTATCGGTATAGTCTTTGCTTTAGCTTTACCTACACTCCTTCATGCACAAGGGGCTGCTCAAACACAAGCAACGGGAGCATTCGGGTCACTTGCTGCAGTGGTAGATAATTTTACTAACACGGTGGTTGCGGCTCTTGGCTCGCTCTTTGTTGCGGCGGGTACAGTAGCGTTCTTTTATGGAATGGTGCAGTATATATGGGGAGTACGCCAAGGAGATGCGGGTAAGGCAAAGGTTGGTAATAGTTTCATGGTGTGGGGGCTAGTTGGTGTGTTTGTCATGGTCTCTGTGTGGGGAATAGTGTATTGGTTCCAGAGTATATTCGGTATCCAAAATCAGAATAACATTGTTATCCCGCGTATTCAGATTGGAGGAGCTCCGCAAGCTAATAGAGGTGCCACCCCAGCCCAGCCTCTAGGATCTCCAGGAGCTACAGCACCGAGTAACGCTGGAGCAACACCAACGAGCTGTGCAGGTCTTCAGCCGGGGTCAGCGTGTAGATTACGAGATGGTTCTACAGGTTTTTGTACCGCTTCAGGGTGTATGTCTTCTCCCCCGACCGGTTCGGCAGCAAACGATCCGAATGCTATATGTCGAACGTGGGGCCCTGGAACTGGGTGTACACTAAATGGACAGCGAGCAGTGTGTACGGCAAACAATATCTGTGCCTTTGAGGACCAACTAATGGGTCCATAATTTTTTTATATGGCAATTGTCCACAGGGAATCCCTTAATTACTTGCAATAGGTCTGAAAGGGGATATACTTATAATTATACACAATAAATATATGAAAAAAGCTTTAATCACATTATCACTTCCACTTGTTACCGTAGGAGCTGCACTCGCGCAGATTCAAGGAGCAATCACTAATCAGACAGGAACAGGTTCTGTTGCAGGACAGGGTCTAATCAACCTTATCAATACAGCACAAACAATTCTTAGTCTTCTTGTTCCACTTTTTATTGGTGTTGCGGTTATTGTATTCTTCTACTTCCTTGTTAAGTTTATTACCCAAGGAGCAGAGTCTGGAGATAAAAGATCAGAAGCTATTAAAGGAATGGCGTTTTCGGTTCTTGCGCTTTTCGTAATGGTATCTATCTGGGGTCTTGTCGGACTGCTCGGGTCATTCGTCGGTGTTAATCAAGGAGGTAATGTCCCTGCACCTGGTATCCCTGTACCATGTGGTGGCGCAACAGGACGTCCTTGCTAAGTATATTTTCTAAAGATTAAAGCAAACAAAACTCTCTGTCTAGAGAGTTTTGTTTTTGTGAGAATATAACTGTCATGTATACTTGTTATTATAATCACACGTGCAACATCGCCATGACATCACTATCTTCTAGAATAAAAGAAAGCATCAGCTTCATTTGTCTCTATCTCACAACAGTAACTCTTTCATTTGCGCAAAATCTAAATAGTATTGTTATCGACGGAGAAACACTTTTTGAACGTGTTGTTAATGAGATACTTAACCCAATCTATCAGTTCATGGTTGCTATTGCAGCATTGTATTTTCTTTATGGTGTTGCGAAGTTTATCTATGATCTTAATGACCCAGAGAAGAAAAATTTTGGGAAGAGTCACCTTCTCTATGGGATGATAGGAATGTTCATTATACTTTCAGTCGGTGGAATACTTCCATGGTTAAACGGCATCATTGGTGGAATGTTCCAGTATTAGAGTACGGGCTAGAGAGTTAGGGTTTAGAGGATAGAGAAAAGCTGAAGCCAAAGGCTTCAGCTTTTCTAGTTTACTAACCCCTAGCCCCTAAACACTAACCCCTAGGTGTGTTAGAATAAACAAACTATGCCAGAAAACATACCAACATCTAAGAATGCATCACGCATGGAAGCTATCGTCTCACTCTGTAAGCGTCGAGGGTTCATTTTTCAAGGGTCTGAGATATATGGCGGACTCGCGGGAACTTTTGATTATGGCCCATATGGTGTGCTACTTAAGCGTGCAATAGAGAATGCATGGTGGGATTTCTTTGTTACTCGTCGTGATGATATGTATGGACTAGATGCAAGCATCATCTCAAGTGAGAAGATATGGGAGGCAAGTGGTCACCTTACCGGCTTTACCGATCCTCTTGTAGAAGATACAAAGACCAAGAAAAATTACCGCGCAGACCATATTATAGAAGATGCTGGGCATGTTGCAGTGGGATTAACTCCAGAGCAAATGTCAGCGCTTATTCGTGAGAAAGGTATCAAGAGTCCAGATGGTAATGAGCTAGGAGAGGCGAAGACATTTAACCTCCTCTATCCAGTACAGATGGGGGCATCTTCGGGGACAGCGTCTACCGCATATCTTCGTGGCGAGCTTGCGCAAGGGATGTTCACCAATTACAAGAATGTAATGGATAGTGTTCATCCTAAGCTTCCTTTTGGACTTGCTCAAGTAGGTAAGGCATTTCGTAACGAGATAGCACCGAGAGATTATACTTTTCGTACACGTGAGTTTAACTTGATGGAGTTTGAATATTTCTTTGACCCACGTCTCGGCAATTGGCAAGAGTTGTTTGAAATGTGGCGTACAGAAATGTATACATGGATGGATCATGTTGGTATCAAGAAAGACATGACACACGAGATAGAGAAGCAGGGACCAGATCTCGCGCACTACAGTAAGCGTACTATTGATATTGAGTTTGATTTTCCTTTCGGGCAGAAAGAGTTGTATGGTCTTGCATATCGTACTGACTATGATCTTACACAACATCAGGCTCATAGCGGTATTTCACATGCATATGTTGATGATACAACAGGTGAGAAGTTCATTCCACATGTACTTGAGCCGACGTTTGGTATTGATAGAACAATTCTTGCGGTACTCACAAGCGCGTATAATGAGGAAGTTGTAGGGGAGGGAGATACACGTACAGTGTTACGCTTCCAACCACGTATCGCGCCAGTTCAGATTGCAGTGCTTCCTCTTTCAAAAAAAGAAGAACTTACCAAACCTGCACAAGAGATAGTTGCCATACTCCGTAAACTATTCCGTACATCATATGATGAGACACAGTCAATCGGTAAGCGTTATCGTAGACAGGATGAGATAGGGACACCATACTGTGTGACGGTTGATTTTGATACACTTACTGATAACGCAGTTACTGTGCGAGACCGCGATACCATGGAGCAGGTGCGTATCCCAGTTGCGGAGCTTGCGACATACTTTACTTCTAAAATTTTGTAGTATACTTCTAGGTATATGGAGCGATTCGCATCAGAACAAGTAGGTAATGAGGTACATCATCCTCCAAAGAATCTTGAGATAGGAGAAAATACATTAGAACGTAACAAAGGTCGTGAAGGAAAAGTCCTTCGTTCAAGTTTTGCTGGTATAAAAGCTCTTGCTGACAAAAAAGCTCGAGCGCTTGCAGCTGCTGCACTTGTTGGTCTTGGTGGGGCTGGGCTTGCAAACAATGTCGAAGCACAGACACCCGTATGGAATGGGCAATACCAAGGACAACAGGGTTTTGTAAATCCAAATGGATCTCAAGGTGGTTGGGGGCAGGGTGGTAGAATTGTTGGAACCGCAGAGAATGTTGCTAGAGGAATAGGGGCAAGTATTATTAATCAAGTGATTGCTCCAACAGATGTACAGGTAGTCGGCTTACAAAATGGCAAACCTATATTCTCGTTTAATCCACAAGTTTTAATGCAAAAAGCCCCTCAGGGGTATGAGTGGGGTATTCAAAATGAAGCACGCGAACTAATGTCCCAAATGGGGCTGACACCTTCACGTCCAGGAGAAGTGTTTTCTATATTAAATACACGTAATCCAAACGATAGAATAGACGGAACAACTTTACAACTAGGTCAAGGTACTCGCAAAGTTGTTGTAGAGGTTGCAAGAGATAACATTGGGCTTATGCTGAAAGTGCTTTCAGAGGTTACTGATCCTACTACAGGTGGAAGGTATCGGTTAGCACAAGAAATGCCCTTTACTGTTGGGGCAGATGGTCGTATTCAGACAGGCTCAGTGTCTAGCCAGAGATTACCTTAGCTAGCTAGGCGGGCTGACGACTGCATAAAGAAAGACTCTGATAGATTCTTGAGAAAAATAAGACTATATGATATAATCCAATAATCATGTCAAAATCTCAAGATCATCTCATACAGATAAAAAACAAAGAAACAGGCGAAGTCTATTGGACGAGCAAGAATAAGAAGAAAGTAACTCGTAAAATAGAGCTCAAGAAGTATTCTAAGAAACTCCGTAAGCACGTAATGTTCAAGGAAACAAAGAAGTAAAACATACTAAAAATTATCGCCCGCGCGATAATTTTTAGTTAGAGATGGTTAAAGACGGGCGGCCACCTTTGCATTCTGTGGCCGCCTGTTTTTTCCGTATGCTACACTTTCTGTATTCTTGTAGTCTTATGTCAGATATTTTTCCACCAAAAGACTTTGTGCATTTGTATCAAGATAGAGACTTCCTGCGAGCCTTATTTCCAAATGACTTGTATACAATTGTAGGTGATGATGGTGCAATTGGTCGGGCGTATACATTCGGACCTTTACAGATTGAGTACTACACAACTGATAGAGAGCCGAACATTTTGCCATTTCGTGGCATGCGTATTATCTTCTGGAACTCTATCACTCATACAATACCACCATATGGATGGAACGTTCTTCCTTTTAAGAATATTCTTGCTTCATATGCATATATAGATATATCAGACAGTAACTATTGGCAGAGATGGAGCGAGACATTTAGAAGACAGAGAAGACTATGGGATACACAAAAAGAATATGAGATACACATGTTAGATGAAGCTACCTATACTTCACTCTATCAACAATATGGAATATCTTCGTATTGTATATATATGACAACAAAGGTGTTACGAAAAGCGCTAGCGCTAGATACAAGTAATGTACGTATGTATGGGCTAGCAAGAAAAAGTGATGGGGTGATTGTTACAGGTGTTGCAACTATTAACAGTATGACCTCAGAACAATCATACTACCTATCCTCTTTTACTAGAAAAGATATTGCTCCTTCTGCTTCTGGGTTGTGGCTGTTATCGAGCTGGATGGAGGAGATAAGGCAATGTGGATTACGATATGCTAATTTAGGAGTGATGTGGTCAGAAGGGATGTCTACAAGCTGGAAAGGATTTAGTGCTTTTAAGGCGAAGTTCAAACCATCTATACTTACTTTTCCAAAGCAATTCTACAAGATTACCTTTTCATTACGAAAAAAGTAATCTTCAGTGAAGTACTATTCTGTGCTAGAATACGAAACACTTGGGCCTATAGTTTAGTGGCAGAACAACAGTCTCCAAAACTGTTGGTCGAGGTTCGATTCCTCGTGGGCCCGCAAAAAAGTAAAAGCAGTATCATTTGATACTGCTTTTACTTTTTTGCGGGCCCACAGAAAGTGAACTGCTTCACTTTCGTGAGGAATCGAATAGGGGTCGCGAAATTGCTTCGAGCGAAGCGAGGCAGATTTGTGACCGATTTCTCGTTTATTTCATTCTCGGTGACCGAACTTCCTCGGGGGGGGTTAGCTATGTTTTTCTAGCAAGAAAAACGAGCGAGCCGTGGCCTGCGAGTTTCTTGAGCGACGGCGAAAGAAAACTTGTAGGAGATTCCTCGTGAACTTCTGTTATCATTAGTTATCAACACGGCGCTTTTCTCATACACCTATATACTACTACTATATGGATAAAAAAATTCGCGTCGGTATTAATGGATTCGGTCGTATAGGAAGAGCGTTCTTTAAGGTTGCGTATGCTCATCCTGATATAGAAATAGTTGCAGTGAATGATCTCGGAGATGTACATAATCTTGCGTACCTCCTTCAGTACGATACTGTGTATCGCGTTGCACACTTTGACGTGCATGCAGAAGTTCACGAGGCAGAGAATGAGCAGTACCTAGTTGTAGAAGGTGATGTTGATATGCGTGTAAAAGTTATACAAGAAAAAGACCCTGCTGTTATCCCGTGGGGTGCACTTGATGTTGATGTAGTGGTGGAGTCAACAGGGCTATTCACCGCATACGATAAGGCCAGCGCTCACTTAACAGGAGGGGCTAAGCATGTAGTAATATCAGCGCCTGCGAAAGATTCCGCAGAAGGTGGTATCCACGGTGAGACTATACTCATGGGGGTTAATGAAGAAAAGTTCGGCTCAACACCAGTTACTTCTAATGCATCGTGTACTACTAATGCATCATCACCAGTAATTGCTATCTTAGATGAGACTGTTGGTATAGAAAAGGCGATACTTAACACTGTTCACTCATACACCGCATCACAGGGAATAGTTGATGGACCGAATAAGAAAGACTTTCGTGAAGGTCGTGCCGCTGCACAGAATATCGTACCATCATCTACTGGTGCCGCTATCGCTGTCACCAAAGCATTCACGTCACTCACGGGGCTCTTTGATGGAATATCAGTCAGAGTACCGACACCTGCGGGGTCAATAGCTGATATTACCTTTATCTCTAAGCGACCAACAACAGTAGAAGAAATAAATAAGGCCCTTACAGATGCATCTATGACAGAAAGGTGGTCAGATATATTCGCGGTAACAGAAGAAGAACTGGTATCAAGTGATATTCTTGGACTACCATATGCATCAATTGCAGATCTTAAGATGACGCGAGTGGTAGGGGGAAATCTAGTTAAGATAATGGCATGGTATGACAATGAGATGGGGTATACACACACCCTTGTTAACCACGTCCTCAAAGCAGGAAAAGCAATAAAATAGCGATCTTCTTTGTTACGGAGCCTCGCGTACAGCGTCACCGTACTAGTAAGTACGCCTCCTTGTACGCACTCCGTGCCTCGAAGCTCATCTACTTTATTGCTTTTCTACAACATCTATTATTTTCAAAAATACTAAATTTAATAATGATATACTGAACTCATGAAAATATATTTAGCAACAGATCACGCGGGGTATGAATTAAAAGAACAGATTAAGGTATACCTCGAAGAAGAGGGGCATGAGGTGTATGACTGCGGAGCTCTGACGCTCGAGCAAGGTGATGGTTATCCAGAATACATGGCACGAGCTGCCGAGAAGGTACAGGAGGATGCGTTCCATGCTCCATCTATGGCTGTTATCTTCGGCGGGTCAGGTGTTGGAGAGGCGATTGTTGCTAACCGCTTCGCTCATGTGCGTGCTGTAGTGTATGCCGGCGGTCCGCTTGATGTTATCAAAGTCTCACGAGAACATAATGATACGAACGTGCTATCGATAGGAGCGAGATTCGTAACAGTGAACGAAGCAAAGCAAGCAGTTGACTTGTTCCTACTAACTCCATTTTCACACGCCGAGCGTCATGTTGATAGAATTGTAGAAATTGAAGAACTAACAAAATAGTGACCGTATTGAAACTAGCCCCTAATCACTATGCAAATCACCCCAGCTGTCTTACCACATACTTTTAATGAAATCCCAGATAAACTCGCGCGAGTTGATGGGCTCGCTACTCGGGTACAGATAGATATTTGTGACGGAGTATTTGGTCGTGAGAAGACATGGCAACCAACAGGCACAGAAACTCTACCATCAGGATTCTCTTATGAATTTGATATTATGGTAAATAATTGGAAGGAGGTTCTCGGTAATTGCCTCTTACTTAACCCATCATATATTGTTATGCATGTTGACCAGTTACAAGCTGACGAACTGACTGAACTTGTGGAGATGGTAAGACCTCTTGCTATACCACTTGGTATCGCAGTATCAAATGATAAGAACATAGACTTTCTAGCTGATGCTGTACGGTATGTCCAAGAATTATACGGACAGACAAATGTGTATATACAAGTCATGGGTATTAATCATATCGGTGAGCAGTCACAACCATTTGACGATAGTGTTGTTGAAAGAATAATCGCTATCAAGCAACGCTTCGGAGATACAATGCTTCAAGTTGATGGTGGAATGAATAAAGAAACGGCCCAGATGGTGCATAAAGCAGGAGCAGAGATAATAGTCATGGGGTCTTACATCTTCGGAGATAATGACTCAGCAACAGCACTGAGCACCATGATGGCACTCGGTGAAGCTGGGTTTGGCTATGAATAATTTTTTATAAATGAAAGATGTTTTTATTAAAAACTATTAACTATTAACCATTAACTGTATACTGTATCTCATATGCATTCACTTACTGATGTTGAAGTACAAGCGCTAACGTTGCGAGCAGAAGATATTCGCGAGAGTATCATTAAGATGTTGGTAGAAGCAGGGAGCGGACATACCGCAGGACCGCTTGGTATGGCAGATGTCTTCACTGCACTATATTTTCGTATCCTTAACCACACTCCACGCCACCCAGATTGGATACAACGTGATAGGGTGTTACTTTCAAATGGACATATCGCTCCAGTTCTCTATGCTACGATGGCACATGCTGGATACTTTAGTATTTCTGAACTCAAGACACTTCGTCGTTTTGGATCACGTTTACAAGGGCACCCACATCGAGAGGCGCTTCCTGGGCTCGAAAACTCTTCTGGTCCACTTGGATGCGGACTCTCTCAAGCAATCGGCATGGCACTCATGGATAGACTGGAGAATCACAAGCCTGATAGATACTTTTATTGTTTGATGGGGGATGGTGAGATAAATGAGGGACAAGTATGGGAATCATTTTTACTTTTGAATAAATATAAACTAACAAAAGTTATTTCTATTATTGATCGCAATACTATACAGATAGATGGATTCACTGAGGATGTACTACCACTTGAATCATTAAAAGATAAACTAGAGGCGTTTAACTTTCATGTGATTGAGATTAACGGACATGACTTTCGTGATATTGTACGAGCTGTCGGAACTGCTAAGAGCTCACTTGATAAACCTACGGTAATCATTGCGCATACTATTCCTGGAAAAGGTGTAACACCATTTGAAGGGGATTATAAGTGGCATGGTAAAGCGCCGAATATTGAAGAGGGGAAGGTTGCACTTAAGGAGTTGCGTTCACTTCGAGGTAAAATTCGCTACGGCGAGGATTAATCTTTATGTTGTATTTTCTATAATCTACAATCTAATATCTACCACCATGCTTAGAAAAACACTATTCACAATTAATGAGGAAGAACTAGCAACGCGAGAGGGATTTGGACGCGGGCTTTTAAACGCAGGCGAAAAAGATGATAAAGTTGTCGCCCTCTGCGCTGATCTAACTGAGAGTGTGAAGATGGATGCATTCCGTGCGAAGTTTCCGTTTAGATTTTTTGAAGTTGGTATTACTGAGCAGGCAATGTCTGGACTAGCGTCCGGTATGGCAGCGATGGGGTATGTGCCGTTCATGGCGAGTTACGCCATGTTCTCACCTGGGAGAAACTGGGAACAGATACGCACAACAATTGCATACAATAATGTTCCAGTAAAAATAGTAGGCGCTCATGCTGGAGTATCTGTTGGGCCAGATGGTGCGACGCATCAGGCGATAGAAGATATAGCTATTATGCGTATGATACCTAACATGGAAGTATATGTGCCGTGTGATGCTGTTGAAGCTCGTGTTATCACAGAACATATTGCAACGACTAAGAAGCCTGCATACCTGCGGCTGACTCGCGAGAAATCTCCCGTAATGCTTACTGATGCATACACATGGAATGGAGGAAAGGCATATATTATGCAGATACCAGAACATAAATCTGTAACTGAGTTTGCTCATCGTGTTGGTGTTATAGCATGTGGACCGATAATCTATGAAGCATTAAAAGCGGCCAATTCATTAGCAAAAGATGGCATTGGGGTAACAGTAGTTAACATGCCACAGGTTAAACCACTTGATACAGCATTTTTATTACGTTTTGCAAAAGATATGCAAGGGATAGTAACAGTAGAAGAGCATCAATCATCAGGAGGGCTTGGAAGTGCTGTTGCAGAGTATCTTGCTGAACATCATCCGATAAAAGTTGCCCGTGTCGGTATAGAGGATAGATTCGGCCAAAGTGGAAAGATGCAAGAGCTCTATGAAGAGTATGGGTTAACCGCGAAGCATATTGTAGAAAAGATACGGAGCTTGGTGAGATAGACCTGTGTGTAATGTTATTGCAAACCAAAAAGGGTGACGCCTTATAGGCGTCACCCTTTCAACCTGTTGTCCTACGTAGTATGGCTGGTGCAAAATACCGTACTGGCTTTCCACAAGCAAGAGGTGGGAGCTCAGTGTTTAGGCATTTTCCACTCGGGTTAAATACCCACCAGATTTCTGCGAAATGGCTCTCCCTCATTCTGTTGTGTGCCTGTGCTATGCCAAGCGCTTCTTGCAGTCGAGGGTACCGACCCCTGTCGTATAACGGGTCTTCATCGGGTATCATTCCGATAATCCTGTACCAGCCTTCGGTAGCTTTTTTTCTTCGCATCAAGCAGTAACCTTTCTGAATTATGAACACCTTGTATAACAATACTACTTTTTATTAAAAAGTCAAATATTTACCACCATTGCTTGAAGTAGCATGTTGCGTATGCACAGTATCCCTATTCTAGTATCTTGAGTTCGTAACTGCTTGGAGCTTGCTTAAGATAATCCTCTATCTTTTCTTCCGTGAGTAATCCTTCTTGTGCCCCCACTTTAATTACAACACTCGCACTGTTGATCGGTGCGCGTTTGATAGCGTACGGTGCGTCATATCCCTTTGCAAGGTATGAGATAAATGTTGAGAAAAACGCATCTCCTGCACCAGTTCTTTCATATGGTGGTGCAATATCAGGATATATTGGCATATTGAAATAGGTGTTCTCGTATTTCATATATGACCCTTGATGGCCGTCAGTTATGATGACTGTATGTGGTCCCATCGCTTCTAGTTTATCTAATAACACTTTCATGTCATTGGTATAGGTATCGAGAAGTTCCTCTGCTTCTTCTTTATTCATACAGACAACATCTGAAACTTTATAAAGATCCGCAAGTTCGTTCTTTAGATGTAACTGAAATGTACCTGGTTGAAATGCAAGTTTCATCTCTGGGTGAGCTTTTTTATACTCTGCAATTTTGAAGTGGAGGTCTTTTGTATGTGATCCAAGTGAAGAGAGATAGAACCACTTTGGTACCCCAATATCAGGAAGCTCTGACTTGAATGCAGTATGCTTGATAAGAATTGTTCTATCATCACCAAACCATAGTACATAGTGGTAGTTAGTTGGGAGTCCAGCTTCTTTTGTTATGAATCTCGTATCTACTCCGTCAGCCTTGAGATGGTCTATACACTTTTGTCCATCAGCATCATCACCAAGAAATGTAATAAGCGCACTTTTTAACCCTAGACGACTTGCAGATACACATGCATTAGCAGTATTTCCAACTCCCGGAATAACAGTTACATTATCAAACGGGATCTTGGCGCCGTAGGGTATACATAATTCGGCGCCCTTTGCCGTTTCTTGAGTATGTCCTACAGAAAGCTTGATAAACGCATCAATAAGCGTGTCTCCAATACCAATAAAATCAAACTGGCTGTTATCGTTTGTGGCGTTGTTCATATGACTTTTAGTATAACAGAGGACATCATGTATACTATGTTGATATGAAAGGACTACAAAAACAATCACCTCAATATCTCGACCTTATTAACGAATATAAAAGCAAAGGACATGCGATTGCGCATTTCAATATCTCTAACCTTGATCAAGCACGTGCAATAGTAGAAGTTGCAGAAGAGCTCAAACAACCGGTTATCATTGGTGTGAGTGAAGGTGAACGAGCATATATGGGCGAGGAGATGGTAAGGAAAATAGTTGATCAGCTAAATGAAGAGCATAGTGTACCAATTTTTCTAAATGCAGATCATACCTATTCAATTGAAAAGGTTAAGCAAGTTGTAGAGCTTGGGTACGATAGTGTGATCGTTGATGGGGCGAAGCTTCCATATGAGGAGAATGTTGCTCTTGTGAAGAGTTGTGTTGATTACGTACGAGGATACGAAGAGAAAACCGGTAAGCGAGTGCTCGTAGAGGCAGAACTCGGCTACATCGGGCAGTCATCTTCACTTAATAGTGCGTTACCTGAAGGAGTGAGCGAAGAGAATCTAACAACGGTTGATCAAGCAAAAGATTTTGTTATCCGTACTGGCGTGGATATGTTCGCCCCAGCTATTGGGAATGTGCACGGGATGTTAATTGATGCTGTAGAGCCAGCACTACATATTGATAGACTGAAAGATATTAGTAGCGCCGTTGATGTGCCGTTAGTATTACATGGTGCAAGTGGTAACACTGACGAGGATCTAAAGGGCGCCATTGATAATGGTGTTGCTATCATTCACATCAATACAGAGATACGTAAGGCATTTCGTGATGGGGAGATGGCGTACCTCGCAGAACATCCGAATGAAGTTGCGCCGTATAAGTTTGGGCATGAGGGGCAGGAGGAGATGAAAAAAATAGTTAAGGCTAAGATGTTATTGTACGCACAATAGGATTGCTATACACCAAGCCATAAATTGGCGACCTGCTTAGAGATATGTAAAAAAGTGTTTCAACGTACAAGTGAGTACGTCTCCAAACTTTTTTCACATATCTCTATCGCATCTCATCCAATTTCTCTCTCGGCGTTTATTTAAATTAGAATTTGATACAAATGAAAGCTATGCATAGTAGATAATAGTTGAAACAACCTAGTCTCTAAACCCTAATCTCTAGCTCACTATAGCTGATATCATCTGGCCAACAAAATATGCAATAGCAGCACAGAGGGTTCCAATAGTTACTGATTGGAATATCATATAGGAAACATTGCGCTTTAGCACTCGCGCTCGCATGTAACCGATTGCAATGAACGCGAGGACTGTGAAGAGTATTGATAAAGCGAATTCATTTGCTGGTAGTGTTACAAAAAGTGCAAGAAGAAATGGTATAAGGGGGATGAGTCCAACACCAACGAATGATATAAAGGTAATGAACGCTTGTGTGAAGGACTTCTTTTCATTTGCTTTATCTTTTGATTCTTCAGAGAGGAAATCAGCAGATGCCATAGAGAATCCGTCTGAAGCGAGATTTGCACATCCGAGAATGATGATGATACGTGGATCAAGTCCAGCTCCTGCTGCCCCTGCCATAACAGAGAACGTCGTAACTGCACCATCTGATCCACCGTATACAATAGCAGGGAGAATATCTTTGAATTTTTTCATTTTCTATAGTATATACCGAGTTATGCTTTTGAAGGAATTATCGAACCTTGGACTTACTCCACCACCAGCACTTTCCCACGAGAATTACCTTGCGGACCGCGACGGCGCGAGTAGAGGCGACTTTTTAGCAAAAAAGTACACCGTGTAATTCGACGGGAAAGTTGAAAAGAAAATCTTTTATAAAAATAATTACAAAATATCTGACGTATCGAACTACAGTATATTTGAGTAAAAGTAAACTAAAATGAAAAACTTTGCTCTTATTGTAAGACGGCGTATACTCGAGTAATAATATATACAATTAATTTATGAATCATGATTTTAATCAAGAAGCATTAGAGCTTCACGCAAAAGGACATGGAAAAATAGAGACTGGGCTTAAGGTTCCACTCACAACTAGAGAAGACCTTTCACGTGCGTATAGCCCAGGAGTAGGAAAAGTAGTGCAAGAAATCGCTCGTGATCCGTCTCTTGCACGTGAGTACACCCTTAAACGTAATACGGTTGCTATTGTATCTGATGGGTCAGCGATACTTGGACTAGGTAATTTAGGTGCACTTGCCGCTATTCCAGTTATGGAAGGGAAGGCTGCAATACTAAAATCCTTTGCTGGGGTAGATGCGTTCCCGATATGTTTGGATACACAAGATGCCGAGGAAATTATCAAAGCAGTAAAGCAACTTGCTCCAGTATTTGGCGCGGTTAATCTAGAAGATATCGCAGCACCAAAGTGTTTTGAGATAGAAGAACGGTTACGTAGAGAACTGTCTATCCCCGTAATGCATGATGATCAGTGGGGGACAGCAACAGTAGTCTTAGGCGGACTCATTAATGCACTCAAGGTAACCGGACGTGGTGAAGGTAAGGATGTAAAGATTGTAATAAACGGCGTCGGCTCAGCAGGTGTTGCTATTGCTAGGATTCTTCTTGCGTACGGATTTGGTAATATTTTATTCTGTGACAGCAAAGGAATCATTCATGCTAACCGTGAAGAGTTAACTAAAGAAAAACTTGAACTCATTAGTAAGAGTACTCTTAAAGGGTTTGAAGGAACTCTTGCCCAAGCAGTATCTGGGGCTGATGTGTTTATCGGTGTTTCAAAAGCAGGAGCTCTTACAAAAGAAATGGCAGAAAGTATGAATTCAGAATCAATTGTGTTTGCTCTTGCCAATCCAATACCTGAGATACTGCCAGAGGTTGCATATGAGGCAGGGGTTGGTGTTATCGCAACAGGGAGAAGTGATTATCCTAATCAGTTGAATAACTCGCTCATTTTCCCGGGGTTATTCAAAGGAATGCTTGAGAATAATATAAAGCAATTTGAAATAGAGATGTTTACAAAAGCCGCTCTTGCTCTCGCGTCGCATGTACAAGATTTGAAAAAAGATAGTATACTACCGAACATGTTTGATAAAGAACTTGTTGCTGTTATAGCTCGTTCCGTTGAATAAAGATAGTACGGTTGATATTTATAAAGATAGTATAGTAGATGATATTGAGCACATATGACGTTATTTTTTTCACTTGGTGCTATCCTGGTAGGATTATTTATTTTGGTAAAGGGAGCAGATTTGCTTGTTGATGGTGCGAGTAGTTTTGCAAAAAAACTACGAGTATCTGATTTGATCATTGGACTTACAATTGTTGCGTTCGGTACGTCAGCCCCAGAGCTTGTCGTTAACATAACATCTATACTTGATGGCAATACACAGATAGCGATAGGGAACATTGTTGGTTCTAATATTGCCAATATCTTCCTTATCCTTGGTGTGACTGCTATGAT
This sequence comes from bacterium, assembly GCA_027482685.1. Lineage (GTDB taxonomy): Bacteria > Patescibacteriota > Minisyncoccia > Phycocordibacterales > UBA5272 > UBA11704. Next base: position 90,503 of record JAIXVU010000002.1, read on the forward strand.
TGCAAAAATATCTGTAAGAAGTAGCACTATATGGAAAGAAGTGCCTTTTTCTGCTCTGGCGGCGTTTATACTTATTGTGCTTGCAGCTGATCAGTACTTGTCTCGCACTGCGGTAAGTTCTAGTATTTCTTTCGCAGATGGTGTAATACTGCTGTCATTTTTTGCTGTGTTTATGGCGTACATTATTAGTCAGTCTGTAAGCTCAAAAGATTCTGTAGAAAAAATAGAAGCAAAATACAGCACCTCGACATCGATTTTCTATATTGTTAGCGGACTTATATTCCTTGTTGCAGGTGGAACACTTGTACAAAAGTATGCAGTACTTTTAGCTCAAGCTGCAGGGGTCTCAGATACACTCATCGCACTTACAATTGTTGCGATAGGCACCTCTTTGCCTGAGTTTGCAACATCAGTTCGTGCAGCAATGAAAGGTAATGCTGATATTGCAATTGGTAATATTGTTGGTTCTAATATCTTTAATATCTTTTTTATACTAGGGGTATCAGCGCTTATCAAAGAGCTGCCACTTATTACAGGGAACATGTTTGACGCGGGTATGGCATTGTTAGCGAGTGTTGTCCTGTTTGTATTCCTTCATATAGGTAAAGATAAGTCCTTGTTTAAGTATAAAGGTGCGGCAATGATTGCAATATATATTGCATATCTTATCTATATTATTATGCGTGGATAGTGCTAGATTCAATAAAAGCAAAGGACTTAGATACTGTTACTTCTATGGTACATATTTGTCTAATAGTACATTCATTGATAGTATAGACACAATGTCATTTTCATTTGAAATAGTCACTAGAGGTGATGGGGGAGATACAGAGCGCGCGCCTTTGGCGCGCGCTGGTATAATTCATACCCCACACGGTGATATAGAAACTCCAGCATTTATTACTGTCGGCACAAAAGCAACCGTCAAATCACTTCGTCCGGAGGATGTGAGAGATTTGGTCGGTGCTCAAGCAGTTCTTGCCAACACATATCATCTCTACTTACAACCAGGGGATGAGCTCGTAGCAAAACATGGCGGGTTTGCAAACATGATGGGGTGGAAAGATGTTGGTGGAAAGCGCGCTCCTACGTTTACCGACAGTGGCGGATTTCAAGTTTTCTCACTTGGCCAAGCTCTTGGTCACGGGGTTAGTAAGATTGCAACGAATGAAGAGATAAGTGCACGTGAGGCAAAGGGTCTAGAGATAGAGCATGCTCACGAGAAGCTTGCAACAATAGATGAGGATGGTGTGACGTTTAAGTCTGTAATTGATGGAAGTGAGCATAGATTTACCCCAGAGCGAAGTATGCAGATACAACATAATCTCGGAGCGGATATTTTTTTTGCATTTGATGAATGCACGTCACCGCTTGCGCCTGTTGAGTATCAGCGTGAAGCAATAGACAGAACACACAGATGGGCCAAGCGTTCTCTTGATGAGCATAAACGTCTCGGAGTATCATCTGCAACAGGTAAGCAACAGGCATTATTTGGTGTTGTTCAGGGTGGTGCTTATGAAAACTTACGTCGCGAAAGCGCGCGAGTGCTCGGGGCTATGGATTTTGATGGCTATGGTATAGGAGGAAGTTTTACAAAAGAAGATATAGGCACTGCAGTTAAGTGGGTCTGCGAAGAATTGCCAGAAGGAAAGCCACGACACCTACTTGGTATAGGTGAACCTATGGATATACTACTTGGCATAGAAAATGGTATTGATACCTTTGACTGTGTTGCACCAACTCGTCTTGCTCGTAATGGAGCTCTCTATACGTATGATGGCCGTATCAATATCTTTAATGCAAAGTATCGTGATGATATGTCGAAAGTATCAGATGATGAAAGTTGGTATACACATCAGTTTACAAAAAGTTATCTTGCGCATCTTTTCAGGGCAGATGAGATGACAGGTGCAACGATTGCGTCACTTCATAATTTACAGTTTTTGACACAGTTATGTAGTGATGCACGTAAACATCTCATTTTAGGAACTTTTACTACTTTTAAGAACGATTTTATCGCACGTTACTACCGGGCTTCATAACTTGTATATACAAATGAAAAGTCGTGAGCCAATGTTGGCTCACGACCGAATGCGTGATCAATCCCTTGCGGTGATTGCGTGTCTTATGTGTTAGGGCTCCCTATTTCACTTCTCCAGTTTTCAGAAAAGGAGTATGCGAAGTAGACACACAAGAGGACAACAAAGAATGCCGCACTCTTTAGCGAAAACATTGCGGTAACAGCTACAAGAGTTACCGCAGTTCGCTCAAGCGGTACCGCGGTTTTATTTTTGTACGACATTGCTGCAAGTGCAAATACCGACACAGATAGATAGCCTATCCATTGACTGACGTCGCTGTGCACGAATGCCGCTTTGACCGTCATCCAGATCGTGAAGAGTGAGACGAAGAAAAGCGAACTTCGTACACAGACTTCCCGAGGACGTAGCTTTCTCTCCATATGTGTGACTGCGGGTATGATGCTCGTCACCGCAAACACAAGCGGGAAGATGGTGTAGACTTGCCCATATTCTGCGAGTATCCATGGTGTAAACATGAGATACCCAGCAGTGAATAAAAAGAACACGTGACGCACAAGCGTCTCCCTGGTAGTTGAGGATATCCTATGGTATAATGTATATCTTAATATGTCAAGCAACTCAAATAAATCACAAGGAACTTTTAACCTCAAAGGCTTCACACCAGCAGGTGATCAACCAAAAGCTATCGCAGGACTTGTTGATGGTCTAAAAAAAGGCATGGCTCGTCAGACACTGCTTGGTGCAACAGGAACAGGTAAGACATTCACTATTGCAAATGTGATACAGCAGGTGCAAAAACCAACACTTGTGATAGCTCACAACAAAACACTTGCTGCTCAGCTTGCTCAAGAGTTTCGTACGTTTTTCCCAGATGCGGCGGTGCATTACTTTGTATCCTACTACGATTATTATCAGCCGGAGGCGTACATGCCTGTTACAGATACGTATATAGAAAAAGACGCACAGATAAATGAAGAGATAGATAGATTACGTCACGCATCAACACAAGCACTTCTTACCAGAAAAGATACTATTATTGTTGCATCAGTATCGTGTATCTATGGTCTTGGATCACCAGCTGACTATGAGAGAGAAAATATCAAGCTTGCTGTTGGAGATGCATTTTCAAAAGTAGACCTCATGCAGAGGCTCGTCGGTATTCAGTATGAACGTACAACAGCTGATCTTTCACCAGGGACATTTCGTGCTCTTGGTAACAGGGTTGATATCATGCCAATATCAGAGACGATTATGTTACAAGTAGAAATCGCTGGAGGAAAGATTGCTCATATGCAAGTTGTTGATCCGGTATCCATGAAGCTTATGAAAGTAGTGGAGGATTATTTTATATTTCCAGCGAAGCACTTTATATCTGATGTACCAACACGAGAGCGTGCTGTACAGACTATAGAAGCAGAATTAAAAGAACAGTTAGCTTACTTTGAAAAAGAAGGTAAGGTGCTTGAGCCAGAACGACTCAAGCGTCGTACACGGTATGATGTTGCGATGATAAAAGAAGTTGGATTCTGCCAAGGGATAGAGAATTATTCAAGACATTTATCGGGTAAAGCACCAGGGGTTGCACCTGATACTCTCCTTGAGTATTTTCCACATGATAAAAATGGCAAGCCTGAGTTTCTAACTATTATCGATGAGTCTCACGTAACGCTTCCACAACTTCATGGAATGTATGCAGGAGATCAGTCTCGAAAGAATACGTTAGTGGAGTATGGTTTTAGATTACCGAGCGCTAAAGACAACCGCCCGCTACGTTATGAGGAGTTTGAGACTAGAGTAGGAGATGTTATTTATGTGAGTGCTACTCCGGGGAATTTTGAACGTACCGAGTCAGCACAGATTGTAGAGCAGATTATCCGTCCAACAGGGTTGCTCGATCCAGTGCTAGATGTCCGTAAAGTTGGCCAAGCGGGGAGTTATAAAGGTCAAGTGCATGATTTTATCGATGAAGTGGTAAAGGATGTGAAGACGGGTGGACGAGTACTCGCAACCACACTTACCAAGAAGATGGCGGAGAGTCTCTCTGAATATCTCAAAGAGCAGGGGATAAAGGCCGAGTATCTCCACAGCGATATCAAGACTATGGACCGTATTCAGATATTAACCAAGTTCCGTAAAGGTGAGTTTGATTGTCTGGTTGGTGTTAACTTGCTACGTGAAGGCTTAGATCTTCCTGAGGTGACGCTGATTGGAATACTAGATGCTGACAAAGAAGGATTTCTCCGAAGCGAGACGTCTCTTATCCAGACTATTGGTCGCGCTGCGCGTAACTCACGCGGTCGAGTGATACTCTACGCGGATAACATGACTGGGTCACTTGAGAGAGCTATTGCTGAGACTAACCGTCGTCGCGCAATACAAGAGGCATATAACAAAGAGCATGGTATCACCCCAACAACAATAGAGAAGAATATAAAAGATATAACAGAAGAGATGCAAAGTGACCATGCAAAAGCGGTGAACGAAGAGTTGCGAGTAGATGAGAAGTTATTTGCAAAGAATCCTGACAAACTTATTCGTCTAAAAGAGAAAGCAATGAAAGAAGCGGTGAAGATATTAGACTTCGAAACTGCAGCAATTCTGCGTGATGAGATAGAGTTTCTTAAGAATAAAATGGATAATAAGGCTGATAAATAAGTGTTTTTTAACTTTTTTCGGCACTTTGCAAGTATTTTGTAGTAGGCGTATACTAAGGAGCATATGAAAAGAAATATAGTGATTCTGGTTGGACTTATTATTATAGTAGGTGGAGCATACATGTATTCAAAGAGAGAGAAGGTAACGGAAGTAAAGAATGAAGTGAAGCAAGAGGTAACAACAGAGGCATCAATGAAGTCTATTACCGGTGATGTGGTGAGGGTGTTTAAAGGAGAACAGAAGCTTGAATATAGTCTTTCAATTCCTGAGACTGCTTCAACAAGTCTTGATATGAACAAAGCGCTTCTTCGTATCACCGATGGAGGAAAACTACTCGCGACAGTATACTTTAGTTTCGAGGGACAGCGTGGGTATTCTGCAAGTAAGTATATTGACGATGTTATTGCGCCACAAGTTCAAGTCATCACTCCTGTAGGTGAGGCTATGATAGGTAACACAATGTGGTACAAAGGTGCATCTGATGTATCTGAGTGGCATATTGCAACTATAAGTGGAGGTAAGTGGCTTGTTGTAGTAGAGAGTAAAAAAGCAGATTCACAAATTGCTCAAAAAATACTTTCTAGTTTCAGTGTGAAATAGATTGATGCATAGATAATAAAAAATAAATGACGCTTAGGCGTCATTTATTTTTTGTAGTATCCTGTCTTCATTTAACGTTGCAAAAATGCTATACTCACTTAGTTAAGCTTCCTTTATCATATGTCATCTCCAAAAAAATCAAAAGAACCTAATCATCTTGATAGTATCATTGTTCGCGGGGCTAGAACACATAATCTCAAAAATATTACCGTTGAGATGCCACGTCATAAAATGATTGTGTTTACTGGTCTTTCAGGATCAGGAAAATCATCACTTGCTTTTGACACGATATTTGCCGAGGGTCAACGTAGGTATGTGGAGTCACTGTCGGCGTATGCTCGGCAATTTTTGAATCAGATGCAAAAACCAGACGTTGATGAAATTATCGGATTATCTCCTGCAATATCGATTGATCAAAAGTCCGCAGGCCGTAACCCGCGCTCAACTGTTGCTACTATAACAGAGATATATGACTATCTTCGTGTACTATACGCGCGCGTCGGTAAGCCATACTGTGTGGAGTGCGGTTCAAAAATACAAAAACTATCAAATGACGAGATACTGCATTTTATACTAGATAAAGTAAAAGCTGTTGATTATAAGAAGATAAAGAGCGAGCTTATGGGGGTAGAGTTTTCGCATGCGGAGATTCATATTCTCTCGCCGCTTGTTCGCGGACGAAAAGGTGAGTACTACCAGATGCTCTATGATATGTTGGGTAAAGGGTATACCGAGGCGGTAGTAGATGGAGAGCGTAAATCTCTCCGTGAGCAGATTGTTTTATCTAAGAATAAGAAACATGAGATATCTGTTGTTGTTGACTCTATTGCTCTTGATGAACTTCGTGATAAGAAGACTGAGAAAGATACGCTGATTAGATTATCCGAAGCAATTGAGCGTGCCTTGCACGAGTCTAACGGATTACTTGAGGTTGAGATCTTAGGAGAGAAGACTATCATGAGTAACAAGTTCTCATGTGCTAACTGCGGTTTCTCATTTCCTGAGATAGAGCCTCGACTCTTTTCATTCAACTCCCCATATGGAGCATGTCCTACATGTAACGGACTAGGTACAAAATATTTTGGAGGGCTTGATGAATGTGATACATGTCATGGTAAACGACTTCGTCCTGAAGCGCTTCATGTATACCTTGATGATGTTGAGAAGATTAACATAGTTGATATAACAGCACTCTCTATTAAAGATGCACAAGAGTATTTTGCTCGATTACCACTCTCAAACAAAGAACAAGAGATAGCATCTGTGGTTATAAAAGAAATTGAATCTCGTCTAGTCTTCATGCTAAATGTTGGGCTCGACTATCTCGCACTTAACCGCAAGGCTGACACATTATCTGGTGGAGAGGCTCAGCGTATTAGACTTGCCTCCCAGCTCGGCTCACAATTAGTTGGGGCGCTCTATGTGCTTGATGAGCCGACTATTGGACTTCATCAGCGTGATAATGACAGGCTTATCAAGACGCTTATACATCTTCGTGATATTGGTAACACGATTATTATTGTGGAACATGATGAAGATACTATCTATGCATCAGATTATATTATTGATATAGGTCCAAAGGCTGGTGTGCATGGTGGAGAGGTGGTGGTTGCTGGGTATCTCGATGAGCTATTAACTGCACCAAAGAACAAGTCTGGTTCTGTAACACTCGCGTATCTCCGTGGTGAGAAGGAGATAGCAGTGCCTGTGCGTCGCCAAGATGACAAAGGCACTCTTCGTATAAAAGGTGGTAATATCTTTAACATCAAGAATATGAATGTGAATGTTCCGCTTGGTCGTATGGTGTCTATCACAGGAGTGTCTGGATCAGGCAAGAGTTCATTTATGTATGAGATACTTAACCGTAACTTACTTGCACGTCTTGAGCGTAAACACAGAACAGTTAAGATTTTTAACTGTGAAGAGTTCACAGGTACTGAGTATGTATCACGTGTTGTGCTTATTGACCAAGGGGCTATCGGTCGTACCCCACGATCTAACCCTGCAACATATACTGGAGCGTGGACACATATTCGTGATCTCTTTGCAGAGAGTGAGGAGGCTCGTATCAGGGGGTGGAAGCCGTCACGATTTTCTTTCAATGTGAAAGGTGGTCGTTGTGAGGCATGTCAAGGAAATGGAGAGATTGCAGTTGAGATGCACTTTTTACCAACAGTGTATGTACAGTGTGATGTATGTCTTGGCAAACGCTTCATGAAAGAGACACTTGAAGTTAAATGGAAAGGTAAAAATATCTATGATATTTTGAAAATGACAGTTGAGGAAGCGCTTACTTTTTTCTATGACATTCCGCAGGTCTATGACAGAGTAAAGTCTCTTGATGATGTAGGATTAGGATATCTTGAGCTTGGACAATCCGCAACAACCCTATCAGGTGGTGAGGCGCAACGTGTGAAGATATCATCTGAGCTTTACCGACCACACGTGGAGAAAACTATTTATCTTCTTGATGAACCATCAATAGGGCTTCATTATGAAGATATTGCAAAGCTAATAGAGATACTTAACAAATTAGTTGATAAAGGTAACACCGTAGTCTTGATTGAACATAACTTAGATATTGTGAAGTGTTCTGATCATATTATTGATATCGGGCCAGAAGGTGGAGTAGGGGGTGGGAATGTTGTCGCAACCGGTACTCCTGAGCAAGTTGCTTCAAATCCTAAATCGTATACCGGACAGTATCTCAAGAAAATTCTTAAACGAAAGAAAGAGAAGTAGTACGTAGTGAGGTATATATAAAAAAGAAAAACGTCGCACCTCATGTTGGGTGCGACGTTGTCGCATGCTCAGACGCTAGCGGTGACGACTGTCACCGTAGCGGTGTCGCCAGACACCTACAAAGGTTTCTTGTTTCGCCGATGGAGACACGAAGCACTCTGCGGTGCTTATCGCTCCCATCTGCTGTGATGGTTCAGGCTTCGTGCACGACCGTGCATGCACGCATCTGACACCTTCTTTGTTTTGGCAGCAAGGAAGGTCTCTGCGGTTTTCTCCGGTAGTGGTATTCATTCCACCTCCATCATTGCCGGAGAGGTGTCGGGGAATTCCCGTGCGAGGATTTCCTCGCGCAAGGCTTGCGCGACCTCTGCGCTGTAGTAGCAGTCAGCACCCCCCGCGCCATGCATGTCATCCTCAGGGGTGTCCTGTTGACGCCCAAAAATCCGAAAAATTTTCATTATTGTGCCTTTCTGCGGTTTTGTTACCGCTTGGTTATAGTTTGGTTGTAGAATGTGCGACTTCCTTATTACCTAGCGTGTGTCGCTATGTATTTGATAATAGGAAGTTACTATTGTACAATGGATTGCATGAAAAAGCAAGACTTAGCTAAACTCAACCTTCCGGATTCTCCGGGGGTGTATTTTTTCCGTGATAGTGATGGAGTTATTATGTACATCGGAAAAGCAACATCGCTCAAGGATAGAGTACGTAGTTATTTCAACCCAGACCTTATTGATACGCGCGGACTACGTCTTGTGAGTATGATAATGATTGCTCACACAGTTACCCATCAGACCACAGAGAGTGTGCTTGAAGCACTTCTTCTTGAAAGCAAGCTTATTAAAGATCACACTCCACCGTACAATGTAAAAGAAAAAGATAATAAGAGTTTTAGCTGTGTTGTTATAACTCGTGAGAAGTTTCCGCGGGTGCTTGTTATGCGTATCAGAGATTTTGAGAAGCGATTTACCAAGAAAGATACTCAGGCGGTCTACGGACCATTCGTATCCCTTCAGCAGTTACGTGACGCACTTAAGATAATTCGTAAGCTCTTCCCATTTCGAGATAGATGTGAGCCATATGATGGAGAGGGAGTCCCAAAGAAGTGTTTTAACGCGCAAATTGGCCTCTGCCCAGGGATGTGCGCCGGGCTAATTGGAGAGACGGAATACAAAAAAAATATCGCCAACATCAAGAACCTCTTCAGTGGTAAAAGGACAGAAATTAAGAAGTCATTAGAGCAACAGATGCATGAGTATGCAAAAAAATCTTTATTTGAAAAGGCTGCAAAGGTGCGTAATACGTTATTTGCATTTGATCATATAAAAGACATTAGTCTTATAAAAGACGATACTATAACGTCTTTTAAGGATACTAATTTTCGAATAGAAGCCTATGACGTTGCTCATATTTCTGGTACGTCTCGTGTTGGTGTGATGGTAGTGATTGAAGGTAAAGAAAAAGAAAAGAGCGAGTATCGTAAGTTCAAATTACCAGAGTCCATAAATGACGACTATGAAGGATTACGTGAAATTATTACAAGGCGTTTTTCTCATAAAGAATGGAGGTATCCAGATTTAATTGTCATAGATGGTGGGCAGGTTCATAAGCAAACAGCAGAAAAAGTTTTGGCTTCTCTCGGGCTTCTCATACCATGTGTTTCTGTAGTAAAAGATGAGCGTCATAAGCCAAAGGACATTCTGGGCGATAAAGTACATGTGGATTACCATAAAAAAGAAATACTTTTAGCTAACAATGAAGCGCATCGATTCGCAATTACCTACCACAAAACCTTGCGTGATAAGGTCAGGTAGTCGCACGCCTTTACCTGTGTCAAGAGTAACTCTTGACATCAAAGTGAGAGACAAAAAAGATGGCTTTTATACTCTGAATGTGTACACTAAACACATTAGTAAAACAGTAATTATTCACGAGTATTTATGGCTATTCTACAAATTATCAAGAAGAGAAACGGAGATGTTGTTGCCTTCGAAGCAGACAAGATAGAGACTGCTATCAAGAAAGCATTTGTTAGTGTTACGCGGGATGAAAAAGCTGCCGTTGCAAAACATATCACCGAACTTGTTGCTAAAGAACTTGAACTAGAAGCCATCACTCGTGAAGGGTACGTTCCAACTGTTGAGCATACTCAAGATCTTGTAGAGAAGCACATTATGGGTGCGGGTTTTTTCGACGTCGCAAAAGCATACATTATTTATCGTTATGAGCGCAGTAAGGAGCGTGAGGAGGAGAAGATGGAAACGCTTGAGAAAGTCGAGGAAGGGGGGCTCTATATAACAAAGAAAAACGGTAAACGAGAGAAGTTCAACGCTGATAAACTACGTGCTTGCGTTAACCATGTTATTCATGGTTACGAGAAAGACATTAATGTCGAGCAGATAGTTAATCAGGTGAAGCTCGAAGTCTTCGAGGGTATCAGCACCAAAGATATCAGTAAAGCAGTTATCATGACAGTTCGCTCTATGATAGAGCAAGATCCCGCGTACTCATATGTTGCATCTCGTCTTGTTCTTGCGCAAATTAACGAAGAGCTTCTAGGTGATGCGCTTGATTACAATAAGATAGAAGAGCAGTATAAAGATGCTTTTGCTGCTGGTATCACCAAAGGTGTAGCGCTTGGTCTTCTTGATAGTCGTATGGCTCACTTTGATCTTAAGCGTCTTGCGCAAGCTATTGTCCGTACTCGTGACGAGCTCTTCATGTATCTTGGGTCTCAGACATTACACGAACGCTACCTCGTGCGTGATGTAGAAGGAAGTGGAAAAATAATTGAACACATCCAAGGGTTCTGGATGCGTGTTGCCATGGGAGTAGCTCTTGCAGAAAAAGAGCTTGATCGTACTACTCGTGCGATAGAGTTCTACGAAGCTATGTCAACACTTCGTTTCGTTCCATCATCGCCTACACTTTTCCACGCGGGGACCAAGCACCCACAACTATCAAGTTGCTACCTAAACACTGTAGGGGATTCGCTTGAGAGTATCTTTAAAGTTTACTCAGATAATGCACAACTTTCTAAGTGGGCAGGAGGAATCGGCACTAACTGGACAAATGTTCGTGGGTCAGGATCACTTGTAAAAAAATCTGGTATAAAGTCAAACGGGATTATTCCATTTCTTAAAATCGCAAATGACGTAACAGTAGCAATTAACCGTTCAGGTCGTCGTCGCGGTGCAACATGTGCATACCTTGAGAACTGGCACTATGATGTCGAAGAGTTCCTAGAACTTCGTAAGAACACTGGAGATGATCGTCGTCGTACTCATGACATGGATACAGCGCTCTGGATATCAGATCTTTTCATGAAGCGGGCACAAGAGGATGGTGATTGGACACTCTTCTCACCAGATGAAGTTCCAGAACTTTCCGAGACATTCGGGTCTACATTTGAAAGTCACTACACACGGTATGAGGCACTTGCTCGTGACGGTAAGATGAAAGTGTATAAGCAGATGAAAGCTCGAGAACTCTGGCGTAAGATGGTTACTATGCTCTACGAAACAGGGCATCCATGGATAACATGGAAGGATCCTTCAAACGTTCGTTCACCACAGGATCACGTAGGAGTAGTACACAACTCTAACCTCTGCACAGAGATTACCCTTAACAACTCACTCGATGAGACTGCGGTATGTAATCTTGGTTCTCTTAACTTCCAGCGTCTTATGAATGCAGGCAAGTTCGATGTTGATCTCGTTGCTAGTACTACTCGTACAGCTATTCGTATGCTTGATAATGTTATCGATGTAAACTTCTACCCAACAGTAGAAGCAGAACGCAGTAACTTCCGCCATCGTCCGATAGGTTTGGGTCTCATGGGCTTCCATGATGCGCTATATATGATGAATATCAACTTCGACTCAGATGAGGCTGTACAGTTTGCTGATGAGTCTATGGAGCTTATTTCATACCATGCTATTTTGTCGTCCGCAGATCTTGCTCGTGAACGTGGGGCATATTCATCATTTAAGGGGAGTAAGTGGGACAGAGGTATCTTCCCAGTTGATACCATTTCACTTCTTGAGGCAGAGCGTGGTGGAGATATTGCTGTGAGTAAAGGCGGGCGTCTTGACTGGACACCGGTTCGTAACGCGGTCAAGCAGTACGGTATGCGTAACAGTAACTGTATGGCGATGGCACCAACTGCAACCATCTCTAACATTGTAGGTTCAGTACCAACTATCGAGCCTATCTATAAGAACATTTATGTAAAGTCCAATATGAACGGTGAGTTCATCATTGTGAACCCATACTTAGTATCAGACTTGAAAGCTCTTGGTCTTTGGGATTTTGAGATGATTGGAGCACTTAAGTATAACGATGGTTCTGTTCGTGATATTCCACAAGTTCCAGCACACTTGAAGGATAAATATAAAGAAGTGTTCCAGATAGATCCATCATGGCTTATCAAGTCCGCTGCTCATCGTGGTAAGTGGGTAGATCAGTCACAGTCACTTAACATTTACTTTGCGGGTTCATCAGGTCGTGAGCTTGCTGGAATTTATGAGTATGCATGGTCACTTGGACTCAAGACTACGTACTACCTACGCTCACTCGGAGCATCCCAAGTAGAGAAGAGTACAGTGAATGCTTCAGAGTTCGGATCAACACATAAGCGTAGTGCTGGAGATCAGTCAACAGCAGGTGTGGTGTCGCAGGCAGCGGTTCCTAGTGGAATGATGGCATCATCAGTACTTGCTCAAGCCGAAACCTCTTCAATTACAACAGCTCCTGCAGGGCAAGTTCTCATTACAGAGGCTAACCCTCTCCCTATTAAAAGTCCAATGCAGGCAATGCTCACCGAAATTCCTAAAGAACAAGTCCTAGTCCCAGCTACCGAGACACAATCACAAGCACCAACCACACAAATACATGGAGAGCAGACTACTCCTAAGAAAAAATACAATATTACTACTATGCCAGAAGCTACCTGTGATGGATGTCAGTAACATGCTGTTATCCTCAATATCATTGCACACAGGACTACGATAAACGACAAAAAAGTATTACACTACTAACTATCAACTATTAACTAGTAAAATAATCTCATGCCCCCATTAACATCACAATCAAATACAACCATCAATGGAGTGGTACCGCCTATAGTACCAGCTACACCTAAGCCTATTATCGATCGAACAGCCGGACGAGTGGACGTCAACAAACGCAAGATCATTAACGGTGAAGGAGCAGACGTGGTCCAGCTCTGGCCTATCAAGCATAAGTTCGCATGGGAGGCCTACAATGTAGGTAATGCTAACCACTGGCTACCAACAGAGATCAGTATGCAGTCAGACATCGAACAGTGGCGTGCGCAGAATGTTCTAACAGATGATGAGCGTCATGCATTCCGTATGGTGCTAGGCTTCTTCACCACAGCTGATTCTATTGCTGCGAACAACCTCGTACTCGCATTCTACAAGCACATCACCTCTCCTGAGGCACGTCTCTTCCTCCTTCGTCAGGCGTACGAAGAAGCAGTGCATACGCAAGCTTACCAGTACATCGTAGAGTCTCTTGGGCTTGATGGCACAGAGATATTCAACATGTATCGTGAGGTGGATGCAATTTACAATAAAGAAGAATTCATCCTCTCTTTCAATCAAGGAATATTCGACCCTAACTTCAAGACTGGTACATTTGAGTCTGATCAGAAGTTCCTCGAGAACATGTGCGTGTTCTCTCTTATCCTTGAAGGTATTTTCTTCTACTCATCATTCGCGGTAATCTTCGGATTCCAGCGTCAGAAGAAGCTAGTGGGTTCTGCTGAGCAGATCCAGTACATCATGCGTGACGAGTCTACTCATATGAACTTCGGTATTGATATGATTAACACCATCAAGCAAGAGCAGCCAGAACTCTGGACTCCTCAGTTTGTTGAGCGTATCACCAACTTGATACGAAAGGCAGTACAGCTCGAGTATCAATTTGCAGTTGATGTATTTCCAAAGGGGATATTTGGACTAAATGCTGACGGCTTCAAGCAGTATATCGAGCATATCGCAGATCGTCGTCTTGCTCGTGTTGGTATCGACCCAGTGTACGGAAGTTCTAACCCATTCCCATGGATGAGTGAGGCGGTAGATTTGAACAAGGAGAAGAATTTTTTCGAAACTCGGGTTACTGAATACAAAACCGGAGGCACCCTTTCCTGGTAGTTATTTCGTCAGAAATCACTTCATCTACTTCGTTGTGAAGCCTCGTTTGCTCGTCAACGTAGTAGTACCTACGTCTCCTCGCAAACACTCCACGCCTCGTATCTAAAGCAATTTCTGGCGAAATAATTCGTAAGTAATTTAGCGTGTTGTTTATGAACAAATATTTTATTACAGGAAAAGTTGTACCAGAAAGAGTAAATTTCTCTCTATCTAAAATTAGTATTGATGTAATATATGAATCATCTACCGGCAAAGTGCCTGTGAAGGTTTCGCTTTCAATTCAGATGTCTCAAGTTTTTATGACCATAGAGTCGAGTGAAAAAATAACTGATTTTTTCACTTTAAAAAACCAACTACAAACCACGTTAGACTTATCATTAGATATTTATGGTTATCTCTATGGGGTAGGTTATGGCTCAGAAATTACTTCGCTTATTAGTGAAGACCATCAAGTATATATTATTTACGGTGTAGATATTCCTTCTTTAGAAAATAATAAAGATAGACCTCTTACATATGATCAAATAATTAATTTATTTAATGTTTATAATATTCACCAAAACCAGCTTAGACTTGCATTATTAAATTTTAAGCTTGGAATACGATATTCTGCCGATACAGGATTTTACTGTTATCGTGCCGTTGAAGCAATTAGAAAAATATTTGGAGAAGGCTCATCTGGATGGGAAATAATGCATAGCAATCTAGGTACTGATCGTTTGTGGCTGATCAAACTAAAAAAAATGCATGCAGATGAACAAAGGCACGGCGGGTCTACTTTTATGTCAGGTGAAGCTCGTACGGAGATGCTTGCAAATGTACAGCAAATAATTGATAAAGCGCTGGTATATTTGCAAAATAAAAAGTAAATACTTATGTTAACAGTTAGAGTTGTTTTGGGTAATGTTATCTTATTATTAAGAGCTATATTATGCTGGGAGACGTATAATGGTTATTTAATAAATAGCTAGCCTTGAATACGTTATTCGATATGTTAATTCCCCTTAATGGAATGAGTGGTAGGTTGAATTTTGGTAAATGGTATAATTGGTGGTAGGGTTTCAGTAGTTATTTTGTTTTCAATAACGAGAAAGGGTGCGTATGAAAAGAGGTATAAGGCATGACATTGAATTGTCTGAGAGTGAGATGCTCTTTGTCCATCGGTTGCTGATTGCTATCGAGCATGCGCCTGAGAGTCAGCTCACTGCTGAGATGATACTGAGCGCGTATAGACGACTCTACCCAATGAGCGCGCCGAGGCGGGTGTTGCGGTACATCATACCGAGAGCGACACGGTTTACAGAAGAAAATCTCGTAGAGGTGCTCATGTACCTTGTCGAGAGACGTCTTCTGAGGCGAGACGTCACGAGATACATAAGAGGTCCGCTTGATGTCGATACTCCGGTGTATTCTCTAACAGCAAGTGGTCGCCAGTTCCTTCATGATACCAAGTCTAGATGATGTACCTGTTTTCGGTAACGACGGCAGGTACTTTTCTTTTTTGTAGAGAGATATCTACTTGAGGTATACTATAGTTCTATGAAGCAAAAGAATTTAATTATTGGTGGGGTGTGGGTAGCGGTGCTTGTTGGTGTGGTTTTCTTCATGACTCAAGAGACTAAGGATATGGGGATGGATACCAGCAAGACCACAAACACTACAACAGCTACAACAAACACAACTAAGAGTATAACTATGGATACAACAATAACAGAATTAAAAATCGAGGATCAGGTGGTGGGTACAGGGGATGAGGCAAAGGCAGGGAATACAGTAACAGTACATTATATCGGCACTCTTACTAACGGTACAGTATTTGATGCATCACGTAACCGTGGGAATGATGGCTTCACATTCGCGCTCGGTGCTGGACAGGTTATCAGAGGATGGGATATGGGTGTTGCAGGGATGAAAGTCGGAGGAAAAAGAAAACTAACCATTCCAGCATCTCTTGCATACGGTGAACGTGCAGTAGGTGGTGTCATCCCCGCAAACTCTACGCTTATATTTGAAGTAGAGCTTCTCAAAGTAACTAGATAGTTTAGAAAAAGTAAATTATGTAAAAAGAAAAAACGAGATGAAGTAGTCCTCATCTCGTTTTCAATGTTCGGATACCTTAACCTACGGTAGCCACGACTACACCCCGGATTCACAAGGTTATCCTAGATACAAAGCCAACGAATCAGCCACGTCTGCACAGGGATCTGTTCCTTTTGAGGAAGCGTGGGCGACGTTTATGCGTTGCGTGGATTTGAATTTTTTAATGAACTCCCTGACTACTTCTTAGTATAGTATATATGCAAATAATCTTTTAGTCCTCTCGTTTCTAGTCACCACTCTTGTTATACTTTACATATGAAATTTAGATTAACCAGATATCCGAGTAATGAGAATCCTAGTCCGATACTTACGTCACGCACAGATATAGAGTGGGAGAGTGTAGCAGTATTTAATCCATCTGTTATCAAAGATGGTGACAAGTTCATTATGTTGTATCGCGCATATCCAAAAGGAACTATGGAAATGGAGCCCAGCTATTTCGTCCAGGAAACTATCTTGCTCACCAAGTGTCACACATTGGTTACGCAGAGAGTATCGATGGCATACATTTTGAAAGAAGGGACACACCGCTTATTGCTCCAACTGAATCATTTGATATGTTTGGTTGCGAGGATCCACGAGTTACGAAGATTGATGACACTTTTTACATCACGTATACCGCAATAGATGGACAGTTAGGGAATAAAGAAAAGAAACCAAATGTAAGAATAGCTCTCGCAACTACAAGAGATTTTATTACCATCACTAAGCATGGAATTATCGGTCCAGAGATACAGTCAAAAGCCGCTGCATTTTTCCCAGAACTCATTAACGGGAAGCTGGCTCTTGCAATGACTATCTCATCTGATAGCACGAAGTCACATATTGCTATCAGATACTTTGATTCATTAGATGAAGTATTACAAAAGTCAGTTGAAGATTGGAAGAAGTTCTTAGCAACATCAGAAGAGATTGCAGTGCTTAAGACATATGCATGGTTACATCGTGGTCCAGAACTAGGTGCTGTACCAATACTCACTGATAAAGGGTGGTTGCTTGTTTTCTCTGGGGAGTCGATGTCAGATACATGGACAATAACCGCTGCGTTATTAGACAGAAATAATCCGAGTAAGTTAATTGCTCGTGCAACCGGATATCTTCTACAACCGGTTACGGATTATGAACGGAACGGACTAGTGCCACATGTAACCTTTCCAGAAGGGGCGGTTATAGTCGGCAATGAACTGTATGTGTACTACGGAGCAGCTGATACTGTGACAGGTTTAGCTACTTGTAATCTAGAAGAATTACTTACATATTTAGAAAGTTGTAAAGATCTGTAGCTACCAACTGTTACGTGCTCTTGCTATACTATAAACATGTCAGAGGACGAGAAAAAGAGAGAGAAAAAGAAAGGTTTTAGTTTGCCAGACGTTGCAGTACTCCGTGGAGGCTCACGGGATTTTAAGCGTTCTTTATCTGAAGGGGCAGAAGTCCTCCAATCACTTACTAAGCTCGGACACGCACCGCTTGATGTTCTTATTTCAAAAGACGGGGAGTGGACATTAAGTGGTCGCCCAACAGATCCACACTACATCTATACTCGTTCACATACTGTTATTGATACCACTCGCATGAAAGGAGGAGAGTACCAAGACCTCGCACGCAAGATGGGCATCTCGCTTATTTTTTCAGAAGGGGATGCTGTTACTATGACACGTGAGGACATGTATCGTATCTTGCGCCAGCAGGGGTTCACTGTTCCTGCTACACGTATCATACGCGCATCACAACCGTTTAACGAGGCAACACTTCGTGATATATGGTATTCATTCCACACACCACTTATGGTGAGGCCGCTTGTTCGGACAGAGAATGTGAAGTCAAAGTTAATAACAAGTTTTATTGATTTAGAAAATACGCTTCGAGACTATCATGCGAGGGGAATTGACGTACACGTCTTAACATATCAGAAAGCTCCGACATCATCCGTCGCTGCCATCCCTAACTTCCGTGGAGAGGAAGTATATACCCCGCTTTGGGTAGAGACATTTGATGGTGTAAAAGAAATACCCCACGCACAATCTCGCGTACGAGCGTATACTCATGTGCCAGAGTTTAGAAAGAAGCAAATGAAGGAACTTGTAACAGAGGTGTACAAAGCTCTCGGCCTGCAAGTACCAGCTGTAATAGATGTTATCCCACGCAAGTACGACTACATGGTAGTAAACGTGGAGACGTCACCATCACTCCGTAAGGATGGTCGCTTCATGCAGTCACTTGAGACAACAGGAGTTGATATCGGGCAGTATATTCATACGTATATTAAAGATGAACTCTCGCGATAGAAATATTATTGGACTAGTACTCGGACTTCCGATACTGGTTGTCATCATATATTTTTTGATTACATAGTAAAGAGTTAGTAAACAAAAATGAGGGGCGGTTTTTACTTTTAGTGGCGTGCAAAGCACGCCAATAAAAGTAAAAACCGCCCCTCTGGTAAGTACGGCGGTTTCTACTTAACTTCTTTCTAGTATTAAAATACTTTTTTGAAGAGACGTCTTTGTTTGATGCGTGTGCGGTTGTTTCAAGGGCTTTAACTATGCAACAACTTTTTTGGTAGCTGCTTTCGTTACCGTCTTTGACTTCGCCGCGTTGTTAGCAATCTTTTTTCCTGTTACAGAACTAGGTTGCTTCCCAGTTGTTTTTGAAGCCGCATCTGCTTTTTTATCGGCATCGACGAGAACGGCGCTACTTACCCATTCTGCTAGCTTCTTTGCAGCAGCCATGGCGGTTGCTTTCTTACTGTATCCTTCGGATGCAGCAACTGGCTCGCCATTCTTCGCAAGGAGGCGGAATCGGTAGTGACCTTTCTTGTCTTGATAGACTTCAAGGATTGTCGTCTTTGACATTCTTTTTCTATTTTTAAAGCTGATAATGAAACAACTGTCTACCAAATAGTGTAGCAGTACTTCATGCTATACTCAAGTTAAATAGTAGAAGTTATTCACATATTGATGAAAGATTTGAAACGAACTGTAAGCAAGACCGCTCAAAGTAAAAGAGAGAATAAAAAAATTGAAGCGTTTATTACATTAGTGCTTAAAGAATATACTCTTTACGGAAGACATGATTTGCCGTGGAGGAAAAGTATAACACCGTACAAAATACTTGTGAGTGAAATTATGCTACAGCAAACACAAGTAAGTCGTGTTACTGAGAAGTTTACAATGTGGGTGAGTGTATACCCAACACTTAGAGCCCTCTCATTCGCATCACTGAAAGATATTCTCATACTATGGCAAGGTCTTGGTTATCAACGTAGAGCAAAGGCACTCTACACCATCTCGCAAACAGCGACACGTGTACCATTAACATTTGATGAGTTGATTTTGCTACCAGGGGTGGGTAAATATACCGCATCAGCAATATGCGCATTTGCATATAATACATTTACTGAACCAGTGATTGAGACTAACATCCGTACCGCAATCATCGAGTATTTTTTTAGTGAGCAAGAAAGTATTGATGATAAAGATATCGCAGGTATCTTACAGAAACTACATATGAATCATAGAGTAGTACAAGTAGGTGCACGTATATGGTACTACGCATTAATAGATTATGGCGCAAATCTTAAAGCAAAAGGTGTATCTCATAACACAAAAAGTAAGCATAATCATAAGCAGTCAGCGTTTACAGGCTCACTTCGGCAGGTGCGAGCTAAGGTGCTTTTTGCAATTACTCACGACAATGAAATACCAGAGGATGAGCGAGCAGATATAGTAATTCTTCAATTGATACAAGAGGGTTTTATTATCAAAAGCACTATAACTAAAAGTGGTTATCAGATTATGTAATGTTACATTCAGTTAACAAAGTATGTATTTGTTTATCTGTTAGTCTATGAATAGAGCCGACCTTAAGACCATGAAGCACAAAAGACATAATACGAATGCGCTTAAGTGATACCACAGTTAAGTTAAGGGCATTTAACATGCGACGGATTTCGTGCTTTTTTCCTTCAGTTAGAATTATCTTGAGCGAATATCCTTCGTTATAAATTGACACCGATTTAACAGGGGCGTACTGCGCTTCTTGAGTATAGATACCTTTTTTAAGAAGGGTTACAACGCGCGGAGTTGCTTTTTCGCGAATGGTAACATCATATTCTTTTTCTCTTGCATATTTTGGATTAAGGAGTGCATCCGTAACACGGTAGTCATTTGTATAAAGTAGTAAGCCCTCGCTTTCTTTATCAAGTCGCCCTATTGGCTCGCATCCTGGTAAGTCCTTGTGATGACCGGTTACCTCTCCCCGTGGTTTATGGTAGAGAGCGTACAGAGGGTCTTTGATCATATGCTCTACTTTAATAATGTCATTATGTTTAACAAGAGCACCAAGCAAAGCCGTTTTACCATTTATAAGAACTTGCTTGTTGGCAATATAATCATCAATAGTACGACGTGAACCAACCCCATGATCACGCAGGAAAACATTGATACGAATTGGTTCTTTGGATGTTGATTTAATTTCTTTCATGGTAGTTTATCGCGTGTCTTTAAGCGGGAGAACATATGAGATGCACCATAGGATAACAGACCCTAAGATGATGAAAATAATCTCAGGATTATCTACAAGAAGTGGGCTTATCAATATACCAACCGCACCTACGGCAATTGTAGCACTTGCTCTTGTGTTGGAGAAGAGTGCAGTAAGGGAAGCATCTTCTGGATTAATTTTTTTGAAGTAATATGTGAAAGCCATAGTCTCAACACATGCAGCTCCTATACGAGATGTTATTAAGATGGCGATCCATATAAGAGGGTTAGATGATTTTACAATTACAAAAAGGAATGTAGTAAACGCAAGAAGACAAAGACCCCCAATAAGAATCTCCTTTTCTCCAAATTTTTTATCTGCAAGATATCCAAGTTCATATGGCAATAACACAAGAGGAAGAAGTGCAAATGGTAGGATAACACCTAAGTATACGCTAAGAGGTATGCCGAGAGCATTTAAGTATATTGATGAATAGATAATCATTACTGCGTAAAAACACTCCATGATGAATGCGGTAACTAAAATAGCTTTTAGATTTCTATTTTTCCATACCTTTTTTAATGCCCCAATCGTATCAATACTATGCGTTGCTGGCTGTTTTATATGCTTAAAGAAATGATGGACGAGAAATAAGAAGGGTATAAGGGTAAATGCTGCCAAAAGATATAGGATACTAAAAGAATATTTTTCAAGAACAAAACCACCTATTGCTGGAGATATAAGGATTCCAACATTAAGAAGCGTCAAAAACATCCCTCGGATACTTCCTGTATTTGCTTGTTTACTAAAACTCTCCACAAAAACATTTAAGATAACATACAGTAGTGTTTGAAGAATAAAGTGTGTGATAAAGAAAAGAACTAAAAAGTATGGGTTGTTTGTAGCACCAAATAGTGTGATTGATATAATTTCTGCAATTGTAATAATGATTGCAAAGGTTTTTGTATGAAACTTATGTATATATTGAGAGATATGTATAGATGAAAGTAATGCACCTATACTACCTACCATGTAGAGGAGGCTGATAATTGATGTTCCAAAATACTGATTAAGGTATATTGATGTAGCGTATAGGGGAATACCATAATGCAGGGCATATAGTAAAGTAAGTACATAGGTTACAATTAGTAACTTCTTTTTACGAGTGTCGTCCATATAGTAATGAGTATAGCAAATAACCACACAGTTTGACTGTGAGTAGTAAGCACTGCTGAATCTTTAGTTAGCAGATAAATATTTTATACACTTATAATAACTGGGATGATAACAGGACGTTTTGCGGTTTTCTGGAGCAAGAATTTTGTAGTTGCTTCAGCAATATCTTGCTTCATTTGATCCAGATTAGAGTATCCTCCACGAGCAAGTGAGTCATCTATTACTTTCTTTGTGAGTAAGCGTGTTTGGTAAAGTAGATCTTGAGACTCTTTTAGATACACAAATCCACGAGAAATAAGATCAGGGGATTTTTTAAGTTGATGTGTGTGGCTATCAATAACACCAATAACAACAAACATCCCATCTTCAGCAAGAGTTTGCCTATCGCGCATCACAACATCTTGTATTTTACCAACAGACGTTCCATCAACCACAATCATTTCACCAGGTGCTTTTTCTTTTAGTGATATGATTTTTGTTCCACCTTCACGAATTTCAATAAGCATTCCGTTATCCGGAATGACAATATTTTCTTCTAGCATACCAAGTTTACGTTCTAGATCAGCATGCACACGAAGCATGTAGTGATAACCGTGTACCGGTATGAAGAACTTAGGATGAATCTTACGATGTATCCATAGAAGCTCATCAGCGTTAGCATGTCCTGATGAGTGAACGTCAGAGGTTTTGTAGTGTATGAGATGTGCTCCTTGGCGAGAGAGTTTATCTTTGAGGTTTTGTACAGCTCGCTCGTTCCCAGGAACAACAGATGATGACATTAGAATGGTATCACGTGGGGTAAGGCGAACAAACTTATGTGTTTTACTTGCAATACGACCAAGAGCTGCAAACTCTTCACCTTGTTGCCCTGTTGCTAGGATAATAAGTTTGTTTTCAGGGTAGCGCACCATGTCTTCACTTGGGATAAGTGTCTCAGGTTTAACTTTAAGCATATTTGCAAGCTTAGAGATTTCTACGTTAGTCTTCATACTGCGACCTTCAATGATTACTTTCTTTCCATAACGTTCTGCAGTTTCAAGCATGAAGAGCATACGTTCAACTTGGGAAGCAAAGGTGCTGATGATGAGTCGTCCTGGTGTATCACGAATAATAGCTTCTATATTTCTATATACAACAGCATCAGATATAGAAAAACCAGGATTTTCACAGTTAGTAGAATCTGCCATAAGAAGAAGCGTATTGCGATTTTCAAAAGTCTTATAACGATCTACTTCGTCATCTGTTGGGATTCCATCATTATGCTCAAGTCGTAGGTCACCAGTGTGAACAATGTCACCGTATGGTGTTTCTATAATGATACCCATTGAGTCTGGGATGGCATGTGTTACTCCGAAGAACCTTACTTTAAGATCACCAAGTGTTACGGTATCACCTCGTTCAACAACATTAATTGTAAGAGGAGAGAGATGCGGGAACTCCTCTTGACGTTTCTTAATCATAAGTGACGTGAATAGTCGTGCATATATTTGAGGGTTTCCAATACGTGGCATGATATATGGTATCGCACCTATGTGATCAAGGTGACCATGAGTCACAAGAACAGCTTTTATCTTGTGTTTATGCTCCTCAAGGTATCTTGTATTAGGGAGTATAAAATCAATACCAGGAGTGTTTGTTTCAGTAAACTGTACACCACAATCTACAATCACGATTGAGTCCTTATACTCAATCATGCTCATATTTCTACCTATCTCTTCTACACCACCTAAATGAATAATACGAATATCACCATCTTTAAGCGGAGGGAGATGGTCCGTTTCTCGTTTAGTAGAAACAGTTGTATCAAATTTTGGTCCAACCATAGATCGTGGCGGGCGAGAGTTACGTGATTTGTTCATATATGTTCGTTCTGGTTTTTTTATAATAGACTGCTGAGATTCTTCTGGTCTAGAGATTATTTCTTCTCCTGTTGTATTAGTTAATGGTGTAGACATAGTTATAGTGTTAATGAATAATGTTTTGCAGTATCTCTATACTTTTTTTACTGTATGTTGATAACCATACTTTCTCTGTATATCTATACCAAGTTGGTATTAAAGAGAATCGAGAAGAACTGTCTGCGCTACTTTCTGGAAGCTGTGTTCTTACTTTATCGTTGGTAACATAGATAAGTGATGGAGCGAAAAGGAATATCCCTGGCACCTCTTCCTTAAATTCTTTTTTTACAGCGTCATAAGCACTTATTCGTGCAAGCTCATCACCGCTTTCTCGTAATATCTCTAGATTAGCATCAAGTTGCTTACTTACATAATTTGAAATATTGAGCCCTGGGTACGTGCGTTGACTTGAGTGCCAAAATGCATAGAGATCAGAAGGGTTCTGAGTGATTGATCCAAACAAGAGAACTTCGAAGTCACGGTTCTTAATGATGGTTTGATTAAGGTCAGGGACTTCGTATATAAGAAGAGATGTCTTTATACCAAGTGCTTCCCAGTCACGCTGTATCTGTTCTGCGATTTGTCGCATTTCATCCGTATTTGCTGTTGCAATTGTAAGTGTGATACTAGAAGAAGCATTTTCAGCTTTCTTATATGTGCTACTTTTTTCAAGTAGTTCTTTTGCAAGGGTCGGATTATAACTATTCTCGTATGGCGCATCGTCAAATGGATATGGTCCATCAACAATCTTTCCATAACCCAAGAGTACATCTTTCAAAATTTTTTCTTTATCTATTGAAGCCTCAAGAGCAAGACGTACATTTTTTTCTGATAGAAATTGCGCTTTATTTGGATTAAAGAAAACAGTAAATGTTCTCGGCAGAGGCATTTTTCTAATGCTACTGGTTGCAATATTGAGTGTTACAACTTTTGGAGGGGCTATGCCATGAGCACGACTAATATCACCATTTGCGAGTGCTTGAAGTAAGAATTTCTCATTTTGATAGGTGTCTATAGTCATAGTCTCAAGGTATGGTCTACCAAGTGTATAGTCTTTGTGAGCTGTTAATGTGAAAGATACAGGTATACCTGAATCACGTTTAATTAGTTTTATTTTGTATGGGCCGCTACCAACTGCGTTAATATTAAGATCACTTAGACTTATTTGCTCATCTGTTAAATCTTTCCACAAATTTTTTTGAAGAATTCCTATAGAAAGGTTATCCATAAAGAAGGGGTAGGGCTTTTTAAGCGAAAATACTAATGTAGTTGAGTTTATTTTTTCTAGCGTTACTCCTTCCCATTCAACACGATGCGGACTTTTGATATTTGGGTTTTGAATGAGAGATATTGTATAAATAATATCATCAGCAGTAACAGGGGACCCATCGTGGAACTTTGCGGAAGTTTTTATACTAACTGTATATTTTAGAGAGTCCTCGCTTGTAGAAATAATATCCGCCATATCAAGTACACTTTTCCCGGAGGAATCTTTTTTTGTCAGTCCCGCATAAACAAGAGATGTCATATCTTTATCTTGGTCGGTCACCGCAAGAACGGGATTTATGAATCGTGGAGTTCCTATAATTCCCTCAGATATTTGACCTCCATATGTTGGTACTGTAGTTAAGAAACGTAGATTAAAAACTGCAACTCCTGCAAAAATCAGAACTAAAGAAATAAAAATAAGTAACCAAACAATAAGAACCTTCTCTGGGGAGAGTGTCCTGTATACACTTCTAACAGAAGAGAAGTTTATTGTCTTTTTTCTTGAGGATAAATTAGATGTGGTGTCCATAGAGGAGTCCCTCTACATATCTATTGATACAGTTTTAATTAGTTGAAGAAAATAGGATACGCTACAGTCGCAACGAAAATGAACGCCGTGGCGATCGTTAGCTGATGGAGAGACTTTTCTGCACCACGCTTTTCTACACTAAAACTTGTGCCACCATCTTGGCCAAAAGCACCAGAAGCATCGGTATTTGCACGTTGTAATAGTACAAGTACGACAAGAAGGATGGCTAAACTTAATTGCACAATAGATAGCAGTAGCATTGCTTTATACTACCATATCTTTTACGTGCATGCAAAATGAAGTGTTGAAATGGTTGTGAATTAAGATCATTAAGAAGATTATTTTTTTATAAGCTTTTCTATTGTATCTATAATCATGGTTCGTGAGTCGTTACGAAGATTAACTTTCCCTTGAAAAATAAGAGGAATGTCTAGATAAAGCTTGTCCTTTAATTTTTTGTAGCTTTCTGGGAAAAGTGCGACTTCAAATGAGCCATAGTGATCACGAAGGATAAGTAGGGCCATTTTATCACCCTTTTTTGTGGTAGTTATTCTAATTTGCTCAATAATTGCTGCTATATTAACTTTTTGATTATCAAATGTTCCTGCAAGAATCTTATCTATAGTAATACCTCTTTGATCTATTTTTTCTTTCCATGGGTCAAGTGGAAAGCCTGATACAAATAATCCGAGCAGTTCTTTTTCCCAGGCTAATCGCTGTTCTTGAGTAACAGAAGTTGATTTTTTAAGTGTAAACACGGAAGAGGTAATGCCTCCAAATAAACTTCCTTGTAAATGGTTATCCTTAATTACTTCTTTATGAAACTGTAGTATAGCGTCCATATTACCTAGGACATCTCCGCGGTCAACAAGAGCATCTAATGCTCCGCACATTGTTAATGCTTCTAAAGATTTTTTATTAAGGTTTTTATGAGTAATACGTTCAAGAAAATTTTCAAATGATGTGAAAGGTCCGGTTTTTTTTCTTTCGTTTACTATTGCGTCAGCAATGTCAACACCAAGATTTTTTATTGTATAAAGTCCAAAACGTATTTCTTCTTTACCGTTTGAGTCTGTGACTATGCTAAAACCTCCTTCACTCATATTAATATCAGGAGGAAGGATTTTTATCTGCATTCGTTTGCACTCTGTTACTATTTCTGCAATTTTTTCAATATCACCACTTTCATTTGTAAGAATTGCGGTCATATATGCAATTGGGAAGTTAGCTTTCATGTATGCAGTTTGGTAAGCAACACGACCATAACTTGCTGCATGCGCTTTGTTGAACCCATACGCTGCGAACGGTTCAATTAATCGCCAAAGCTCGTTACTTTTTTTCTCTGAAAGACCATGCTCATGAAAACCTTTCATAAGCTTTTCTTTTTGCGCTTGCATTTCTGCAGGGATTTTTTTACCCATAGCTTTACGTAGCTTATCCGCTTCAAGCCAAGAGTACCCCGCCAGATGTATAGCAATAAGCATCACGTCATCTTGATAAACAATAACACCAAAAGACTGATCGAGAATTGGCTCTAAACGAGGGTCAAGAAATGTTACTTTTGTCGCATCGTGTTTACGAGAGATATATTCTGGAATCATTTCAAGAGGCCCTGGTCGATAGAGAGCAACCATAGCATTAATATCAAAGATAGTTGTTGGTTTAAGTTCTTTTAGAAACTTCGTCATGCCTGAACCGTTTAATTGAAAGAGCCCAGCTGTTTCGCCGCGAGCAAGAAGAGCAAATGTAACAGGGTCATCTAATGGTATATTTTCTATATCAATATTTTTTCCGTAACGTTCTTTTACGATCGTGAGAGCATCTCCGAGAATGGTTAAGTTACGAATACCCAAAAAATCAAACTTAAGAAGCCCTGCATCCTCAATTGTATACATGTCATATTGAGTGATTATTTTTCCACCTTTAGGATCTTTTTGTATTGGGGTAAAATCCCAAAGTGGTGAAGGAGAGATAACTGTTCCTGCGGCATGTACAGAAATGTGTCTAACACAGCCCTCAACTTTTTGTGCCATATCGAGAATTATTTGTGTTTCTCGATCCGTGTCGTACATTTCTTTTAGTTCTGGAACTTCTTGTAATGCCGATGCTATCGTAACAGGGAATCCTTGCTTTGGCATAGGAATCATTTTACTGATACGGTCTCCAACCATATATGGGAACTTCATTGCGCGCGCCACATCTCGTACAGCACCACGTGCCATCATGGTACCAAAGGTTCCAATTTGAGCAACGTTATCTATTCCATATTTTCTTCTGGCATAATTAATCACTTCGTCTCTACGGGTATCAGCATAATCCATATCAACATCAGGTGCTGATGGGCGCTCCGGGTTTAAGAATCGTTCAAAAGGCAACTTGTACTCAATAGGATTACACTTTGTGATCTGGAGTAAATACGTAACAAGGGATCCGGCTACCGACCCTCTAATATTAGTAAGGATATTATTTTCACGTGCGAATCTAAGTAGGTCATATACAACGAGGAAGTATGGGGAGTATCCTTTATCTGCAATAACCTTTAGTTCATAATCAAGACGGCTTTTTATAGGTTCGGTTAGCTCTAAGCTTCTAATAGATAGTCCCTTATACGCAAGGTCTCTAATGTCCTCGTCATAACTTTTTGTAAATTCTATATTAGGGAATACCCACGACCCCAAAGTTAGTTCAACATTGCAAAGATCTGCTATTTCTTCAGTCGCCTTGATTGCTTCTGGTGCATCAAAAAATTCTTTATATACTTCATCTTGTGAAGCGAAATGAAAATCATCTTTTTGATAAAAATTTGAATATTCGTCCACTGAGTGCTCGTCTCCATGTACTAAAAAGAGCGTCTTATGTGCTTGCTTATCCTCAAGCTCTAAGTAGTGAGTATTAAGACAAGCAACAACCTTAGTATTAGTTTCTTTTGCAAAGCTTAAGATATCCTTTCTAATAGTTTTATTTTCAAAGAAAGAAAGCGACTGATTAATCTCAAGATAGACTGAGTCTGCACCAAAACATTTTTTATAAAAATCTAACCGGTCTTTAGCGATAGCTTTATTAGTATAAAGAAAAGAACTGATATCACCCCAAACACCACCAGACAGAAAGATAAGACCTTCTCCATAAAGAGTGATAATATCGTCGGTAAGAAGAGGGCTGACAGGGTCATTAACATTGATAATAGAAGTCATTCTCATTAAATTTTTATATCCTTGAATATTCTTAGCAAGAAGAACAACTTTAAAAGTTTGCTCGTGGCTCAAAATAGAAAATTCTACACCTATAATCGGCTTAATACTTCTCTTTCTAGATTTGGCAAAAAACTCAATTACCCCGTACATATTATTAGTATCAGTTAAAGCAACAGCAGGGAGGTTCTCTCTTTTTACTTTGTCCAAGAAATCATCAATTTTAGGCAGCCCACGCAAAAGTGAATAATGGGTATGATTACGTAAATGAATAAACATAAATATAAGTGTAACAGAAGACATCAGAAGAACTAAGAACCTATTGATCATAGGTAAAACCACTCAAAGTAAGCTTGATAAATCAGTAATGAATAATTCTAATCATATATTATTATATTTTATCAAATAGTTATTTAACACTTAAATTTCAATATATTATAAACTATTAGATAAAACCGAAATTTAAATATTATATTTTAAATAAAAACGATGTTTTGATTCATTGCTAGAATATCAAATTAATTTATAAAATATTTAAATTTGCTGCTTTAGATCAAGAAAGTGAAGAATAATAGGAATTAATTCTTATGTAATATACGTTTTTTTTTACTTACTTATTATATTTTTTTTATTCTTTATTTTTTAATTAGTAGCTCGTTTTTTTAGTTCTTTTTACCAGGGGTACTAATTGAAAATAATAAAAGAATTTTTACCGCTTTTTTCTTTAAATACTTCTTTTTTATTAAGGTCTTTTTGTTTGTACTTTATCCACATATTTATTCAATTTTTCACTGTACTTATGCACACTTTTTACTATACTTAGTATAAGTTAATTTCATGCGATATTTTACAAATCTGCTCATTAAAAAATCTGTCGCAGGAATCCTCACTCTTGTACTTGTACTTAATGTTTTTTTACCTATCCCGATTTTTGCTCTTGATTCAAATTTTGCAGTGGCTTCAACCTTTTCCAAAGAAAGTTTTAATTTAAATAATTTTACATTTACTAAATTATCTTTTTCAAAAATTAATTCGTTCTTAAATTCACGACCATTTTCTTTTGAAGGTAAAACAATGCCGTTCAGTCTCGTTTCTAAATCTCTTTCAAATAGAAGTACTACATATAGTGATCTTTTTTTATCTCCTATTTTACCAACATCTTCTTTTCTTACTAATTTTAAAATATCAAAGCTAGATTTAAGTTTAAAAGATAATATTAGTAGTTTACCTAAAATCTCTGGTCCGTTTTTTACCGAGCCATATACAATCTATTTTTCATCTTTAGAGCAAGTATCTGCAGCTACAAGTACGAAATCTATAAAGAATAAGCTACCGCTTCTTGATAAAATCTCTCTATCTTTTTATTGTTTTGTATCTGCTCGATCAACCTCCTTTGACTACAGCATTTGCCAATCTGAGGATGTAACAATTAACACGCCACAGATTTCCGTATCTTCATCAACGTTATCTGATGTTAAACAAGTAGCAACACAAACTGCCCTAAATTCTAAAAAAACAACACAGAATGTTTCAGGTTTTCTCCCAAATACAAACCCTGTTTATGTTACTAACTATGTAACAAACTATATTCCGGTTGCTGGTCCTGCCGGAGTAAATGGTAAAGATGGAAGAGACGGGGTTTCACCCCAAGGAGGTTCCTCAATTTCTTATCCTATTGGATTTTCTGGCATTACAACAGTTGGTAATTTACGAGATACAGTTATTGATAATCCAACTATTACCAATGGATCTATCACAAACACTTCAATTTCCAATGCGGTTCTAAATAACTCAACCTTTAATGGGAGTGCGGTCTTTACGGGGAACACAACAATGACTAATCTTAGTCTATCTGGATCATTTACAGATTCTTTGAGTGCAACGGGCACTCCTGGTCAGTTATTGGCAAGTACTGGGACGTCAACCTACTGGACTACAGTTTTCGGCACTATAATAGCAGGGACTGCAACTAACACTACTCTATCTTGGAACGGAACTTCTTGGACAGAAAATCTAAATTTTTATGCTGCGCCAACGGGCGATTTGAGTACTAACGGCATGCTTAACGTTGTTGGTACGACTACATTAGCTACGACAACAATAACGTATCTTACTGTCGGTGATGTTGTTTTTAATACAGCATCCTCAACTAATTTTAATAGCGGTAGTTTTACTGCGGGTGAGGCTATCTTTACTAACGCTACTGCTACTAACCTCACTGCTACTAACAGTACCTCTACCAACCTCTTCTCTACCAACGGTACCTTTGTTAACCTCCTAACCACTAACGCTACATCAACTAACCTCTTCACAAACATCCTTACAGCACTAACTGCTACTA